>CADBYI010000013.1 GCA_902798825.1 uncultured Eubacteriales bacterium | reverse complement strand
CAAAAGCGAACTGCTCTATCTGAAAGAGTTTGACTCTTTAGAACAGTTCAAACAAGAGCTGATCGAGTATCTTGATTACTACAATAACCGTAGGATCAAAGCAAAGCTAAAGGGCTTACCTCCTGCTGTTCACAGAAAGCAAGCCCTTCATGCTGCTTAATTCCGATCTCGTGTCTAACTTTTTGGGTTCAGATCATTTCTGAAGTGGCTTTTCTTTTGATTCATATGCAATTGGAACTTTTCACGCATATAGGAATTGTTTTAAATTCACAAAGAACAGACATCACAGTCTGTATTAAGGATAAGGATCCTTCCCCCGCAACCAAATCAAGCAAAGAGCTGGTTTGGGTTGTGACAAAGATTGAATCCCATCACGCATGTAAAACGGTTTTTTTAACTTTGCTCCTCCACACTCCAATAGATTCTATTCCGCAAAAACAGAAAGACTAACCATGCGTCTAAAGACCTTGAGGTCGAAGGTGGACAGCAAGAAAGCAAACTCATTTTGAGATGGTTGTGCAAAAGGTACAAAAGTTATTACCGATATAGGCACGGAGGAGCTGGCCCACTACGAGATGATCGGCACCATGATCCGCCAGTGCATGCAGGGCGCCACCTGCGCGGAGCTGGATCAGGCGGGGTTGGCTGGATATTATACCATGCACGACCACGGCGTGTTCCCCGTGGACCCCAACGGGGTGCCCTTCACCACCGCCTATATCCAGTGCACCGGCGACCCCATCGCGGATATCACCGAGGACATGGGCGCCGAGCAGAAGGCCCGGGCCACCTATGAGCATCTGATGAATATGACGGGCAACGAGCAGATATTGGAGCCCCTCTACTTCCTGCGTGAGCGGGAGGTGGTCCATTTCCAGCGCTTCGGCGAGTGTCTGGAGATCATCCAGGGCCTCTACAACGGCCGCAGCTCCTGCTCCTGCCGCAACGCCCGGCGGAGACGGCCCTGAACATCCGTGCCCATATAATCGAAAAGCAGGCGCCACATGGCGCCTGTTTCACCTTGTCAATACGGCTTCGCTGTTGACGGGGAACTCAAAGTAGGTGTCGGGATAGGGCTCGTCCGCCAGAGCGAAGTGCCACCATTCGCAGTCGATGGGCGCAAAGCCGTTGCGAACCATGGCGTGCTGCAAGAGCATCCTGTTGGCATACTGTTCCTCCGTAACGTCCCGGTTGTCCGGATGGCTCAGGGGGCTGAACAGATCGAAGGGGCTGCCCATGTCCAGCTCCTTTCCCGTGCGCATGTCCAGAAGGGTCAGATCGATGGCGCTGCCCCGGCTGTGGCTGGACCGCTTGGCGATATATCCTTGTGCGAACAGGGACTGTTTCTCCAGGTCCGGGTAAAAATATGGCTTCATGCGCACGTCCGTGTCCTCGATGCCCCAGAGGATGAACTGCTTCACCGCCGCAACGGGCCGGTAGGCGTCGAACACCTTGAGGCGATACCCTTGGATGATCATCTCGTTGCTGACGGCCTTCAAAGCCCGGGCCGCCTCCCGCGTCAGCAAGGCCACCGGCTCCTCATAGCCGTCGACGCGCTCCCCGATGAAGTTATAGGTGGAATAATACCGTATCTCCTGCACGATGTGGGGGACAAAATCGTTGAGCAGCACGAACCCCGACGCATCCGTCGGCAAAGCTTTCCGGGCCATTTGCACCCTCCTTGTTTACATGGTTTTGATCCTTTTCCTTAGCCTGCGAGCAGCGCGGCAAAGGAGAGGAGCAAAGGGATCATCTCGCCGCCCTCCCCTTACTTCTTTGCGTTTCCAGACGCAAAAATGTGCCTGTGGCGCAGGAGTACGGAGCACAGCAGCTCTCCCAGCCCATAGCAGCTGACGATCTCCCCCAGGGCCACATAGACCGCCATCAGGGGGATAGGCAGAGCCACGCCATAGCCATACCGCAGCACAAAGGGCACGACGAGCGCGTTTGCCAGCACCGTGGGCAGGGGCACCAGCCATCGGTTTTTCCGCAGCAGATACCCGCCCACCGCGCCGAGCAGGGTGGCCAGACTCCCAAAGGCCACGTCCATGGGGATGGCGCCGCCCAGAAGATTGCCCAGCAGGCAGCCCACGAACAGCCCCGGTATGGCCGCGGGGGTGAACAGGGGCAGGATCGTCAGCGCCTCCGAGATGCGCACCTGCATCTCCCCGAAGGAGATGGGGGCAAAGATCACCGTCAGCACCACATACAGGGCAGCGATGGCTGCCCCCTGCGCGATGCGCTGAGCATAAGACGGTTCGTTTTTCACAGGGTGTTCCTTCCTGTCTGTCCTTTCGTTTTGAAAGGCATCCGGCCGGATCATACGAAAGCCGCCCATGCCGATCGCCGATATGGCGATCAGCATCGGGCAGGCTCTCTGCTTCCTTCTGCGTGCGATGCTCTGCTCCGGTTTACCAGATCAAATTGGGATCGGAGCAGACGTTTGACAGGCCGGAGATCTCCGCCTTATCCACGGTCAAAGATGCCAGAATCTCATTTAGCACCGCGTCATAGTCCTCCATTTCAGGGACTTTTTCGTTGAAGTAGACATGGTATTCGAATAGGTCTTTCTCCAGATAGAACTCCGCCTTGTCCCAGAAGCTGTAGCCCATGCCCTGCTCAAAGCCCATGTCCATCAGCTCCTGACCGGTCTTGCCCACCAGGGCGTCCAACTCCGCCTGGGCAGGCATGCAGGCAGAAATATCGCCCACACGGCTCACGGGCAGCGGTCCCAACAGCTCCTGTTGCTTCTGATCCCGCTCCTCATCGAAGAAGTCGATGGCGTCCAGCTGCTCCTGGATCTCGGCGGAGACCTGGGCCTCTACCCGGTAGAGGCGACCGTCTGCAGTCTCGAAAGCAAAGACAATGAGCCCATCGGTGGGACCGGAAATGGAGTATCTATCCGCCAAAGCGGCATATACATCGGCCAGAGTCCTGAAGGGGCTCTCGTCCACGGGAATCTCCGGGATCGGGAAGGACGGCGGGGCTTCATACCAATACTCCGGGCCGCCCTCGGGGTCAAACGCCGGCTCCCAGGCATAGTAGGACAGATTCCCGGTGAAAGCGGCGTGCTTCACCGTCAAAGGCGCCATGACCTCCTCCAGATTGGGGGCCCTTTGGGGCGAAACCGTTTCAGCGAACGACACAACATACTCGAAGGCGTTCCTGTAGAGATGGATTTCGGTCACGGTGTCCGAGAATTCGTATTCATCCGCGGGGACGAAGCCCATGTCCGTCAGCTCCTGCCCCGTCTTGCCCACGAGGGCTTCCAGCTCCCCTTCTTTGAGCAGGAACGCCGAAAGATCGATCGTCTGTTTCACAGGCAGGTCCTTCAAAAGTTCCTTCACCTGGGAATCATAGCTTTCGGAATCGTACAGCGCATCGTTTTTTTCAATAATCTCCGCGGGGACGTCAGCCTCCACCCGATAGAACGTCCCTTCCTTCTCAAAGACGCAGATGCACACGTTTTCAAAGAGGGGTGCACCGTCAGGCACATAGGGAAAAACATCTCCCAGGGTCTTGAATTCGTCCTCCGCCGCCAGGGTCGCATGGGACGAAACCAGTCCGCCCCCCAGGATCAGCAGAGCCACGAGCAGGAATATCCAGGTCTTTTTCATAGCGAGTCTCCCCTTTCTTATCTTTTCGCTCGAATCTGTTTATTCGATGGTCAGAATATCCGAAAAACCGGTGACCTCAAAGATCTCCAGGATCATCTCGTTGGCGTTCTTGACCTTCATGGTCCCCTGCTTGTTCATGGTCTTCTGGGCGGTGAGCAGGACTCTCAATCCAGCGGAGGAGATGTATTCCAGCTTTCCCAGATCCAGGACCAGCGCTTCCACGCCGGGCAGGGCGGTCTTCAACGTCGCTTCCAGCTGCGGGGCAGTGATGGTGTCCAGCCTCCCCTCCAGGGCGAGGGTCAGGGCGTTGCCGTTCTTGTTGCTTTCGATGTTCATGAATCTATCTCCTTTCAAAATGTTTTTTCTATGACCATCTCCACGGTGTTGCCGCGGATAAAGATCTTAATCTCGTCAGCGAGGCGGGCGGTGATGGATTTTTCCAGCTCGTCCCACTTGTCCGCCTCCTCCTCCCGGTGCTCGCCAATGGCGCTCTTATACTCCCTCATGGACCAGCCATAGAGCATGCCGTGGGTGGTGACGCCCATGGAGGCGTCGAAGCTGGCCACATCCACATAGGAGAATCCGTAGTCCGTGGGAGAGATGCCGTCGCCGTCCGGCTCACAAAGCTGGGTGAAGATATCCCGGATGCGGCTCATGAAGCCCTTTACGGCGGCGTTCCTGCCGGAGGTGGAGGACTTGAGCAGCTCCTCCCGCATGTCCGTATTCATCCGCACGTTGGCGGACAGATGGAGGGAAAAGGCCTTTTCCTCCGCCTCCACCCAGAAGCGGGATCGTTCTTCGCCGACGATGGTGCGCAGCATGCCCATCATCTCTTCGCCCAGAAGCCTGAGCCGCAGGCTCTCCTTCGGGCCCAGGTCCGCATAGGCGGCAGCCTTCTCCGTTTGCCGCAGCGCCTCCTCCATGCCCTCGCCGGCGGGGCTGATGGTGATCACGTCTGTTTTCATGGTTGCTTTTCCTTTCTTTTGTTGGGATTTATATGCTTGGGTCCGTCACATGACCAGCGTCAGGTTGTTGAGGCCCAGGGAGTTCACGTAGTTGGCGTCTTTGACCATCTTCATGACCATGCGGATGCCGATGTGGGCCATGGGGTCGTCGTTCTCATGGAGCTTCAAATATTCCAGCGGGTCGAAGTTGACGCAGTTGTCCCGGATGCGGATGATGCGGTTGCCGTCCTTAACTAGGATACGAATGTCCACGCTCTGATCCTTCCGATCCTTCCGGAACCCATGGGCCACGATGTTGTTGACCATCTCCTCCACGCAGAGGGAGATGAGCATGCTGTTGCGGGGACTTTCCCCATGGGCCTTGCAGAATTCGGCCGCCTGCAAGGACGCCCCCTCCGCCTCCGCCTGGGAGTGGACCGTCATCTCGATCATGTCCTCTGTCTTCACACCGAAGAGCCGCGGGAGCAGGGCGAAGGCCTCCGCCGACACCCGGGCTTTCCCGTTCTTCTTCCACACCACGGCGCAGATGACGATCATGGTGAGCAATTCCCCGCCCAGGAAGGAGAGCCACACGCCGGTGGTCCCCAAGAACCGGCTTAGGACGACGGCGACCAGCACTGGGAATGTCACGTTTTGAAGCAGTGAGATGGCCTCGGTAAACCGGACATGGTCCACCCCCTGATAATAGTTTTTGAAGGTGGTGTTCAGCGAGCAGGGCAGCAGGGAGAAGCTGAACAGCCGCAGCCCCTGGATCGTGACGGTCCGGGCGGCCGGGTCCGTCAGA
This sequence comes from uncultured Eubacteriales bacterium, assembly GCA_902798825.1. Taxonomy (GTDB): domain Bacteria; phylum Bacillota; class Clostridia; order Christensenellales; family CAG-138; genus RUG472. The sequence continues at coordinate 53,342 of CADBYI010000013.1, read as the reverse complement.
AACAGGCTCACCAGGGCCGGCGCCAGCAGCAGCACCGCCACCACCAGGGCGGCGTCCAGGACCACCGCGTAATAGGTCTGGGTCCTGACCAGGGTGTAGATGGCGGACCTGTCCTCATCGCTGTAGAAGATGGCGGCCAGGAGCAGCGCCACCGATGCCACACCCGATCCGAAGCAGTAGCAGATGTTCCCAACGGTGGAGATCACGGAGTACGCGGCCACGGCCCGGTTCCCTCCCGCGCCCAGCAGGATCTTGTTGAGGGTGAAGACCAGCACCACCATGGCCAGGGAGTTGATGATGGTGGGCACCCCATACTTCAGGAGCTCCCCGCACACCTTCCGCCGGATGGCCTTGAGCCTCAGCTTGAACAGGCAATCCTTCCGGAAGAAGTAGGCTAACCCCACTATGAGCGCCAAATAATAGCTGAAGCTGGACGCAAGGCCCATGCCCAACGTCCCGCCGTGGAAGACGAACACGTTCAAAAGGTCAAAGGCGATGTCGCCCACGGTCATCAGCACCACGGCCAGGGCCAACCGCATCCGGTTGCCGGAAATCTGCAAAAACGGCACCATGATCTGCGCCACGATGAAGGCAGGCGCGCCGATGATGAAGCCCCTAAGATAGTCGCGGGTCAGATAAAACACCGGGTTGTCCGGCCCTGGCCGCCCCCCGCCAAGGAGGGTGCAGACCGGGTTCACCAGCAAAAGGATAAGCACCATGCCCGCCAGGGAAACGGTGAGGGCCAGCACCACCGAGGCAGAGAAGCAGGCGTTGGTACCCTCCTTGTCCCCCGCCCCCATGGTCTTGCCGCACATGACCTGGATGCCTGCGGAAAGCATGGCGCCGTAGGCGGCAAAGATCAGCAGCACCGGGTTGGCAAGGCCATAGGCGGTCATGGAGTCCACCCCCAGGAAACGGCTGATCATCATGCTGTCCACCAGCATGCAGAGCATGACCGTCATGGCGGATAGGATCTGGGGCACCAGCATCTGTTTGAATAGCTTTCGTATCATGTCCTGTCCTCGTCTGTGTCAGATGCGCTTATATATGGTCAGCAGATTGCAGCCGTCTTCATGACGATACACCATATGGTCCATGGTTTTCTTCACCATGAATATCCCAAGGCCCCCCTCTTTTCTATCGTCTATGGAAAGCGAAACGTCCGGGTCCCTCTGCTTCAGCGGATCAAAGGGAACGCCGCTGTCCACAAAGGTGACGGACACCATGCGGGCGGCTTCGTCATGATCGAAACGAACGGTGACGCTGCCGGTACCGTCCGGATAGGCGTACTGGGCGATGTTGCCGAACAGCTCGTCAACGGCCACGTCGAGCTGCATCTGGGCCTTCAGGGGGCAATCCAGCGCTTCCAGAAACTCGTCCATGGCGGCCGTGACCACGGGGATGTTCTCCAGCGCCGCCTGCACCGTCAGCTCCTTCATCGGTTTGCTCCTCCCTTGTATTCCATGCACACCATGGTCAGATCATCAAACTGCTCCGCATCCTGCACAAAGGCGTCCACCTGTCGGCGCACGTTTTTCAGCACCTCCAGAGGCGCATCATCCGGCTCCCGATTCAGCGCCGTCATCAACCGGTCCATGCCGAACAGCTCCTTCTCCCCGTTCATAGCCTCCGGCACGCCGTCCGTGTAGACGAACAGCTTGGTCCCGGGCTCCATCTCTATCTCATACTCCCTGTATTTGACCCCCTCCATGCCGCCGACGACAAAGCCGTGCTTGTCCTTATACAGGGCATAGTTCCCATCGGGACGTTTGATCAGGGGATACTCATGGCCAGCGTTGGCGGCGGTCAGCTTGCCGGTGGATATCTCCAAAATGCCCAGCCACACGGTGACGAACATCTGCGCCTCGTTGTTGGAGCAGATGGCCTCGTTGGTCCTCGCCAGGATCTGGGCCGGGGACAGGCCCATCATGGCCACGCTTTGCAAGATGATCTTGCTGGCCATCATGAACAGGGCCGCCGGAACGCCCTTGCCGGACACATCCGCGATGAGCAGGCACAGATGGTCCTCGTCTATGAGGAAATAATCATAGAAATCGCCCCCCACCTCCTTGGCCGGGTCCATGCTGCCGATGATGTCGAACTCCGTCCGATCCGGGAACGCAGGCACGAGATGGGGCAGCATGGCCGCCTGGATCTGGGTCGCCAGGGACAGCTCCGCCCCGATGCGCTCCTTCTCCGCGGTCACCTGCACCACCTTGTCCATGTATTCCACGGTCCTGTGGGAGATGCTTGCAAAGGATTGGGCCAGTTCCTCCACCTCGTCGCCGGTCCGGTAGGCATCCTCCATCTTGAATTCCAAATTGCTTTCGCTGATCTCGGATATCCGCTTTGTGATGGTGTTGAGGGGCTTCACGATCCGTTTGCCCAGCACCAGGGCGCCGCCCAGCGTCAGCAGCATCACCCCCAGCAGCAGCACGATGGCCGTGGTACGGGAATTTGACGTCTTCTCCCGATAGACGGCGGTAGCTTCCGACTGCACCTCTGTCAGGCTCCCTTCCAGCAGATGAGCCGGCTGGTCAGACAGACTCTTGTCGAACGCGGAGAGCAGCACCCAGCCGGTGGTTTCTATGGGCGTGGCGGTCACATAATAGGCCCCGTTGGCTAAATCGCCCTGGGTCACGGAAGGTTCCTTCCCCGCCAGGGCGGAGCTGACGATTTGAGACAGAAACCCATTGGAGGAAGCGCGCAGATCACGGGCCCGATCCGCTTCCGCCATGGGGAAGGCCTCCGCCTGCATGGGCAGCACGGCGCGGCCATCCTGGTTGACCAGCAGATTGAATTCTCCCTCAATGGAGGAATCCTGCATCACCTTCTGGATCTCATCCAGAAAGAGATCCAGCCCGACCACCGCCGCCAATTCGCCGTCTTCTCCATACACCGGCATGGCGCATTCCACGCAATACTTGCCGGTATTCACATCCCACTCCCCATCGGTAAAGATCATCTGTCCGGCCCGGACCGCCTGTTGGTACCACTGACGCTCCCTGGGGTCATAGTCCCGGAGCTTTCCGTCCACGAACCAGCTGGAGGAGATGGTATCCACCGTATAGAACACGCCCTCCGGCAAAGCCACATAGACGTCCTCCACCCCAAAGGAGGTGCAAAGGGATATGAGAGGGTCCGTCAGATTGGCCAGCGACCCCAGCTTGGTCCGAATGGCTTCGTCCTCTTCCTCCGCGTCACGAGCATACAGCACCTTAGCCGTCCAGGCCCCGTCATCTTTCGGGTCAGGCGCCCCATAGGCGTGAACCCCATAGGCGTCCGGACGGGAGAGGATCTTTTCCACGCAATCCGCCATAAACGTGACCCGCTCCGCGGCGGCGGAAAACATTTCGTCGGCAAACCGTGCCTCTGTCCTGTTCGACCGTCCCAGGCTCTGGACGACCACCTGGTCCATCACATCCCCTGTGATTTCAGAGATCGCCGCCTTTTCCCGCTGGCTGGACTCGCCAACGACCTGGGTCAGCATACGGCTGTGATACAGGGACACCGCCATAAATGCGGCCGTGAGCAAAACGACCGTGTACAGGATCAGGTTGAACACCTTGTTCTGTATGCCACCGATGACCAAATTTTTGATGCGTTTCATTGCCTATCCAACCATCCTAACCATGATTTCGATCCGTAATCCCACCGAGATCATTCGTTTCGCATCCTGCATGGAGAAAACTGCATTATATAATAGTTTACAACCTGTGGGCCATTGGGTCAAGGGTCAGGTGGCCAAGAGAATGTGGATATATGCTAAGACAGAGGCTGGTTTCAGCGTTGGTTCAATTCGCTCTCGATTCCATTCAGGGTCCTGAAAAACCGATATGTGGCGATCATGGGGCCGAAGCACAGGCAGCCCAGCATGTTCCACCAGAACATGTGGCGCCAGGAGGTGTGGGGCCCTTCGATCCCCAGATCGAGGGCCTTTGCTTTCAGCTCCTCGGCGATGTTGGCCATCCATACAAGCGTATAGATGAACAGGGTGGGGATGCCCAGCAGATACGCCTGCCAGTAGGGGCGAACCCTGTGTCCCAGCACCTCCTCCAGCTCCTTCTCCAATCCGCCCAAAGGCATATACAGGAGGAAGAACAGCCCCGCCGTGAAGAAATCGATGAAGCCAAGCCAGAAGCCCGGCCGATGGGTGTGTTTGAACCGCTTTTCCATGTCGCTGCGTCAGACCCCTTCCCCCTCCTGTTTGCGCTGGGCCGCCTCGAACACCCGCTTCATCCGAAGATCGGGGATGATCCAGGGCGCCAAGGCCACCACCAGCAGGGGGCAGGAGGCGTAGTGGGCGCCGGGAACGAAGGTCAGGAGCAGGGCCAGCACGTCCATCAGGATGGTCCACTGCTCCTTTTTGCTTTCGCTGACCGCCGTCTTCAGCAGCTCGCTATCGCTGGAGCGGATGATGGCCTTTTCCAGCAGCACATAGCTCAATGAGCAGGCCAGAGTCACCAGAACATATATCCGCACCGGCAGCACAGCGAAATCGGATCGGCCCACCCAGCCCGTGGTCACCGGCTGGAAGGACAGCACGAACAGATACAAAAGGTTGGCCCACAGGGTTCTTCCATCCACGGCGTTCGCCACCTGCAGCAGATGATGGTGGTTGACCCAGTTGGTGCCCACGATGATAAAGCTGATGAGATAGCAGACCGCCAAGGGCAGCACGGCCATCAGGGAGGAAAGATCGTCCCCCTTTGGCAGATCGATCAGCAGGATGGTGATGGTGATGATGATGGCGATGACCCCATCGCTGAATGCTTCCAAGCGTCCCTTCGTCATGTAGACTCTCCCCTTCCGCTCGCCGCCGAACCGGCGTGCCCGTCAATACTCCGTCCTGACCGCGTCCAGATGGTACATCTCCCTGAACTGCTGCTCCTCCCGCGGGGAGCGGATGAGCATGACCTCTGTGAACCGGCCGTCCGCCTTGTTTTTGAACCCCGCCACCTTCTCACCGGTGCAGATGGAGCAGCGGATGACGGCATACTGCTTCTCCGGGTCAAAGGGGACAATCCCCGGCGGGGTCCATTGGCCGGGCTGGAAAAGGGACTTTAGTTTGGAAAATATGTTTTTCATATGGTGATATTATATCCGTTTCCGCCGGGATAGTCAAACGAAAAGCCACCGGCGGAGCCGATGGCTTTTGAGGCGGATGGGTCTTGGGTGTGCGGACTTCACTTCACCTTCAGCACCAGGGCGTACTGGGGGAACTCCGTCTCGGTGGCGTCGTCGTCCCAGCCGTTGACCCCGGGCCGGCTCCACAGGACTTCGCCGTAGTCGGGCTCCAGGGCGCCCAGGGGTTTGTCGTTTGTGTCATAGGGCTCCACCTTCGTAAAGGTGCGCAGGGTCGGAATGAAGGATATCTCCCGGATGGAGCCGAGCATATCGTAGGGGACCTCGTCCAGGGTCCGGGCGCGGAACAGCACCGAGCCGTCCTCCTGCACCTGGCAGTTACGGGAGTTCAGGAACCATTTGCCGCTCTCGCCGTTGATCAGGGTCTCAAACCCCAGGGACGACGCCAGGGCTTCCCGCTGCTCCTTGGTCCACGCTTCGGGTGCGAGGACGCGGATCTTGATGTCGTGGACGCCCAGGGCGTCCATCTGGATATCCTCCACCGCCATGGTCAGACCCTCCGTGGAGGCCTGCTGCTTGGAGAAGGCGATGCGGTCGTCGGCGTACCGGTCGTCGCTTCGGCCATAGTCGATGTCCACCCGGCTGAGGGTCACCGTCTCCGAGCCCCACACGGCGCTGGCGACAGCTTCGAACTGGTTTGCCTGCAGCTCCTGATAGGCCTTCATGTTGACCGTGATGGTGCCCAGCTGGGCATAGAAGAGCTCCGTGGGGGGGACGAAATTGCCGTCGCCCCGGTCCTCCTCGCAGACGAAGACCTTATAGAAGACCTTGGCCGTCACGTTGCCGTTCCCGTCGGCGTAGTCGGCCAGGCCGTCGAGACCGTAGAGGGAAGCCACCGCCGTGAGGCCGTTCGCCTGCAGGTAGGCCCGGTTCTGCTCGTCGATCTTATCCTGCTTCTCCTGTGTCCAGTCCTCGCCCAGGAGCCCCTGGTCGAACAGGGAATCATAGTAGGGGTCCAGGGCGCCGGAAAGGTCCACCATGCCCTGGAATCGTTTGCCGTCCGGCATCTCGTAGATGATGTGGCCGTCGGGCCGCTCGTACAGGGTCCATTTCCCCGTCAGGTACTCGACGTCGGGCCCGTTCTCGTACAGCCCCCAGACGGCGTAGGGGTCCACCTTCACGCCGGCCTGATGGCCGCCGGTCGACAGCTCCAGCAGGTATAGGCCGGACAGCCCGTTGAGGCGCAGGGACTGATAGACGTACTGCCCGTCGAACATGGCGTCGCCCAGCTGGATGTCGCTGTTCTCATAGAAGAATTCAGAGAGTTTCAGCGCCTCCTCGCTGTTGACGGCCTTGGAGTCGGTCCGGTCGATGGGGATCAGCTTGAACCCATCGGTGGGCTCAGGGGAAGCGATCAGCGATTCGATCTCGGGGATCTCGGTCCGCTGCTCCGGGTCCGTGGTCAGGTAGTCCTGGGGGGTGGACACCCCGAACCAGGAGAGCACCTCCGCCCGGGCAGAGGGAATGAGGAATACCGTGCCCACCAGCACCACGAAGGCTGCCGCCGCGATGGAGACCGCTTTTCTCCACGCAAATCCCCTGGGTGTCGCGTATTTGGTCCTCGCCTTGACGTAGGCGTCGTTGACCGCGTGATCAAAGATCATCTTTTTGAAAAAGTCATGTTCGTTCATGCTTAGCTCCTTTCCTGTTCCCTGTGTTCCAGCAGGTCGCGGATCCGACTGCGGGTGCGATACAGCCGTTGGCGGACCGCTTCCTCGGTGATGCCCAGCGACGTTGCGATCTCTTTCTGGGACTGGTCGCAGCCATAGAAGAGCAGGAATACCCTGCGGCTCAGTTCGGGCTCCCGTTCCAGCAGCCGCCAGACCTCATCCATCCGCTCCTCCCGGAGCAGGCGCTCGTCCAGGGGCTCGTCCTCCGACAGGAGATCGAAGTCCTCCGGCAGGGGCTGCTCCATCTCCTTTCGCTTCGCGGCGGTGCGGTAATACCCGGCAAGCACCTTTTTGGCCACCGAGAACAGATACCGCCGCGGGTCGAGGATAGGCAGGACGCTGCGGGTGAGGCGGGCATAGAACCGTCGGTACACCTCCTGGAAGAGATCCTCCGCCTCCGGCGCGGCGTTGGTCCGCAGCATCAGATAGCGCAGCAGGTCATCCCGCGTCTCGCTGTAGATCAGGTCAAATCGTTCGTTTTGTTCCATACAAATGCTTCCTTTTCAAAACCGGTTTCACCTGTAAAGAGGGCCAGGAGGAGAGAAACATAACGGGCAAAAAGAAAAAGGAGCCGCCGAGGGGCAGCTCCTTGCAATGGCGATCGTTACGGGTTGGTGGGGGCGATGGCCGGGGTGTCGGCAAGGTCGTTGGCGGCGGCCCGCTTGGCGCAGAAGCTGCACAGTTCGCCCCGGTTGTTCTCCCAGGCCTCCTGCAGGGAGGTCTGATGGAGGTTCTCGGCGGAGGTGTTGGACAAGGCCTGGCAGTCGCCGTACAGGTGATACTTCCTGCCGTAGGTGGTCCAGAAGCAGCCGTCGGGGGCCTGGGCGTCGATGTTGAATTCCTGGGTGACCTTGTTCACCTCGTCCTGGGTCACGGGATGATAGTCGGCGGAGACGCCGCCCACCAGCAGGGTGATGACGGCCAGGGCCGCGATGGCGATCCTCTTGGTCTTGGCGTCCAGCTTGTCGTTCTTCAGGATCAGCACGAGACCGATGACGAAGAAGATCAGGAAGGCCATGATGAGGCCCAGCTGGTTCCAGATGAACTGGACGATCTTGTTGTGGGACTTGACGGGGTGGATGTGATTGGCCTTCTTCCACAGCAGGGCGGCGCCGATGCACAGGGCCACGGCCACCACGATGTCGATGATCATGGGCGTGTAATTCTTGAGCACCAGCATGCGCATGGCGCCGAAGGGCAGCTCCAGCTCCCCGATCTGGGGCAGATACATGGCCACGATGGCCAGGGCCCACATGACGAAAGATAGCACCCGCAGCAGGACGGTGTTCTTCTTTTTGCCGGTCTCCTGCTCCTCCATCTGGGCCAGGGCCGCCTTCAGCGCGGCGGCGGAGGGCTTCTTCGCTTCCGCAGGCTCGGCCTTCTTGGCTGGCGCCTTCTTCGCGGGCTCCTTCGCCTCCTCAGCGGGTTCGGCCTTCTTGGCAGGGGCCTTCCTGGCCGGCGCTTTCTTTTCTGCCGCTTCGGCGGGCGCCGCAACGGTCTTTGCTTTCTTTTCCTCTTCCAAAGTGTTTTCCCCCTTGTATAAATGCGCCATAGCTGCTATGGCTAACCGCAGTATACCACAAGGTATGGTGGCTTGCAATCGTTTCCGAAACAAAATCTGCGCTTTTTTGTGGCTTTGGATTGATATTTCAACGCGAATATGGTATTTTTATGCTATCTCGGAAAGGAGTTATGACACTATGGATTCCATTCGCAGCTTATTGGACGAAAACACCCTGCAGCGCATTGCCAACGAAGCAGGCCAGGGCGTCACCGAACAGCAGGTGGAGGACGTGCTCAACGCCGTTCTGCCCGCCATCGAGAAGGACACTGCCTCCGGCCAGCTGGCCAGCCGGGCCGCAGAGGCCCAGCAGCAGACCGTCACCCGGGGCGGCACCCGGGCAGGCGGCATGGACCTTCTGTCCATGCTCTTGGGAGGCAACGCCGCCACGGCCACCCAAAGCGCGGCCAGCAACGCCAACGTGTCCGGCGGTCAGGCCAGCAGCATTTTGAAGATCGCCGCGCCTATCCTGCTCTATCTGCTGCTTAGCAAAACCGGCAGCTCCAGCCAGCAAAGCGGCGGCGGCCTTTTGGGCAGTCTCCTGGGCGGCGGCAGCAGCTCCGGCGGCGGGCTTCTCGGGTCCCTGCTGGGCGGCGGCTCCAGCCAGCAGAGCGGCGGCGGCCTTTTGGGCAGCCTGTTGGGCGGCTCCTCTTCCTCCGCACAGCAGAGCGGCGGCGATTCCCTGCTGGGCATGCTGCTGGGCGGCGGAAACGACGCGGACGCCAACGCCGGCAGCAGCCTCTTGGGCTCCCTGCTGGGAGACAGCACCCCGGCCCAGACCACCCAGAGCCAGTCCAACGGTTCCCTGTTGGGGAGCCTGCTGGGCGGCGGCTCCAGCCAGCAAGGCGGCGGTAGCCTGTTGGGTAGCCTGCTGGGCGGCAGCAGCTCCGGCGCCTCCAATGCCTCCAACGGGGGCGGAAGTCTGCTCGGTTCCCTGGTGAACCTGCTGGGCGACGACACGCCCGCCGAGACCGCGGCTACCGCGGCCACCGCCTCCACCGGCAAGAAAAAGAAGGCCGCCTCCACCTCCAACAAGAAAACGTCCACCTCCGGCAAGACAGCTTCCGTCTCGGGCAAGAAGACCGCCTCCACCGGGAAGAAGACCACCACGGGGACCAAAAAAACCACCTCCTCCAAGAAGAACGGCAAGTAAGGGAGGAATACCATGGCAGGTCCGGGCGGGCACTTCGGCCCCAGAGGCTTCCTCACCGAGGAAGAAAAGAAAAACACGCCCAAGGTCAGCGGCGCGCTGATCAAGCGCATACTGGGCTATCTCAAGCCCTACTGGCTCCAGTTCACGCTGGTGTTCATCACCATCCTGCTCTCCTCCGTGGTGGGGCTGCTGCCCTCCATCATCACGGGGCGGATCGTGGACGAAGCCCTGATCGGGCGAAATATGACGCTGCTCATCCAGCTGCTGCTCATGGCCCTGGGGACATTGGCCGTGTCCCAGGTGGTCAACGTGCTCTCCGGGTATATCTCCGCCTGGATCAGCCACCGGATCATCTTCGACATGAAGAACCAGATGTACGACCATCTGCAGCACATGCCCCACGCCTTCTTCACCTCGGAGAAACAGGGGGACATCATCACCCGCATGAACAGCGACATCAGCGGCGTGTCCTCCGTGATCTCGGGGACCTTGACCAGCATCGTCAGCAACGTGGCCACGGTGGTCACCACCCTGGTGGCCCTGTTTTCCATGAGCTGGCAGCTGGCCTGCGTGGGCATTTTGGTGATCCCCTTGCTCATTATCCCCACCCGCAGCGTGGGCCGCACCCGCTGGAAGCTGCTCACGGAGAGCCAGGCCAAGAACGACGAGATGAACCAGCTCATCAACGAGACCCTGTCCGTCAGCGGCTCCCTGCTGGTGAAGCTGTTCACCCGGGAAAAGCGGGAGTACGAACGGTTCGTGGCCGTCAACGAGCAGGTCACCCAGCTGGCCCTCAAGGAGGAGCGAAGCGGCCGCTGGTTTCGGGTGGTCATGGGCATGTTCACCCAGATCGGGCCCTTGCTCATCTACTTCGCCGGGGGCTTCTTCATCATCAACGGCCTCGACACCACCCTGTCCGTCGGTACCGTCACCGCCACGGTGGCCCTGATCAACCGGCTGTATCGGCCCGTGGAGTCCCTGCTGAACATCCAGGTGGACTTCACCCGGTCCTTGGCCCTGTTCTCCCGCATCTTCGACTACTTCGACCGGGAGATCGCCATCAGCACCCCGGAGAAAACCCTGACCCCCGCCTTCGAAGGGGCGGATATCCGCTTCTACCACGTGCGCTTTGGGTATGAGCCGGAGAAGGAGATTTTGAAGGATATCGACTTCACCGTGCCCGCCAGCAAGATGTACGCCATCGTGGGACCCTCGGGCAGCGGCAAATCCACCATCATCAACCTGATCCCCCGGCTCTACGACGTGTGGGGCGGGGCCGTGACCATCGGCCGCATCGACGTCAGGGACATGGACCTTGCCTACCTTAGGAGCCAGATCGGCATGGTGACCCAGGACACCTATCTCTTCAACGGCACCATCCGGGAGAACCTGCTCTACGCCAAGGAGGACGCCACGGAGGAGGAGCTCATCGCCGCCTGCAAGGCCGCCAGCATCCACGACTTCATCCTGGCTCAGCCCGACGGATACGAGACGGTGGTGGGCAACCGGGGGTTGAAGCTGTCCGGCGGCGAAAAGCAGCGGCTGTCCATCGCCCGGGTCATTTTGAAGGACCCCAAGATCCTGATCCTGGACGAGGCCACATCGGCCCTGGACTCCATCTCGGAGAACGCCATCCAAGAGGCCCTGGAGACCCTCATGAAGGGTCGGACCAGCATCGTCATCGCCCATCGGCTCTCCACAATCCTGGCGGCGGACGAGATTCTGGTCCTGTCCAACGGGGTCATCCAGGAACGGGGCACCCACGACACCCTCCTCGAGCAGGGCGGCGTCTACAAGGAGCTCTACGAGACCCAGTTCAAGCTGGTGCTGGATAGGGAGCTGGAGAAGCAGAAGGAGGAGCAGGAGAGCAAGGAGAGCTGACCCTTCTTTACACAAACAAAGCCCCTCGCAGTCGCGAAGGGCTTTTTGGGTTTTGGGAAAGGTTTTACAGGTCGAACTGCGCCTTGATCATCTGCGCTACGGCAGGGGCGGTCAGGTCGGCGTTCTCGATGCGCAGGTAGTTCTCGAAGGGCACTTCGCCCGGATAGCTGACACAGCGGTGGTTGGCGTCGTCCCGCAGGAGCCGCTGATCGGACACCTCTATGTCCCGCTTGGAGGGCTTGTGCTTGAGGCGGTTCTCCGTCCGGTTCCGCTGCAGACGGACGGCCTGGGGCGCGATGAGCTCCACATAGTAAAACTCGGTGCCGTAGGGGGCGAAGATGGATTTGACGTGCTCCAGATAGTCCCATTCGCTCTGCATGTCGAAATCCATCATGTAGGTAAAGATCATGCCGTAGTTGTCGGAGGCGGCAAAATGCCGGAAGATCAGCTCCCGCATGTCGTCCCTCAATTTCCCGTCAAAGCGGCCCATGATCTCCAGCACAGGCTCGATGGTCATGTGGTTGTGAAAGAGCCGCAGGTCCGTGATCTTCATCAGCTCCTGGCCCACGGTCATCTTGCCCACGGCGGCGTCTCCGATGATAAACACCAGTTTCATAGGGCTTTCTCCAAAATGCGGGCGAAGGCTTCCAGCCCCACCCGATCCGCTTCGGTGAAGCGGTGCAGGAGCGGTGAATCTATATCCAGCACGCCCACGACCTTCTCCCCCCTGTGCAGCGGCACCACGATCTCCGACCGGGAGGCGGAATCGCAGGCGATGTGCCCGGGGAAGGCGTGGACGTCCGGCACCAGCTGGGTTTCATCCAGCCGGGCCGCCGCCCCGCAGACCCCCTTCGTCAAGGGGATCTCGATGCAGGCGGGCTTGCCCATGAAGGGTCCCAGGACCAGCATTCCCTCCTTCATAAGATAGAATCCCGCCCAGTTGATACCGCCCAGGGCCTCCCACAGCAGGGCGGCGGCGTTGGACAGGTTGGCTAAGGCGTGGGGAACGCCCTCCACCAGGGAACGCAGCTGAGCGTTCAGGGTTTCATAGTCCGCCGGCTCCGGCTGCAGCAGCCCCATCTTCGCCATGGCTTTGGCGATGATGTGGGCGTGATCGAAGGCCAGGCCCCCGGTGTCCCGAATGGAAAAAGCATGGGCCCCGTCCCGGACCAGCTTCGCTTCGAAGCGCTCCGGCCCGTCAAAGGAAAGGACGAGCAATCCGTCCTCCCACCGGCTGTCCACGGTGAACCAGCCCGTCTCCCGGGCGTCGTCTCCGGCCACGGGCTCCGGGCCGTCCGCCCCAAGGATCGTGGCAAAGCCCTCGGACATGGTCCAGCCCCGCTTGTCCCTTCCCGGCTGGGAAAAGAAACCCACGGGGGTCAGGGGCAGCCCCGCAAGGCCGGTCTCCTCCTGCAGCTCCCGCTCTGCGGTTTTGTCCAGGGTCTCCCCCGGCTCCGAGAAGCCCCCCGGCAAGGCCCACTTGCCCAAAAACGGATGGCCGCCCCGGCGGATGAGCAGCAGCTCCCTGCCCCGCTCCCGCTCCCGAAACACGGCCATGTCCGCCGTCACCGAGGGTCTTGGATAGTCCCCCGGCCGGTAGGCCGCCAGAAACTCCCGCTCCGTCAATCCGTTTTTGTCCCGCAGCTCCATATGTCCCTCCTATTGCCTCAATTGAGGCAGTATCTGCTCCTGAAAAAACCGTTCCGTGGTCTCGGGCGACAGGGAATGATACGCCCCGTCCACCGTCACGCTGACCCCTGTGCGGCACCGGCCCATGCAAAAGGTGCCGGAAAGATCGATCTCGTCCTGCAGGCCGTTCTCCCATATGAGCCGCTGCAGGGTCTCCGCCACCTGCCGGGTCCCCTTCAGATGACAGGAATCCCCCAAACAAACCGTGATCTGCATGGTCTCCCCCCTATGGCATATATTGGTCCAGCTTTTTCAGATAGAACCCCCGCTCGCTGGGGCGGCACAGGACCAGCAGGGCCACCGCGGCCAGGGCCATCCACTCCAGCACGTCCCCTCGCCTGTCCCCTGTCTTGCCCAGATACAGGGCGAGGTATTGGTCCGCCGTGGATTCGTCGAACCGGCGAAGCAGCTGCAGATAGGTCCGGGCCACGTCCTCATGCTCGTTCCCCTCGGTCACGTGGGTCCAGTCCAGCACGCAGTAGCCCCCCTCCCGGCCCAGCACCAGATTGGAGGGGATGAAGTCCCCGTGGAGGGTGGCGTGGCCGTCGGGCAGGGCGAAGAGCCGTTCCAGCAGCCGCTCCCGCTTCTCCTCGGGGAGGGAGGCCCGTCCGATGCGTTGGGCCAGCTTGTACTTTTGCCGATTCAGCTGCCGGGCCTGGAGGGAAAAGATCTCCCGCTGCACGTCGGTGAACCGATCGAGATAGCTTTCCCGGTTTTCCGGCTTTTCCAGCATGAGCCGCTCCAGGGTGATCCCCTGGGCGTATTCCCGGCGGATGGCCCACTTGCCGTCCAGCTTCTGAATGTCCATGATCTTGGGCACGGGAAAGCCCGTCTCCTCGATCCGGGCCTGATTCAGGGCCTCGTTGAAGATGTCCGCCGTGGAGTAGGCAGGGTCGAAGACCTTCAGGACCGTGTCCCCGTTCCGATACACGATCTTGTCCGTCCGTATGGCGATGATCCGATCCGCGTCGATGCTCATACTACTCCTTTGCGCCCAGCTCCCGCTTCACGGCCACCAGCTCGTCGATAAAGGCCTTGTCCAGGGACGTGAGGGCATAGCCCTTTTTGTAGATGAGCACGTCCCGGTAGAGCCTGTCGTTCTCCGGGCAGGGCCGCTGGACCAGGTCGAACTGGTCCAGCATCCGCTGGGGCACCGGGGAGGCCCACAAAAAGGTGTTGGGGTTCTGGGACAGCAGGTCCATCTGGCTGCCCCGCTCGAAGACGTAGATGTGCTTGTTCACCCCATCGTCCAGGTTGTTCTTCTGCCCCATGCTCAAAGGCAGCGTGGGCGCGAAGGGGTCCGCATGGGCGATCTCCGTCAGGGATGAGAGTTCCTCCAGCCGAACGGTCTCCCGGGCCGCCAGAGGGCTTTTGGAGGAGGTGAGCAGCACATAGTTGAACTCATAGAGCAGCTCCCCCGTCAGCCCCTTTTCCTTCAGCAAGCCCTTGAAGCTGGCGTCATGAGCGGCGGGATAGCGCAGTATCCCCAGACGATAGTCCGCGTCGGCCACGTTGCCGATGACCCGGGAGGGGCTGGTCTCGTTGTAGAATATCTCCTGGCTGGCCGGGGATTCCAGATGCTGCACGAAGGCCGTGAAGGCGCAGGCGATATAGCAGGCGTGGGGACCGCAGACGGAGAACTTCCGGGGCTCCCGGCCGCCGTGCTGGTACATATGCTCGATCTCGTCCACCTGGCTTAGGATCATGCGAGCATAGTTCAAAAACTCCTCCCCCTGGGGCGTGGGAAAGATGCCTTTGCTGGTGCGGCGGAAGATGGGAATGCCCAGGGTGCTCTCCAGCTCCTTCACCGCACGGCTCAGGTTGGGCTGGGCGGTGTACAGCTTTTCAGCAGCCTTGGTCATGGAGTTGGTCTCGGCGATCTCCACCGCGTATTTTAGATGCAGCAGGTTCATATGGCCGTCCTTTATATCATTGTTGATATGGCATTGTACCATAGCCCGTGGCAGAAAACAATGCTGTCGCATAAAAAAAGGACTGCCGCAGGGGTCTGCGGCAGTTCCTTTTAAGGAGGGGGATCGGAATGAAGTTACTTGAAGAGTTTGCGCATGAGCCAGATCAGGAGGCAGGAGCCGCCGATGCCGATCAGGATGCTGGAGATCCAGCCGGTGGCACTGACGCCGATGAGGCTGCCCAGCCAACCGCCCAAGGCACCGCCCACCAAGCCGACAAGGATGTTCTTCACCAGACCGCCCTTGCTGTTCATGATCTTCCCGGCGATCCAGCCCACCAGGGCGCCGATCAACAGAGAAACAATGACTTGCATAGCTTTGTACCTCCTTGCTTTTGTTGGATGCATTGTAAATCCCCCGGGGACCCTTGTCAATCGGTGCACAAAAATGTCACGGTTTGTACCCACTCTGGCAAAATTTGGAGGGGTACGCAGACTATTGACAAGGGTACAGGGGGCCGATTACACTTGAGGTATCAGAAAAAAGGATGGGATGGCTATGCTTTGGAACGCGAAAAACGGCCGGGTGCTGCTGCAGGAAGGGACCATGAGTTACGTCTCCTTCGGCCGAGGGAGCCGCGCGCTCGTCGTTCTGCCGGGCCTGTCCGATGGACTTGCCACGGTGGAGGGCAAGGCCCTGCTGCTGGCCGGGCCCTATCGAGCCTATTTGGATGACTTCACCGTCTATCTATTCAGCCGCAGGGAGCCGCTGCCCCAGGGCCACACCATCCGGGACATGGCAGCGGACCAGGCGGAGGCTATCCGTGCATTGGGGCTGAGCCTGGTGTCGGTCCTGGGGGTATCGGAAGGGGGCATGGTCGCCCAATACCTGGCCATCGATCATGGTAATATGGTGGATCGGCTGATCCTGGCCGTGACCGCCCCCTGCGCCAGCGACCTGATTCGAAGGTGTGTCTCCGGCTGGATGGATATGGCCCGGCGAGGGGATCACAAGGGGCTGATGATCGACACGGCGGAGCGGAGCTACTCCCCCGCCTATCTGAAGCGATATCGAAAGCTATATCCCCTGCTGGGCCTTGTGGGCAAGCCCAGGACCTATGACCGGTTCCTCGTGAACGGACAGGCCATCCTCTCCTTCGACGCCGGGGCGGAACTGAAAACGATCCCCTGCCCCACCCTTGTCCTGGGCGGTGCAGAGGATCGGATCGTCGGCGCGGAGGCCTCCCGCCAATTGGCGGCGCGCATTCCCCACAGCCAGCTGTATATCTATCCGGGGCTGGGCCACGCCGCCTATGAGGAGGCGAAGGATTTTTATCCCCGGGTGTTCGCGTTCTTACAGCAAGGATAGCTTAGACCGTTCTGGCCTGGCGGCTGATGTAAAACAGGGCCAGGGCCCCCGGGCCCACATGGCTGCCGGTGACGGGCTCATAGGGCACGGTCAGGATGGGGATGTTGGGGAGCTTGGCGCGGATACGCTGGATGAGCGCGTCGCTGTCGGCGGTGCAGCCGGCCTGAGCGATGCCCACGCCGCAGGCATCGGCTTCGTCGATGTTTTCGATCAGATCGTCCGCCAGCGCCCGTATGGAGGCCTTGCGCCCCACGGTCTTGTCCGTGACCACGATCCGACCCTCCTCGTCCCCCCGCAGGATGGGTTTGATGTTCAGCACGGAGGCGATGACCGCCTTCATGCGGGAGATGCGGCCGCCCCGGCGCAGATACATCAGATCGTCCACGGTGAATACCTGCATCATGTGGGTCCGCAGCCGATCCAGCTCCCGGAGGACCTTTTGGATATCCGCTCCCGCCTTCTGGAGCTTTTGGGCCGCCAGCACCAGCAGACCCTCCCCCAGGGACGCGCCCTTGGTGTCGAAGGCTTCGATGCGGCGGTCGGGATGATTCTCCTTCACCTCCCGGGCGGCCACCACCGAGGCCCCGTAGGCCCCGCTGATGCCGGAGGACATGCCGATATAGAGCACGTCGTTCCCGGATTTTGCCTCCTGCTCGAAGATCTCCCGGAAGGCTTCGGAATTGATCATGGAGGTGGTGGCCGTGCCGCCGGCCTTCAGATCAGCATAGAAAGCATCGTAGGGGAAGGTTTCCGTGTCCAGACAGCATTCCTCTGCCCCGCCGTTGTGAATAAAATGAAAGGGCAGCACCCCGATCCCCAGCTTTTTGCACAGGGCAGCGGGCAGATTGGCCGATGTATCCGTCCAAATATGAAAGGCCATCTTTTTTTGAGCTCCTTTATCTAATATTTAATATTATATTAAGACATCTTTGTGATTCTGTCAACTGATTCACAAAAATGTTTCATTCGTATATTTCATATTCACTATTGTCACCGGTGCCCAGATGGAGTATACTGTTGTATCATGTGAGGAGAATGTAATATGTCGTATGACGTGAAGCTTATCGGCAGCAAGCTCCGCCGATGGGAAAATTATTTGAAGGATTTCCGCCTGCCCCAATGGGACGAACTGCCGGATATGGACCTGTATATGGACCAGGTGGTGATGCTGCTGCAGCGGTATCTCAACTTTTTGCCCGAGGATGAGCACGGCAACGCCGCCATCACCGCCAGCATCATCAACAACTATGTGCGGCTGAAGATCATGCCCCCTCCGGTGAAGAAGAAGTATACCCGGGTCCACATGGGGTATCTCATCATGGTCTGCTCATTGAAACAGAGCGTGAACATCCCCTACATTCAGAAGATGCTGCCCCTGGGGCTCCCCGAGTCGGAGGTGCGGCGCATCTATGAGGCCTATGTGCAGACCCATCACGACATCTGCCTGGCCTTCATCCAGCTGGCCCGCACCGCCGGAGACACCGTGCTCCACGACCCCGATGCCCAAAGCGCCGACGTGGAGCGGCTGGTGTATTCCTCCGCCATCGTGTCCGGCTTCTCCAAACTGTTGACAGAGAAGATGGTCCACCTGGAGGGAGAGGCATTGGACGAACAGCCCAAGAGCGAGCTGACCCCGAAAAAGAAGAGATGACAGTCAAAAACAGAAGCGGCCCGAGAGCCGCTTCTGTCTTTATTTGGTCTGTCAGTGATCCGATTTGAGACCGGCGCCGCACATGGTGATGAGGGTGTCGGGGGTGGGGCCGTACTGCTCTGTGTAGGCCAGGTATGCCGCATAGTTGGCGGCGGTGGTGTGCTCGATATAGATGCCCTTCTGAGCGAGCATCGCCCGGGCCTCCAATATCCTGTCCTCCGGGGCGTGAATGAAGCGAACGCCGTGCTTCTTCGCATAGGCCAATATCTCCTCCCCCCGCATGGGCTGGCCGATGGCGATGCCCTCCGCAAGGGTGGGGGTGGGCGTGACGGGGGCAGGCGTGTCCAATCCCTGCTCCGCCGCCTGCAGCAGCGGATCGCATTTTTCGCTCTGCAGGGCGATGATCTGGGGGAACGCTTCGATGCAGCCGGCCGCTTCCAGCTCCTCCAAAGCCTTCATGGCCCCCAGGAAGAGGGTCCCGTTGCCCACGGGGATGACCAGGTTCTTCGGGATGCGGCCCAGCTGCTCATAGACCTCATAGATATAGGTCTTGGTGCCCTCATAGAAGAAGGGGTTGTAGACGTGGTTGGCGTAGTAGACCCCCTCCTCCGTCACCTTTGCACGGCACACGTCGGCGCAGTGGTCCCGGCTGCCGGGCACCACGGTGCAGATCGCCCCATGGGCACGGATCATGTCGATCTTCTTGGGGCTGGTGCCCTCGGGCACGAAGATTTCACAGCCGATGCCCGCCTTGGCGCAGTAGGCCGCTACGGCGTTGCCCGCGTTGCCGCTGGAATCCTGGACCACCTTGTCCACCCCGATGGCCTTGGCGTGGGCCACCAGCACCGCCGCGCCGCGATCCTTGAAGGAAAGGGTGGGCATGAAATAGTCCATCTTAAGGAGCACGTTTTCATCGAGACGCACGATGGGGGTCATGCCCTCCCCCAGGCTGATATCCCGCCAGGCGTCGCCTTCCAGGGCCATGAAGGCCCGATAGCGGAACAGGGTCCACTCCTGCTTGTCCACCTTCTCCAAATCGAACCTGGGCGGCGCAAAGTCCAGCTTCCACAGGCCCCCGCAGTCGCACCTGGGCTTGCGGGTGGTCACGCTCTCCCGCTTTTGACACTTGCTGCATACGAATTCCATATTCACATCTCCTTTTCCGCTATGGCTTCGATCTCTACCAATGCGCCATGGTGCAGGTCTCTGGTGGGCACCACCACACGGGCGGGCCGATGCTCGCCAAAGAAGGCGGCGTACACCTCGTTCACCTGGTCCCAAAGGCTCACGTCCGGGATATACACCCGGCACAGGGCCACATTCTCCTTTTTTAGCTCTGCCGCATCCAGCACCCGCGCCACGTTCTCCAGGGCCGCCCGGGTCTGCTCCCGAATGCCGCCCTCCGCCAGCTTTCCTGTGGCCGGGTCGATGGGCAGCTGGCCGGAGATATACAGGGTGTTCCGCACCCGTACGCCGGGGGAATAGTGGCCCTTCTTGTTGTTGTCAAAGGTGATGTATCGCATGGGATCGCTCCTTTCAAAAAGGCCCCATGCTATAGGCATGGGGCAGGATATCTATGGAATCAGTAGATGTACGCGGGGGTCCAGTAGGTGTTGCCATAGACGTCGGTGAGGCGATAGCTGACGCTGAGATCCCCT
This sequence comes from uncultured Eubacteriales bacterium, assembly GCA_902798825.1. Classification (GTDB taxonomy): domain Bacteria; phylum Bacillota; class Clostridia; order Christensenellales; family CAG-138; genus RUG472. Next base: position 33,656 of record CADBYI010000013.1, on the reverse strand, counting down.
TCGTTTTCCAGCCGCAGGTATTCAAGCGTCACATCATCCGCCACCGTGAAGGCTTCGCCCAGTTCATAGCTGCCCTCAAAGGCGCCGTCGTAGGCGTAATAGTCGCACAGAAGCTGGATGCTGTCGCCCTGCTCCAGGGGGATGCTGCCCTTGGCCTGGGTGTCGGTCTCCCCCGCGTAGAGGGGATCGGCGCCCAGCACCGCCGCGTCGCCCTGGCCATCGATGAACACCATGATGTTCATCAGCAGCTCCTGCGTTTCTCCGTCGACTTCCCTGGTGATCCGGGCGGGGATGCGGCCGTAGGTGCCGTCCTCCCCCGCCTCCGTCATATAGAAGGCGGCCACGTGGCCATCCAGACAGAGCCAGGTGCCATCGTATCCCAGGATCAGGTCGTCGTCCTGGTCATACTCCAGATAGTTGTCGCAGCCCAGATCGATGAACCCCTGGCCGTCGTCCACAAAGACGTTGACGGCGGCGGTCTCCACAAGGGCCCATTCCTCGTCGGTCAGCACCAGCGTGGGCACACCGCCCTTGTCCGTCACCGTGATGCGGGCGGGGTCCAGCCGATTCTGGGCGATGTCCGCAGCCTTGTCGGCCACCAGGTCCGTGTCCACCCAGCTGAGGGCGGCGGGCATGGACCGGCCGGAGAAGGCGGACAGCAGGTCATAGATGGTGGACACGTCCACGCTGTTGCCGGCGGAATAGCTGCCGGAGCCGGCGCCGGTGGTGAACTCCTGCATTAGGGAGCCCAGCGGCGAGGAGGAGCCATAGGGCGAGCTGCCGGAGCTGCCGTAGGAGGAGCTGTCCATAAAGCCGCCCAGCAGGGTGCTCAGTAGATCCCCGCCGGAGGAGTAGGAGCCGTAGCTCTGCTGGGACGCGGAGGAGGCGAACTGGCCGCCCTGCTCCAGGCTGGCGAAGCTCTGGATGCACTTGGCATACTCCGAATCGATGCCCAGGCTGTTGTAGGTGGAAATGGCGCTCTTGACGCCGCTCAGGGTCTCATAGGGGAAGTAGATGGACACACCGTAGGCCCGGGAGATGCTGGTCTTGTTGTAGGCCACACAGCCCTTCAGGGCGGCGGCCAGGGTCTTCGCCTCCCCGGTGCCGATTCTATCGCACAGGTCGATCAGGTCCACCTGATTGATCCGGCTCTGGCGGGCGAACTGGCGCACGTTCGCCCGGGCGTTGGCCACCTGGTTGTATCCGTTCCCCTTGATGAGGGCGGTGGTGGCGGTGGAGAAGCTCCGCAGGGCCCCGGGCACCGTGCCCTGCATCTTGGCAAGGTCCAGCACGCTCAAGGTGACCTGGGCGTTGGCCTGGGCCCGCTGGCTGGCGGAAATGAAGGTATCCACGATGACCTTGCCGATGCTCTCGGTGGAGGCGGAGGTGTTCTGGGACAGGGCGGTGAGCCAGTCGGTGTAGTACCAGCCGGTGCCGGGCTCGGATTCTTCGGAGGCGATCATATAGTCCGCATAGGGGTTGCAGACCATGGCGGTCTCCAGCGTGGCCATGAGGCAGGCGTCAAAGCCGATCCAGTCGAAGGTGCAGCCGCCCTTCTTCAGGGCCGCGTCGATCTGGGGCAGGGTCATGGAGGCGGCGCTGGTGAAACCGGTGCTCTGCTTCTCGTCGTAGCCGTAGCCGGAGAGGGAGCCGCCACCGTGGTCCCAGAGGATGAGAATGTTTCGATTCGCGGGGTAGTTTTTGGTGCAATACTGGATGAAGGTGGCCAGGTTGTCAGGGTTCGTCATGGCGGCGGTGCCGAAGTTGCTTTCCAGCCGCTTCAAGCCCCCGGTCTGGACCTGATAGATCTGGTTCACGGAGCTGGAGACGATGTTGTTTTTCCAGGCCCTGCAGCCGCCGGTCTCCACGATCACATTCACCTTGTCGGAGATGGTGGCCTTCACCATTTCCCCGAGATCGCTGGTGCCCATGCCGTACTTGGATTCCAGGTCCGTGCCGCACATATAGATCATGACGGTGACGGTGTCCCTGCCGTTGCCGAGGGGCGTGATGCGCTTGGCTCTCGCCTCCCCCACCAGGGGGGCCGCCGTGGCCTCCGGGGCCCGGGTCACCACGGGGGCCATGGTCAAAACCGGGGCCTCCGTATAATACGGAATGGCCGTCGCCGCCGGAGCCTGGGTATAATAGGGCACCGCCGTGACTTGGGCGGTTTGATCGGTGGCGGGATAGTAGGACAGGTCCTCACCGGAAAGGATGTTGCACCGGCCCGTCAGCAGGCCGAACACCGCCAACACGGCCACCACGAGCAGCAGCAGCCGGCGATACTTCTTGGGCAGGATCATGAGCAGGGCCAGCAGACCCAGCTTTCCGGCGTTGGACCGTTCGCCCCCCGCCCGGTCATTTTCGGGACGCTGATCAAAGCTGCCCGTGCGTCCGCTGCCCGTGCCCACGGGGCGGGAGGATACCTGTTCCCCCTTCTCCGCCCGGGCGGAGCCGGAGCCGACTTTTTTTCCGTGACCGACAGGTCGTTTGTTTTCCATGGATCGATCTCTTCCTTTATTTGTTAATAATTTGTATACAGTATACCTTTCGAGGGATCAAAACGCAAGACGGCAGCCTCAAAAAATCAGCGTCCCCCGTCCTCCTCCGGGCTGGACAGGGCAAGCAGCATCTGGCTGGGCCCATAGAAGGCCCACATCATGTTGAAGGGGATGTCGTGGAGCTTTTGGAGCAGCGGATAGGGTTGCAGGTCCAAATACAGGGCGGCGTTGTTCACCGCCACGAAGATATCGCAGCCCAGAAAAAGGGTCATGCCCAGGGTGAAGCGCAGGTTTTGGGGCGTGAGCCAGCCAAAGAGCACCGTGGTCAGCAGGAAGGAAGCGTACACCCCGCACAGCGGCAGCAGCACATCCTCGCCGCGGGAAAGGATCACGGCCACGACGAGCAGCGTGCCGCACGTGAGGGCCCAGACAAGGCCGTGGGTCAGCCGCCGTCGCCCCGCCTCCATCCGCAGCAGCCGCAGGGCCCAGAATAGCTGGGCGATGCAGAAAAGGGCCATGCCCGGAAGCCATTGGGCCTCCTTGAGGGCCACCAAAAAGAGGTCCGCCCCCGCCGTAAAGGCCAGGGCCAGCAGGGACAGCAGCCCGTCCAGGGTCTCGCTTCTGTAGCCCCAGGCGAAAAGGACGCACAGCAGCACCAGGGCATACTGAAACAGACGGCACAGCTCCCCCTCCGGATAGATCAGCAAAAACAGGGTGCACAGGCACACGCCCACCGTCACGAAAGCCGCCGTGCCAAAGGATCGGGGCAAGCCGCCCCGCCGGTTCAGTTTTCTCCCTTTTCTTTTCGTTTCAGGTCCTCCGCCCGAAGGCCCGGTCCCGGGTCGCCCAACCGCCAATGCTTGCGGCACAGGCCGATATAGGTGTCGTTGGCGCCCAGAACCACCTGGTCGCCCACCTTGGTGATGCCGCCCTTGCCGTCCAGCCGGGCGTTCTGCGTGGCCTTTTTACCGCACCAGCAGATGGTCTTGACCTCCTCGATGGCGTCCGCCCGGGCCAGGAGCCAGTGGCTGCCCTCGAAGAAGTTCCCCTGAAAGTCGGTCTTAAGACCGTAGCAGATCACAGGCACGTCGTACATATCGCAGATATAGGCCAGCAGCTCCACCTGGTCCTTGGTGAGGAACTGGGCCTCGTCCACGATGATGCAGTCGTATTTCCCCGAAGCGATCTCGCGCACGTCCATATCCTCCACCAGCGTGCACTCCGCTTCCAGCCCGCAGCGGGAAAGGATGCGATGGACCCCGTCCCGGGTGTCCGTGGAGGGCTTCATGAGCAGCACGTTTTTGCCCCGCTCCAGATAGTTATACCGGACCATGAGGGCGTTGGCGCTCTTGCTGGAGCCCATGGCCCCATACCGGAAATACAGCTTTGCCATGAATAGCGGTTCCTCTCCTGTTGATGGGTATAAGTATAGCCCATTGCGGAGGGATTGTCAAAATGGAAGGGGGCTTTTTTGAAACACCCCTTTGCGATTTGTGAAAAGCAGTTCCATGATGGGTCCTGGTATGGTATAGTTTTATTGATTACTCTGCCATATCAGCCAGGTTGTAGTTCCCTAGTAGTTCTTGGTATGGTATAATGCAAATTGGCTGTCCGATATGTACGTCATGGTTGTAGTTCCCTAGTAGTTCTTGGTATGGTATAATGCCCATGCCCCTCCGGGAGTTGGCAGATGAGTTGTAGTTCCCTAGTAGTTCTTGGTATGGTATAATGAAGCTACGTTGGAAAAGCTGTGGAAGATGGTTGTAGTTCCCTAGTAGTTCTTGGTATGGTATAATCAAAAAGAACCGATTTAGCGATAAATAGGGGTTGTAGTTCCCTAGTAGTTCTTGGTATGGTATAATCATCCTGCGCCTCCATCTTCGCCCCGCAATGTTGTAGTTCCCTAGTAGTTCTTGGTATGGTATAATTCTGACCGCATTTTTGACAGCATAAACTGAGTTGTAGTTCCCTAGTAGTTCTTGGTATGGTATAATTGAAGGAAGTACCGCATGGCCAGCTTGCACGTTGTAGTTCCCTAGTAGTTCTTGGTATGGTATAATAATCAGAACGTGCTGCTGCTGGACAGTATTGTTGTAGTTCCCTAGTAGTTCTTGGTATGGTATAATCTCGGTCCAGTTTTCGCCACTGGCACGGAGGTTGTAGTTCCCTAGTAGTTCTTGGTATGGTATAATAGACTGCTGCAAAAACCCCTCTGTTCAGCAGAAAACAGAGGGGTTTTCGCTCAAAAAAGAGTTAGTATTTCAACCTTTTGTTTTTCTTCCTGCAACGATAATTTTCCAAGAAGCAGGTCGATGGACTCATACTGCTTTTCTGTAACAACCATCAGTCGAACGGAACCGTTGCCAGGGACAGCCTGCTTTAGCCGTGCCCGATGCAGATTCACATTGTCCATTCCATTGCAAAGGCGAACATACACCGAATATTGCAGCATATGCTGCTTTATTGAAACCTCTGTCGCTTTTCTTTACCAGCGGGAGAAAGATTACCCAATACATCCACTTGATACTTTTCCAGCTTCTCCAGTGTCTTGATACCCAACGACTTGATGTCATAGGTCCGATCATGGGTTTCTAGGGTCAGCGATCCTGTGCTTATGCTCGACTTCACATAGTACATTAACTCAGTTGGGACAGTTTTATCTTTTTTCAGCGTGCTGTCCTTATTTATTTGGGTTAGCTTGATTCCTTTCCGATGGGTTACTCGTACTAAATCGGAAGGATAAATGGAGAACAGAAAATCAGTCTCTTTCATTTCTTTCCATTCCGCATATGGTTTGTTGGCAACCACAGCCTTGTTTGGCAAATTCGGCTTCACTGTGTCTGCCACATAGATGGGAACAAAGTAATAGCCGTCGCCCTCCACGTAGAAGACATCAGCGCGGACCATGCTGTCATTGTCGGCAACTGCCTTGCCTTCGTGGACGGCAACATTCAAAGAGGACTTCTCCATCAATTTCACTTTTTTCACCAGCGGACCTGGTGTGCCGTTGCTTTTTGGCTTATGGAATGGCTCTGTAAAAGCTTTTTGAGCATCTCCGCTGAAAGCGAGCAGGCGCTCTTTCAGAGCTTCATAGAGCAGACGGTCGCTGGACGGATCGTAGTAGTTCTCAATCTCCCCATCTTTCAGCTTCAGGTCTGTCAAGGACCGTTTCACCAGCACTATGCCCTCGTCCAGCGCCTTTGCACTCTTGACCGTGTCCTTGTGGGCCGCCCCGGTGACCTTATGCTTGGGCATACGGGAAACGAAAATGGGTTTCACCTGATCGAGAGGCAGACCGCGGTAGTCCGTAAGCTTCAGATCCCGCAGCATAGCTTGCGGATCGTCCGAAATGCGGGCGGTCCACTCCTGACGGAAGCAGGGCCAGGGATATGGGAACTTCTCCAGCACCTCGCCTGTGAGAGGATCGAAGCGGACCGCGCCGTCCTCTGTCTGCATATACTCTGCCTCCCGCAGCTCCGCATAGCGGGAGAGCCGCTGGATCATGCCGGGGGTGGTGCATGCGATGACCAGAGCATCCGACGCATGATGCAGGTCACCCTCCGCCCGGACCTTGCGGATGCCCCAGCGCTTGCGCAGATAGGCGGTGACGGCTCCGTTCACGGCAGTCACGTGGCGCTTGCGGTCCGTTTGGAAGGGGGCGAACTGCAGGTGGTCGTTGATATAGCTGTGGAGGAAGGCGGCCATGTGCTTGGTGTCCTGAAGGTTCCGGTCCCGGAAGCCCTTGCGATCCTCCTCGGTGACGGTCTCCTTGAGCAGGAGGCGCTGCTTGCGATAGTCCCGCACGTTAGCCTTGACAAAGACGATAAAGGCGTCCCGCCGCTCGCCCTTCAAAAACTGCAGGGGCAGACGGTTGCCCTTCTCCTTGCGATTGACGGAGGCGAAGGTGAGGACTTTGTTGCAGTAGCGGTCGTCGAAACTGATGCTGTAGGGCACGATGTGGTCCACGTCCGCATATCCAGCTTCAAATAGGCGTCCGGCCTCCATGGGCCGCTGGGTATAGGGGCAGACGCCGCCCTGTTCCAAAAAGAGCTTGTATTTCACCAGATCCTGACCAGAGGGGTTAACAAGGCCGAAGGTCCGGCGCAGCTCATCCATGACAGCCTCGTTGGCCTTGGCGTTTTTCTCGTTCTCCCGCCGGATATCGTTGCGCTCTGCAAAATCCTTGGACATCTCCCGAGCCAACTCGATGTTGACGAAGGTGGGGCTTTCCCCCTGCTCCCGGATGAGGGCGTTGACGACCTTGATGGTCTGGGACACGGCGCGGCGGACCACGGGACTGGTGATCTCGTCCATCTCGGGGGTCTGGGCGGGCAAATACAGGCTGCGCTCACCGCCCTCATGGCCCCGGAAGGCATACCCGGCGGCGGTGCAGGCGTCGCTGTAGGTCATGCCCTGCTCCAGGTAGGGGATGATCCTGTCGCAGGCCTTGATGCTCAGGTGTCCGAACTTGGAGAAGCCCTTCATCTGCATGAGCTGGTCGATGTCTGACCGCTCCAGATTGATGTTTTGCAGCTCGGTCAAAATGCGCTCGTCTGTCTTATGGACCGTCAGTACATAGGCGATGGCGTTCCTCTGTTCCACAGGAATGGCGCTTATCCGGCCCTTTGCCACCTTGTCCAGAGCCTTGCGCATCTCGTGATAGGCGTCCATGCAGCCCAGCTTTTTCTTTTTTTCGGCTTCCTCGGCGCTCTCACGGTAATACACGTCGTTGAACCGAACGCTGTCCGGCAGGGATAGGGCCTTGCGTATCTTAGCAAAGGTCACGTCGGCGGAGGCAAGAGCCAGGTCAATGATGGCCCGCCGCTGTTCCTCGGAGAGGGGTTCGGAACGCCCGTCCCTAAGCAGGCGGATATGGTTCACCTTTTGGAGCAGTTGGAAATATTCAAAGGAATAGCTGGCCTTGGGCGCACGAAGTTCGTCCGGTTCAAAGGTGCAGCGGCCGATCATCTTTTCGATCATGTTTCCGCCGTAAGGGCTGTTTCCACCGGGGCCAACGTCGAAGGGACGTTGGCTCAGCAGGATATCCAGATATTTTTCGACAAAATCTTCTGTGATGGCGGCATTCCCCTTCTCTCGCTGGGTGGACAGAACGAGCCGCGCTTCCTGCTCCACGGCGGTGCGGGTGACGGTGGACAGATATGCTTCACCTTTGTTCCGACGATGTTCCGCAAACAATGGGTCCTTGTACAGCATCTCGCCCACGGTACGGTAGCCGTTTTCCTCCATGCGGCGGTCGTTCTCGGACACGGCTTTCAGGAGCTTTCCGGCTTCCTTGTCGGCGGCGTCGGCCTTGCGATTGGAACGAAAACCCCGCCGCTGGGCCAGGTGGATGAGAACGCGACACAGCTCCGCATCGGTCAGCCGTTCGTCCAAGGCACGGGTCCGCAGGGCATAGATGTCCTCCAATCGTCCTTCAAACAGAGACCCAAGGCCATCCTGTGAAATCAAGCCGCTCTCTACAAGCAAATTGCGAATGCGCTCCAGACGATGCCGATGTCGGCGCAGACGACGGCGGGCACTCCTGGCCTCCCGGCGGGGCGCAGCCAGAGAGGCCCCGTTTTTCGGATGCTCCGCCGCGTCAAAGATGCGGCTGCCCATGCGCAGGATGCCGCAGGGTTCATCCTGCTCGTTCAAAGCCACGGTCGCAAAACCTACAGAAGCGATGCCGATATCCAACCCGATCCCGTATGCCATGGTGCCCTCCCCATCCGTCTGATATAAAGATGACGTCCTGCGCAAACAAGACGTCAGAGCTTTTCGGTTTACTACCTTATTGTAGTAACCCAACAGTTCTTGGTATGGTATAAGAACTGATAGTATTATAACAATCTTTCCCCTATATGTAAAGGATATTTTCACTTGAGAGGGAAAAGATTTTATCTCAAAAAAGGGGTTGACGAACGGACGGCCTTCGGGTATAATCTGTCGGTGTGCTGGTGATTTTTGCACCTATTGTTGGCTCAGGAGGGGAGGGAGAAAAATGGAAGTCAGAGTGTGTGCTGGTGATTTTTGCACCTATTGTTGGCTCAGGAGGGGAGGGAGAAAAATGGAAGTCAGAGTCGGAGAAAACGAATCCCTGGAAAGCGCTCTCAAAAGATGGAAGCGCAAGTGCGCCCGCAGTGGCGTCCTCGCCGAGGTCCGTCGTCGTGAGCACTATGAGAAGCCCAGTGTGAAGCGCAAGAAGAAGGCCGAAGCCGCCCGCAAGCGCAAGTATTGAGCTGTAAGCTGCACAAGACAGGAGAAGTCGAAGGACTTCTCCTTTTTTTACCTTCTTGACATCCTATCGTCAGGTATGACATACTTACAACCATGAAAAACCCTGTGCAAAAGCGGGGATATGTGGGGAGAAAAGGACAAATGAAAAAAGGAATCGCTCTATTCTTGACATTGGCGCTGGCGCTGGGGTTGGTGACCTTCGCCCCGCTCAGCAGCAGCGCGGCCGCCAGCCGGCTTTCGGCCGCCACCAGTCCCTCCGAGCCTCTGTCCGACGAGGTGCTGACCGAAACCTACACGGCCCTCTATGCTTTGGAAAGCATGCACATGGACATGGACATGACCATAGAGATGAACATGGACGTTTCCTATTCCGGCCAGAAGATGAGCGTGCCTGTGAGCATCCTCATGCGCCTGGAAGCGGATGAGCAGAAGAATCCCATACGCGTCCGGGGCCAAATGCGCATGGACGCGAACACCATGGGCAACGCCCAGCAGCAGAACGCCCTTCTGTATGCGGAGCAGGTGGACGGGGTCATCACCGCCTATGCCTCCGCGGACGACGGTGTGAGCTGGACGGCCAATCAGACCGATGCGCCCACCCTCGATCCCGTACAGATGGTGTCCGTCATTGTGGACCACTCCCGGGATTTTCATCCCACGGGCAAGGAACTGGTGGACGGAAATGAGACGCTGGTGTATGTGGGCAAGCTGGACGGCTCCTTTATTCAGCAGGCCACGAACATCATCGGCTCCGGCGCCGTGTCCGATCTTGTGGGCGAGGGCATGACGGCGGAGAATCTCAACAGTCTCGGGGATATCGACGTGGCTATGTATATCGATACGAAGACCCGCCTGCCCCTCAGGTACACCATGGATATGTCCGAGCTCATGAAAAACCTCATGGGCACGGCCCTTCAATCCCTCGCGGGTACGCAGAGCCAGGAGGGATATGAGATGAATGTGGTGATCCACACGGCGAAAATGGAATGCTATCTAAAGGATTTCAACGCTGTGCCTACCATCGAGATCCCGGAGGCCGTCCGGGCAAGCCTCACCCCGCAGCCGGAACCCCTCCCCGTCGTCGGTGGCAATGACGTGGACCCCTCCGCCGCCATTCCCTTTGTGAAGGCGGACGAGGGCTATCGGATCGAAAACACGCAAATCCAGGAGACCGTGCTGGCGGATGACGAGAACATTCGGATCGTCGGAAAGTCCCTCTCCTATGATCCGGAGTATCAATACGATTTCGCGGAGCTGAATCTGTCCATCGAAAACAAAACCGATCAGAAGCTCACCGTCACCAACGAACTGCTCCTTGTGAACGGATTCGACGTCATGGGCACCATGTATCAGGAGGTGGAGCCGGGCGCCACCGTGGAAAGTTCGCTCAGCATCGACCGGGACGTGCTGCGGCGGGCCGAAATCCCCCTGATCGCCGATCTTTGGGTGAACTTCTCCGTTAGCTCGGAGGATTATTCCCTCCTGATGAATACGCCTTTGGTGAAGCTTCGGACCGATGCTCCCGCGGATTTCGTCCAGCCCCTGAACGAAACGGGCGTTCGCCTCTACGACGATCACGGCGTCACCGTCATCGCACGGTATTTGGAGCCCTGGTATGACACCTCCGCCCAGCTGGTCCTGCTGGTGGAGAACAAGACGGACAGCTATACCTATCTCGCCACGGAGGGCGTCAAGATCAACGGGATCGACGTGGACCTGTTCGGGAACGAGTTTTTGTCCCCCCAATCCAACGCCATCAGCGCCCTGTACATTGACGGCGACGTGCTGGAGGCCCAGAACATCCAGCGGGTGGACGCCGTCTCCCTGCAGCTGACCATCCAGATACACGATGCAGCCTATACCGAATCGACCACGGAATTCATCGATATTCCCGTGATATACTGATATCATCTCCACAGGACGCAGCCGCCGACCCCTTGGATCGGCGGCTGTTTATTTGTGAGCCAAACTCTTTGCGCTTCCCCCTTTTATTGTGCACAAAAATAGTGTATGATGATAAAAAGAATCATAGAAAGGAATCCTGTGCATATGAGAAATGTCATTCTGGCCGGCGCCTGCCGCACCCCCATCGGCACCATGGGCGGGGCCCTTAGCTCCGTCTCCGCCGTGGAGCTGGGCTCCCTGGTCATTTCGGAAGCTCTGAAGCGGGCGAAAGTCCCCGTCGAGCAGGTGGACATGGTCTATATGGGCTGCGTCATCCAGGCGGCTCTCGGGCAGAACGTGGCCCGACAGTGCGCCTTGAAGGCGGGGCTGAAGGCACAAACTCCGGCTCTGACGGTGAACGTGGTGTGCGGGTCCGGCCTGGCGGCGGTGAACATGGGCGCGGCCCTCATCGCCAGCGGCGACGCGGATATCGTGGTGGCCGGCGGCACGGAGAGCATGAGCAACGCCCCCTTCGCCCTGCCCAAGGCCCGGTTCGGCTATCGAATGAACAACGGGACGTTGGTGGACACCATGGTGAACGACGCCCTGTGGGACGCCTTCAACGACTACCACATGGGCATCACCGCCGAGAACGTGGCGGAAAGGTGGGGCATCACCCGGCAGGAGCTGGACGAGTTCTCCGCTCTATCCCAGCAAAAGTGCGCCAAAGCCGTGGCTGAGGGCAAATTTAGGGACGAGATCGTGCCCGTGACGGTGAAACAAAAGAAGCAGACCGTCGTCGTGGACGCGGACGAGGGGCCCCGGCCCACCACCACCGTGGAGGTGCTGTCGAAGCTCAAGCCCGCCTTCAAGCCCGACGGCGTGGTCACCGCCGGCAACTCCTCCGGCATCAACGACGGGGCCGCGGCCCTGGTCCTGATGTCCGAGGAAAAGGCCCGGGAGCTGGGCGTTATGCCCATGGCTCGGTTCGTGTGCGGCGCTCTCGCCGGCGTGGACCCGGCCATCATGGGCGTGGGCCCGGTGGCCGCCAGCCAAAAGGCCATGGCCAAGGCGGGGCTCACCGTGGAGGATTTTGATCTGATCGAAGCCAACGAGGCCTTCGCCGCCCAGTCCGTAGCCGTAGCCAGGGAGCTTCATTTCGACCCAGAAAAGCTCAACGTGAACGGCGGCGCCATCGCCCTGGGCCATCCTGTGGGCGCCTCCGGCTGCCGCATTCTGGTGACGCTTCTCCACGAGATGCGGCGGCAGGGTGCCAAGCGGGGCCTGGCCACCCTGTGCATCGGGGGCGGCATGGGCTGCGCCACCATCGTGGAACGGGACTAAGGAGGCATATATGTCCTTTGTGACTTCCCATCAGGAGGGCAGCATCCTGACCCTGACCCTGGATCGGCCCCAGGCCCTGAACGCGCTGAACGGGCAGGTTCTGGAGGACCTGGACGAGGCTTTGAACGGGGTGGACCGAAACACCGTTCGCTGTCTCATCCTCACCGGCGCCGGGGACAGGGCCTTTGCCGCCGGGGCGGACATCGCCGCCATGGCAAACATGACCGAGGACCAGGCGGCGGCCTTCTCCCGCCGGGGGAATGAGGTGTTTCGCCGGTTGGAGACCTTCCCCCTCCCCACCATCGCCGCCGTCAACGGCTACGCTTTGGGGGGCGGCTGCGAGCTGGCCATGGCCTGCGACATCCGTCTGTGCAGTGAGAACGCCGTCTTTGGTCAGCCGGAGGTCACGCTGGGCATCACGCCGGGCTTCGGCGGCACCCAGCGGCTCATGCGCCTCGTAGGCATGGGCAAGGCCAAGGAGCTGATCTTCTCCGCCCGGAACGTGAAGGCCCCGGAGGCCTTGGAAATGGGCCTGGTCAACGCCGTCTATGCCCCGGAGGAGCTGCTTCCCGCGGCGAAGCAGCTGGCCGCCCGGATCGCCCGGAACGCGCCCATCGCCGTGCGGGCCTGCAAGGCCGCCATGAACGAGGGAACGGATTTAGGCATGGACGAGGCGATGGCCGCGGAGGTCAGGGAATTCTCCGGCTGCTTCGAAACGGAGGACCAGAAACGGGGCATGCAGGGCTTTTTGAACAAGCAAAAGAACATAGGATTTGAAAACAAATAACATCAAGGAAGGGGAATAGAAATGATCGTTGGCATCATCGGCGCGGGGACCATGGGGTCCGGCATCGCCCACGCCTTCGCCCAGTGCGAGGGGTTTGAGGTGCGTTTGTGCGACATCACCGGGGACATCGCCGCCCGGGGCAAGGGACGGATCGAGAATCAGCTTAAGAAACGGGTCCTGAAGGGCAAGATGGATGAGGCGGATGCCCAGGCCATTTTGGATCGGATCACCATCGGAACGAACGACATCTGCACGGACTGCGACCTCATTGTGGAAGCCGCCTTTGAAAACATGGATGTGAAGAAAGCGACCTTTACGGAGCTTATGCGCATCGCGAAGCCGGATTGCATCTTCGCCTCCAACACCTCATCCCTGTCCATCACGGAGATCGGGGCGCAGCTGGATCGGCCCCTCATCGGTATGCACTTCTTCAACCCCGCTCCCGTCATGAAGCTGGTGGAGGTCATCGCGGGCATCAACACCCCCCGGGAGCTGGTGGAGCGGGTGAAGGCCATCGCGGTGAGCCTGGGCAAGACCCCCGTGGAGGTGAACGAGGCCGCCGGGTTCGTGGTGAACCGCATCCTGATCCCCATGATCAACGAGGCCGTGGGGGTCTATGCCGACGGCGTGGCCAGCGCGGAGGACATCGACACCGCCATGAAGCTGGGCGCCAACCATCCCATCGGGCCCCTGGCCCTGGGGGACATGATCGGTCTGGACGTGGTGCTGGCCATCATGGAGGTGCTGCAAAACGAGACCGGGGACCCCAAGTATCGGCCCCATCCCCTGCTGCGGAAGATGGTCCGGGGCGGCCTGCTGGGCGTGAAGTCCGGCCAGGGCTTCTTCCCCTACACGAAGTAAGGAGGCTATACCTATGGCAGAAATCGACTACGACGCGCTCGTTCACTCCCTCTCCTCCCGCCGGTTCCTGCCCCAGGTGTTCGACACCGCCCAGGAGGCGAAGGCGGCGGCTATAGCCATCATCGGCAACAAAAGCGTGGGCATTGGCGGCAGCGCTACCGTGCGGGATATGCAGCTGGCGGAGGCCCTGCAGGCAAACGGGAATGCGGTCTACTGGCACTGGCTGGTGGCCAAAGAGGCGAAGCAGGCCGCCCGGGACAAGGCCCTGACGGCGGACGTGTATATGTGTTCCACCAATGCCCTGACCACGGACGGCCGCCTGGTCAACATCGACGGCACCGGCAACCGGGCGGCGGGCCTCATCTACGGTCCCCACGAGGTCGTCGTGATCCTGGGAAAAAACAAGATCGTGTCCGGTCTCGACGAAGCCATCGAGCGCATCAAGCGGGCCACCTGCCCCACCAACGCCAGGCGGCTGGGGCTGGACACCCCCTGTGCGAAAACGGACAAGTGCTACGACTGCCGCACCACAGCCCGGATGTGCAACGTGACCTTCATCCTGGAAGCCCCCACCCGGCCGGTGAAGGCCTTTCATGTGCTGATTGTGAAGGAAGATTTGGGGCTTTAATAATTCCTGAACGCAAAAAAGCCCGGTCATCGTTTGATGGCCGGGCCTTTTATTGGTTTTTAGTAGGTCGGGGTCGCGGTCTGCGTCTGGTTGGGATCGATGGTGGCGGTGGGCAGCAGGTACCCCTCCTCATGGAGGAAGTCCTCCGTGTCGTTGACGATGCCGGTGACATGCTGCGTCATGACCGTGATCCAATGAGACAGGTTCCCGGAAAGGAATCCTTTTTCATTCAGCTTAAACAATACGAACCCGGCCAGGACCAAAACCACCACCAGGGTGCCTATAAAGCGCGTCAGTGATTTCATCGTGCATAGCCTCCTTTCCAGGAATATACGTTAGTATACCATAAACCTTTGCCATCAAACGGAAACATTGTGTGAAATCCGTATGACCTCCGTATTGCGGATGGCCTCCTCGATCATGGGCTCGAAATCCACCAGGGCTTCGCTTTCCCTGAGCTTTTGGACCTGGGGCCGGGTGACGGGATGCTGGGGCACGAAGACCGTGCAGCAATCCTCATAGGGCAGGATGGAGGTTTCGAAGGTGCCGATCTTCTTCGCCCGCTCGATGATCTCCTCCTTATCGAAGCCGATGAGGGGCCGAAACACGGGCATGTCCACGGCGTCGTTGGTGACGGCCAGGCTTTCGATGGTCTGGCTGGCCACCTGGCCGATGGATTCCCCCGTGACCAGGGCCAATGCGCCGCAGCTTCTGGCCGTGCGCTCCGCGATCTTCATCATGAGCCGCCGCATGAGGACGGTGGTCTCGGAGGAGGGACACTTGTCGTAGATGGTGGTTTGAATCTCGGTGAAGGGGACCAGGTAGAGATCGAAATCCCCGGCGTACGCCGATACGATCTGAGCAAGCTCCACCACCTTGTCCCGGGCCCGCTCGCTGGTGTAGGGATAGCTGTAAAAGTGGATGGCGGAGAGGGCCACGCCCCGCTTGGCGATCATGTAGCCCGCCACGGGGCTGTCGATGCCGCCGGAGATGAGCAGCATGGCCTTGCCGTTGGTGCCCACGGGCATGCCGCCGGCGCAGGGTATCTCCCCGGTGTACAAAAAGGCCTTGTCCTGCCGGATCTCCACGGTCAGGGGTATCTGAGGATGGTGCACGTCCACCTTCAGATTGGGGTACGCCTCAAGCAGCTCCCCGCCCAGCTCCCGGCAGATCATCTCGGACGTCATGGGGAACCGCTTGTCCGCCCGGCGGGCGAAGACCTTGAAGGTCCTCTCCTCGTCCCTGTAGGCGGCCATGAGCCGGATGCCCTGGGCGCGGACCTCCTCCCAGGTCTTTTCGCCGCAGGCGGCGATGGACACGGAATGGATGCCGAAGACCTTTTGGAGCCGCCGGGCGTACTCCTCCAGGTGCTCCTCCGGCAGATCATAGACGAATATCCGCCCCTGCTCCCGGACCACATGGGGCTGGGCATCCGAAAGGGCCTCCTGTATCTTCTCCACCAGCTTGCGCTCGAAGAAGGGGCGATTGAGCCCCTTCAGATGTATCTCCGCATATTTGACGACCAGTGCGCTGTTGTTCATGTTGATTGCATTCCTTTTTATCTTCTTCTGTATTTTCTCAAAAATGCGACCTGCTCGGACACCACCTGGGCAGCCGTGTCCATCTCCTCCAGGGTGTTGAAGGGACAAAGACTGAAGCGGATGGCCCCCTCCTGCCGGGGGCCGATGATGCCCGCCGCCGTCAGAATCCGGTTCTTCCCCGCCTTTCGGGCCGCACAGGCCGAGCCCGTGGACACGCACACGTCGAACTGCTCCAGGGCGTGCAGGAGCACCTCTCCCCTGACCCCCATGAAGGACAGATTCAGGATGTGGGGGGCCGCCTCGTCCAGGGCGGGGCCGTTGAGCACCACGTCGGGAATGGTCATCAAGTCCTCATAGAGCCGCCGCTTGCAGGCGCGCATGTTCTGCCGCCAGGCCGCGAGGTTCTGTTCATACAGCAGCACGGCCTTCTCCATGCCCAATATGCCGGGGACGTTCAGGGTGCCGGAGCGCAGGTTGTTCTCCTGTCCCCCGCCGATCTGACCGCCGGCAAAGCGGACGCCGGTGCGCTTGTAGAGGGCGCCCACGCCCTTCGGCGCGTGGAACTTGTGGGCGGAAAGGGAGTACAGGTCCACCCCCAATCTGTCCGTGTCCACCTTGAGATACGCCTGCACCCCGTCCGCATGGAAGACGGCCCGGGGCGCCAGACGGCGGATCAAGCGGGCCGCTGCCCCCAGGTCCGTCACCGTGCCCAGCTCGTTGTTCACATGCATCATGGACACCAGGGCCGTGTTCTCCGTCAGCGCGTCCCGCAGGGCCACAAGATCGGGATATCCCTGCTCGTTCACCGGCAAAATGACGATATCCACGTCCCCCGCCTGCTTCAAAGACTGGACCGCCTCGAATACGGAGGGGTGCTCCACCGCCGTGGTGATGACCCGCCTGGGGCCATGCCAGCCGCGCAGGCTACCGAAGATGGCGGCGTTATTGCTTTCCGTGCCGCCGGAGGTGAAGATGATCTCCTCCCGCTTGGCCCGCAGGGGCTGGGCCAGGACCTGCCGAGCCTCGTTGACCCGCTTCTCCGTCCGGGCCCCGAAGGCATAGGCGGCCGCTGGGTTGTAGAAGTCCTCCGTCATGGCCTGCAGGGCAGCCTGGGCCGCCTCCGGCAGCGTGCGTGTCGTGGCGCTGTTATCCAAATAAATCATGTGTGTTCCATCCTGTCGCGATATACTCTATGCTATTCAAAAAGGGTCCATAGAGTTACGATCCGTCATACTGCCTATTTATACCATAAGATGCACAGAGGTACAACGTGAAAAAAAGGCCCCGCCTCCAATTGTTTACACATTCGTCATGTATCGGCAACAAAACCAACACAAAACTCCCCTATAATTTAAACTGTTTCTATGTAAATATGTCCAAGGAGGCTATTTTATGATTTGCAAAAAATGCGGAGCCTACAACCCCGACCACGCCACCTTCTGCAAGGTCTGCGCTGCCAATCTGAAGGAGCAGCCCGACGTTGAGGAGGAAAAGGTCGTCGAAGAGGAAGAGACCGTCGAGGAAGAACTCCGTCCGAAGCGGGGCCATGTGAAAGCGCCTGATTTCGCCGCTGCCCGCCGCGCCGGTACCTTTACGGCTGCCCAGAAGGACGAGGAGCCTGACGAAGACGAGGATCAGGCACAAGAGGATCAGACGGAAGAGGAGGAGAGCCAGCCCGCCCCCAAGGCGTCCGGCTTTGCCCGCCCTGCCGCGCCGGTGAAAAAGCGCCGCGTCGTCGATGAAGACGAGGACGACGAGGATGACGATGAGGATGAGGAGGAATTGGACGAGGAGGAGGAAGCCGAAAAGCTGGAATCCGAGCCCAAGACCACCCGCTTTGCCCCCGCCGCCCGGAAGCGCCGCGTCGTGGAAGACGATGACGACGAGGACGAAGACGACGAGGATGACGACGAAGACGATGACGAGGATGACGACGATTACGACGACGAGGACGAGTACGAGGAGTACGAGCCCACGCCGCCCCGCCGGAAGAAGTCCACGCGGAGCCAGAACAAGGGCGGTAGCGGGTTCAGCATCGTCACGGTGCTGATCGTGTGCCTGTTGGCCATTCTGCTGATCATCGTGGGCATCGTCGCCTTCTGCAACATCAAGGGCGGCGCCACCAAGGCCAAGCTCCCCGGCATCCTGCAGTTCAACTGCGCCGGCAAGAGCACTCCCGAAAAGACGGCGGTCCAGCCCCAGCAGCCGGCCGAAACCACCGATGCGCCCGTGGACAACGAGCCCATCGCCCCCACCGACGCGCCGGTCACCGGGGAGCAGGTGGATTACTCTGTGACCAAGCTGGAGGAGCTGGTGGACGCGGACGGCAAGCCCTGCATCAGCATCAGCATGACCGCCCGGCCCGGCGACACGGTGACCATCGTGCTGCCCAACCAGGACGACTACGTGGTGCAGAACAACGAGAGCAGCGACGTGCCCTATCTGCTGACCATCCCCAAGTCCTGCTTCTTCCCCAACACGCCGCTGGACGACTCCATCTATGTGGTGACCCCCCAGATCCTGGTGTCCCATGCGGACGGCACCCAGGAGTCGCTGCAGGTGGATTCCTTTGAGCTCACCTTCCCCACCCTCCATCTGGAGCTCACCGAGCCTGCCCAGGCCTCCATCCCCGAGAAGGGCATCATGGCCGGCGAGGGCAACACCATCGCCCTCAAGGGTAAGGTGGACGACCACACCGTCACGGTGACCGTCAACGGTCAGCCTGTGTCCAGCATGTATGAGGGCGGCAACTTCGAGTATCTCTACCAGATGCCCGACGAGGAGGCCGAGGTCGTGACCATCGAGGCCACCAAGGCCAACTATGTGTCCACCCGCTACTCCTTCACCGTCACGCCCTATGTCTTCGTGCCCAACCAGATGGTTTTGACCGTGGACGGCGCGGCCAACACCCTCCGGGCGGACAAGAACAACAAGGTCACCGTCACCGGCACCACCTCCCCCGGCACCACGCTGACGGCTACCCCCGCCGCGGCGTATCAGACCTCCGTGGCCTGCGGTGCGCCTGTGGTGGACGCAG
This sequence comes from uncultured Eubacteriales bacterium, assembly GCA_902798825.1. GTDB lineage: Bacteria > Bacillota > Clostridia > Christensenellales > CAG-138 > RUG472. Next base: position 14,836 of record CADBYI010000013.1, on the reverse strand, counting down.
AGGGCAAGTACTCCTTCGACGTGACCTTCGACAAGAGCTACTACGGCATCGCCTCCATCGTCATCCATGCCAAGCAGGACGGCTATGAGGAAGGCGAAATCACCTGCAACGTATCCCGGATGTATGCGGATCGGAAGTCCGCCATCACCGGCTACAACAAGACCAAGTCCTACCACGAGGTACCCAATTACGCTTTCAGCAAGATCATGGAGGATCCCACCGCCGCCGGTCTCTACCGGTTCACGGGCAAGATCCTGTCGGTGGACCCCGAGACGGGCGTCATGACCTTCCAGGTCAGGGCCGGCGGCAAGGACACCGTGGACATCTACGTGCTCAGCGCCATCAACAATTGGGACCCCAACAAGCAGGTGAACAAGAACATGAAGATCTACTGCACCCTGAACGGGCTGTATGACGACGGCACCAGCCTCTACGCCACCGCCTGGTTCCAGTTGGCCGGCTGATATGCGTATCTGGGCTAAGGTACTAAAGGATCATAGGATCATGCGCGAGACCGTGCGGGAGTTTTCTTCCGCACGGCCTTCCGATTCTGAAGGATGGAGCGGGCCCCTGCACGAGCTGTGCCAGGATCTGGATCTGTGCCGTCCGGTGATCCTTCGAAAACACGTGAACGATCTCAAGCAGTTCTCCCGGGTGGTGTTCAAGCCCGCCGACTTCATTGAGTCCGTGGATTTCGACGAATTTGAGATCGAGGTTTTGGCCGAAAAGAAAAAGAGGAGCGGCGATCCCTATCCCTTCGCATAATGTGCCGTTTTTTTGACACACTACTGTCGAAAGGAGTGGCAAAGGAATGAACGTACTTGCTTTAGTCATGATGGTCGTCGGCGCGCTGAACTGGGGTTTGATCGGACTGTTCCACTTTGATTTGGTGGCGGCCCTGTTCGGCTCCATGACCACCTTCTCCCGGATCGTGTACGCCCTGGTCGGCATCGCCGGCATCTGGGGCATCGTGATGCTGTTTCAGCGGAACGTGCGGCACACGGGAGAATACGACGATTGATCCACCCTTAGACCCACCCAAACAGGTGGGTCTTCCCTTTACATGGGGGAAAAAATGGGATATACTCGTTTGCAGCAAAGGCAGGAGGAATAAGCAAGTGAAGATCGCGTTGGTCACCGGGGCATCCGGGGTCATCGGCAGCGCCTGCGCCCAGGCGCTGGCCCGGGAGGGCTATGCCCTGGCGCTGCAGTATCACCGGCACGGGGAGCGGGCAGAGGCCCTGGTTTCCCAGCTTCCCGTGGGAACGGCTTTCTATCTTCACGCCGCCGAAATCTCCCAAAAAAAGGACGTTTGCGGGCTTTACAGGGCCATCGAGCAGCATCTTGGGCGGGTCGATCTGCTGGTGAACTGCGCCGGGCTCTCCCTTCCCCAGGAGGTGCTGACGGACGTGAGCGAGGAGGAGATGGACCGGCTGTACGCCGTGAACGTGAAGGGCGCCATGCTGTTGACCCAGGGGGCCATCCCCCATATGCTACAAAAGGAGGGCGGCAGCATCGTCCATGTTTCGTCCATGTGGGGGCTCACGGGGGGCTCCTGCGAGGCGGTGTATTCCGCCACCAAGGGAGCGCTGAACGCCTTCGTAAAGGCCATGGCCAAGGAGCTGGCCCCCTCCCATATACGGGTGAACGCCGTGGCGCCGGGGCTGGTCCCCTCCCCCATGAACGCTTCTTTGACTGAAAAGGATTTGGCCGCCTTTCGGGAGGACACGCCCCTGGGCCAGCTGGTTGCCCCGGAGCAGGTGGCCCAGGCGGTCTGCTATTTGGCTCAGGCCCAGATGGTCACGGGACAGATCCTGTCCGTAGACGGGGGGATCGTGATTTAACCGTACAAAAGGTACGCAAAAAGCGGGGAGGGTGTAGCCCTCCCCTATTTTATTATCTGAACAGAAAAGCGTATATCGCGAAAAAGGGGCCCGTTTATACCAGATGCGTTCACAGGTCCCTCCACTCGGTCACCTACGCTCCCTCGGTCGGGATGACCCAAGAAAGGATGAAAAAAGGCCACTCCCAACAAAGGGAATGGCCGTGTTTCTCTGCTATGCCTCTATGTTCTCCGTGGCGATGACGTCGACGCCGGAGTTGCAGACGTTTTCGACGACCACGTCGCCGATGCGGACCGGGGGACGAACGGTGGTCTCCCGGATCACCCGGAGGGCGTCGAAGATGAGGGGCTTGCGGATGGGGGACCGGGTCTTGACAGACAGGGGCGCATGGGTCCCCTCCACCCCCACCAGAGCCGTGACCATGCGGGTGGGATCGGTGATCTCGGTCTGGGCATAGGCCTTACCCCGGGCGCAGGTGTAGCCTTGGATGTTGGTGACTTCCTTGCCGTCATAATCCGCCGTGATGCGGCAGCCCATGGGACAGTTGATGCAGGTCAATTCGTATTTCATGCTTCGGGCACCTCGATTCTAACCAAAATGGATTCGGCCTCTTTGAGGCCCGCCAGCTTTTCGGCGGGGAGACTCAGATTGACCATCTCGCCGGGGGCCAGGATCATGGCCTTCTTTGCATAGACCTGCTCCCCGTTCAGCTCCACGATCACCCGGGCGTTACGATACACGTTCCGGGGCCGGAACATGAAGCTGACCTTGTCCCGGGCGTCCTCGGACACGAACTGGGGCACGATGCCGCCCACGCCGAAGCCCATCTCCACGGGGACCTTGCGGCCGCCCTGGGGAAGCTCATGCCGGATGTAGCGCCAGGCGTTGGCCCCGGCCTTCATGGCCTCTTCGGACACGAAGTCCACCAGATCGTGGACGTGGAGCACGTTGCCGGCGGAGAAGATGCCGGGCACAGAGGTCTGCAGCTGCTCGTCCACCACGGCGCCGGAGGTGCTGGGGGCGATCTTCACGCCGGCCATCTCGGAGAGCTCGTTCTCCGGGATCAGGCCCACGGACAGCAGCAGGGTGTCGCAGGGGAAATACTTTTCCGTGCCGGGAATGGGCTTTAGATCGGACCCGACCTGGGCCACGGTAACGCCCTCCAGATGCTCCCGGCCGTGGATGTCCACCACGGTGTGGCTGAGGAGCAGGGGGATGCCGAAGTCGTCCAGGCACTGGACGATGTTCCGCTTGAGGCCGCTCGAATAGGGCATCAGCTCCACACAGGCGTGGACCTTGGCCCCCAGGAAGGTCATGCGGCGGGCCATGATGAGGCCGATGTCTCCGGAGCCCAGGATGACCACCTCTTTGCCCGGCATGAGGCCTTCCAAATTGGTGAACTTTTGGGCGGTGCCGGCGGTGAAGATGCCGGGACAGCGCTCGCCGGGGGTGCCCAGGGAGCCCCGGGGCCGCTCCCGGCAGCCCATGCAGAGGATGACGGCCTGGGCCTGAATCCGCTCAAGGCCGTTCTGCCGGGACACGCAGGTGACCACCTTGTCGGAGGACACGTCGATGACCATGGTCTCGGTCTGATAGGGGATCTGATAGGCCAGGACCTTTTCGATGAACCGCTGGGCATACTCGGGGCCGGTGAGCTCCTCCTTGAAGGTGTGGAGGCCGAAGCCGTTGTGTATGCACTGCTTGAGGATGCCGCCCAGGCGCTCCTCCCGATCCAGGATCAGGATGTCGCGGGCGCCGGCCTCGTAGGCGCCGACCGCCGCAGCCAGGCCCGCCGGGCCGCCGCCGATGATAAGGATATCTGTTTTACGCATGGTGCTTGCCCTCCTCGAAGAGATACCCCTGCAGAAGCTTGGAATCGCCGCCGAACTTGGTCACTTCCAGGGGGGAGATGCCCAGCTCCTCGGCCAGAATCTCCACGGTCCTGGGCGTGCAGAAGCCCGCTTGGCACCGGCCCATGCCGGCCCGGGTGCGGCGCTTGACGCCGTCCACATCCCGGGCGCCTACGGGACGGCGGATGGCCTCCCGTATCTCCGCCTCGGTGACGGTCTCGCAGCGGCAGACGATCTTTCCGAAGTCGGGATCGGCGGCGATGGCGGCCTGCCGCTCCTCATTGGTCATCTCCCGGAACTTGGGGATGGCCTTGCGGATGGGATCGAAGTTTGGATTTTCCTCCAGGCCCAGCCGCTCCGTGACCTGCTCCGCCGTCCACTTGGCGATGGCAGGCGCAGAGGAAAGACCCGGGGACTCGATGGCGCAGCAGTTGAAGAACAGCGGCGCATCCTCCGCCTCGCCCAGGATGAAGTCCCCCGTGTCGCCGGTGGCTCTAAGGCCCGAGAAGGTGGTGATGAAGCCCCGGGTGGGGATGTGCTCCCAGGTGCGGCCGGCCTGCCGCAGAGCCTTTTCCAGGCCCGCCGCGGTGGTGCGCTTGTCCTCCTTGTCGTCGATGTCCTCCGCCGTGGGGCCGATCAGCACCGTGCCGTCCACGGTTGGGGCGATCAGCGTACCCTTGCCCATCTTGGAGGGCAGCTGGAACATGGTGGCATGGAAGGCGTTTTTATACTTTTTATCCAGGATATAGTATTCCCCCCGCCGGGGACGGATGTGGACCTTGCGGGCGGAGACCATGTTGTTGATTACGTCGGCATAGGTTCCGGCGGCGTTCACCACCGCCCGTGCTTCGAAGGTCCCGGCGGCGGAAACCACCTGCCAGCGACCGTCGTCCAGCCGGTTGATTCGGGTCACCTCCGCGTTGCGCAGGAACTCGGCGCCGTTCATGGCCGCGTTCTCCGCAAAGGCTTCGGTCAGCTCGTAGGGGCAGACGATGCCGCCGGCGCCCACCAGCAGAGCTTCCTTGGCCTCGCGCCCCACGTTGGGCTCCCGCCGGCGCAGCTCCTGCTCGTCGATGATCCGCAGCTCGCCCCGGACGCCGTTTTGTATGCCCTGATCAAGCAGCTTTTCCAGGGCCTCATGATCGCCCAGATCGAAGGACACCACCAAGGAGGTGTTCCACTGCACAGGCACGTCCAGCTCCTCATGGAGCTGATCGAACATGGCGTTGCCCAGGACGTTGAATTTGGCCTTCAGGGTGCCGGGCTTGGCGTCGTATCCCCCGTGGATGATGGCGGTGTTGGCCTTGCTTTGGCCGTTGCAAATGTCGTTGGTCTTTTCCAGCAGCAGGACCTTGGCCTTGCGCCGCATCAGCTCCCGAGCCGTGCCGCAGCCCACCACGCCGCCGCCGATGATGATCACATCGTACATACCTTGCTCTCCTTTATATATCCTCTCTGGCCCAGCCAAAGGCGCACTTGACCGCCCGATGCCAGCCAGTCAGCTTCTGATCCCGCTCGATATCGCCCATCTGGGGCGTGAAGGTGCGGTCAATGGCCCAGTTTCGCTTCACGTCCTCCTTGGACTTCCAATACCCCACCGCCAGGCCCGCCAGATACGCGGCGCCCATGGCCGTGGTCTCCACGCACCGGGGCCGAAGCACCTCGGTGCCCATGATGTCGGACTGGAACTGCATGATGAAGTTGTTGGCGGAAGCGCCGCCATCCACCTTCAGGGCCCCCAGCCGGATGCCCGAATCCTTCTCCATGGCATAGAGCAAATCGGCGCTCTGATAGGCCAGGGACTCCAGCGTGGCGCGGATGATATGGTTTCGATTCACGCCCCGGGTCAGGCCCACGATGCAGCCCCGGGCATACTGATCCCAATAGGGCGCACCAAGGCCTGTGAAGGCCGGGACCACGTAGCAGCCGTTGGTGTCGGGCACCATCGACGCATACTTCTCCGAAGCCGGAGCGTTCTCCACCAGGCCCAGCTCGTCCCGCAGCCACTGGATGGACGCGCCGGCCACGAACACGGAGCCCTCCAGGGCATACTCCACCTTCCCGTCCAGGCCCCAGGCGATGGTGGTGACCAGGCCGTTTTGGGAATACTTGATGTCCGTGCCGATATTCATGAGGGTGAAGCAGCCGGTGCCGTAGGTGTTCTTCGCCTCGCCGGGGGTGAAGCAGGCCTGGCCGAAGAGGGCCGCCTGCTGGTCCCCTGCCGCCCCCGCCATGGGGATGGGGCCGCCGAACCACTCGGGGTCCGTATAGCCAAACAGCCCGGAGGAGGGGCAGACTTCCGGCAGGATGCACTTGGGCACGTTCAGTTCCTTCAATATCTCGTCGTCCCACTTCAAATCCCGAATGTTGAACATGAGGGTGCGGGAGGCGTTGGAGTAGTCGGTCTTGTGGACCTTGCCCTTGGAGAGCTTCCACATGAGCCAGGTGTCCACGTTTCCAAAGAGGATCTCGCCCCGCTCCGCCCGCTCCCGGACGCCGGGGACGTTCTCCAAAATCCAGCGGACCTTGGTGCCGGAGAAGTAGGCGTCGATGACCAGGCCCGTCTTCCTGCGGAAGGCATCCACCAGGCCCTTGGCCTTCAGGCTGTCGCAGTATTCCGACGTGCGGCGGCACTGCCAGACGATGGCGTTGCAGACGGGCTCGCCGGTGGTTTTATCCCACATGATGGTGGTCTCCCGCTGATTGGTGATGCCCAGGGCGGCGATATCCTCGGCCTTGGCGCCGATCTTCTCCATGGCGCGGCGGCAGACCAGAAGCTGGGTCTCCCAGATCTCGTTGGCGTCATGCTCCACCCATCCGGGCTTCGGGTAATACTGGGTGAACTCCCGCTGGGAAACGCTGCAAATCTCCCCCTTTTCGTTGAAAAGGATGCAGCGGTTGCTGGTCGTTCCAGAATCCAGGGCCATTATGTACTTTGCCATTTTGCTTCCCTACGTCTCCTTTTTTCGATAATTGCGAGCATAAAAAACCTGTGAAGAACGGAAAGAGAATCACATCTTCACATTTGTTAAAATGTATTGTATCATCATATCATCGCTATGCGCAAGGGGCCAATTGCGATTTGTATCCGACCGGGAGGCTTGGGAATGTGGAGACCTGACAACAGCCATATAGACGACGGCTTTCTGCCCACGGACAGGGTCATCCTCCATGCGGACTGCAACAGCTATTTTGCGTCGGTGGAGTCCATCGACCACCCTGAATACAAGCAGGTGCCCATGGCGGTGTGCGGCGATCCCGCGTCCCGGCACGGCATCATCCTGGCGAAAAACGAGCTGGCCAAGGCCTATCATATCGAAACCGCCGAAACCATCTACAGCGCCAGAAAAAAGTGTCCGGAGCTGCTGCTTGTCCCCGCCCATCACGAGAAATACAAGGCGGTGAGCCAGCGCATCAACGCCATCTACGAAAGCTATACGGACCTGGTGGAGCGGTTCAGTATCGATGAGAGCTTCCTCGACGTGACCGGCAGCCGCCACCTCTTCGGCTCCGGCCAGCAGATCGCCGACGAGCTCAGGCGCCGCGTCCGGGAGGAGATCGGCGTGACTATCTCCGTGGGCGTGTCCTTCAACCGGACCTTTGCCAAGATGGGGTCCGATTATAAAAAGCCCGACGCCACCACCGTGATCTCCCGCGCCAACTATCAGACCCTTCTTTGGCCGCTGCCCATCGAAGCGCTGCTGTTCGTGGGCAAGTCCGGCGCCGGCCTTATGCGGGCCCACGGCATTTTGACCATCGGGGATTTGGCCCAGGCGGACCCCCAGGCCCTCCCCTTCCTGGGAAAGACCGGGCTCCATTTGCGGAGCACCGCCCGAGGAGAGGACCTATCCCCCGTCCTCCCGTCCCGCTATGAGGAGCAGCCCAAGAGCATCAGCCACAACGTCACCTTCGACCATGATCTGGTGGATTCTGCGGAGGTGATGGCGGGCGTCACGCTGATCGCCGATCAGGTGGGAACCCGGCTGCGGCGCAAAAAGCTGTACGCCTCCGTGGTCCAGATACAGGTCAAGGATACCAGTCTGAAGGTCATGAATCGGCAGCGAAAGCTCGATTCGTTCACTGCCAGCACCCGGCTCATCCGGGACACGGCGGCGGCGCTGCTTCGGGAAAACTGGCCCGCCGGGAAGCCCATCCGCATGTTGAGTGTGGGCGTGTCTGACCTTAGCGTGGATGGGGCCCAGCAGCTGAGCATGTTCGGCGACGCCGCCGCCACGGAGAAGGCCCAGCGGCTGGACGACGCGGTGGACACCATCCGCTCCAAGTATGGGAGCGACGCCGTTCGCTTCGGCCGCGGCCTCACCCAAAGGGATACTTGACCCGGGCAAAAAAATATATGAAATACATCCCTGCCTATTGACAGGCAGGGGCAAATGTAGTATAAACATACTAAACCGATAGGAAAGTAACGGAGAGCTCACATGAGAAAGGCCACCTTCAGCTGTATCTGTTGTTGTACCGTGTGCTGTGACCAGCACCCGCGTTTTGTGGTACCCATGTAGAGTTCCCGGAGAAGCACGGATTTTGCCGGAGAGCCCTGATGGGGCTCTCCGTTTTTTATCCCATGGTTTACAGAAAAATCATATTATACTTCAGGAGGTAAACCCCATGTCCCGCATCTACACTTCCGCCGATCAGCTTATCGGCCGCACGCCCCTGTTGGAGGTCAAGCACATCGAGAAGGAGGAGGGCCTCAAGGCCACCGTCCTGGTGAAGCTGGAGTACCTCAATCCCGCCGGTTCCGTGAAGGACCGCATCGCCAAAGCCATGATCGACGATGCGGAGGAGAAGGGCCTATTGAAGCCCGGCTCCGTCATCATCGAACCCACCTCCGGCAACACGGGCATCGGCCTTGCTTCCGTGGCCGCCGCCCGGGGCTATCGGATCATCATCGTCATGCCGGAGACCATGAGCGTGGAGCGCCGCCAGCTGATGAATGCCTATGGGGCCGAGCTGGTGCTCACCGAGGGTGCCAAGGGCATGAAGGGCGCCATCGCCAAGGCCGAGGAGCTCTCCAAGGAGATCCCCGGGGCCTTCATCCCCGGCCAGTTCGTGAACCCGGCCAACCCCGCCGCCCACAAGGCCACAACGGGCCCCGAAATCTGGCAGGATACCGACGGAAAGGTGGACATCTTCGTGGCCGGCGTGGGCACCGGCGGCACCGTGACCGGTGTGGGCGAATATTTGAAGGAGCAGAATCCCAACGTGAAGGTGGTGGCTGTGGAGCCCGCCTCCTCCCCTGTCCTCTCCGAAGGCAAGGCCGGTTCCCACATGATCCAGGGCATCGGCGCCGGGTTCATACCGGATGTATTGAACACCGCTGTCTATGACGAGATCATCCCCGTGACCAACGAGAACGCCCTCTCCACCGGCCGGCGCATGGGCCGCAGCGAGGGCGTGCTGGTGGGTATCTCCTCCGGCGCGGCGCTGTGGGCCGCATTGGAGCTGGCAAAACGCCCTGAGAACGCAGGCAAAACCATCGTGGCCCTACTCCCCGACACAGGGGATCGGTATCTGTCCACCGCCCTGTTCGCTGAATGAATATGCAAGAGTCCATGATCGAACGCGTTGCCCAAGCTGCCCGGGTGTTGGCGGAGAATGGGCAGACGGAAAACGGCCAGAGCTTTCGGGGCTTCCGGCAGAACGCGGAGCAGCTGACGGATCGGCTCATCGCGGCCATGTTCCCCCCTTATGCCGCCGCCTCCCTCTCCCGGGAGAGCGCGCTGCTGGAGGCGTCGGAGCTGCTGACGGCCTGCCTCGAGCGGGTGCTGCCCCAGGGACAGACGCCGGAGCTGGTGGCCCGGGCCCTGTTCACCGCTTTACCCGAGGTGCAGCGGCAGCTGGCCACGGACCTGGTGGCCGCCTATGAGGGGGACCCGGCCGCCGGAAGCGTGGAGGAGATCATCCTCTGCTATCCGGCCTTCCCCGCCATCGCCGCCTATCGCCTGGCTCACGTGCTGTACCTCGAGAAGGTGCCCCTGCTGCCCCGGATGATGACCGAGTACGCCCATCGGACCACGGGCATCGACATCCATCCCGGCGCCGCCATCGGCGACTCCTTCTTCATCGACCATGGCACAGGCGTGGTCATCGGCGAGACCACCACCATCGGCGAGCACGTGAAGCTGTACCAGCACGTGACGCTGGGAGCCAAGAGCTTTGAGCTGGGACCCGACGGGAACCCGGTGAAGGGCATCAAGCGGCATCCGGACATCGGGGATCGGGTGGTCATCTACGCCGGGGCCACCATCCTGGGCGGCCGGACCCGGATCGGCAACGACTGCGTCATCGGCGGCAACGTGTGGCTCACCCACTCCGTGGAGGCGGGCAAGATGGTCCTGACCCGGGCGGCTGTGACCGACGAGCATCTGACCCGGGACATCATGGAGGAGAGTCCCCTGGACAGCGCCCAGTTGTAAGATAGCATAGCAAAGGCACCCCGGGAAGGATTGGGGTGCCTTTGTTTATTTTCGTTCAGCGCCAGGTCAGGATACAGCAGGTGCAGTCCGGCTTGCCCTCCTTGTCTTTCATCCAATCGACCACATAGGCGTTGCGCACTATCATGCGCTCCGCGTCCGCGTAGGCCATCAGTCCATTGCCCAAATAGATCGCATAATAGAACCGTCCATCCGATTCAAAGCGCAGCACATTCCCGCGCTTTGCCTTCGCATCCACCATGGCCGGGTCAAGCATAGGATCACTATCCTCAAATCCATCGTCCAAATATGCGCCGATGCGGACCAGGAAGATCTTCTGATACTCCGCGGGGTCACCGCCCTGCTTCCACTCGTCCGCCATGGGGGTGAAGGTGGTGCCGCAAAGGGCCTCCGCCTGGGCGGCATAGCCATCCAGGGCAGCATCAACCGGGGCTGGCGCGGTCCCATCGTTGGGGTCAAGCAGGTATTCCACCGCCGGGGATACCACCATGTAGTCGTTGATCTGCAGCTGGCAATGGTTGTTCTGCATCATGTCCGCCACAGACGCCTGGGTGATGACGCCCACCGTCTCGTCCGGTTCGGCCTTGGCGTACACGCACTGGCCGTCCCCCACGTACACCGCCCACAGGCCGCTGCCGGAAAACTGCAAGGTCTGTCCCGGCAGGGCACAGCGGATCACGTCCTCCGGTGTCCCCAGGTCCAGCCACTCCACCGACCAGGGGTCCGCCGTGCCCAGGGAGATGTCGATGAAGGCCATGGAGATCGTCCGCTCCCGTCCCTGTTCCTCGATAAACTCCTTGTCATAGCTGTCGGCACTCAGATAGAACTTCATGCCGACCTGCTTTGCGGCGTAGTCCGCACGATCCTTCAGAAGTTTCTCGTCGAAGACGGGATACGACCGCTCCTTGGACCCGGCGTTGACCTTGACGCTATTGCGAATGGCCTCCAGATCCGCCATCTCCTCCCGCAGGACGGCAGGATCGTGTATCTGGTTCCAGCAATATTCCCAGCCCAGAGGGTAGCAGCCGAAGATTGAAATGCAGGGCTTTGCGCCTTCCTCCAAGGGCACAGCCACCTGCACGTAGTAGCAAGGGTCCTTGTCCATCCGGATATAGGCGTCTACCAGGGCCACATAGCCACCCGCCCACAGGATCTGCTCTCCATCGGTGTGGGAACCGGCATCCCAGAGATTGGGGTCCTTCGGCACGATCTCCCCCGTGGGGAAGCAGCAGCGAATGAGCTCCATAGCCGTATCAAGGGCTTTATCTGAGGTGTGGGCAGCGGCGTAGGTTTCATTGTCCCATTTCCAGGAGCTCACCTTCCCATTGATGGCTTCGCTGCCATACGCTTGCGACGTCTGGCCCCAATAATGGTAATCGAGATACAGTACCGTGCCGGTCACGGCGTCCGCGTACCCGTAGATGTGGTCCACGGACTCAAAGGGCGTCCCGTCGAAGCCGATGCCGTAGTAGACCAGTTCCAGGCCGTCGCCGGTATACATGTTGATGTGGATCTCACTTGAGGGGACGGCGTCGCCCCAGATGGTCACGGCGGTCTCTGCGGCGTGGAGGGCCGCCTCCGCGGGTGTGGCGTAAGTTCCCTCCGGGATGGGATCGGACAGCTCCTTCGCCCCGTCCACGGTCTTGCGGATGCCTTCGTCCAGCCAGGTGAATTCATGCTTGCCGCCCTTACTGTCCGTCACGGTGATCCTGTTTCCGTCCAGGGTGCCCTTGGCGTACCCGCCGAAGGACAGCAGGGAGCCTTCCATCGCCGCGGTCTTCTCGGAAGCGACCACCGCCGTCGCCGCCGCGTTGGCCACCACCGGCTGGCAGGCCGTGGTGAAGCAGGCGAACACCAGGGCGAGGACCAGCGCCGCGGCCGTCACGGAAGCGACGCGGGCGGACCTTCTGCGGCTGAAGACCCCGCGTATCCGGGTCTCCAGGGTGGCCTTGTCCCCATGGAGGGCCATGCCGAGGCCCATAAGCTCCTGGGTGGATTTCTTCGTATCAAAAATCTTCATGATCTTACTCCTTTCTGTTTTCGTGTGTGTTCGTGGTCTACAGGCTCCCTTCCCCGCTGAGCTCCAGCAGGAGGGCCGCATAGGCCAGCTTCTCCTGGCGGCTCATGCCCCGGACCGCCCGCGCGTCGCAGGCGGATTCCATGTCCATGCGGAAGGGCTTCTCCATGAGATAGACCACCGGATGGAACCACCAGAGGCACCGCAGGACGCCGTACCAGAGCAGGATGAGGTCGTCCCCCCGTTTGAGGTGGGTGAGCTCGTGCAGGAGGGCGAAGCGCCGCGCCTCAGCTCGGCCCTCCTCCGCCAAGAATGACGGCAGCAGGACCTTGGGCCTGAGCCCGATGGTCAGGGCGGGGCTGGTGATGTCCTCCATCTCCAGGAGCCGCACGGGCCGCCGGACGTGCATCCTATGGCAGAGCCGCCTAAATTCCCCCAGGGTCTCGGGATCGGGCACCCTGGCGCTGGTCCGGACGCGGGCGGCCAGCAGGCCCCGCATCCACACCCGGCGGACGAGGAACGCCGCCGCGCCCAGGGCCCACAGGAGTACCAGCCACTGGGAGACCCTGAGCCGCACCGCAAACGTCCGCGCCGCCTGGGTCTCCCCGATCGGCGCCGTTTCGGCCTCCGGTGCGCCGGTGGGCCTGGTCGTGGGGTCGGTGACCGCGGCCGGACGGGCGGGCTGCGCGCTTGCCTCCGTCCGGGCGGTCAAAGTCGTCGCTGTCGGCTCAGCCGCCGGCAGCACGATCAGGTGGATCCCACTGGTCACGGTGACCGGCAGGGTCAGCCGCAACAGCAACAGGAGCCAAAACCCGAACCGTAGCGCCGGCCTCGTCTTGTTGTGGAAGACCCGGCGAAACGCCAGGACCGCCCCGAAGATCACCAGGGCGTAGACGCCCATCTCCAGAAGACGGGTCAGGATGGCCCTGGCGGTCTCCGGCGATGGGATCATACCTCGCCTCTCGCCAGCCGCTGGGCCAGCTCCATCAGGTCCCGCTTCTCCTGTTCGGTGAGCTTCCCCTGCTCGGCCATGTTGACCATGAGACCGGACACGGAGCCGTAGAAGCTGCGGCGGGACACGATGCTGTCCGCCTCCCTCGACATGGCCTCCTCATAGGTGATGCCGGGGCTGTAGAGGTTGTTCTTGCCCACCTTCACCGCCTTCAGATACCCCTTGTCCAGGAGTATCCGCAGAAAGCTGTGGTAGGTCTTGTAGTCCCAGGCGACCTCCGGGTTGTGCGCCTGCACGTACCGGATGATCGACTTGAGGTCGATGGGGTTTTCCTGCCATACCGCATGGAGTATGATCCATTCATTGTCCTTGAGCCGTGTGTCCATGTTCTTCACCTCGAGGTATTCATAGATTTACAAGATCGATCTTGTCTTAAATATATAAGAATAAATCTGTTTGTCAATGGATTTGACCACAGATTACAACTTTTTTACAGTTTTGACGAATATGCGGCGCTCAGCTTCGATGATTGACAAGGCTATGGTACCTGTGCTATACTGCCTTTCGAAGCGAATAACAGTCTTTGGGGCAGGGTGAAACTCCCGACCGATGGTAGAGTCCATGAACCTCGTTTTGAGGCCGACCCGGTGCGATTCCGGGACCGACGGTACAGTCCGGATGGGAAAAGACGTTCGCGCGCATGAACCAGATCATGACGCTCCACGAATTCCTGAGGCTGCAAGGCTTCAGGATTATTTGTTTGGAGGTCATCTATGGAAAACGTCAAATTCATCTTAGTGTGTCTTGCCATCTTTGCGGGCCTGTTCCTGCTGGCCCTTTGGTTCGAAAAACTGTTGGTGAAGAACCGCAAGAAGCTGTCCGACACCCACTACATCACCTACACCGCCGTCCTATCCGCCGTGGCCGGGGTGCTGATGCTGTTCGAGATCCCCCTGTTCTTCGCGCCAAGTTTCTATAAGCTGGATCTATCGGAGCTGCCGGTGCTCATCTGCACGTTCTATCTGGGGCCCGTGGCCGGGGTGGTCAGCGAGCTTCTCAAGGTGTGCATCAAGCTGATCCTCAAGGGCACCACCACCGCCTTTGTGGGGGACTTTGCCAACTTCGCCGTGGGCTGCTCCTTCGTGCTCCCCGCCAGCATCCTCTATCACAGCCGTCCCAGCCGCCAGCGGGCTATCCTGGGCCTCGTCGTGGGGACGCTGTTCATGACCGTTTTCGGCAGCGTCTTCAACGCCGTCTACCTGCTGCCCAAATTCTCGGCCCTGTTCGGGATGCCGCTGGACGCCATTGTGGGTATGGGCACCAAGGTGAACGGGGCCATCACCAGCGTGTCCACGTTGGTCCTCTTTGCCGTGGTCCCCTTCAACCTGCTCAAGGGCATCGTGGTGTCCCTTCTCACCATGCTTCTCTACAAGCGCATCTCCCCCCTGCTGCACCTGGGGGACGATAAAAAGAAGGAGCGAAAGGCGGCCCAGGCAGCGTAAACCGGTAGTGTGTATGCTTCAGGCTGTCGAAAAAGGCGGCAGACCATTTGCGGCAAAAACGGACAGGAGTATACATGTAGGTGGAAATGGCGCAAACCGCCATTTCTTTTTTAAGATGCCGCAAATTAAGGGCGTTTTCGCCCTCTCGCAGTACCTTTGTACAGCTTCGGGGCGAAGAACGCCGTTTCTGCCATCCTTTGCTGACAGCCTGCTCAG
>CADBYI010000012.1 GCA_902798825.1 uncultured Eubacteriales bacterium | reverse complement strand
GTGGGATCGGCCACAGGCCCTTCCACAACGACAGGCGCATCGGTCGGATCGGCCACAGGCCCTTCCACAACAACCGGCGCATCGGTCGGATCGGCCACAGGCCCTTCCACAACGACAGGCGCATCGGTGGGATCGGCCACAGGCCCTTCCACAACAACCGGCACATCGGTGGGATCGGGGGTCACAACCGGCTCCTCGGTCACGGTGTCTACGACATACTTGGCGTACACTTTCAGATTCGAATTGACGACGAAAGCGGAGGTAATCTTTTCCTCCACGGCCACACCGCTGGCCTTGTTCTCATAATACCAACCGACGAAGCGGTAGCCTTCCACTTCGAGGGCAGCCGGAAGCGCGCCAATCGCGGAACCAGGCTGAACCTTCCTGGAATCATATGGCGCACCGTTTACAAAGAAGATCACCGTGTATTCGGTAACCTGCTTCTCGGTGGACTGCTCGCCCTCGGCGGTGGCTTCGACGTCCGTGACGGACGCAGGGGTCACCTCGTCCCCACGGCGCCCCACGGCGGATGCTTTCCGCCAGGGAGGCCGGGGCCAAGGACAGCACCATGAGGATCACCATGATCATGGACACCGTTCTCTTGATCAACATACTCATCGCTTTTTTACCTCACTATACGTTTAGTCGTGGTAGTTTCTTCTTATTTACATTGTCGGCCATTCAAGCTTAGTGCTTGTCGCCGGGTCGTCGGGTCATTTCCCTGGGGGGAAGGTTGCGTCCATATCGGGAGGCGGTCGGTCCGTGTTGACCGTCGTGGTAAAAAAAGCAGACTTTTTTTACCACAGCCCCTGAAAAAGAATATTTACGACCCCAGGATTAACACGTTGGTCTTAGTCCTTTCCTCTTATACACTCAATATACCTTCTCATAATCAACAAAACCATCAAATCTGAGCCCTATTCTGCGTCTTTTCCCTAGGTAGCTTAGCTTTTTTATGCCCAAAATCGGCTTCAGCCTGCTCGAGGAATATGCACGCAAAAAACAAGGCTCCGTGAACCCACTTGGGATTATAGCACGAATGGTCAGCAAAGTCTACTTTTTTTTGATTTTATATAAAAAATATATTGCAATTTACAAATTGACTGTATTTCCTTTCGCTTCATCCTCCTTTACCCATTTCAAAAAGGTCGGATGGGAGATGCCCAACTGCCGGGCGGCCGCCCGGGCCGTCAGCTCTCCCTGCTGATAGCGCCGGACGCAGTCAGAATACGCATCCGCCCGCTCCTTGGTCGGCCGGCCAAAGCGGACGCCCCGCTGCCTGGCGGCCGCGATGCCCTCGGCCTGGCGCTGGTGGGTGAATTCCCGCTCCGTTTGCGCCACATAGCTCATCAGCTGCAGCACCAGGTCGGAAATGAGCTTTTCCGTCAGATCCCGTCCCTCCTTGGTGTTCAGGATGGGCATATCCAGCACGTACACATGGGCCTTTTTGTCCTCCACGATCAGGCGCCACTGCTCCGGGATCTCCTGATAGTTTCGGCCCAATCGATCGATGCTCTTGACGACGATGGAATCCCCCGGTTTGAGTTTTCGCAGCAGCTTCTGATAGACCGGACGATTAAAGTCCTTTCCCGATTGTTTTTCCACATAGATGTTCTTTTCCGGCACGCCGAATTCCCGCATGGCAATGATCTGTCGTTCCAGATTTTGGTCCCTGCTGGAAACCCGCGCGTATCCGTATACCCTTGGTTCCATAGTGTCCTCCTTCTCTTGTTTTATCTGTATATCATAGGATGCATATGGAATATATCAATAGGAGAAGGAACGATGCAAAAAAATTTGCGGCAAACGGCCTGCCTTACGATGGAAAACATGAAAATCGGCAGCTTGCGGTCTTTGCCTTCCCGCTTCTGTTTCGTGGCGCGGGAGGGAATTCGGGCCGAAAACCTTAAATGTTTCCATCGCAAATCACATTTTCCTTGCATTTGCGCCCTTGTGGTTTCAAATTCGAGGGGTAGGATGATTTCATCAGAAAAGGAGATGAATGCTATGGAACATCCTGCAGAGAACAGAAGCCGTCGGCAAGGCCGGCTGTCCGTTGGATTGGGCCTGTTTTTGATGTGCCTGGTGCTGACCGCCGTGGTGGGTCTCTTCGGCGGGCTCATGATCAGCAACTACACCCACAACAACTACGTCCTTTACGCCGAGCGGGCGGACACCGCCCCCGTCCAGCGTGAGCTGGCGCAAGCCCCCGCCGCGGCCCCCGAAGCAAAGACCGACGCCAGCGACGCCGGTGACGCAGCCGACGCCGCCAGCGCCACCGCCGGCACCGTCAGCGCCTTCAGGGAGAGCGGCAGCTATACCAAGGCCCAGATCGTGGAGATGAGCGCTCCCTCCGTGGTGGGCATCGACACCATCACCACCGCCACCACCAACAACTACTGGTACGGCTACGGCCAGAGCTATGACGTGCCCGGCAGCGGCAGCGGCGTGATCCTCACCGAGGACGGCTACATCGCCACCTGCGCCCACGTGGTGGAGGGCGCGAAGACCGTCAAGGTCACCCTGAACGACGACACCACCTACGA
This sequence comes from uncultured Eubacteriales bacterium, assembly GCA_902798825.1. Lineage (GTDB taxonomy): Bacteria > Bacillota > Clostridia > Christensenellales > CAG-138 > RUG472. The sequence goes on along the minus strand of CADBYI010000012.1, from coordinate 86,279 downwards.
CGCCACCATCGTGGGCACCGACGACAAGAACGACATCGCCATCATCAAGATCGACGCCACGGGCCTGACCCCCGCCATCGTGGGCGATTCCACCACGTTGACCGTGGGCAGCGAGGTCATCGCCATCGGCAATCCCCTGGGCGAGCTTAGGGGCACGGCCACGGCGGGGATCATCTCCGCCACCAACCGGACCATCGAGGTGGAGGGCCAGACCATGACCCTGGTCCAGACCGACGCGGCCATCTCCCCGGGCAACTCCGGCGGCGGCCTGTTCGACGCCTCGGGCAAGCTCATCGGCATCGTCAACGCCAAGGTCAGCGACAGCCGGGCCGAGGGATTGGGCTTCGCCATCCCCGTGAACAGCGTGCTGGACGAGATCAGCGACCTGCTGAACTATGGCTACGTCACCGGTCGGCCCTATCTGGGCGTGTCCACCCAGGACGTGACCCTCAGGAGCCGGAATCGGATGTGGTATTACTCCGATGGCACCCGCTGCGTGCTGGTGGAGAAGGTGGTTTCCGGCAGCGCCGCCGAGAAGGCGGGCATCCAGGCCGGGGACTTGATCCTGAAGCTGGAGGACAAGGCCATCTCCTCCGGCGACGAGCTCTCCAGCGCCATCGGCAACTATAAGCCCGGCGACACCGTCACCCTCACCCTCCAGCGGGACGGGGAGGAGTTGACCGTGGAGGTCACTTTCGGGGAGTATATGCCCCAGAATTGAGACAAGAACAGGAACAGTCAAGAAAAGGGAGATGCCATACGGCATCTCCCGTTTTCGTCTGTGTGGGGTTCGGTTTTTGATAGGGGCAAGAGAAGGCTCAGTTCCCCAGGATCATTTGTTCGATCCGGTCCACGGCCCAGGCCAGCTGCTCGGCCCCGGTGACGGCGGCTGCGCCGTCGCCCTTCTGGGGGCCATAGGCGCCGAACTGGGCATGGTTCCCCCCGGGAAGCTCCTCACAGACGGCGGAGGCGGGCAGGTACTGACGGCCGGCCGCCAGCTTCTCCCGGTTCAGGACCCCGTCCGCGCTGCCGTGAAGCTCCAGCACCGCCAGATGCTCCGGCAGGGGCTTGGTGGCATAGGCCGCCAGAAGGACCAGGCCATCCAAATCGTCCCCGTGGCCCGCAGCGTAGACCGCCGCCATGGCCCCGCCCAGGGAGTGGCCGCCCAGATACCAGCGATCATAGGCATAGGCCGCCCGGATGGCCCCGGCGGCGTTCGTTTTAAAAAAGGCCAGGTTCAGGGGCATCCGCACCAGAAAGCAATCCACCCCGTCCCGGGCCAGGGCCGTGAGCAGGGGCAGATAGGCCGTGGCCTCCACCTTCCCGCCGGGATAAAAGACGAATGCGTCCCTTGTTCCCGGTCCGTCCAGAAGCCAGCCGCCGTCGAAGGGGCGCATCTCCACCCCCTGGCCGCCGGTCAGCAGCGCCGCGGCTTCAGGGTCAGCGTGATAATAGTCGGCCGCCCAGACCCCGCAGACGACGCCCAGCAGCAGAAGCACCAGGCCCAGGATCAATAGGGCCCGCTTCGTTCGCCTGCTCATGAGGCGCCTCCCGCATCCCCGTCGATGAGGCGCGCGGCGTCGGTCATGACGGGGCTGTGGCGGAAGTAAAGATAGATGGCCACGTCCGTCACCACCCAGGACAGGGGGTAGCAGACGCAGAGGGTCAGCAGCACCGGCGAGAGCCGGAAGGCCGTGAACAGCCAGAGGATCCGGAACCCGCATATGCCCCCCGCCAGGATCAGGGAGGGGGTCAGCACATCGCCCACGCCCCGAAGCACCCCGGAGAGGACCTCGATGGGCACCCAGAGGATGTAGAAGGGCACGAACAGCAAAATGATATACCAGGTGGTGTCGATGACGGCGGGATCGTCGGTGAGCAGATGCAGCAGGGGCCGGCCCAGAAGCAGCAGCATGCCGCTGATGGACAGGGTCAGGACCCCCATGAGCGCCATGCTCTTTCGGGCCGAGGCCCGGACCCGGTCCAGCTTCCCGGCCCCGTAGTTCTGGCCCACGAAGGTGGTGAGGGCGGTGCCAAAGGCGCTGGTGATGGCCCAGAAGGCCCCGTCCACCTTTCCCGACATGGCCCAGGAGGCCACGGTCACCGTGCCCAGGGTGTTGACGCCCACCTGCAGCAGCAGGTTCGAAAGGCCGTACATGGAGCTTTGCACCCCCGAGGGGATGCCGATGCGCAGCATCCGCTTGAGCAGGTTCCTGTCCCCCTTGCTTCGAATCCGCAGCCGGAAGGGCCCCTTGAGGGCCAGGAGCTTTCCCGTCACCAGCAGGGCCGCCACGGCCTGGGAAAGGACCGTGGCCACGGCCACGCCCATGACCCCCCAGGAAAACAGGATGACGAAGACCACGTCCAGCACGATGTTCAGCCCGCAGCCCACGAACAGGCACACGAAGGGGAACCGGGCGTCGCCGATGGAGCGCAAAATGCCGGAGCCCATGTTGAACAAGAGCAGGAATACGGCCCCCAAAAAGTAGATGCGCTGGTAGAGCAGGGCCTGGTCGAAGGTTTCCGCCGGGGTCTTGAGCAGCCGCAGCAGCTGGGGGGAGAACAGGCACACCGCCGCCCCCATGCCCAGGCCCAGCCAGATGCACAGCCGGTAGCTGACCCCCATGGCCCTGGACACCCGGTCGTACTCCTGGGCCCCGTAGAGCTGGGCGATGACCACCGCCGCGCCGCCGGTCAGGGCCACGAAGAAGCCGATGATCAGGTTGCTCAATATGGCGGGGCTGCCGCCCACGGCGGCCAGGGCCTCGGTGCCCACGAACTTGCCCACCACGAAGGCGTCCACCGCGTTGTAGAGCTGCTGAAACAGCGTCCCCGCGGCGATGGGCAAAAAGAAGCCCACCAGCTTTTTGACGATGGGCCCCTCCATAAGATCGTTTCGCATGTGCGTCTGCATATGTTCATACCCTCCCGACAGCGGTGCTTACTCTATCCCCTGGCCGTTCGATTGTCAAGGGGGCGTCAGGACTTGGGCACCAGATCGCTGGTCAAAAAGCCCACCATGTCCCTGAGGCCCCGCCAGCCCTCCTTGGTGAAGGCGGTCTTGTTCACGATCTCCCCCATGAAGACCATCATGCTGGACCGGCCCCCGTCCAGGTTGTAGGCTTCCTCCACGTGGCAGGCCATCAGATCCTCGGCCACCTGCTTGAGGGAGGTGAACCCATAGGCGGCGGCCAGATGGTGATAGGGGCAGAAGGTGGCCAGCACGGTCCGCATGGTGATCTCCCCGTTTCGGGCCAGGGAATGGCGGCTGAAGTTTTGCAGCTCCCCCCCGGCGATGAGCACGGGGCCGAACACCCAGGCGTCCCGGATGCCCTGGGAAAGGAGCTGTTCCCCATCGGTTTCGGCGGGGTTCACCAGCCGGAACGACCCGTCGGGGAAGAAGGCGCAGCCCAGGGTCTTCGCCTTGTCCCGCAGAAGCTTGCCCCGGCGGATCAGGATGCCCTTGGCGTTGCGGTGCATGGTGTAATAGTCCCCGGTGAGGGCGAAGACCGCCCGATTCTGCCACGCCAGCCGGGTGGCCCGCGTCCGATCCTTGGGGGTGTCGCCGCCCCCGGCCAATATGCCCACGGGGGGATGGCCCCAGGTGCAGATCAGATCCGCCCGGGTGGCCTTGAGCCGGCCCGTGTCCTCGTCGAAGGACACGATCACGGCCCCGTCGCCGTTGTAATAGAGCCAGGGCCCGTCGATCTGGTCCCCGGTATAGACAAATTCCGTCTCCGCCTGGGCCTCAGCCGGGGCATCGGCCGGGGCGGGGGGCTGGTCGCTCCCCGTGCCGAAGAGGGCCGTCCCCTGAAGGGCCCGCTGGTCGTGGCTTCCGGCGCCAGCCGTCACCACGCGGCCGTCCTGAAGCAGGGCCGCCGTGTGCCACAGGCCCCCGTCGAAGGCGATCACGTTCTCCCAGTCGGCCACGTCGCACTGGCCGCAGCCGTTGTCCCCCGTGGCCAAAAGCTTTCCCTCGGCGGTGAGGCCCAGGGTGAAGTTGGCCCCGCAGCGCACGTCCACCACGTTCTCCCAATCGGCCACGTCGCACTGGCCGCAGCTGTCGTCCCCGCAGGCCAGCACCCGCCCGTCGGCGGTCAGGGCCACGGAATGGCGAAGCCCCGCGGCGAGGGCGACCACCCCCGTCCATTCGCCCACCTGGCACTGGCCGTCCAGGTCCAGGCCCGCGGCCACCACCGTGCCGTCCTTCGTGAGCCCCAGGCTGTGAAACCCGCCGGCGGCCACCTGTGTGATGCCGGTCCACTCCGCCGCCCCGGCCCGGCCGTAGGTGTCGTTTCCAAGGTGGGTCACGGTGCCGTCGCCGTGGAGGATCAAACCGTGGTTCCAGCCCAGGGCCCCGTCCCGGGCGTCCATGATCGCCTGGGCGGCGTCGGTGGCGCCCAGGGTATCCCCCACCAGATCCACCCGTCCGCCGGACAGCTTCATCCAGCCGAAGGCCCCGCCGATCACCGCGTCCGCCCCCGCGAGCTGGCTCGCCAAACCCTCGTAGCGCCTGTCCCCCGTCAGCAGGGGAGCCTCCCCCAGGGCCAGGGTGTACCAGGCGCCGGCCCACAGTTTGTTCCTATATATATTGCGCATCTGCTCGGCCATCTGCCGCCAGCTGTTTTCCAGCTCCTGCCGGAGGGCGGTCCGGGCGTCAGGGTCCTTCACCTGTTCCGCAAGGGACAGGGCGTCCGAAAGGCGCAGCCCCTCCAACGCGGTCCGGGCCTCCGCCGCCAGGGCCCGGTCCCGGGCCGTTTCCATCTCCGTTTCGATTTCGGGGATCAGCTCCGGCTGAAGACCGGAATCCTGCAGCAGGGCCAGCGCCTCCTCCAGCCGTCCCTCCGACCGGGCCTGCAGGGCCTCCTCCAGCAGGGCCTGCCGCCGCCGGGCCTCGGCCTCCGCCGCGGCCTGCGCTTCCGCCGCCCGACGGGCCTGCTCCTCCGCCTCAAGCAGCTGACCCCTGGCCCGGTCCGAAAGGGCCGTCAGCTCCGCCGAAAAGCCGGCGGGCACGGCCGGGTTCGTGGCCAGGGAGAGAAGGTCGGAGACGGTCCCCTCCGCCGCCAGAAGCGCCGCCCCCTCCGGGGTGTCCAGCAGGGCGGACCCGCAGGAAAGGACCCCTGCCGCCCCCCGAATGACGAAGGGCCGGTCCCCGCCGAAGAAGCTGAGGGGGGTCCGCTGCAGCAGCTGCCCATAGGCGGTCATGGCCGCCCCATAGTTTTTTTGTTCCAACAGGCTGTCGGCCTGGGCCTGCAGCCCCTCCAGGCGGCTTTGCGCCCGATACAGGAGGAACCCGGCCGCCGCCAGGGCCAGGAGAAGGGATAAAAGTATCCCGCGCAGAACGGTTTTTTTCATAGCAAGGCCATTGTAAGGGAGCCCCCGCAAAAATGTCAATATGCTCTTGATTCATCCTGTCAAAAAATGGTATACTGCTGACAAATCGTGGATCGGTTTTTTTGCCTCCGGCGGCCCCTTCTTCCGACCACAGCATTGCGTAAGGAAAGCCATGACGAAACGAACCATCATCTTCATCCTTCTGCTGGCCCTGGCCCTGGGCGTGGCCCTGCCCGGCGCGGCCCTGTCGACCGCGGCTCTGACGGACCCGGCGGCCCCCCTGTACACCGCCACGGTGCCCGAGGGGCGGGAGGCGGCCGCTTTCCATCTGTGGGACCAGGACCCCAGGACCCGGCTCACCCTGACCTCCGGCCAAAGCCTGACGGCGGAATGGACCGAGACGGCGGAGGGGGTGCTGCTCCAATGGTTCGACGTGAAGTATCAGGTGAACATCCGCCTCTTCGACCGGGACGGGGCGATGCTGTTTGAAAACGACTTCGATTCCGTTCCCTATCGCCAGTTTTTATCCGTCCCCGGCGCGCAGCGGATCGTCATCACCACCGCCCGCCGGTCCATGGCCAGCCTGTGCGAGCTGAAGGTGCTGCCCCTGGGGCAGACCCCCGCCTGCCTCACCCGGACGGAGGAAGTGGACCTTATGCTGATCCTCTCCGGCGTCAGCGACGAGCTGGATCTGATGGGCGGCCTGCTGCCCCTGTATGCGGGGGAGCACGGGATCAGGACCGCGGTGGTCTACATCGGCCGGGACGACGGCAACCAGGTCCAGGAGGCCTATGAAGCCCTCGCCGCCCTGGGCCTCGACGTGATCCCCATCTTTTTGCAAAAGGAGGACCATCTGACCTGGTGCTATGAAAAGCTCCCCAGCATGTGGCGGGCCAACCAGCTGCAGAAGACCCTGGTGGAGCTTCTGGAGGCCTACCGGCCCAAGGTGGTGGTGACCTGCGACCCCAAGGACAGCTTCTCCCGGGTCCGGACCCCCTTCACGGGCCAGCTGGTGCTGGATTCCCTGCTGAAGAAGAACGCCACCAAGCATCTGGCCCTGCAAAAGCTCTATCATCTCTCCGCCGAGGGCCTGACCGTTGTGGACGGCGCGGCGCCCCTGGCTGTCTACGGGGGCTACTCCGCCGCGGACGTGGCCCAGCGGGCCTACGAGCAGTATCGGTCCGAGGCCTCCTTCAACACCGTGATCCCCGCCGCGCCCCGGTTCACCCTGGCCTATACCACGGTGGGGGCGGACGAACGGTGCGACGACCTATTCGAACACCTGGACACGGGAAAGCTCCTTTCCTACCAGGCGCCCACGCCGGGGCCCACCCCCGGGCCCACGCCCCTGCCCACGTTCACCCCGACGCCAACGCCCTCGCCGGAGCCGACGCCCACGCCTACGGCCACGCCGACCCCCACGGCCACCCCCACACCGGAGCCGACGCCCACGCCCACGCCCACGGCCACCCCGTCGCCCACGCCCACGGCGACCCCCACCCCGGGGGCCACCGTCCTGCGGTCCAAGCCCACCTATACCCCCGGGCCCACCCGGGTGCCCACGCCCACCCCGGCGCCCACGGCCACGCCCACGCCCACGGCCGCGCCAACCCCCACGCCTGAGCCCACGGCCACCCCGTCTCCCACGCCCACCTATGCCCCCTTCGACACCTATTTTCGGCAGGAGGGGGAGCCGGCGGAGGTGGTGGTGTCCGACTATGACCAGGGCCACTGGGAGTATCGCTCCGACATCCTGTCCGTCATCATCGATCGGCAGATCACCCGGGAGAAGCAGAACCATCCCTACTGCAAGTATATCGCCCACGTGCGCATGCGAAAGGTGAACAGCTTCCGCTCCGCCGTGTCCGCCCGCTTTGAAACCGCCATGGCCATCGAGCCCCCCTGGCGCCTGGCCCGGAACAACCGGGCGGTGCTGGCCATCACCGGGGACAACATCAACAACGCGGACCTGTCCTTCAAGGGCATTCTGATCCGCAACGGGGTCCTCTACGCCGACAACGCCGGGGAAAGCTCCCTGGTCATGTACGACGATCTCACCATGCGGGTCTATCACCCCGGGGAGGTCTCGGGCCTCGAGCTGCTGGATTCCGGCGTGGTGGCCTCCTACAGCTTCGGCCCCATCCTGGTGGAGAACGGCCAGGTGAACCCCGAGGCGGGGAAGCACAGGGTCTTCAAGGAGAACCCCCGCTGCGGCGTGGGCATGGTGGAGCCGGGCCACTTCGTCGTCATCGTGTCCGACGGCCGGGACACCCGCCGGGCCTTCGGCTACACGCTGGAAGAGTTCGCCCAGGTCTTCGCGGACCAGGGGGTCCAGATCGCCTACAACCTGGACGGCGGCTCCTCGGCGGCCATGGTGTTCATGGGCGAGCACGTCAACTGGCACTCCGGCGGCACCCAGCGGACCTGGGCCGACGCCCTGATCTGGGGCTACTCCCGCCTGGTGCCCTCCACCTCCGACCCGCTGCTTCACCCGGGCTACGGGTCAAAGTACTAAGGCTGGCTAAGGCTGGCGGGAAAGGCGACAGAACATTTGCGAAAAAAAAGAGCCGTTCATCCGAACGGCTCTTTTCATTGACTTGCTTATCTCTGGGCGCGATGCTTGGCGAAGCAGGCGGAGCAGTAGATGGGCTTGTCGTTCCGGGGCAGGAAGGGCACCTTGGTGGGCGCACCGCACTCGGCGCAAACGGCGTCATACATCTCGCGGTTCTCGTTGCGAGAAGCGTTCTTGCGGTTGTACCTGCACTCTCTGCAGCGAACGGGCTCGTTCTGGAAGCCCTTCTCGGCGTAGAATTCCTGCTCACCGGCGGTGAAAACGAACTCACGGCCGCAATCCCTGCAGATCAAAACTTTGTCTTCGAACATTGTACTTTCCCCTTTTGGTATTTTGTCGATGCGTTTGTATGGCTGACCTGGTCTTTGCCCCCACACTCGCCAACAGGAGGGTTCGCTCCTAAGCCTCAAGGCTCCCCACTACTGCCCCTCTCGGTTTCCCGGTTGGTCTTACTTCTAAGCCGCACCATGCTCACGGGACCTTTGCCCGCTTACGTGGATCGTTTCGCCTGCGACTGGCTTCGACTTGCAACCACAGACCCATACAAGAGCACCAAATGTTATTATACCTATTCGATTACAGAATTGCAAATGTTTTAAGGGTTTTTTAGGCCCGCTGGGATAATATATTTCCCGCCGCCTACCGAATCTGCTGCACGTATTGGGCCCGGGGACCGCCCACATAGCGGGGGCGGGAGAAGGCCAGCACCAGATTCGCCTCGCCGATCCGGCGCAGGGGAGAGTGGACCGGCACCACCACGGGCCGCATATGCATACCGATGAGGGTGTCGCCCACGTCCATGCCCAAGGTGGCCCGGCCCTGAAGGCCCTCCACCATGACGGGGTCCTGGCATTGCTCATAATAGGCCGTGATGCAGGCGCCGCCGGCGTGGGCGTGGGGCCGCACCCACACCTCCGTGAGACCCAGCTTATCCGCGTCCGCCCGTTCGAGACAGAGGGAACGGTTGATGTGCTCGCAGCCCTGGACCGCCAAAATGAGCCCCGCCGCCTTCACCGCGGGCAGGATGCCCCGCAGGATGGCCTGTGCGGCGTCGGCGCTGGAGTTGGAGCCGATGCGGCTGCCCACGGTCTCGCTGGTGGAGCAGCCCAGGACCATCAGGCTCCCGGCCTTGGGCTTGGCCGCCGCAAGCAGAATGTCCATGGCCTCCCGGGCCTGCTGACTGATCGCCTCAAAATCCATTTCTACACCTTCTTTATCTTGTGATGGCTACAGTATAGCACATTCCCCCGGGATGTGGTATACTGCTTTCATGGAATTTACAACGGCCCTGATGGCGTGGTACGACCGCCACAAACGGACCCTGCCCTGGCGGGGGACCGGGGACGCCTATGCGGTGCTGGTGTCGGAGATCATGCTCCAACAGACCCGGGCCGCGGCGGTGATCCCCTATTACGGCCGGTTCATGAACGAATTGCCCACGGTGGAGGCCCTGGCCGCCTGCGACGAGGAGCGGCTGCTGAAGCTGTGGGAGGGCCTCGGCTACTATTCCCGGGCCCGGAATCTGAAAAAGTGCGCCCTGGCCGTGGTGAACGAACACGAGGGCCGGTTTCCTGATAGCGCGGAAGAATTGAAAAAGCTCCCCGGCGTGGGGCCCTATACCGCCGGGGCCATCGCCTCCATCGCCTTCGGTGAACCGGAGCCCGCCGTGGACGGGAACGTGCTCCGGGTCCTGGCCCGGCTCTTTGAGGACGGGGCGGACGTGACCCGCCAGCCGGTCCGGGACCGGTGGACGGACTTTCTCCGGGACCGGATGGGCAGCCGGCCCGGGGATCTGAACCAGGCGTTCATGGACCTGGGGTCCCTCATCTGCCTGCCCAAATCCCCCCTGTGCCACAGCTGCCCCCTTTCGTCCCTGTGCGGGGCGGCCAAGCACGGCACCTGGGACAGATTTCCCAACCGGGGGGAGAAGAAGCCCAAGCGGCAGGAGGATTTGACCGTGTTCGCCGTGAGAAGCGGGGACAGCTTCCTCATCCGCCGCCGAGGCGAACGGGGCCTGCTGTCCGGGCTCTACGAGCTGCCCAACCGACCGGGGCACCTTTCCCGGGAGGACATCGGCCAAGCCCTCACCGAGCTGGGGGTCCGGCCCGTGGGGGCCTGGGAGATCGTGACGCGGGAGCACATCTTCACCCATGTGATCTGGCATATGCAGGTGGTGCGGCTGACGGCCCCGCAGGTCCAGGTGCCGGGGTATCAGTGGTACACGGGGGCCGAGCCCCTGCCCGAAGCGTTTATGAAGTGTTTGCGATGAAAATGAGGAGGATGAAGGGATGGACCTGACGCACATCGCGTACTGCGGCGTGGACTGTGCCGCCTGCGCGGACTATGAGTCCGGCAAGTGCCCCGACTGCCGCCACAGCCGGTGGCCCGACGAAGATCCCTGCATGCCTATCGCCTGCTGCCAGCAGAAGGGCATCGACTGCTGTGGGCGATGCGATATTTTTCCCTGCCCGGACATGGCTGCCTTCTATGAGGAATCAGAGGGCCATCGGGCGGCCCGAAAGCGCATGCTGACTTTGCGCGGCCAAGGGACCGGCACCTGAGTCAGGAAGGGACAAACATGGGCAAGGCCTATACACCCATCAACATATATTGCTCCAGCTGCGGCGCCCCGGCCAAGTTCGACATCGCCGGCCAGGTCTACCGCTGCGCCTATTGCGGCGGCGAGACCGGCATCCGGGACTCCCTGGCGCAGAAGCAGGGCTTTCGGCAGGCCCACCGGGGCCGGCTGGCGGCGGCCCGGGACGGCTTTCCCCTGCAGACGGCCCGATGCACGGGCTGCGGGGCGGAGGTCATCTTCCCCCAGGGGGAGGCCCTGGCGGGCTGCGCCTTCTGCGGAAGGAGCCTGGTGCGAAAGGAATATCTGGGCATCGACGGGTTCCCCGAGATCTTGATCCCCTTCAGGGTCACGAAGGACCAGGCCCGGGCGGCCCTTTTGTCCTGGTGCGACGAAAACCGGGCCCGGCCCGAGGCCCGGGACATACGGGCCCATTTGGACGGGCTGACCGGCTGCTATCTGCCCTACGAGCTGGTGAAGGGGCCCACCCGGTGCACCGTCAGCCGGCTGGAAAGCGAACCGTTCCCCTGTCGGGGCTTTTGCGACGGCAGCTTCGTGAACACATCCCGTCAGCTGGACAACCTGCTCCTGGACGGCATGGAGCCCTATGATCTGGGGGACGTGAAGGAGTTCGACTTCTCCTATCTGGCGGGCCAGCGGGTGAAGATCCGGGACACGGACGAGAAGGAGACCCGCGCCCGCATCGACGGGGAGATCGCCGCCCAATACCGGCCCTTTGCGGCCAGGGCCCTGGAGACCCGGGGCGTCACGGTACAGGCGGACACCGGGAGCATGGTGGAGCTGTCCGCCGTGCTGCCCGCCTACTATCTGAAGGCCGGGGACACCCTGGCCGCCGTCAACGGGCAGACGGGGAAGGTGGCCGTTCGGGAGAAGCGGGACCGGTTCCTTTTGCCCTGGTGGATCAAGCCCATCCTGGGCAGCGTCCTGTTTCCGGCCCTGATCTTCGGGATCATGGAGCTGTTCGGCGCCCGGCGGGAAACCGGCCTGATGGTGGCGGGGGTCATGTGCGTGTTTTTGCTCTTCGTGCTGTTCACCGCCTATCACAACGCCTTCGGCGGTCTGGGCCGGGAGAAGCTGCCCCGGCGCATCTTCACCTCGGACCGGCGAAAGCAGGCTCTGGACCCGCCGGCGTTCTATCTGCCCATCGACGGGCGGGATCGGCCGGTGGACCTTCGCTTCACCACGCCGGGACGGCTGCTCGCCATGGTCCTGTTGCCCCTGGCGGTGGTGTTTTTGCCCGTTATTCTGGGGTTTTTCTTCAACGGCTGCTCCTTCCGTGGGCTGACCGTGGGCGGGGCGGCGGTGTGGCTGTGCATCGCGGTGCCCCTGGCGCCGGTATTCGTGCTGAAATTCGGGCGGCTGGAGCTGTATCGGCACCCCGTGATCCGCTACCGGGACGACAGGGGACGGACCCGGCGGTACCGGAAGAAGCGGACCTCCCTCAAGGAGGTATGGGACACGGTGAGGGTTGTTTTGTTCTCGCCCCTGATCCTGGTGGTTTTGTTTTTGCTGGTGGTCCTCATCGTGTGCACGGTGCTGGTGGTCAACTATGACGCGTTTTGATTTTATAAAAATTTAAGGAGGAACGACAGATGGAAATGGTACGGTTTCAGGATATGCCCTATGTGCGGCCGGATATGGAGGCGTTGAAGGCCTGCACGGAACGGACCACGGCGGCGCTGCGGGACGCGGCCTCCTACGAGGAGGCCCGCAAGGCCTTTTTCGAGCTGCAGGCGGCGGAGGAGGCGGCCTTCACCATGATGTCCCTGGGGTCCGTCCGCAACACCATCGACACCACCGACCCCTACTACGAGGGGGAGATGAAGTGGCTTCGGGAGCAGAACGCGTCCCTGATCCCCCTGCGGAAGGCCTATCGGGAGGCCCTGGCGGCCAGCCCCTTCCGGCCCCAATTCGAGGCGGAGTTCGGGCAGCAGATGTTCCGCATGATCGACGCGGCCGTGAAGACCGCCGACGAGCGCGTCATCCCCGACGTGATCCGGGAGGGGGAGCTTTCCCAGAAGTATCAGAAGGACAGCGCCCTGGCCGTCACCGAGTTTCGGGGCGAAAAATGCAACTTCTACGGGCTTTTGAAGCACATGGAGAGCCCGGATCGGCAGGAGCGCAAGGAGGCTTTCCACGCCTGGGCCGCCCTGTATGAGCAGATCAGCCCGGACCTGGACGGGGTCTACGACGAGCTGGTCCACCTGCGGACCAGGATGGCCAAGACCATGGGATTCGAAAGCTACACGGACCTGGCCTATCTGCAGCGGCGGCGGTTCGATTACACCCAGGCGGACGCGGCCAACTTCCGCAAGCAGATCCGAGAGATCGTGACCCCCGCCGTGGCCGCCATCCGGGAACGGCAGCGGCAGCTGCTGGGCGTGGACAAGCTCCGGTACTACGACGAGGCCCTGCTCTTCCCCGAGGGGAACGCGGACCCGGAGGGGACCATGGAGGAGCTGGTGCAGAAGGCCCTGGATATGTATCGGCAGATGAGCCCCGAGACCGGGGAGTTCTTTGAGTTCATGGTTAAGTATCGGCTGTTCGACCTGGAGACCCGGCCCGGCAAGCGCATGGGCGGGTACATGACCAGCTTCCCCGGCTACAAAGCCCCCTTCATCTTCAGCAATTTCAACGGCACCAGCGCCGACGTGGACGTGCTGACCCACGAGGCGGGCCACGCGTTCCAGGGGTATCTGGCCATGCGGTCCATCCCGGTGAGCATGCTCTCTGGGTCCACCTCCGAAATCAACGAGATCCACTCCATGACCATGGAGCATTTCGCCTATCCTTGGATGGACAGCTTCTTCGGCAAGAACAGCGAAAAGTACAAGACGGCCCATCTCATCGGCGCCCTCAGCGTGATCCCCTACATGGCCTGCGTGGATGAGTTTCAGCACCGGATGTACGAGAACCCGGACCTGGACGCCCACGGCCGGCGGCAGGTGTGGCGGGAGATCGAGAAGGCGTATATGCCCTGGCGGGATTACGACGGGGAGCCCTTCCTGGAGGAGGGGGGCTTCTGGATGCAGAAACAGCACATCTTCCTGTTCCCCTTCTACTATATCGACTATGCCCTGGCCCAGATGTGCGCCTTCCAGTACTACGGCCGCATGAAGACCGACCGACCGAAGGCCTGGGCGGACTACCTGCGCCTCTGCCGGGCCGGCGGCACCAAGGGCTACTTTGAGCTGCTGCAGGTGGGCGACCTGCTCAACCCCTTCCGGGACGGCACCGTGGCCGCCTCCGTGGGCCACGTGATCGAGGAGATAGAGGAACGGTATAAGTAAGTATATCTCCTTTGTCCCTTTTTTCTCTTTAGAGAAAGAGAAAAAAGGGACCGAAAAAAGAGAAATCAAGAAGAGGTATAGCTATCATGACGAGCGCTATACCTCTTCTGTTGTTTTTAGGGGTTTATGTCGGGGTATTAAGCAGGTTTGGCTTCCAGCTTGTCCTTCCTGTTGAAGATAAACTTCTGAGCAAGGAGGATGACGGCCAGGCAGGCAAGGCCGCCCAAATCGGTCCAAATGCCGCTGTCGATGAGCAGGAAGGCGCCCACGCCCGCGATGATCCGCAGGACCACGTTCATACGGCCCATGAGATACCCTTCCACGGCGGCGGCGATGAGCACCACGCCGATGCAGGCGGTGACCACCACCTGCAGGCCCGACAGAAGCGTCACGTCCTCCAGCAGCAGCTGGGGATTATAGACGAACATGAAGGGCACGATGAAGCCCGCCAAGGCCAATCGCACACTTTGCCAGCCCGTCTTCATGGGGCTGCCGCCCGACAGGCCGGCCGCCGCAAAGGAGGCCAAAGCCACCGGCGGGGTCAGGTTGGCGAACATGGCGAAGTAGAAGCAGAACATATGGGCCGCGATGGCCGGCTGGCCCAGCTTCACCAGGGCAGGCGCCGCGATGGTGGCGGTAATCAGATAGGAGGGGATGGAGGGCAGGCCCATGCCCAGGATCATGCAGGTGATCATGGTGAAGAGCAGGGTGAGCATCAGGCTCTGCTGGCCGATGCTGATGATGGCGTTGGCCACCTTCAGGGCAAAGCCGGTCATGCCGCAGACGCCCACGATGATGCCCACGCAGGCGCAGGCCATGGCCACGGAGACCGTGGACTTGGCGCCCTGGACGAAGGCGTCGCAGATGTCCTTGAAGCTCATACGGCTGATGGGCCGCAGCTGGGCCACCACGATGGTGACGACGATGGTCCAGAAAGCGCCGCGGATGACGGTGACGCCGCTGAAGATCAGCATATAGAGCAGGAACAGGATGGGGATCAAAAGGTGGCCCCGCTCCTTCATCACGTCCTTCACCTTGGGCATCTGGTCCTTGGGCAGGCCGTGCAGGTGGTCCTTGGTAGCCCGCATCTGGACCTGGATGATGATGCCCAGATAGTAGATGAGGGCGGGGATCACGGCGGCCTTGATGATGACCCCGTACTTCACGCCCAGGGTCTCCGCCATAACGAAGGCCGCTGCGCCCATGATGGGGGGCAGCAGCTGGCCGCCCACGGAGGCCGTAGCCTCCACTGACCCGGCGAACTCCTTGGAATAGCCGGTCTTCTTCATGAGGGGGATGGTGAAGGTGCCGGTGGTCACCACGTTGGCCACGGCGGAACCGTTGATGGAGCCCAGAAAGCCGGAGGCCAGGACCGCCACCTTGGCGGGACCGCCCTTGGTGTGGCCGGCGATGGCGTTGGCGATGTCGTTGAAGAACTGGCCCATGCCGCACTTGTTCATGACCTCGCCGAAGATGATGAACAGCACGATATAGGTGGCCGAAACCTTGATGGACGTGCCGTAGATGCCGTAGATGTCGGTGGTGAGGTAGGTCACGATCCGATGCCAGTTATAGCCCCGGTGCTTGAAGATGCCCGGGAAGGACCGGCCGTAGATGGCGTAGACCAGGAAGATGACGGACAGGATGGGCAGCGCCCAGCCGGACAGCCGCCTTGACGCGATCAGCACCAGGGCGATGAGGATGGTGCCCATGATGATGTCGATCTGCTCCCCCGAGAAGCCCGTGGAGATGAACACCGGATAGCGGATGAAGACGTAGATGGGCATGGCCACGGACAGGGCGATGAATATCCAGTCGTACCAGGCGATCTTCTTCCGGCTGGTCTTCTTGAAGGCCGGGTAGAGAGCGAAGCCCAAAATCAGGATCAGGCCCACATGGATGGCGTGGTGCTTGATGTTGACCATCTGCAGGGCCCGGATGCCGGAGGCATAGGCCAGATGGTACAGGGTGAACAGGAGGCAGATCACATACACGCAGTTCTTCAGCCACTTGCTTTCGAAGGTGCGGGTCCGGGACTCCTTTTCGAATTTTTCCATGACCTCCGAGCCCTTGGCGGCGTCGATAGGCGCCGATTCCACGGCCTCCACCGGTTCCGCCACGGTTTTGTTTTCAATGTCGGCCATCAGTTAGATACCCCCTTACTGTGATGATTTCCCCCCGTATCCTGCTGGCGTCGGGCAGGCTGCGGAAGTCGAAGACCTCCACTCCGTTGATCTGGAGGCCCTTCATGTAGGTCGCGGACGTGATCCAGGAGAATTGGGGGAAGACGCTGTTGATATCCTCCATCCACACGAGACCGTTCTCGATGTGGGTGGGCACGTCCATTTCCGCCGGGATCCCGGCGCCATAGCCCGCCACGGCGATGGCGTCCAGGTTGAACTGGTCATCCTCCCGAACGGTGTAATACTCGTACCAGGGGATGTGTTCAAAGGAATGCTCGATCTCCAATCTAAGCTTGTCCCCCGCGTGGATGGGCGCGGAGAAGACCACGGTCTTTCGCTGGCGGTCGTAGAGTTGGAACACCTTGCCCACGGGGGCAAAGAACCCGAACCAGAGAAAGGCGCCCAGCAGGGCAACGCCCGGGAGAAGGAGCCAGAGACCCCGTTTCTTTCTGTTCATGTCACGTTTTGAAGTCTGCTTCGGCGCAGAACAGCACAATAATCAAAGCCGCGGAAGGCTTGCGCCTTCCGCGTCGCAGTAGACTCAGGTGTTAGCCCAGATAGCCGTTGTCCTTCCAGAACTGCTCGGCACCGGGATGGAGCGGCAGCTGGATGTCGCTGACGCCGAAGGTGATGTCGATGTTCTTGTTGGCGGCGTTGTGGGAGGCCTTGATGGTGTCGATATTCTGGAAGATACCGGTCAGCAGGTCATAGACCATCTCATCGGGCAGGTCCTCACGCACCAGCATGATGTTGTAGACGAAGACGCCCTCCACATCCTCGGTGTTGTTGTAGGTACCGGCGGGGATGACGGACTTGGCGTAGTAGGGATACTCGCTGACCAGCTTCTCGCGGCCTTCGCCGTCGATGGGGACCACCACCATGTCATAGCTGACGCCCAGCTCCATAACCGTGGCGTTGGGCAGACCGGAGGTCACGAACACGGCGTCGCACTGGCCGTTCTTCATGTTGTCGATGGCTTCGCCGTAGGCCAGGTAGTCGGGGGTGATGTCGTCATAGGTGATGCCGTAGGCGGCCAGGATCATGCGGGCGTTGATCTCCACGCCGGAGTTGGACGCGCCCACGCCCACGCGCTTGCCGCGCAGGTCCTCCACGCTCTTGATGCCGGTGTTGGCGGTGGTGACCAGCTGGACGTAGTTGGGCCAGAGGCGCATCAGGGCACGAAGGCCGCTGGCAGGCTCCTTGCCTTCATAGGCGCCGGAGGCGGTGTAGGCCTGCATGACGGCGTCCTGCATGGCGATGGCGATCTCGCAGTCGCCGTTGAGGATGTTCTGGATGTTCTGACCGGTGGCGTTGGTGGCCTCAGCGGAGGTCTGGTAGCCATAGTCGCCCAAAGCGGTGGCAAAGGCGCCGCCGATGGGGAAGTAGATGCCGGAGGTGGGGCCGGTGCCGACGGTGACGAACTCGTTCTCACGGTCGAACTTTTCGGCCTTTTCCTTCAGGGACTCACCGTCGTCGGCAATGGCGGGCACGGCGACCAGCACCAGGCACAGGACCAGCAGGATGGCAAGCAGCTTTTTCATGGTATCTCTCCTTTTGTTTTATTTGTTGCGCCAGGGATGTTGGCAACAATATATGATATTGTAAAACAGGCGCGATAAAAATGCAAGATTTTTTTATTTTCCTGCATCAGCAATTCTCGGTCATGATGTCCAGGATCTCCCGATCCGTGTCCCGCATGCCCTCCCGGGCCATGCGGCCCACGGTGCGGATGGTGTTGTCCACGCCCTTTTTCACGATGCCTTCGCCGGAGTAGAACTGGTTCTTCCCGTGCTTATACATCTCATAGCCCATGAGACCCGCCTCCACGGCCATGGCGATCTTCCCGGCGCAGGAGGGCTTGGCCCCGTCGCAGACCATGCCGGACAGGATGGCCAGGGTGTTGACCACCGTGTGGGCGATGACCTCGTAGCCGTCGCCGTGGAGATACGCCACCCCCGCCGCGGCCCCGCAGCCCGCGCTGACCGCCCCGCAGAAGGCGGAGAGCCGGCCGATGCTGCTCTTTTGATGGATGGTGATCAGGTTCGACACCACCAGGGCCCGAAGGAGCTTCTCCCGGTCCACGTGCAGCGCCTTAGCGTACTCGATGACGGGCAGGCTAGCGGTCATGCCCTGGTTCCCGCTGCCGGAGACGATGACCACGGGCATCTCGCAGCCGCTCATGCGGGCGTCGGACCCGGCGGCTGCCGCGGCCTTGGCCCGAACGCGGACGCTGTCCCCCTGGGCCTTGAGCAGGGTCTGGCCGATGCGGGCGCCCCAGTCATGGGCGAGGCCCTCCTCCGAAATGGCGGTGTTGCAGGCGATCTGCCGCTCCAGCACCACCTCCACGTCGAACAGGTCCACGCTGTCCGCGAAGGCCACGATCCGCTCCACGCTCAACAGATCGTATTCCGGTCCCTCGCCCCCCTGGGCTTCGGCGGGGCCGTCCGCCTCCCGGGCGTAGAGGCAGACGCCGTTCTTTTCGATCCGGGTGATGTTGGTGTGGAAGTCCTCGATGACCACCCGGGCCTGATCCGCCCCGGCCCAGACGGTGAGGGCGATGTAGAAGACCTGGTCCCCCATGTGGGGCACCACCTCCATGGGGTGGCTGTCCCGATAGGCCCGGATGGCGGCGCGGTCCTTCTCGGCCACGTGGGAGATCACCTGCAGCTGCACGTCCGGGTCCCCGGCCACCAGGCCCGCCGCGGCGGCGGCCTCGATGCCCCTTAGGTTCCCGGTGTTGGGCACCACCACGCTCTTCACGTTTTTGATGATGTTCCCGCTGCACTCCACCCGGCACCTGTCCGGCAGCGCCCCCAGGGCCTGGCGGGCCTTGGCGGCCCCGTAGGCGATGGCGATGGGCTCCGTACAGCCCGTGGCGGGGATCAGCTCCGCCTCCAGTATGCGCAGATACGCGCCGTATGCGGGATCGGTCCGATCGAAAGCTCCCATGTTGCCCCTCCTGTATCATATAAAACAGGAGAGGGGTCCCCTCTCCTGTTTCGAGTATGCGCTTATACCACCTTGAATCCGGCGGCCTCCACGGCCTTGGCGATGGCGTCCAGGGACAGATCCTCCTTCAGGACCAGCTCCACGGCACGCGTCACGTGATCCGCCTTGCAGCTTTCCACCTGGGGCAGGGCCTCCAGCACCCGCTGGAGCCGGGCGGAGCAGCCGCCGCACATCATGCCGTCCACGGTGAGATTCAACGTCTTCATATGGGTTTCCTCCGTCGTTTGTTACCTATATTGTATACCCCCCGGCCGGTTCCGTCAACGCCGGGGGGATATATATCATTCGACCCCGTCCACGATGTAGCCGATGGCGTCCACGGCCGTCTTCAGCGCCTCGTCGCTGACCTCCCCCTCCAGGGTGACGACGGCGGTGCCGGCCTGGTGGCTGGCGGTGGCCTCCCGGACCCCGGGGACCTTCGTCAGCGCCCCCTTCACGGCGGCCTCGCAGTGCTCGCACATCATGCCGGTGATCTTCAGCGTCCGCTGCTTCAGGACGGGCTGGGCCGGGGCGACGGGCTCCGGCGGCAGCTGGACGGCCTTCTTCTTCGGCCGGTCATGGGCGGCGTCGTGCATCCTGAACAGGTTCAGCCGCAGGGCGTTGGTGACCACGCAGAAGCTGGACAGGCTCATGGCCGCCGCGCCGAACATGGGGGCCAGGGTGACCCCGGGGATCAGCCCCGCGGCGATGGGGATGCCGATGCAGTTGTAGAAGAAGGCCCAGAACAGGTTTTCGCGGATGTTCCGCAGGGTGGCCCGGCTCAGCCGGATGGCCGCCGGCACGTCCATAAGGCTGCTCTTCATGAGCACCACGTCCGCCGCGTCCACCGCCACGTCCGTGCCCGCCCCGATGGCGATGCCCATGTCCGCCGCCGTCAGGGCCGGAGCGTCGTTGATGCCGTCGCCCACCATAGCCACCTTGCCCAATGTCTTCAGCTCCCGGATCACCTTTTCCTTCCCCTGGGGCAGGACCCCTGCGATGACCCGATCCACCCCGGCGAGATCGCCGATGGCCTTGGCCGTGCGGGGGTTGTCGCCGGTGAGCATGACCACCCGGATGCCCATGTTCTGCAGCTCCTTCACCGCCTGGGCGCTGTCGTCCTTGATCACGTCCGCCACGGCGATGACGCCCAGCAGACGATCGTTCTTCGCGAAGAACAGGGGCGTCTTCCCCTGCTCCGCCAGGGCCTCCGCGGCGGTGCGGACGCCGTCGGGCACGGGGCACCGGCCCGAAATAAAGGTCAGATTCCCGCCGCAGAGGGTGTCGCCCTCCAGCGCGGCGGTGAGGCCGTTGCCGGGCAGGGCAACAAAATCGGCCACCTCCGGGGCCGCCAGCCCCAGCTCCTCCCCCTTTTGCAGGACGGCCTTCGCCAACGGATGCTCGCTCCTTCTCTCCAGAGCGTAGGCCAAGGTCAGCAGCTCCCTTTCGTCCACGCCCTCCGCCGGGACCAGGTCCGTCACCTTGGGCTCGCCGGTGGTGACGGTGCCCGTCTTGTCCAGGACCACCACGTCCGTCTTGCCCGTTTCCTCCAGGGACACGGCGTTTTTGAACAGGACGCCGTTTCTCGCGCCCTTGCCGTTGCCCACCATGATGGCCACCGGTGTGGCCAGGCCCATGGCGCAGGGGCAGCTGATGACCAGCACGGCGATGGCCCGGCTCAGAGCATAGCTGAAGGGCCGGCCCAGGGCCATCCAGACCACGAAGATCACCGCGGCGATGGCCAGGATGGCGGGGACGAACACCCCGGACACCTTGTCGGCCACCTTGGCGATGGGAGCCTTGGTGGCGGCGGCGTCGCTGACCATGTGGATGATCTGGCTCAGGGTGGTATCCTCGCCCACCCGGGTGGCCCGGCACTTGAGGAAGCCGGACTGGTTCACCGTGGCGGCGGACAGGGTGTCCCCTTCGGCCTTATCCACGGGGATGCTCTCGCCGGTGAGGGCCGCCTCGTTGACGGCGCTGTGGCCCTCCAGGACCACCCCGTCCACGGGGACGTTCTCCCCGGGGCGCACCACGAAGATGTCCCCTGATTGGACCTCCTCGATGGGCACCTCCGCCTCCTGGCCGTCCCGGATCACCACGGCGGTCTTGGGGGCCAGCTTCATGAGGCTGCGGAGGGCGTCGGTGGTCTTGCCCTTGGACCTGGCCTCCAGCATCTTGCCCACGGTGATGAGGGTCAATATCATGGCGGCGGACTCGAAGTAGAAGCTGTCCATGAGGGCCATGGTCCGCTCCCCGTCCCCCTTGACCACGGCGTCGGTCATGAGAAACAGCACCGCCAGGCTATAGACGAAGGAGACCCCGGAGCCCATGGCCACCAGGGTGTCCATGTTGGGGGCCCCGTGAAGGAGGCTGGTGAAGCCGCTGACGAAAAACTTTTTGTTGATGAGCAGGATGATGGCCGACAGCACCAGCTGCACGAGACCCATGGCCACGTGATTCCCCTCGAACCAGGCGGGGATCGGCCAGCCCCACATCATGTGGCCCATGGAGAAATACATGAGGATCAGCAGAAAGCCCAATGACCAGAGGAGCCGCCGCTTCAGCACCGGCGTTTCCCGATCCTTCAGGGCCTCCTCCTCTGCGGCGTGGTCCACGGTCTTCTTCGCCGCGCCCTTTTCCTTACAGCCGTAGCCCGCCGCCTCCACTGCGGCGATGATCTTTTCCGGAGATGCGTCCCCCTCCACGCCCATGGAGTTGGTCAAAAGGCTCACGGCGCAGGCCGTGACCCCCTCCACGCCGTTGACGGCCTTCTCCACCCGGGCGCTGCAGGCCGCGCAGCTCATGCCCGTCACGTCGTATTGCTTCATAAACATCCTCTTTTGGTAGGTTAGTTAGCTTTAATTTACCACGCTATTCCACCCCTGTCAACGACCTTTGGAGCGCGCCTTCCGGCGGCGGCGCCGCAGCTGGCGTACCAGGACGTACAGGGAGCCCAGAAACAGGATGCTCATGGCGCCCAGGAACAGGGTCACGGCCACGAGAGCTGGCTCCGTCTGCTCCCTGGGCGGCGGCGTTTCCTTCGGCGCGGCGGGGCCGTCCAGGGGCTGCTCCGGCGCTTCCCCTTCGTCTGCCGCCGGGGGCTGCACTGGCGTAGGCGTGGGCGTAGGGGTGGCGGTCGCCGTAGGTGCCGGCGTCGCCGTGGGCGTGGGCGCTAGATAGGGCGTCCCGGTCGGGGCGGCCGTGAGCGTAGGTGTCGAAGTAGCTTTTGATTTATGCTTAGAGACCGGTTTCGACGTTGCCGCAGGTGTAGCCGTCGGCGTGGACCAAGCCGGAGACGGCGCGGCAGTGGGTCCCGGCGTGGCCGTGGCCTTTGGGGTGGCGGTGGGTCTCGGCGTGGCCGGGTTGGTGGGGTTCGGATCGGTGGTTGGCGCAGCCGTCGGGGCGGCTGTTGGTCCGGGGGTCGATTCCGGCTGAGCCGTCGGGGCTGGGGCAGCCGTCGGGTCTGGCTCCGCCGGGGCGGGAAGGGTGGGGCCCGCGGCGGTGGGATCGGGTGTGGGAACGGGGGAGGGCCCTTCGCCCTGGTCGGGCCCGGGCTCGGGGCCGACGGTGGTTCCGGTGGTGGGCTGGGGGCCGGTGGTCTCGGTGGCCGCCGGGCCCGGGATCGTGGTGGGGAACAGGCCCGGGAGAGGCGTCTCCCGGGGCGGGGCCGTCTCCTCAGGCGCCGGCGATGGCGCAGCCGTGGGTGCGGGGGCCGTCTCCTCCGCGGTGGGGCTGGGGAGGGTTTCCGTCGCTTCCGGTCCGTCCGGCCCCGGGGTCGCCGTGGAAACGGGCGCCGGTTCCGTGGCGGGCGTAGGCCCGGGCGTCGCCTCCGGCGGGTCCGTGGCCTCCGGCACCGGAGTGGGTGGCTCCGTTGGGTCCGGCGTGGGGGAGGGGGCCGATGTGGGCTCCGCTTCGGGCGTGGCCGGAGCCTCGGCCTGGATGGAAGCCCCCAGGATGATCCGGCCGTGGGTGTTGGCGGAGAGGACGCCGGTGACGGTCAGGGTCTGCCCGTCCTCGTATCCGTCCAGAGACAGCTGCAGGTTCGCCGACGAAAGCTGGGCCTTGGTACCCTTCACCCGGACCCGGACCGACAGCTGCAGGTTCGCCGACGAAAGCTGGGCCTTGGTACCCTTCACCCGGACCCGGACCGCCATGAGCCCGTTGCCCAGCTGGTCCAGCGTGGCGTTGACGGTGGTGGCGGAGGCGCCGCCGTCCGATATGCTTTCGATCATGGCGTCGCTGATCTCGGGCAGAAGGTAGCCGCCCTGCTCGTGAGTCACCTCGAAGCCGGAGACCGTCAGCACCTTGCCGGCCTTGATCTCGTCCAGCCGGTCCCCGTTGGATTTGTCCAGTCGCACCAGCTTGCCCGTGGTCCCGTTTTGCACATAGGCCTCCCGCTTGCTCCGGGAATAGAGGGTGACCTTGCCGGTGAAGGAGCTTTGCGCGGCGGCGGGGCAGCAGAGAAGGGCCGCCAGCAGCAGCGCCGCCAGCAGCCCCCGAATCCATCTCATGTGCGCCTCCCACATCGTCCATATATGGTATATGTATATTGTATCCCATGCCACAGGGCGTTTCAATCCCCTTTTGACCCAACGGCAGGGGGAAAACCACGGAAAAGGGACGGAAAACCGAGCAAAAGCTTCTGTACAAACGGCCGGGGGCATGGTATACTGTGGGCCGAAACGGAAATCTTTTTCAGCGCATGAGCATCGGCACAGGCACAAAAGTACGACAGTATCTCTCCCGGCGGGACGTGGACATGACCAGCGGCAACGTATATGGGCTGCTGATCCACTTTGCTATACCCCTGCTGCTGGGGAATCTGTTCCAGCAGCTGTACAACACCGTGGACACCTGGGTGGTGGGCAACTACGTGGGGAAGGAGGCCTTCTCCGCCGTGGGCACCGTGAACCCCATCCTGAACATGCTCATCGGTTTCTTCATGGGCCTGTCCACCGGCGCGGGGGTGGTCATCTCCCAATACTACGGCGCCAAGCAGGCCGAAAAGGTCAGCGACACCGTCCACACGGCCCTGGTCATGACCATGGTACTGGGGGTGGTGTTCACCGCCGTGGGCGTGGGCATGACGCCGCTGATGCTCACCTTCATGAAGACCCCGGCGGAGGTGTTCCCGGAGGCCCGGACCTATCTTTCCATCTACTTCTCGGGCATCTTCGGCCTCATGGTCTACAACATGGGCGCGGGCATCCTTCGGGCGGTGGGGGACTCTCAGCGGCCCTTCTACTTTCTGGTTCTGTCCGCCTCGCTGAACATCGTGCTGGATCTGCTGTTCGTGCTGGCCTTCCACATGGGCGTGGCGGGCGTGGCCTATGCCACCATCCTTTCCCAAGGCATCTCGGCGGTGCTGGTGCTGGCGGTGCTGTTCCGGGCGGACAACTGGTGCCGGGTGTCCGTCAGGAAGCTGCGGATACACTGGAGCGTGCTCAAAAAGATCGTGCGGGTGGGCATCCCCGCCGCCATCCAGATGGCCATCACGGCCTTCTCCAACGTGTTCGTCCAGTCCTACATCAACCACTTCGGGGCGGACTGCATGGGCGGCTGGACGGCCTATACGAAGATCGACGCCTTTTTGTTCCTGCCCATGCAGAGCCTGGCCATGGGCGCCACCACCTTTGTGGGCCAGAATCTGGGCGTACAGGACGTGGGCCGGGCCCGGCAGGGCGTCAGCGCGGCCCTACGCATCTCCATGCTGATCACCCTGGGCATCATGGCGCCGGTGCTGCTTTTCGCCCCCCATCTGGTGCGCTTCTTCAACGACGCGCCGGAGGTGGTCCGCTTCGGCACCCTGTTCCTCCGGCTCATCACCCCCTTCTATGTGCTCTGCTGCATCAACCAGGTGCTGGCCGGGTCCCTTCGGGGCGCCGGGGACAGCCGGGCGCCCATGTTCATCATGCTGTTCAGCTTCGTGCTCTTCCGCCAGATATATCTGTTTATCGTCACCCACTACATCTCCAACACCATCGTCCCCGTGGCCATGGGGTACCCGGCGGGCTGGCTCGTGTGCAGCACAGTGACCTATCTCTATTATCGCTTCGCCCATTGGGAAAAGCACCGGGTGGTGGATTGAAAAAGCAGCTCCTTGCGGGGCTGCTTTTCTTATGGTCTTTATTGAAAGCTTATTCCTTTTCTTGAAAGAAAAGGAACAAAAAAGATTAATACGATGATCGACTTGATTGATTTGTTTCTATGGATATGATATAAGAATACTTGGAGATGATTCGTTTGAACCTTTACGACAGTTGCAAAGCCGTAATAAAAAAGAGTGATGACAACATAAAACTGCCATCAGTAATGAATGCTGACGTTGAATTGATAAAGGAACCCGAAAGCTTATCTTTTGAAAAGAGCAGAAGCATAGATAGCTTTTTGGTTTACTATATCAGTGACATTCATTTGGAACACCAAATATGTAAAGCGTTTCCAAATGGTGCAACGGATACGCAGGTGAAATCATTCGTTGGGAAACTCGTCTCTGATTTGTTGCAGGACGATATTGCACTTCAGTACCACGATCATATAATCATGTTTGGCGGCGATACCGCTGCAAGTTTCGAACTTTCAAAGCTGTTTTATTCCAGTTTTATTCAGACTTGGGATAAAAAGAATAAAGAGGATCATCGACAGAAAAAAGCAGCTATCCTTGCTCAGAAGCGCGAAGAAAAAAGAATCAAACAAGAAATCTCCGTTTGGAAAAGCCAGCACAAATGGACAAAAAACAGCTGCGAGAGATCTGCTGGAATACTCTGACAAGCGAGTGCCGATTGCGATAAAAGAATTGATCCGCAGAGAAAGAGAGCTTTCTCAAGCGACTCATGATATGGGCATATGCAATGAATTCTTTTACAGGCATAGATGGCGTGTGCCGCAGAAAAGGATATTTGCGGTGCTGGGAAACCACGAGCTGTGGGATTTTGATACGTTCGAAAACTGTTCAGATGCGTATCAGAAACTGTTCAATGACCTTGGAATAACTTTTTTGAACAATAACGGGTATTATATTCGCAAAAAAGACGAAAGAATCAGGAGATACAGCATTGCTATTATCGGCGGAATAGGCTTTGCTGGCAATAATGACTGGTTTAATGCGGATTACGGACTATATGGGGGAGCTGTTAACCGAGAACAGGAAGTCGAACTCACAGAAAAATGGGAAGCGTATTATCATAAGGCTATCCAGAAGGCACATGAAGAAAAGGGCTTCCTGGTCATCGTTACACATAATCAACCGTCCAATTGGTGCAAGCAAAGTCGACTGGATAACAATTGTGCTTACTTCTACGGGCACGATCACAGAAACACATCATATTATATCAAAGAAACGAACACATTCGTATTTGCCGATAACCAAATCGGATATGATGCGTCAAATATTGCTTTCAAAAAAGCAAGCATTTTTGCAAGATCAAACCCGTTCGCAGGCTTCAACGATGGAGTTTTCAGCATTTCGCCGGAAGAATATCTCCGTTTTAATGACTATAATTGTATCTATTTGAGTGGAATAAAACGGGTTGAAAACTACGTAAATAACGGTTCCAAGTTATACATGATCAAAGAAAAAGGGTATTATGGCTTCTTTGTTGTGTGTGAGAAGAAAGAAAAGGGGTTGTCCGTAGGAACATTCATCTGCGTTGGAGGCAGGCTTAGAAAGGTAAACCGTGTCGCTGATATAGAGTATTACAAGAATAGATTTTCAGATATGGTCAATACCTACCTGACAATTTTGACACCATACAGGTCAGCACAGGAAAGAATAGCGAAAGCAGTCAGGTCCTTTGGCGGAGGAGGAACGATTCACGGCTACATTGTAGACATAGACTTCTATAATCATATCATGCTAAATCCAATCGATGGGAAAATAACGTTTTACTATTCTCCTTATTTTGGCCTAGTACAGGAATATAACACAATTTACGAATTACTATCTGCACGAAAGCCCGAGCTTCTCGAGCAAAGCCTCAAACAGGCAAAGCTGATAGAAGGAAACGATGATAGTATGGTTTTCACCAAAGAGGTCCCTAAATCCGGATATGTTCAGGTTGACATCAAGAACAGCCCATATATAGGTTCTATGAAAATGAATCAATTGCAACGGCTCTTTGATGCAAAGGTCCTGCGAGATTGGGATGATTCGCTACCGACTGTTTCTAATGGAGCTTTATCGATAAAAAACACATGACGGAAAAAAGCTGAGAGCACGACAGCTACTCAGCAGCAGCTTGCAAAAAAAGGAGAAAGCCGTTCTATGTATAGCGCTTTCTCCAGGTATTATTATTCTTTTTGCCATTGGTTGCTTCTCTTTTTTGGTCCTTTTTTCTCTTTTCATGAAGAGAAAAAAGGACGGAGAAAAACCCCTTTAATTCCTTCGTCTGTTTCCGTTCACCAGCAGGAAGAACCGGAGGAAGGAGAGCAGGGAGCCCAGGGCGGCCAAAACGTAGGTCCAGGCGGCGGCGCTGAGGACCTTCTGGGCGTCGGTGCGGCTGCTGTAATCGATGTATCCGCCCCGGTCGAGGAGCTCCAGGCCCCGCTGGCTGGCGTTGAACTCCACGGGCAACGTCACCAGCTGGAACAGGAACATGGCCCCGTAGAGGACGAGGCCCGCCACCGCCAGGGGGTACAGGTTCATGAACAGGCCCAGAAGGATCATATAGGGCCCCAGGGTGGCGCCCAGGTTGGCCGTGGGCAGGATGGCCGTGCGCCAGCGGATGGGAGCGTAGTTCTCCTGGTACTGGAGCACGTGGCCGATCTCGTGGGCGGCGATGGCCAGAGCCGCCACGGAGGTGGAATTGTATACCTCCGTGGACAGGCCCACGGTGTCGTTCCGGGGATCGTAATGGTCCGTCAGGGTGCCCTGGACGGGCTGGACCGTGACACCGCTGCCGTTGTCGAGAAGCATCTCCTGGGCCGCCTGGTACGCCGGGATGTTCCGGGCGCCGGGGACGGAGTTGTAGCGGTTGAACACCCGCTTCACCTTCCCCTGGGCGATCAGGCTCAAAACGAAGACCACGATGAGGGCCAGCATGATGGTCTCATAGCTTACGTAAACGCCGAGGATGCGCATGGGGGAAGCCTCCTTTTTCCTTGTGTGTATCAGTATACCACCTTTCCGGCGAAATTACCATTGCACACTTGGGATTTTGTGATATACTAAGGAGAAAATTTTGTGAAATGAGGAGAACACTATGCTAAAACTCCGTGACATACAGCGGGCTCCCGAGGCCCACGCCGGGAAGATCACCGTGGGCGGCTGGGTCCGCACCGTACGGCAGGGGAAGGCCATGGGCTTTATCGAGCTCAACGACGGCACCTGCTTCAAGCCCATCCAGGTGGTCTTCGAGAACGACGAACGGGAGCTGGGCAAGGGATTGTCCACCGGCTGCTCCATCGCCGTGGACGGGGAGCTGGTCCTGACCCCCGGCGCCCAGCAGCCCTTCGAGGTGAAGGCGGAGCGGATCACCATTTTGGGCGAGTGCCCCCCGGAGTATCCCATGCAGAAGAAGCGGCACACCCTGGAGTACCTGCGCACCCAGCAGACCCTGCGCCCCCGGACCAACACCTTCGAGGCGGTGTTCCGGGTCCGGTCCGTGGTCAGCGCGGCCATCCACGAGTTCTTCCAGCAGCGGGGCTTCGTCTACGTCCATACGCCGATCCTGACCAACGCCGACTGCGAGGGCCGGGGCGAGATGTTCCAGGTGACCACGTTGGACCTTGCCAACGTGCCCAAGACGGAGGACGGCGCGGTGGATTATACCCAGGACTTCTTCAAGAAGCCCGTGCACCTCTCCGGCTCCGGCCAGCTCTACGGCGAGGCATTCGCCCTGGCCTTCCGGGACATCTACACCTTCGGCCCCACCTTCAGGGCGGAGTACAGCTTCACCCCCCGCCACGCGGCGGAGTTTTGGATGATCGAGCCCGAGATGGCCTTCTGCGATCTGGAGGGGGACATGGAGGTGGCCGAGGGGATGGTGAAATACATCATACGGGCGGTCCTCGACCGCTGCCCCGACGAGATGGAGTTCTTCAACAAGTTCGTGGACAAGGGCCTGCTGGACCGGCTCCACAACGTGGTGGACAACGACTTCGGCCGGGTCAGCTACACCGAGGCGGTGGACATTTTGCAAAAGTCCGGCCAGACCTTCGAGTACCCGGTGGAATGGGGCATCGATCTGCAGTCCGAGCATGAGCGGTATCTCACGGAGAAGGTGTTCCAAAAGCCCATCTTCGTCACCGACTACCCGAAGGACATCAAGGCCTTCTATATGCGGGAGAACGACGACGGGAAGACCGTGGCGGCGGCGGACCTCTTGGTGCCCGGCGTGGGCGAGATCGTGGGCGGCAGCCAGCGCGAGGAGCGGTACGACGTGCTGAAAGCGAAGTGCGATAAGCTGGGCATGGACATGACCGAGTACCAGTGGTATCTGGACCTTCGGCGCTACGGCGGCGTGGAGCACGCGGGCTTCGGCCTGGGTCTCGACCGCATGGTCATGTACGTCACCGGCATGACCAACATCCGGGACGTGGGCCCCTTCCCCCGGACCGCGGCGAATTTGGAGATGTAAGAGAAAAGGCGCAAGACCGAAAGGTCTGCGCCTTTTGCGATATAAATCCTGATGGATTTGCGATATACCCCCTTCGGGGCGCGATATGTCTTCGACGCGATATGCCTGCGGGCAAGACAGGATTTATATCATATCGCATGCTCACAAGGTGAGCATATATCGCATTTTCAAAGCATTGAGAATATATCGCGCCGCGCAGCGGCATATCGCTAACAAAAGCCACCCATGAGGGTGGCTGCTGTTATGTGTTTCAAATTCCTCGCAGGGACAGCTCCTGTTTCGGAGCATAAGGCCATTGAAGCTCAAACACAGCTCTCATCCCGGCCGAGGAAGCGACAGCGGCCGAGTGGCGGGACCCCTGCGTCAAGTTTTGCTCAAGGTGACACCGGTTAAGCACGTCAGCGACGCGAGGGGTATGAATTCTAGGTATTATGATTTACTTTTATATCCTTTCGCGGTTATTATGTAATGGACTGAAAAGGAGTTTTGTATTTATGATGCTTTCAACCACCGAAAAGAAAAAGATCTTTTTTGAACAACAGGCACTTTTGATTCTAAAGCACAAATATCCAGAACGGTTCAGTGGACTACAACATGTCGGTTATGATAAAAGTCCAGACTTACAAGACCCAAACACAAGTGTAGGCATAGAGGTCACTACTGTATTAATATATCAAGAGTGTTGTGCTTTGTTTAATATGTATTATGGGAAAAAGGTGCCGGAGGACTCCAAAGAAAAAGTGGATTCAATATTACAAAGCAATCTATGCCAGTTTCATTATGATGAAGATGATCACGTTGAATGTATGTATGCATATATAGCAATAGATCTTTCCCCTGCGCAAGTATCGGAAATTGCAGGAGAACCGATAATCAGCACAGGACAAAAGAAAATTGACAAACTAAACAAGGGTCATTACGACAGATTCAACACAAACGGGCTATTTATGTTCACTTCCAACAATACTTTCCCGAAGACAATAGGGAAGAATGTTGCTATTCTTGCACGATATCAAAAAGAAAAGGAGAAAAAGTTTGATGTTTTTTATGTTTTTCGATCTAGTTCTCCACATGATACCCTTTATGCCTTCAACAAAGACGGTATATGCATCGACATTCAATACCTTTCGAATTCTGGTATCTTGAGTTTACAAGCAGAAGAAATAGCAGGGCTATATTCATAAATGTAAAGACTACTATTTTGAGGGAATCTAAGGGCGAATAGATGCCCTCCTTTCCAAGACTTTTTTCACTTCTGCTCTTGACAATTAATCTTATCGAGAATCATATGGACTTCCTGTATCATTTGCCCTAAGCCGTAGAGTAACAAACAGAGTGGAATGAAAAAGATACCCGCCGCTATTAACAGCAAGGCCAAGATGCTTCCCGTGGACAAAAAGGTTATAACCCCAGCAATAGTCAATACGATAATGTTGATCCAAACCAAGGCTTTTGCCCAGACCATTATCTTGTAGCCCACATAATTAAACATAATCCTTTTCTCCTTAATTAATTTAATTATATAGGCATATAATAGCCTATACAGTTTATTATACTTTATCATATTTGTCCATATAATTCAAGGAGAAATGACTTATATGGGCGGATAAATATATGGACTACTATGCAATCGGACAACGAATACGGCGTTATCGAAAGGCAACAAAATACTCCCAGGAGGAGTTGGCGGAGCAAATCGGTATATCGACCACACACATGAGCCACATTGAGACCGGAAATACCAAGCTCAGCCTGCCGGTGCTGGTGCTGATTGCAGAAAAACTGGGCGTTCGAACGGACGATCTGCTGTTCGACGATGCTCCGGTCTACCGTTCTGTGGCGGTGGAGGAATTTATCCGCGTGTTGGACGGCTGCAATGAAAAGGAAATACGCTTCGCGAAAGACTTGACGGAGGCCGCACTGAAAGCAAAGAGCAAGTATTTGTAAGGCAACATATTTGGAGATGTAAGAGAGGTACTTATTGAAAGCACCGACTTTTCTTGAAAGAAAAGTCGAGCAAAAGAACTTTCAAGAGGGGATCGGATTTATATGCCGATCCCCTTTAGTGTTCTTGATTTCTCTTTTTTCGGTCCCTTTTTTCTCTTTTTCCAAAGAGAAAAAAGGGACAAAATATATCGTTATTTCCCCAGGTTATCCGTGATATCCACGGTCCGGCGCTCATTGTAGGCGGCGAACATATCCTCCACGCGGACGGGGCAGAGCCTCTGGCTGAACAGGTCCACCAGGGGCACCAGGACCAGGCCCCCCACCATGGCGATGACGCCGGAGTAGATGGAGTTGTTGAAGACGAAGGCGAGGACGGGGCTGCCCGCCACGGAAAGGACCCCCAGGGACACCAGCAGTTGGACCGTCTCCAGCCCCACGCCCCAGACGAAGCACACGGCGGCGGAGACCTTGGTGGTGCGCTTGGAGTAGAGCCCATAGAGGAACGGGGCCAGGAACGCCCCGGCCAGGGCGCCCCAGGAAACGCCCATCATCTGGGCGATGAACAGGCTCCGGGACTTGGCCTGCTTGATGGCGATGAGGGCGGACACGGCGATGAACGCCAGGATGAACCCCCGCATGATGAGCAGTTGCTTCTTCTCCCCCAGGGGCTTCTTGCGGGCAGGGGCGATGAGATCCAGCGTCATGGTGGAGGCGGAGGTGAGGACCAGGCTGGACAGGGTGGACATGGACGCGGACAGCACCAGCACGATGACGATGCCGATGATCACCGCCGGCAGGCTGGACAGCATCCGGGGCACCACGGCGTCGAAGCCCTCGGCCTTCACGTCGATGTCATATAGCCGGCCGAAGCCCCCCAGGAAGTAGCAGCCCCCGGCCACCACGATGGCGAACAGGGTGGAGATCACGGTGCCCTTCTGGATGGAGGATTCGTTCTTGATGGCGTAGAACTTGCCCACCATCTGGGGCAGACCCCAGGTGCCCAGGGAGGTGAGGATCACCACGAACAGCAAAAACAGCGGGTTCGCCCCCAGGAAGGAGGCGTACTGCCAGCCCCCGTTGGAGCCCGTGGCCAGCTTCTCCATGGCCAGGGTCAGCCCCCCGTTGTCCCCCAGCACCGCCGCGATGACCGCCACGATGCCGAAGAGCATGATGATGCCCTGGATGAAGTCGTTCCAGGCCGTGGCCATGTAGCCGCCCAGGATGACGTACACGCCGGTGAGCGCCGCCATGATGACCACGCACACCGCGTAGTCCACGCCGGGGAAGGCGATGGCGAAGAGCCGGGACAGGCCGTTGTACAGGGACGCCGTGTAGGGGATCAAAAACACGAAGGTGATGAGGCTGGCGGCGGTGCGGAGCTTGTCGCTTTCATATCGGATGCCGAAGAAGTCGGGCATGGTCTTGCTGGACAGGTGCTGGGTCATGATCCGGGTCCGGCGGCCCAGGACAAGCCAGGCCAGCAGGGACCCGATGAACGCGTTCCCCAGGCCGATCCAGGTGGAGGCCAGGCCGAAGTTCCAGCCGAACTGGCCCGCATAGCCCACGAAGATGACGGCGGAGAAGTAGCTGGTGCCGTAGGCGAAGGCGGAGAGCCAGGGGCCCACCTGACGGGAGCCCAGGACGAAACCGTTGATGTCCGAGGCATGCTTGCGGGAGCGGAGGCCGATCCACAGCATGACGGCGAAGAAGACGAGCATGAAGAGCAGGGTGATGAGGGAGGCAGAGGTCATAGCGGTGTCCTTTCACATATATTGTACAAAAAAAGCGTGACGCCCATCCGGCGCCACGCCACAGCGATCCACGTTCAACGAATCACGGGCAGGTCGGACGGCCCTTGCCAGGAGCAAAGCGGTAATAATAATAGGAATATGCCCGATGCGTCATAGGGCTCGCCGTCCCCTTTCGTGAGAATTATATATAATCTACCACCGACCGCCTCATTTGTCAACCATTGAAACCGGGAAAATGCGCAGTTTGCGGTCAGGCGGCAACAGGGCAGTGTCACCGGCTTTGTTCTGAGCATAAAAAATATGGGAAAAGTGAGTAAAACCGTGGACTATCCTGGTTGCGACATGCTATACTTTCATTATCATTCTATTCATCGCAGGGTATATGTCCAGATGAAAAACGGTTTTCGCATCTGGATGAGCGGGACAAGATTGATCGGAAGGAGAAGGACGATGAGATCGCAAAAAAGGACTTTGCTCGTGCTGCTGATAGCGCTTCTGTGCCTGGTGCTGATACCGGCACATGCATTTGCCGAGGAAACGAAGACGGATCCTTCCGATCAAAATGGATCGATCGCGGTTCAAGTGCAAGGGGAATCGATCCGCGGCGACAAGTTGGACCTGGCGGATAGCGATACCCTGTTTGCCCAGTATGTGAACAGGCAGCTGAAGTCATCCGCCCGCAGCCAGCTGAAGATGTCTGTCGTGGCGGGCAACGGTCTGACGGGCGCGAACGCCGCCATATATGCTCAGCTCTCCAGCCAGATAGCCAAGGTGGCGGACGGCAAAGAATCCTCCACTGAATTTATCGTTACGGGCCTGAGTTGGACGGCGGCGGAATTGGGCCTTGCGACCATCTATGATGGGACCGGCATCTCCGACGCAGCCAGGCAAGCAGTGGCGGAGCAGATCGATCTTGATCTGCTGCTCACGGCTTTGACGGCAGACCATCCCTACGATCTGTATTGGTATGACAAGACCAAATATACTTCATCTTCCTATTCTTATTCCAACTCGGGAGAAACGCTGACCATCACCAGTTTAAAATATTCATTCCCTGTGTTGGCAGAGTACGCCGTGGCGGGACAATCCTACGCCGTGGACACCTCCATCCCCCAGGCGGTCCAGACAGCGAAGACCACAGCCCAGAACATCGTCAAAAAATACGCCGGCAAGACTGACCGGGAGAAGCTGAACGGCTATCGGCAGGAGATCTGCGATCGGGTACAATATAACGATGCCGCGCTCAGCGACGACTACAGCAACGGCAATCCCTGGCAGTTGATCTGGGTCTTTGACGAAGATCCCTCCACCGACGTGGTTTGCGAGGGGTATTCCAAAGCCTTCCAGTATTTGTGCGATCTGACCTGCTTCTACAGCAGTCAGATCCGATGCATCACCGTTACCGGCAGCATGGACGGCGGCGCCCATATGTGGAACGTGGTCCGCATGGAGGACGGCAAAAACTATCTGGCGGACGTCACCAACTGCGATGGCAGCAGCGTGGGTGCGCCCGACAAACTGTTTTTAGCGAAGTGTACCGAAGGAAGCGTCGCGGAGGGCTATACGTTTAACTGCGGTTTTGCGAAGGTCTGGTATACCTATGACAGCTCCATAGCACGTCTGTATGCACAGAGCGCGTTGACCATAGCGAACGTAGACGCCGCTCTAGACCCGACGCCAGATACGGCAACGCCTACCCCCACGCCCACGGCGGTGCAGGACGCCGCACCCGATCCCGGGACTACGAGCACGGACGCCCTGACCTTCAGCACCACGACCCTGGACGGGAAAGCCTATTCCAGCGACGTCATGAAAAACTACGACCTGGTGGTGGTCAACTTCTGGGGCGAATGGTGCAACCCCTGTCTGTGGGAGCTGCCCTATTTGCAGCAGATCTCCGAGAACTATAAAAACGTGCTGATCCTGGGCGCCTGGTACGGGAACAGCGAGGAGGAAGCGCTGCAGACCGCGCAGGAGGCGGGCGTGACGTATCCGCTGCTCCATCCCACGGGCATGCTGGAGGACTATCTGTGGGCCTCCAATTCCTTCCCCCACACCTTCTTCTTCGACAGCAACGGCAACCAGGTGGGCGATATAGACATCGGCGCCAAGGACTACAGCAGATGGGAGAGCACGATCCAGGAGCGGCTGGCCATGCTGTCCCAGGGCGGCGCCGCCCAGCCCACGGCTACCCCGACGCCCACAGCCACGCCGGCGCCCACGGCCACCCCCGAACCTGCAACTGCTACCATCAAGAGGGTCCAGGCCAAGAAGAGCCTGAAGCTCCAGGCCCCCAAGGTCAAGGGGAACGCCTATCAGTGGTACGTGCGGACCAGCAAGAACGCCCCCTGGCAGTCCATGGGCAAGAAGGGCGCCAAGCAGAAGCTCAGCGTGAAGGCCACCTTGGCCATGGACGGCTACCAGTATCGCTGCGAGATCAGGAGCGCCTCCGGCGTCAGGTACACCGACACCTATGAGCTGTATGTCTATGAACAGCTGAAGGTGAAGAAGCAGCCCAAGTGGGGCAAGAAGGTCCTGCCCGGGGCCAAGATGACCCTGACCATCACCGCCCAGGGCGCCAGCAGCTACCAGTGGGTCACCCGGCCCAATGGCAGTTCACCCTGGACCAGGATCGAGGGCGCCACGGGCACCAGCTATGTGGTGGACGTGCAGGAGGGCATGGCCGGACGGCAGTACGCCTGCCAGATCAGCGGCAAGGCGGGCACCGCCCAATCCAAGGCCGCGGTGGTGAAGATCGCGCCCTGGCCCAAGGTGAAGTTCTCCAAGCAGCCCGTATTGAAGAAGCCGGTGGTTCCGGGCAGCTGGGTGACGCTGACTGTCAAAGCCCAGAACGCGGACACCTACCAGTGGTACTATCGGACCTCGTCGAAGGGCGCGTGGATCCTGTACAGCGGGGCCACCCAGCCCAACCTGACCTTCCAGGTGGGGGCGGGGACCAACGGCTACCAGTACAAGTGCACCGCCAAGGGCAGGGGCGGCACGGTGGATTCCAAGCCCGTGACGTTGAAGGTGGTCACACCGTAACCGGTAAAACGACGCAAACAACGATCCCCCGGCTCCGCAGAGCCGGGGGATCGCTTTATCCTGAATTCTGTATCACCAATCGCCCGCAGGAGGAAGGATCGGTCCGCTGGTGCAGGTGTGCAGGGTGCCCCGGGGGTCGTATCCCTGGGCGGTGATCAGGACGGGAAGGCCGCCGGCTTCCGCCTCCTCTGGGGTAAAGGTGTGAACCAGCGTCAGCTCCCGGGCTTCCTCGGGCCGCAACTGGT
This sequence comes from uncultured Eubacteriales bacterium, assembly GCA_902798825.1. Lineage (GTDB taxonomy): Bacteria > Bacillota > Clostridia > Christensenellales > CAG-138 > RUG472. The sequence continues at coordinate 49,748 of CADBYI010000012.1, read as the reverse complement.
CCAGCTGCTCCAGGACCTTGCCGGGGTCGTCCCCGGGGAAGGGGTCGAAAACGGTCACGTCGGACAGCGTGAGCTGGCCGTTGTTTTGCAGGCGGAGCCGGAAGCGGGCCTCCTCGCCTGCCTGGTATCGGGCCCCATCCGTCGGCGCGGCGAGAGGGCTGACGTCCAGCAGCAGGTCCAGCCGGGAGATCACCGGCACCACCAGATCGTTGGTCACCACGGGCGCACCCTGGACCTGCCAGCTCACCTGAACAAACCCGGCGGCGGCCTCCTCCAGGGTGACGGCGTGGGCCCAATCCAGCTCCCGGCTCTCCCCGGGGGCCAGGGTCTCGATGAGCAGGGGCTCGGGCTCCGCGGCGGAGGTCAGGGAAATATGAGACAGGGGTTCGTCCCCTCCGTTGGTCACGCGGACGCGGCCCCGAAGGGTCTCGGTCAGCTGGTACCCCTCCGGATCGGCCGAGACGGACAGCAGCGTTTGGGTCAGCTGAAGGGGCTCCGCGTCTGTTTCGGAAGAGAGGGCCGGCGTCCAGGAAACCTGGTTGGAGGCGCAGACCGACGCCTCGGCCTCCAGGCTGCCGTAGAAACAGAGGGTCAACGGCCCGGCCGTCGGTCCCGTAAGGGCGGGCAGCTCCGCCGCCGTGAAATCACAGGTCAGCGGGAAGGTGGCCGTCTGACCCCGGCGCAGCTGAAGGGGCTCGTCCAGGACCCGGATCGCTCCCGGCTGGCAGCTGTATTCCCGGACGAACAGGTCCGTTTCCCCGGTGTTGACCAGGGAGACCTCCTGGATCAGGGTCATGGCGCCGTCGTCCGCCCGGCGAACCGTGGGCTCAAGGGGGGAAAGAAGCAGCGTCAGCCCATAGGGCTCCCGAAAGGCCAGGGGTCGCCGCATGCTCTTGTCCACCGCCCCGCAGCGGCTGCACGTCCGTTCCGAAACGCCCCAATCGTTCAGCGTCGCCCGCTGAATCACGCGCCACTCCCCCCAGTCGTGGCCCTTTGCGGGCTCCGTTTTGTCCTCATAATGGGAGGCGTCCCGGGCGCAGTAGCAGCGGATGATCCCTTCCTCCGTGCAGGTGGCCATCTGGATCGGGACGCAATAGCTCAGCGCATGGCCCAGGGCGGCCAGGGTCTCCCGCTTCTCCGCCCCGCACAGGGAGCAGCGATACAGCTCATAGCCGCTCTCGGTGCAGGTGGCGGGAACGGTGCTGACCAGCGTCCATTGGTGGGGGCATTCGTCCCCCCGGGTCCGGGCGGCGGGCATAAGCGCCAGCGCCAGTGTCAGCAGGGCGACGAGGAAACGGAAGGGGCGATCGTTACGCTTCATGGCAGATCCTTTCCTATCACATGGTTTGATTGTATTATAGGCGTCCGGCGGGTATATGTCAAAGGGACAAGCGGGGCGGCGCGGGCCCGTCAATCGCCCAAAATCATCCCTGAAATATTGAAAAAACCCTTGCAATCGGGGGAGGGCTGTGCTATATTATTACGGCTAACGGTCCTTCTTGCTTTCTCAAGAAGAAAGCCAACAGACCATAAGGAGGTGAAAGAATGAATCAGTATGAAGTTTTGTACCTGATCACACCCGAGCTTGACGAGGAGGCCAATCGCGCCACCATGGATAAGTTCGCGGGCATCATCACCGGCAACGGCGGTGAGATCGTGAAGCAGGACGAGTGGGGCAAGCGGAAGCTGGCCTACGCCATCGACTACAAGACCGAGGGATTCTACGTGCTCGTTACCTTTAACGCGCCCGCCGAGCTCCCCCGCGAATTGGAGCGTAACTTCAGAAACGATGAGCGCATCCTGCGCTACATGGTTACCCGTAAGGAAGCATAAGGTAAACAGTCAAGGCCCGACAGAACAAGCACGAAAGATTTTTTAACAGAGGTATAGCATGAACAAGATCGTTTTGATCGGGAATCTGACCCACGATCCCGAAACCCGTTCCACCGCCAGCGGTGTGACGGTATGCTCCTTCACCATCGCCGTTAACCGCAGGTTTGCGTCTCAGGGCGGCGAAAAGCAGACCGATTTCTTCCGCATCAACGCCTGGCGGCAGCTGGGGGACGTGTGCTCCCGGTACCTCGCCAAGGGGCGCAAGGTGGCGGTCGTCGGCGAGCTTCAGGCCCGGACCTACGAAGCGAAGGATGGCACGACCCGCATGTCTCTGGATGTATCGGCGGACGAGGTGGAATTCCTCACCCCCAAGGGCGACGATCAGGGCAACAGCTACAGCGCGCCCACCACGCCCCGTCCCCAGCAGAACCGGAACCAGGATGTGGCCGGTTTCACCGATATCTCCTCGGACGATATCCCATTCTAAATTATCTACATTATTATAGGAGGCTTGCACCATGGAAGAACGCAAAATGCGTCCCCGTCCCAGAAGAAGCAGACGCAAGGTTTGCAAGTTCTGCGTTGAAAAGGCTACCGGTATCGACTACAAGGACACGAAGAAGCTGACCGGCTTCATCTCCGAAACGGGCAAGATCATGCCCCGCCGGATGTCCGGTGTCTGCGCCAAGCATCAGCGCGATCTGGCCGTCGCCATCAAGCGCGCCCGCGTGATGGCTCTGCTGCCCTTTGCTGGGGAAAGATTCTAATCGCAATCAACAACCGAACCTGACCGTTTAGCACCAGGAGCCGTTAAGAGTGATCTTAACGGCTCCTTTGATATAAAGCCCGTCCGGGCTTTATGTCCCATCGAGTGACCGTGCAACACTCACACATCGAATTGACGCGCAGCGGCAATACATCGAGCTGCGTCAGCAGCACATCGATGCGCTTCCCCCTTGTCATCCTGACAAGAGCGAAGCGAATGGAAGGATCTCTGCGCGGTGCCGGAGGTGGCGAAGGGACCCGTTCAAAAGATTTTCCGTTCAGAGATCCTTCGACGCGGCCTTCGGCCTTGCTCAGGATGACACAGGGGCGGCTAGGGGCTTGCTCGGGATGACATAAGGGCGGCAAGGGGCTTGCTCGGGATGATAAGGGGGGGTTACGCAGTTTGCGCCGCTCGAAAGGGCGGCGCTGTTTTATTTCAAAAAAGGGGCGGGACCCCTTGTTGTTCTACCGAGATTCACCCCGGAGCGAATTGCACACGGGCCCGAAATGTAGTACACTGTGGGTGCGGGAGGAAAGGGACATGAAGCAAAACGATTACCCCTTCGGGGAGCGGCTCTACCGGCTGCGGAAGGCGGCGAGGCTGAGCCAGCGGGCGCTGGGCGAGAAGCTGGGCGTCACGGACAAGGCCGTGTCCAAGTGGGAAAACGGGGCGGCAAAGCCCACCACGGATATGCTGAACCGGCTGTCCGTCCTCTTCGACGTGCCCGTTTCGGACCTGCTGCAGGAAAGGAAGGAAAAAAGACCCATGACCGTTCAGAAGATCGTCATCACCGGCGGCCCCTGCGGCGGCAAGACCACCGCTTTGACCTGGATCGCCAACAACCTGCCCCAACGGGGCTATCGGGTGCTGTTCGTGCCCGAAACCGCCACGGAGCTCATCGGCGGGGGCCTGACCCCCTGGGGCTGCGGAACGAATCTGGATTACCAGCGGTGCCAGATGGAGCTGCAGCTGGAGAAGGAACGGCTCTTTGAGCGGGGCGGACGGACCATGGACGCGGAAAAGCTGCTGATCGTCTGCGACCGGGGGACCATGGATAACAAGGCCTATATGACGGATCTGGAATTTATGCAGCTCTGCCGGGAGATGAACACCAGCGAGGTGGAGCTGCGGGACCGGTACGACGCGGTGTTCCACCTGGTCACCGCGGCCAAGGGGGCCCTGAACGCCTACACCACCGCCAACAACGCCGCCCGGTATGAGACCCCGGAGGTGGCTGTGGCCGTGGACGATCGGATCATTGCCGCCTGGACCGGCCATCCCCATCTGCGGATCATCGACAACTCCTCCGCCTTCGAGGAGAAGCTGGAGCGGCTGCTCAACGAGATCCTCTCCTTCCTGGGGGAGCCGGAGCCTCTGGAGATCGAGCGAAAGTATTTGATCGAATATCCGGACGTGAAGTGGCTGGAAAGCCAGCCCAACTGCCGCAAGGTGGAGATCAGCCAAACCTATCTCGTCTCCGCCCCCGGCGAGGAGGTGCGCATCCGCCAGCGCGGCGCGGACGGCCACTATACCTATTATGAAACCGTGAAGAAGCCTTTGGACGGGCCCAAGCGGGTGGAGATCGAAAAGGCCCTGACCCAGAAGGAGTATCTCAAGCGCCTCATGGACGCGGACCCCACCCGTCGCACCATCCGCAAGACCCGCTACCATCTGATGCACGAGGGCCAGTATTTCGAGATCGATCTGCTCCCCTTCTGGACGGATCGGGCCCTGTGCGAGATCGAGCTGTCCGACGAGCACGCCCCCGTGGTCCTGCCGCCCCAACTGAAGGTGATCCGGGAGGTCACCGACGATCCGGCCTACCGGAACGCGGCGCTGGCGGAGGCGGTGCCGGAGGAGCCGGTGTCCTAAGAAAAGAGAAGGGAAGGGGGGGAGGAAGAAATGAGTAAACGTTTGAAACGGCTCACCGCCACGGCCATCGGCGTGGCCCTGTTCGTGGTGCTGGCCCTGTGCGTGCAGGTGCCGGTGTTCCAAAACTATTATCTGTGCCTGGGGTACGTGGCCATGGCCGTGTACTGCTACAGCTTCGGCGCCGTCAGCGGCACCGTCGTGGGGACCCTGGGCGTGGTGCTCTACTGCCTGCTGACCAGCGGGCTGCGGGGCATGCCCGGCTGGGCCCTGGGCAACGTGGTCATCGGCGTGGGATTGGGCCTCACCTTCAAAGCCACCAAGAGTCTGAAGGCCAAGGGGAACCAGTACGCCCTGTGGGTGGGGGCGGTGATCCTGTTCACGGCCCTGGGCATCCTGGGGGTCAAGTCCCTCATCGACAGCCTCATCAAGGCCCAGCCCTTCCTGGTCCGGGCGGCCATGAACCTGTACGCCTTCGTGGCCGACGCCGTCGTACTGACCCTGTCCCTGCCCCTCTGTCCGCTGCTGGATACGACCGCGCAGAAGTTGTTATAGGATAGACGCAAAGCAGCGCCGTTCAAACGAACGGCGCTGTTTTCATATGGATTCATCAGCCCCTGGCCTTTTCCACCAGCCAACGGAACAGGGGGTCCATGTCGGTGAGGCCGGCGGGGTTCAGATAGGCCCGCTCCGGGTGCCACTGAACGGCCAGCAGGGGGTAGCCCGGCTGCTCGAAGGCCTCGATCATGGTGACGCCGTTGCCGGTCCAGGTGGCGGTGGCCACGAAGGGGGCGGCCAGCTGGCCCTGGGCCACGCACTGGTGGTGATAGCTGTTCACCGTGAGGGCCCGGGTGCCCGTCAACCGGGCCAGGAGGCTTCCCTCCGCCGCGGTCACGGGATGCTCCACCCCGGCGGTGTGCACGGCGCCGCACCAGGTGGGGATGTCCTGGATCAATCCCCCGCCAAAGGCCACGTTCAGCACCTGCAGCCCCCGGCAGATGGCCAGGGCCGGTTTGCCGGTCTTCCAATACTTTTCGATGAGCTGCAGCTCCAGCTCGTCCCGCGCCTGATCGACGTGGACCGAGTCATTCAGGACGGCTTCCCCGAACCGGGCCGGGTCCACGTCCACGCCGCCGGTGAGCAGCAGCCCGTCGGCCAGCGCTATGAGTTCGTCCAGCCCAAAGGGGGAGCCCACGATCACGGGCACGCCCCCGGCCTTCACCACGGCGTTCACATACTCGTGGTTCAGCCGGACCACGCCCATGCCCTCCACCATCAGATTGCTGGTGGTCACCAGGATCAACGGCTTTTTCATACGGACCTCCAAACCGGGTCGTCGCGTCACGGCGCCCGTCCTTCCCCTGACGGCGGGACGGGATTATTCCGCGATCTCCAGGGCCACCTGGATCATGTCGTGGAAGGCGTTCTGCCGCTGCTCGGGGGTGGTGGCTTCGCCGCCGGCCAGCAGGTCCGAGATGGTGCAGATGCACAGGGCCTTCTTGCCCGCCCGGGCCGCGTTCATGTACAGGGCGCCGCTCTCCATTTCCGCCGCCAGCACGCCCATCTTCACCCAGGCGGTCTGGTCCTGGGCGTCGTTGTAGAAGTTGTCGGAGGAGAGCAGGTTGCCCACCTTGTAGCGCAGGCCCCGCTTTTCGCACTCGTCCACCGCCTTGCGGCACAGGCCGAAGTCCGCGATGGCGGAGTAGGTGCCGGGCAGGGCATACTGGTTCACGAAGGCGCTGCTGTAACAGGCGCCCTGGCCGATGACGATGTCGAAGAGCTTCAGATCGGGATGCATGCCGCCGGCGGAGCCCACCCGGATGATGGTCTCCACGCCGAAGAAGTTATAGAGCTCGTGGGAGTAGATGCCGATGGCGGGCATGCCCATGCCGCTGGCCATGACGGACACCCGCTTGCCCTTGTAGTAGCCAGTGTAGCCCTGGACGCCCCGGATGTTGTTCACCAGCTCCGCGTCGGTGAGATAGGTCTCGGCGATCATCTTGGAGCGCAGGGGATCTCCGGGCATCAGCACGGTCTTGGCGAAATCCTCCGGCGCGCAGCCGATATGGGGCGTGAGATTCAGTTGCTTCATGGCATAATCCTCCCGATGTTTTTTTCTATTGTAGCATAGGCCCCGGGCCTTTGACAACCGGTTAATGGGCCTTCTTTTGTATCAGCCGCCGCTCGACGGCATAGCCCAGCCGCTCGAAGCGGAAGCGCCTGGCAAGCTGCAGGGGGACCTCCGCCGCCACGACGCCGGCGGGGATGTCCACCGCCACGTGCTGCTTCACGAACAGGATGGAGCAGCAGACCAGCAGCAGGAAAAAGAAGTTGAACACCCGATACCACCGGGGAACGCCCTCCGTGTCGAAGAGGCACCGCCAGCAATAGTAGCTGCAGATCACGTGAAGGGAGGGGCACAGGTTGTTGGGCTGGTCCGCGGCATAGACGATCCGGGTGACAAAGGAAAAGAAGTCATGACCCGTGACCTCCGGCCGCTGGATCTGGGCCGGCAGGAGCATAAAGCAGGCCAGCGTCAGCGCCAGGGTCAGCAGGTAGGCCGCTGAGTTCCGATAGACGTGGTCCTTGCGCTGCTTGAAGAGCAGAAAGAAGGTCACCACCCAGGACACAAACGACAGCACATAGATGGATATCCACTGGGGCCGAAAGGGGATCATCGCGTCGAGAGACGTGGACAAATCCACCTTCTCCATATACTGCAGGGGGATGCGGGTGGCCCAAAACACCAAAAACTGAATCGCGACCAGCGACAGCAGACAGACCCAGCCGTAGTCCGGCAGGAGCGAACGTATGCGTTTGACAAGACCTTTTCCCATATGCGACCCTTTCCCCTGAATCGACGGTTATTGTACCACATCGACCCCTGCCGTTCAAGCCGCGAAACGTGAAGAATCCGTGGCGCAAAACGGGACTTCATTTTCCCCGCGGCCTGTGGTAGAATGAAGCCACAACAACAGCAGAGGGAGGTCCACGCATGCAAACCATCATCGAAAAGAGTTTTGACAACCAGATACGGGATCTGCAGGAGCTGATCCGCATCCCCTCCGTGTCCCGGGGAGAGCCCAAGGCGGGCATGCCCTACGGGGAGAACGTCTACAACGCCCTGAGAAAGGCCCAGGAAATCGCCAGGAAGCTGGGCTTTGAGAAGGTGTGGGACGTGGAGGCCCGCTGCGGCGTGGTGGAGTACGGCGAAGGGGACGAGCTGGTGGCGGTCATGGCCCACCTGGACGTGGTCCCCGAGGGCACGGGCTGGACCTATCCCCCCTACGGCGCCGAGATCCATGACGGGGCCATGTACGGCCGGGGCACGGCGGACGACAAGGGGGCGGCGGTGTCGGCCCTCTACGCCCTGTACGCCCTGAAGGAGAGCGGCGCCAAGATGCGCCGCCGGGTCCGCATCCTCCTGGGCTGCGACGAGGAGCGGGGCTCCACGGGCATGGAGCGCTATCGGGAGGTGGAGGGGGAGCCCACCATGGCCTTCACCCCGGACGCCACCTATCCCGTGGTCAACAGCGAGATGAACATCTCCCACATGATCTTTGAAAAGAAGTATCCCACCGCCGTCCGGGCCCAGGTGGGCACGGCCCTGAACGTGATCCCCGGGGAAGCGGCGGCCACCATCCCCGGGAAGGACGGCCCCACGGCAATCGCCGTTAAGGGCAAGGAGGGGCACGCCTCCATGCCGGATCACGCGGACAACGCCCTGATGAAGCTGCTGAAGGCCCTGTCGGAGGCGGCGCTGCCCCAGGCGGATCGGGAGACCTTCTCGGGTCTCGCCGGATTGCTGTGCGGCTACAATCACGGCGAAGGGCTGGGCGTGGACTTCACCGACGCCTCCGGCCGGCTGACGCTGGCCCCCACCAAGCTCGTCGCCGACGAAACCGGCGTCACCGTTGGCTTCGACTGCCGGTATCCCGCCTCCATGACCTTCGAGCAGCTCACCGGCCCCATCGACGAGCGCATGTGCGCCCTGGGCTTCACCGTTCAGGATCGGTCCAACTCCCTGGGCCATTACATCGCCCCCGACACGGAGCTGGTCAGCACCCTGATGGACGTGTACGGTGAGCTCTCCGGCGACCGGGACGCCAAGCCCCTGTCCATCGGCGGCGGCACCTACGCCCGGGAGTTCCAAAACGCCGTGGCCATCGGCGTCACCCGGCCCGACCGGCCGGACCTGTGCCACATCGCCAACGAGAACATCCTGCTTTCGGAGATGCTGTTCAACACCCGGTACATGGCCGAGTGTCTGAAGCGCCTGGCGGCAAAGTAAGCGAACACGGGGACCGTCCCACCGGGGACGGTCCCTTTTCATTTGGAAAATGCTGGAAGGACTGCGGGAAAAATCATGCGAATGTTGCAGAAACCCCGCACTTTGTTTACGAGCCGTTAACACAAAAAGGACGGGTTTTCGCTACAATAGTCCATAAGAAAACAGGAAGGGAACGACTATGGAAAAGCGGACGGAGCAGAAAAAAAGGCGGGACAGGACCACCGCGGTGCTGGTCTGGCTCCTGGCCATCCTCGTGCTGGGGCTGATCCTGGCCGGGGGGCTCTACGCCCGGGAATATCTCCACGAATCCTTCCTGGCGGTGGCGGTGGAGCAGCCGGACCTGGACCGAAACGAACACGTGGTCCAGGTGACCCCCAGTCCCCGGACCCAGGGTCGGACCGCCGCGCCCCTGGCCGTGACCCCCACGCCCACGGCCCTGCCCTCGCCCACGCCCTCGCCGGTGCCCACGGCGGTGCCCACGCCCACGCCCACGCTGAACCCCATGAACGGGGACGTGATCGGCGCGGGCATGCGCTCGCCCATCGTGCTGGACATCCAGATCCGACTCATGAGCCTGGAATATCTGGACTTTGAGCAGCCGGAGGACCTGTACGGCGTCGGCGTGGCCAACGCCATGGCCGTGTTCCAGCGGCACAACGGCCTGCCGGAGACGGGCCTGTGCGACAAGGATACCTTTTTGAAGCTGAACGACGAAAGCGCCGTCCTGTACGCCGTGCTCCCCGGGGATCGGGGGGCGGAGGTGGAGAGCATCCAGGAGCGGCTGGTGGAGCTGGGGTATCTGGCCCTGGCCCCCGACGGCTACTTCGGGGACGAGACGGCCCAGGCCGTGACCCGGTTCAGGGAGCTGAACCGGCTGGGCAGCGGCACGACGGTGGATTCCACCGTGCTGGAGACCCTCTTCGGGGACAGGCCCGTGGCCAATACCATCCGGATGGGGGACGAATCCGACCAGATCATGGCCTGGCAGCAGCGGCTGCTGGAGCTGGGGTATCTGGTGAGCCGGCCCGACGGGGTCTACAACCGGACCATGGCCCAGGCCATCAAGCGGTTTCAGGAGGACAACGGCCTGGTGGCCGACGGAAATTTGAGCACCGGCACCGTGTCGCTGCTGACCGGCGGGGACGTGGACGACCACGCCTTCACCCTGGGCGACAGGGGGGACGACGTGATGGCGCTGCAGCGGCTGCTGTATAAATACGGATACATGAAGGTCAGCGAGATCACGGGCAACTACCGGGACATCACCGCCCGGGCGGTGGAGGCCTTCCAGCGCCGCAACGGGCTGGAGGCGGACGGGGTGGCCGGACCGGAGACCCTGAAAAAGCTGCTGTCCGACAGTGTGAACCCCGCGCCCACGGCCACGCCCCGGCCCACCTCCACGCCCAAGCCCACGGCCAAGGCAACCGCCAAGGCAACCGCCAAGGCCACGGATAAAAACACGGCCAAAGCCACCGCCAAGACCACAGCCAAGGCAACGGCAAAGGCAAAGGCAACCGCCAAAACCACCGCTAAGGCAACCGCCAAGGCCACCAAAAAGGCCACCGACAAGACCACCCCGAAACCCACGGAAGCGCCCGACGTCGTGTATGTGGAGCCGACGCCTCAGCCGGACATCACCTATATCGAGGAGACCCCCGTGCCCGCGGGGGAGAACGACCCCGATATCAGCTTCGTGGAGGAGACCCCCCAGCCCGGCATCACCTATGTGGAGGAGCCGCCTCTGCCCATAGAGGACGAGACCCCCGCGTCAGCGGCGAAGGAGACGCCCGAGCCTGTGGCCGAAACGACGCCCGCGCCTGAGCCGGAGGCCACGGCCACGCCGAAGCCGGCAAAGCCGGTGGGCAATTACGGCAGCGGCATCGAGGGCATGATCGCCGCCGCCGAGAGCCGCCTGGGCTGCCCCTATGTGCGGGGCGCCAAGGGGCCCGACAGCTTCGATTGCTCCGGCTTCGTCTATTGGTGTTTGAAGCAGGCGGGGGCGAACCCCAGCTATATGACCAGCGTCCGCTGGCGGACCTGCTCCAAATACACCCGGATCGAGAGCATGGACCAGATCAAACGGGGCGACATCCTGGTGTTCTCCGGCAGCAGCGCTTCCACGGGCCATGTGGGCATCTACCTGGGCGGCGGCATGATCGACGCCAGCAGCTCCGGCGGCTGCGTGGTCAAGCGCGGCAGCGTCTTCACCAACTACTGGACCAGCCACTTCCTGATGGCGTACCGCATTTGGTAATGAACCCCTGACAAAAAAGAGCGGGAGGCTTTCGCCTTCCGCTTCGTTGTTGCATCGGACTTATGCTGTGGCGTTGCGCCGCCAGACGGCGCGGGCCAAAAGGACCAGCAGCAGGACCATGACCACCAAACAGCCCTCCACCGCCGGGACGGGGAGACGGGCGGCCAGGATGATCATGAATCCGTCCAGGACCGCGTGCAGCAGGATCGCCAGGGGAAAGAGATACACCTTTTCCGGCTGCTTGGCGGCGAACCAGACCAGGACCGACAGGCAGATGTGGGCAGCAGGCAGGTCCCGGGGGTCAGGGTCCCAAGGGTGGTGAGGAGGGTCTGCATCTGCTCCAGGGACGGGCCGGAGAGACCGGCGGTCAGCTTGTCGGCCAGGCCGGCGTTGACCATGATCCCCATGACGATATAGCTTGCGTAGGTGGTGCCCAGCGTCAGAACCGCCTCGATCCCGCCGTGGCCCGCTCCGTACATGAGGGCGTTCCGGTCGTTGTCCAGGCGCTTTTTCAGCACGGTCGTAAAGGCGACGAACCGGCCCGTCTCCTCGAAGATCCCCGCCGCAAAGCCCCCGTAGAGGGCATAGAGCAGGGTGTTCCCCAGTATCCGCTCCCCCACGGGCAGGAGCTTCAGCACCAGCTGGTGCATCAGCGTCTCCAAAAGGAGGGCGAAAAGGACGAACACGCCGCAGCCCACAAAGAAGGGCAGCACCTGGGCGCCCTTCTTTTTATAATACAGCAGCAGCCCCAATGGCAGCAGGACGCAGAACAGGACGGCCAGGCCCATGCTCCCCAGGGTCAGGGGCGAAACGGGGCCGTTCACAGCCGCACCGTTCCTTCCCGGGCCGGGCCCAGGATCTTCACCGCCGTGCCGTAGGCCAGCACCTCGGCGGCTCCCTGCATGACCTGGGCGGAGCCGTAGCGGATGCCCACCACGGCGTCGGCGTCCAGGGCCTTGGCCTCGTCCACCATGCGCTTGACGGCGATCTGCCGGGCCTCGTTGAGCATCTCCGTGTAGGCCACGATCTCGCCGCCCACCAGGGTCTTGATGCCCGCCATAAAGTCCTTGCCGAAGTGCTTCGTCTGCACCACGGCCCCCTTCACCATGCCCAGAGCCTCGATCTGCTGGCCCGGAATGTGGTCAATACTGAGCAGCTTCATCCTCTTCTCCTCCTTTGATCTCCTTGATTCGTTGTATGAGCACCGCCAGGATGGCGGCGACGACCGCCACCGTGATCAGGACAAACAGCCCCAGCAGCCAGGGCGGCAGGGGGTCCTGCCCGTTGGCCCACAGGATGATGAACAGGGCGGGCAGGATCAGGGCGATGATGAGGACCGCCCCCAGCACGGCCCCGGTGGTCTTCTTGCGGTGCACATCTTTCTTCGACACGTCCATAAACGATTGTCCCTCCTTTTCCAGCCGTTCGATCCTGTCCAGGCACTCCGCCGCGTCCAGGGCCGCCAACGTCAGGCCGGGCCGCTCCAGCAGGGCCCGTGTCATGCCCTCCATGGCCGCCAGGCTCTCCCGCTGGCGGTCGTAGGAACGCAGCTGCCGGGCGAGGCAGGTCTCCAAGGACCCCTCCCCCTTGAGCAGGGCCCGGATGTCCTCGATGGGCACGTCGAGCTTCCGCAGGAGCTTGATCCGTTGGAGCCGCTCCACGTCCGCCTGGCCATAGGCGCGATAGCCGTTCTCGGCCCGCCCGGGAGACAGGAGCCCCTCGGCCTCATAGAAGCGGATGTTCTTCTTGCTGATGCCCACCAGCTCCTCCACCTGTTGAATCTTCATGGCGCCGCCCGTCCTTTCTCCTCCTTTATACAGCTTCCACCAGGGGGAAAGTCAATACCTATTTGAAAAAAATCCGCCTTTTCGGCGGAAAAGGCGGCTGTCGGTCACTTGCTCCTGGGATATTCCCGGCGGGGCACGTTGGGATAGGGGAACACGGTGTGGGGCGGCAAGGCGAGGGCCATGGCGGTGATTCGGTCCATGAGAGCGGCCGCCACGCGCTTTCGCTCCCCTTCCGCCGGGGCGTCCGGATCATAGAGGACAGGGGAACCGAAGGAAAGCACCCCCAGCTTCGGCGCCACATACAGGGGCACAAAGGGCAGGGCCGCTCCGGTCTGCTTGTGGTATATGCGGCCCAGGTCCACGAACCGGTCCTGAAAGGCGTGGACGATGTGGTTGTGCTCCTCGTAGCACTCGGGAAAGATCACCAGCCGATCCCCGTCCTTCAGCTTCTGCACCGATGTTCGGAAGGTGGACAAAAGCCGGGCGTCGTGATACACGCCGATGGTGTGGGCGTTGTTGAACAGGCACAGGGCAAGGGGCACGATCATGTGGCTCAGCAGCCGGTAGAACCAGCGCAGGCCCCTCGGCTTTCGGGGCCAGAAATCCCGATAGGCGTAGGCCGCCGCCTCCTCCCGGTGCATCACCTCCCCGGCGCACCAGACCCAGTGTCGCCCGGGGATGTACAGCTCCCCTGCCACGGGTCCGTACATCTGGCTATGGTTGCCCACGATGACGCAAGGGCCCGCCGGCAGGTTTTCGACCCCCTGCAGCTTCCACTTGGGGAATCCCAGCCAGATGAAAAACCGCAGTATTCGATAGAGGAAAGAGGTGGGCTTGTCGCCCACCTCCGCTTGTTTCAGAGACGGGGCGCCCATCAGAGCCCCACGCCCGCGTAGTTGTCCTCGTAGAAGGTGGCGGCGTTCCGGGCCTCGGTGAGCCAGTCCTCCTGGACGGCTTCCCATTCCTCCTCCTGCTTGTCCGCCAGGGCGGCTGCGGTATAGGCCTCCACGTCGTCCTCAAAGGCGGCGTCCCCCGCCGGCAGATCGGCCAGACGCTTGATGAGGTAGAAGGAATCCTCCACCTGCAGCAGCTCCGAAACCTCCCCCTCCTTCATGGCGCAGGCGGCGGTCCAAATCTGCTCGGGCCACTCCGTGTCCTGGGCCTGGGTGTAAAAGACCACGGTGCCGTCCCGGTTGGGGTCGTCCTCGGCGTAGCCATAGTAGCCCACGGCCCCCTCCTGGTTGGAGTAGGCGGTATAGATCTCGGTGAAGTCCATGCCGGACAGAGCGTCGGCCCGGGCCTTCTCGGCCTTGTCCCGATCCTTCTGCAGCAGCACGGTGTTCTGGGCCTGCAGCTCCTCATAGCGGATCACGATCTCGGCCAGCCGGTCCTCGTCCAGGCCCCGCAGGAACAGCTTCCCGTACTCCGCCTCCAGGTTGGTCATCTCCACCTCGTTGGCGGCGTAGGCGGCGCTGTTCTCCTCGTCCACGTCGAAGGTGATGACCTGCATGCGGCCGAAGCCCTCGGGGGTGTACAGGGCGGGCACGGGGGATTCGCCCGTGCGATAGGCGTCGTACTGGCTCTTAAAGGAGGTGAAATCCGTGTCGAAATTCTCCTTCTGCTCCGCCAGCTCGGTTTCGAACCAGGCGCGGGCGTCGTCCTCGGTGACCGAAACGCCCTTGCTGAACTCCTCCTTCAACAGGTCCGCCAGAGCGGACTCCTCATGGGAGGCGGTCATCTCCTCCAGCCACTGGCTGAAGGGATAGCCGAAGTATTCCTCCACGTCCTTTTCCAGGATCTCCCGGGCCTTGAGGGCCACCTCCGCGGCATCGGCGTCCTCGCCCAGCTCCGTCTTGGCGTCCTCCAGATAGTCGGCGGCGTACTCGGCGATCTGCTCCTCCACCTCACGGGCCACCTCGGCCTTCTTTTCCTCGGTGAGCGTCACGCCCAGGGTCTTGGCCTTCCAGGGCAGGACCTTGGCGGTGAGCAGATCCTCGATGATCATGTCCCGATACTGGCCGATCTCCTCGGCGGTGGTGGGGGCGCTGAGGCCGTAATAGCCCATGTATTCCACGATGGTGTTGTAGCTGTTGCGGACCTCGCCCACGGTGACGGTGAAGTCCCCCAGGGTGAAGGCGGGCAGCTCGTCCGTTTCGCCGGCATCCGCGCCCGCGTCAGCGACGGCTTCTGCGGTATCCGCGGCAGGCTGAACGGCCGGCTGATCCGCCGTTTTGGTCTCTTCCAAACAGCCCACGGCGCCCAGCATCAGCAGCAGGCACAGCGCGAGGGCCAGTAGTTTTTTGCTCACGATCCTATCTTCCTTTCTATCCATATGCTTCGCCCCATTATACCCCCTCCTCCAGCCGGTTGCAATCCGCCAGAATGGAAAGAAATTGTGGCAGTTTCTTTACAAAATCGTCTGCGCTTCGCCCCTTGACGGCCACCTCCACCGCCGCCGGGTCCCCCCCAAGGAGCCGGGCCCCCTGCTCGTTGGACAACGCCAGCAACAGCTTTCCACCGTCGGGACGGGCGCTCTGGTCGTATTTCAACGTCGCCTTCCCGGGCTTCACCGTCACGGAGGCAAAGCCCGCCCGAGCGGCCAGATGCTTGATGAGGGACAGGCGCATGAGCCGCTCCACGCTCTCGGGCAGATCCCCGTAGCGGTCGGTGAACTCGTCGTACATATCGTCGAACATATCCAAATCCTCGATCTCGGCGATGCGCTTGTACATGGCCATCCGCTGCAGCTCCCCGTTGACAAAGCCCTTGGGCACATAGGCGTCCCCGGGGGCGTCCACCGCCGTGTCGATGGGGGGCAGGGTCTCCCGGCCCGACGCCTCGTCCACCGCCTGGCGGATCAGCTTGCAGTAATATTCATAGCCCACGTCGGACAGATGCCCATGCTGCTCGGCCCCCAGCAGGCTCCCGGCGCCCCGGATCTCCAAATCCCGCATGGCCAGCCGATATCCGGCCCCGAACTGGGTGAACTCCCGCACCGCCAGCAGCCGCTTTTGGGCCGCCTCGGGCAGGGACCGGCTCTGGGGCACGGTGAAGTAGGCGTAGGCGATGCGGTTCGACCGCCCCACCCGGCCCCGCAGCTGATATAGCTGGGCGAGGCCCAGCTTGTCCGCGTCCAGGACCACCAGGGTGTTGCAGTTGGGGATGTCCACGCCGCTCTCCACGATGGTGGAGCATAGCAGCACGTCCGCCTCGTGCTGAATGAAGGACAGCATGGCCTGTTCCAGGGCATGCTCGTTCATCTGGCCATGGGCCATGATGAACCGGGCCTCGGGCACCAGCTCCTGAAAGTGAGAGAGGGTGCTCTCCATGCCTATGACCTTGTTGCTGACGAGGAAGCACTGGCCCCCCCGGGACAGCTCCCGGCGGATGACGGCGGCGATCTGGGCGTCGGTATACTCCACCACGAAGGTTTGGACCGGGAACCGGTTCTCCGGCGGCGTCTCGATGACGGACACGTCCCGGACGCCGGTCATGGCCATGTTCAGCGTCCGGGGAATGGGCGTGGCGGTCATGGTCAGCACGTCCACCTGGCTGCGCATGGCCTTGATCTGCTCCTTGTGGTTCACGCCGAAGCGGTGCTCCTCGTCGATGATGAGGAGCCCCAGGTCCTTGAATTTCACGTCCTTGGCCAGCAGGGCATGGGTGCCCACGACCATATCGATCTCGCCGGTCGCCAGGGCCTTTTTCACGGCCTCCCGCTCCTTGGGCGTCTGGAATCGGGAGAGGCAGCCCACCGTCACCGGAAAGGCGGAAAACCGCTCCGAAACGGTGGCGAAATGCTGTTGGGCCAGGATGGTGGTGGGGGCCAGCAGGGCCGCCTGCTTCCCGTCCTGGACCGCCTTGAAGGCCGCCCGGATGGCTACCTCGGTCTTGCCGTAGCCCACATCCCCGCAGAGGAGCCGATCCATGGGCCGGCGGCTCTCCATGTCCGCCTTCACCTCCCGGATGCAGCGAAGCTGGTCCCTGGTCTCCTCATAGGGGAAGGAGGCCTCCAGCTTCCGCTGCCAGGCCGTGTCCGGAGAGAAGGCGAAGCCCTGGAGGGAGGCCCGCTTGGCGTAGAGAGCCGCCAGGTCCACGGCCAGCTTTTTCGCCGCCGCCCGGGCCTTTTGGACCTTCTGCTGCCATTCGCCGCCCCCCAGCTTGCTCAAAGTCGGGGCCGCGTCCTCCCCTGCGGATCCCATATATTTCTGTATCCGGTCCAGCTGATCCGTGGGGATATAGAGCTTGTCGCCGCCCTTATAGAGAAGAAGCAGATAATCCCGGGTGCTGTTCTCCACGGTGAGCTGTTCCACGCCCACGAACCGACCCACGCCGTGGGCCTCGTGGACCACATAGTCCCCCACGGTGAGATCGGAGAATTTCAGGCCGCTTTTCGTCTTCCTCGGCCGGGACATGCGCTTGCCGAAGAGTTCCGACCCGGTGAGCACCATGAGCTTTTGGGCCGGGCACACGAAGCCCCGGGGCAGGCTTTCCTTCAGGATCAGCACCTCGCCGGGCTCCGATTCGCGGGTAAGCTCCTCCGCCAGGGTGCAGCGTATCTCGTCCTGGAGGCTTTGGAGCAGCCCGTCGGCGCTTTCGCCCCCATAGAGAAGGGCGCTGCCTCCCGTCTGGCGGAAGCGCTTCAGCTCCCGGACCAGCTCCCCCATGTCGCCCAGATACATGGGCGCGCTTTCCAGGGTGAACTTCACCCGCATTTTGTGGGCCAGCTCCCGGCTGGTACGGAAAAGGGAATAGACCGCCGCCGTGCGACGGGTGTTCAGCAGCTCCGAAAGGTGGCCGTCCTCCCGCATCAGCTTCGCCTGCTTGGGGTGGCCCTCCTCCCGATCCAGCATGGCGGTGACGGACTCCAAAAACAGGGTGCGGGCCGTCCGCCCCTCCTCCATCACCCGATCCGGCTCCACCACCAGGCGGAAGCAGTCGGCGGGCAGGTAGTCGTGGAGGCTGGCCTCCTCGTCGTACAGCAGCGGCAGCAGCACGTCCGCCCCCAGGGTGGGCCGCTCCTGGGCCCAATCCTCCCGCTCCCGGTCGAAGCCCGCCCGATCCCCCAGGGCCTTCAGGGCTCTGCGTACCCGGCTGCCGGGCTGGGGCGTTTCAAAGGCGGGGGGCAGCAGCGCCCGGTCCGTCTGGCGGATGGACCGCTGGGTGCTGACGTCGAACCAGCGGAGCTGGTCCACCTCGTCGTCGAAGAATTCGATCCGACAGGGGTCCTCCCCCTGGGGCGGGAACACGTCCAAAATGTCGCCGCGGAGCGCCACCTGGCCGGGGCCCTCCAGCATGTCCACCCGCTCGTAGCCGGCGCTGACCAGGTCCGAAAGAAGCTGGCGGGGCGGCAGGACGTCCCCCCGTTTCACCACCTTCACCTGGGACACGAAGGCCTCCGGCGGCGCCAACCGCTCCAAGAGGGCCGCCCCGCAGGAGACGATCAGGCTGGGCACCCCCAGCACCAGCCGGGACAGGACCCCCAGCCGCTGGCTCCGCCGCTCCGGGGCCGCAGCCTGAACGTGGACCAGGGGCAGTTCCCGGGGCAAAAACACCAGGACGTCGGGACGATAGGCCCGAAGCTCGTTGTACAGTTCCACGGCCGCCGCCTCGGTGTCCAGGACCACCAGGGTGGTGGCCTCCTCCGAGAGGGCGGCGAACACGGGCGCCCGGGCCGCGTCGGGCAGGGAGAAGACCGCCGCCGGGCCCCTTCCCTCCCTCAACCCGGACAGCAGTTCCGCGACCGCCGGGTCCCTTTTTATGATTGTGAGGAGCTGATCCCTCATGCTTCCTGGTTCTGGCGGGGGTTCTTCTCGTGACGCTTGTTGAAGCGGCTCTGGGCCCCCTCCACGTCCCCCTTCACGATCAGCGCCGCCGCGTCCGCCGCCTTTTCATAGGCCTCGGCCAGCAGGGCCGCCTCCGCCTTGCCGGGGCGCTTGAGCACATAGTCCCGAAGCTGCAGGCTCACGTCCTGGCCCGCGCCGATGCGGATCCGGGGGAAGTTCTCGGAGTTCAGGCAGGTGATGATGCTTTTTAAGCCGTTGTGGGTGCCGGCAGAGCCCCGGGCCCGGATGCGCAGGCTTCCGCAGGGCAGATCCACGTCGTCGCAGAGGACAATGAGCTGCTCCGGGGGCAGCTTATAGAAGTGCATGACCTGCTGGAGGCAATCGCCGCTCAAATTCATATAGGTCTGGGGCTTCACGAGGATGACCCGCTGGCCGTCAAGCTCCCCCTCGCCCAGCAGGCCCGAAAACTTTTTATCCTTGATCCTGACCCCGATCCGATCGGCGATGACGTCCAGGGCCATGAAGCCGATGTTGTGGCGGGTCTTCCGATAGCTCAATCCGGGGTTGCCCAGTCCGGCGATCACATACATATTCGTTCCTCCAAATACTCAAAGGGGTTTCTTGTTCGGCGTGCCCGCCTTGCGGGGATAGGCTTTCGGCGTGGGCGCTTTTTTGTCCGCGAAGATCAGACAGCGCTTGCCCAGGTCGGAAGCGAGCTCCACCTGCCGCAGCTGCACATGGAGCAAAAAGGCGGCGCTTTTGGCCTTTTCCAGCTCCTCCGCCGCGTCGCCCTTGTAGGCGATGGCGGCGCCGCCCACCTTCACGAAGGGGGTGGTGAGCTCCAGCAGCACCGGGAGGCCGGCCACCGCTCGGGAAAGGGCGGCGTCGAATTGCTCCCGATAGAGCCGGTTCTGCCCCAAATCCTCCGCCCGGCCGTGGACCAGCTGGGCGCGGAGGCCCAGCTCCCGCAGCAGGGTTTCCAAAAAGGTCAGCCGCTTCTGGAGGCTGTCCGCCAGGGTCAGCTGCAGCTCCGGCCGCAGGATGAGCAGCGGCACCCCGGGGAACCCGGCCCCCGTGCCCACGTCGATGACCTTCGTGCCCGGCTGCAGGTAGGGCAGGGCCGCCAGGGAGTCGGCGAAGTGCTTGCGGGCCACCTCCACCGGGTCCGTGATGGCGGTCAGGTTCATCTTCTCGTTCCATTCAAGGAGCAGCCGCTGGTATAGTTCGAACCGGTCCAACGCCCGCTCGTCCGCCTGGGGCAGGGCCGCTTTCAGTATGTCCCGCATCTCGCTCATAGCATCCCCCGTTTCTGGGCCACCAGCAGCACGGACACGTCCGCCGGGGATACCCCCGATATCCGGGACGCCTGGCCGATGTTCGCCGGCTTCACTCCGTTCAGCTTCTGCCGGGCCTCCAGCCGAAGCCCCGACAGGGTGTTGTAATCGAAGGCGGCGGGCAGGGCCAGATCCTCCAGGCTCCGCATCCGCTCCACCTCCCGTTTCTCCTTTTCGATGTACCCGTCGTACCGGGCTAGGGTTTCGATCTGCTCCAGGGTCTCCCGGTCCAGGGGGTCCAAATCGTCCCCATAGAGGTCCAGCAGGCCCGTATAGGTGACCTGGGGCCGCTTCAGCAGCTCGAACAGCTTCGCCCCGTCGTGGGGCACGGTCTCGCCCACGCTCTCCAGGTACGCCCGCAGCTTTTCGTCCGCCGGGACCCGCCGATCCAGCTTTGCCCGGGCGTCCGCCACCTTCTCCCGCTTTTTCACGAGCCTTTCATACCGCTCCTCGGAGATGAGCCCCGTGCGCCGGGCCTTCTCGGTGAGCCGTTCGTCCGCGTTGTCCTGGCGCAGAAGGAGCCGATATTCGCACCGGGAGGTCATCATCCGATAGGGCTCCGGGGTGCCCTTGGTGACCAGATCGTCCACCAACACCCCCAGATACCCCTCGTCCCGCCCCAGGATGAAGGGTGCCTCCCCCTTCACGTACAGGGCGGCGTTGACCCCGGCGTAGAAGCCCTGGGCCGCCGCCTCCTCATAGCCGGAGCTGCCGTTGATCTGACCGCCGGAGAAGAGGCCCGGGACGGCCCTGACCATCAGGCTCAAGTCCAGAGCCTGGGGGTCCAGACAGTCGTATTCGATGGCGTAGCCGTAGCGCATGACCTGGGCCTTTTCCAGGCCCGGAATGGTGCGGAGCATCTGCTCCTGCACGTCGGCGGGCAAACTGGTGCTCAGACCCTGGACGTACATCTCCTGGGTGGTCCGGCCCTCGGGCTCGATGAACAGCTGATGCCGGTCCTTGTCCGCGAATTTCACCACCTTGTCCTCGATGGAGGGACAGTAGCGGGTGCCCGTGGCATGGATGCGGCCGGCGTACAGGGGGGACCGGTGAAGGTTGTCCAAAATGACGCCGTGGGTGTCCCGGTTCGTATAGGTCAAATAGCACCTGTCCTGGACCAGATGCAGCTCCCCGTGGAGGAAGGAGAAGGCGGGCGTGGGCTCGTCCCCCTCCTGTACCGCCATTTTGGAAAAGTCCAGGGTGTCCCGCTTGACGCGAGGGGGCGTGCCGGTCTTGAACCGTCGAAGGGGCAGGCCCAGGCGCAATAGATTCCCGGACAGGCCCTCGCTGCGCAGCATGCCGTTGGGGCCGCTGTCCCGGACAAATTCGCCGATGAGGATGCGGCTCTTGAGATACACGCCGGTGCACAAAACCGCCGCCCGGCAGGGGTAGCAGAAGCCTTCCGCCGTGACCACGCCGGACAGGCGGCCGTTTTCCGTTTCGAAGCCCACGGCCTCGCTTTGAAGGATGGTCAGATTGTCCTCCGCCTCCAAGGCCGCCTTCATGCGCTCGTGGTAGCGGCGCTTGTCCATCTGGGCCCGAAGGGAGTGCACGGCGGGGCCCTTACCCGTGTTCAGCATGCGCATTTGGATCAGGGTGTCGTCGGCGGCCAAGCCCATTTCGCCCCCCATGGCGTCCAGCTCCCGGACCAAATGGCCCTTGCCGGTGCCGCCGATGGAGGGGTTGCAGGGCATCATGCCGATGCTGTCCAGATTCAGCGTCAAAAGGGCCGTTTTCAGGCCCATCCTGGCGGACGCCAAGGCCGCCTCGCAGCCCCCGTGGCCCGCGCCGATCACCACGCAGTCGAATCTCTCCCCCAAAAGGGGTTTTGTTGCCAATCCGCTTGTCATACGCGCATACTCCTATGTATAGCAGTATAGCATAGCCTGCGAAAATCTACAATGTTCCTGTTTGCCAAGTTGGAAAAATCTGCTATACTGTACTCATCTGACACAGGGTTTTATGTGGGAGGAAACGGTATATGAGCAGAATGAGCATTTTGAACGCCCCCGGCCAGCAGACGGAGGGCTTTTGCATGGTGAAAAGCGCGGCCCTGCGCACGGACAGCAAGGGCGGATCCTATATGGACCTGGTGCTGGCGGACGCGGGCGGCGAGTGCGTGGCCAAGATTTGGAACTACGGCCCCTCCATGGGCATGTTCGAGCCCGAGGATATCGTGAAGGTCCGGGGCACAGTCACCATCTGGAAGGACAGCGAGCAGCTGAAGATCGAGCGCATCCGTCAGGCCACCGAGGCGGACCAGGTGGATATGTCCCGGATCGTCCCCTGCTCCCCCCAGGACCCCACCGCGGCCTATGAGCTGTTGTGGCGGGAGACGGAGAATTTCAAAGATCAGGATTTGAAGCGGCTGGTTCAGTATCTCATGAGGGAGCACAAGGAGCAGATGCTGTACTATCCCGCCGCCGTGAAGCTCCACCACGCCACCCGGGGCGGCTTTTTGGAACACACGCTGAACATCGTGTCCCTGGGCAAGGCCGTGGCCGCCCGGTATGAAAACCTGGACGGGGAGCTGATCGTGGCCGGGGCCATCCTTCACGACATGGGCAAGCTCACGGAGCTGGACACCGGGCGGCTGGGCATCGCCACCGCCTACACCGCCGAGGGACAGCTGCTGGGCCACATCAACATCGGCATGGCCCAGGTCCGGGCCGCGGCGGAGCTCCTGCAGGTACCGGAGGAGACGGCCGTCCTGTTGGAGCATATGCTCCTGTCTCACCACGGCCAGCCGGAGTTCGGTTCCCCCAAGCTCCCCATGTTCCCCGAGGCGGAGGTCCTCTCCACCCTGGATCGGCTGGACGCCCAGCTCTTTGAGATGTTCACGGCTTTGGACGGCGTCGTGAAGGGCGGCTTCTCCGAGCGGCAATGGGCCCTGGACAACCGGCAGCTGTATCAGCACGGACGGAAGGGCGTTCAATAACCATATTTCCAAAAGTCGTCAGAAGGGATCGCGGTTACGATCCCTTCTTTTTTATTTTCGCTTTTTCGATTTTGTCAGTTCAAAGCTGTGTCGGATCAGAAACCGAAGCCGATCGTCGTCCGCCGTGCCGTCCAGCAGGACCGTGATCCAGTGGACCTTGCTCATGTGATAGGCAGGCAGGATGCCCGCCTCGCCCCGCACCATGGCAGAGAGAACCGGGTCGCATTTGAGATTCACCGCATCCACCTCCCCCTCTTCGCCGGGATAGACGTACCGCCGGGGAATGGGCATGGACAGGGCGAACCACTTTCGGTTGTCCCCATGGCGGAACACCGCTCCCTCCGGCGAATCCAGCCAGGGATAGTCCGGTGTCACGTTGTATTCCGCCTCTATATAGGCAAACAGCTCCCGCTTCGTCATGGTTTCACGTGAAACATTCAAAAAAACCTTGTTGTAATTTTGCCGGTTTTGCTTGCAAAACTGCCGCGCTGCTCCGCGGCAAAGGCACAAACTACTCTTCAACCCCCAGGATGGCGTCGCAGATGTTCATCAGATCGTCCTTGGAGAAATAGGAGATGATGATTTTCCCCTTCTCCTGGTCTCCCTCGATGGCCACCTTGGCCCGAAGCTTGTTGCGGATGGCGCTGGCCGTGCGACGGACCTCCGGGTCCATGCGGTGGGAGACCTTTTTGCGGGGCAGGGCGTCCAGGCGCACCGCCTCCTCCATCTGCCGCACACTCCAGCCCTCCCGGGCCGCCTTCTGCGCCAGCTTCTCCGCCTTGTCGGGATCGTCCAAACCCGCCAGCATCTTTCCGTGGCCAGCGGACAAGGTCCCTTCCTTCAGCATCCCCTGGACGCTGTCCGGCAGATTCAACAGCCGCAGGGCGTTGGTCACCGCTGGCCGGCTCCGGCCGATGCGGCTGCTGACCTCCTCCTGGGTCAGGTTGTGCTGAACCATTAAAAACCGGATGGCCGCCGCCTCCTCCACCGGGTTTAGATCCTCCCGCTGAAGGTTTTCAATGAGGGACACCTCCTGGAGCTCGTGTTCCTCCTTGTCCGTAATGACGGCGGGCACCACCTTTAGCCCCGCCAGCCGGGCCGCCCGATAGCGGCGCTCCCCGGCCACGATGGTGTACCTGTCCCCCTGCCGATAGAGGATCAGAGGCTGGACGATGCCGTGGGTTTTGACGGAGGACGCCAGCTCGTTCAGCTTCTCCTCGTCGAAGGTCTTCCGGGGCTGATCGGGGTTGGTGTCGATATCGTAGACGGACACCTCCTGGAGGGTGGCCGGGTCCTTCCCGGGTTCATAGCTCTCCAGCAGGGCGTCCAGACCCCGTCCCAAACCTTTCTTGTTTGCCATGGTTCCGCCTCCTTATGCTTTCTCCACCAGTTCCGCCGCCAGGGCCCCATAGGCCGCGGCCCCCGTGCTCTTGGGGGCGTAGAGGCTGATGGGCAGGCCGAAGCTGGGGGCCTCCCCCAGCCGCACGGACCGAGGAATGATGGTGTCATAGACCTTATTCTTAAAGAACCGCTTGACCTCTCCCACCACCTGCTGGGAAAGGTTGGTCCGGCCGTCGTACATGGTGAGGACCACGCCCTCCACCTCCAGCCGGGGGTTCAGGCTCCGGCGAATGAGTTTCACCGTGTTCATGAGCTGGGACAGGCCCTCCAGGGCATAGTATTCGCATTGGATGGGCACCAGCAACGTGTCCGCCATGGTCAGGGCGTTCAAGGTCAGCAGACCCAGGGAGGGCGGGCAATCCACGAAGATATAGTCAAACTGATCCCGGATAGGGGCCAGGGCGTTCTTCATCCTCTGCTCCCGGGCCAGCAGGTTCACCAGCTCCACCTCCGCCCCCGCCAACTCCATCTGGGAGGGCAGTAGTTTCAATGTATCGATCATGGTGTCCCGAATGGCATCTGTCACGTCCACGTCGTTGATGAGCACGTCGTAGACGGAGGCCTCCAGCTTGTTCTTGTTGACGCCCAAGCCGCTGGTGGTATTCCCCTGGGGGTCGATGTCCACCAACAGCACCCGCTTGCCCAGCTGGGCCACGCAGGCGGACAGGTTCACGGCGGTGGTGGTTTTGCCCACCCCGCCCTTTTGATTGGCGATGCAGATGATCTTAGCCAAGGATGGTTCTCCTTTGTTTCGGTTTATCGGCACCAGTATACCGTACCTGGTGAGAAATTGCAATGTTTCACGTGAAACGCTCAGGAATAAAATAGAGATTGCAGATCAAACCACAATCTCTTCTTAAAAGCTATTTGGATGCACATTTTTTTACAAAAAAATGCGGGCTTTCGATCATTCCCCTATAAAATCGTTGACCGTCCTGCGGCTGCGGATCAGCAGGAAGAGGCCAAAGGCGAAGATGAACAGGGAGATAAACTGGCTGGTGGACAGGACCCCCACCGCGCCCCGGTCGTCCGCCCGGAAGAACTCGATGACGAACCGCCACACGCTGTAGAGGACCATGTACCATCCCGTCACCGTGCCCCGGCTGGGCTTTTTGAGATAGATGCCCATAAGGATAAAGGAAAGGATCACCAGGAAGACAGCTTCCATGGGCTGGGTGGGCAGCCGGGACACCCCGTCCAGCACCACCGCGCAGGGTCCGTGATACTCCATGCCGTAGCAGCAGCCAGCCATAAGGCAGCCCACCCGGCCGCCGGCGTGGGCCAGGCAGAAGCAGGGGGCCATCAGATCGGAGTAGGTGATGAGGCTTTTCTCCGTCTTGCGGCTCACGATCACCAGACCCAGCAGACCGCCGATGAGGCCGCCATAGAACACAAGCCCGGAGGAGATCAAATCCCATAGTTCCGACCAGCTGTGGGGCATCTGGGGCGGGTCCACGATGAAGTACAGGAGCTTAGAGCACACGAAGCCCAGCACGATGGACCAGATGAGGGCGTCCAGGAGATTGTCCTCCGACAGGGGCGAGCCCTTTTTGCGCAAACGGAAAACGGCGATCAGGGCAAAGACGGTCCCCACCATGGTGCACAAACCATAGGTGGGCAGGGATATATTTCCAAGATGAATGAACGGATGCATGGATCGGGACCTCCCGGGAATGTTTGTTGCATCTTATCACACCTGATTCGGCTTGTAAAGTTTGTTGACAAAAGGTCACAAAGGTTATACATTTATAGTTCAGGAATGCATTTTTCCAGGAGGTTTTTATGGCAGCTACCTACGATCCAAAAGTCATCGAGCCCAAGTGGCAGGCCCGCTGGGCGGATGAAAAGGCTTTCGAGGCCACGGACGACTACTCCAAGCCCAAGTTCTACGGCCTGGTGGAGTTCCCCTACCCCTCCGGCGCCGGCATGCACGTGGGCCACATCAAGGCCTATACCAGCTTGGAGGTCATCTCCCGCAAGCGCCGCATGGAGGGCTACAACGTTCTGTTCCCCATGGGCTTCGATTCCTTCGGCCTGCCTGCGGAGAACTATGCCATCAAGACCAACACCCATCCCCACATCATCACCACCCGGAACGTGGAGCACTTCAAGGATCAGATGAAGCGGGTGGGCTATTCCTTCGATTGGAACCACGAGATATCCACCTCCCTGCCGGACTATTACAAGTGGACCCAGTGGATCTTTCTGAAGCTCTTTGAGCACGGCCTGGTGTTCCGGGCCAAGACCCAGGTCAACTACTGCCCCCACTGCAAGGTGGTCCTGTCCAACGAGGACTCCCAGGGCGGCAAGTGCGACGTATGCCACAGCGACGTGATCCAGCTCCCCAAGGACGTGTGGTACCTTAGGATCACCCAATACGCCGACCGGCTTCTGACCGGCCTGGACACGGTGGACTACCCCGACTCCATCAAGCAGCAGGAAATCGAGTGGATCGGCAAATCCACCGGCGCCTTCGTGAACTTCGCCATCGAGGGCGTCCCTGAAAAGCTGGAGATCTACACCACCCGCTGCGACACCCTCTTCGGCGTCACCTTCATGGTCATGGCCCCGGAGCATCCGCTGCTGGATAAATACAAGGACAGGATCGAGAACTGGGACCAGGTGGAGGCCTATCGGGCCGCCTGCGCCAAGAAGACCGAGTTCGAGCGGACTCAGCTGGTGAAGGACAAGACCGGCGTGAAGCTGGAAGGCTTCACCGCCGTCAACCCGGTGAACGGCAAGCAGATCCCCATCTTCATCGCGGACTATGTGATGATGGGCTACGGCACCGGCGCCATCATGGCCGTCCCTGCCCACGACGAGCGGGACTGGGAATTTGCGAAGAAGTTCGGCGCGGACATCATCCCCGTCATCGAGGGCGGCGACATCGAAACCGGCGCCTACACCGGCAACGGGCCCATGATCAACTCCGACTTTTTGAACGCCTATGACAACAAGAAGGACTCCATCGCCGCCATGCTCCGCTTCCTGGAGGAAAAGGGCATCGGCCACAAGGGCGTCCAATATAAGATGAAGGATTGGGCCTTCAACCGCCAGCGGTATTGGGGCGAGCCCATCCCCCTGATCCACTGCCCCAAGTGCGGCACCGTGGGGGTCCCCTATGAGGAGCTTCCTCTGACGCTGCCCGACGTGGAGAACTTCGAGCCCGGCACCGACGGTCAGAGCCCCCTGGCCCGCATCGACAGCTTCGTCAACTGCACCTGCCCCAAGTGCGGCTCCCCCGCCAAGCGGGAGACCGACACCATGCCCCAGTGGGCCGGCTCCAGCTGGTATTACCTTCGGTTCATCGACCCCCACAACGACGAATGCTTCTGCGACAGGGAGAAGATGAAGTACTGGATGCCCGTGGACTGGTATAACGGCGGCATGGAGCATGTGACCCGCCATTTGCTCTACTCCCGGTTCTGGCACCAGTTCCTCTACGACATCAACGAGGTCAACACCCCCGAGCCCTACGCCAAGCGCACCTATCAGGGCCTTATCCTGGGCCCCGACGGGGAAAAGATGAGCAAGTCCAAGGGGAACGTGGTGGACCCCACCGACGTCATCGACCGGCTGGGCGCGGACACCCTCCGGACCTATGTGCTGTTCATGGGCGATTACACGGCGGCCACCCCCTGGAGCGAGCAGAGCGCCAACGGCTGCAAGCGGTTTTTGGATAGGGTGTGGCGGCTTCAGGACATGGTCCAGGGCGAGGGCGAGACCAGGGATATGCGGCCCAAGCTCCACGCCTGCGTCAAGAAGGTCACCGAGGATATCGAGCACATGAAGTTCAACACGGCCATCGCGGCCATGATGAGCCTGGTCAACGACTTTTATGCAAAGGGCACCCTGACCCGGGACGAGCTCCACACGCTGCTGGTGCTCCTCAACCCCTTTGCCCCCCACATGACCGAGGAGATGAGCGAGAATCTGGGCTTCGATCGGCTCTACCGGACCCCCTGGCCCACCTATGAGGAGAACGCGCTGGTGGCAGACACCGTGGAATACGGCGTCCAGGTCAACGGCAAGGTCCGGACCCGGCTCGCTCTTGCCGCTGACATGGACAAGGCTGCCGTGGAGCAGGCGGCCCTGGCCGCCCCGGCGGTCCAGCCCTTCCTGGAGGGGAAGACCGTCCGCAAGGTCATCGTGGTGAAAAATATCGTGAACATCGTCGTTGGATGATGCTACACATACTCTAAAAAGGAGGAAAAAAATGATTCTGCGTAATTTAGATTTGGGTAACCTGGTAGGCACCGGCATCACAGAGCTGGCCATGAAGGTCGTGGCTGCCCTTATCATCCTGGTGGTGGGTCTGTGGCTGGTGAAGCAGATCGTGAAGCTGGTGAAAAAGTCGAAGGCCATCCAAAAGCTGGCCCCCGAGGTGCAGACCTTCTTCTCCAGCGCCGTGAAGGTGCTGGGATACGTCCTGGTCGTCATGATGGCCGTCACCACCGTGGGCGTGCCCACCGCCTCCATCCTGGCGGTCCTGGGGTCCTGCGGTTTGGCCGTGGGCCTGGCGTTGCAGGGGTCCCTCTCCAATCTGGCGGGCGGGATCATGCTCATGATCTTCCGGCCCTTCCATGTGGGGGACTTCATCAGCGACGGCGCCCATGAGGGCACGGTGAAGAAGATCACCATGTTCTATACCACCATCGCCACCGCCGACAATCTGCAGATCACCCTGCCCAATGGCGCTCTATCCAACGCCGCCATCAAGAACCTGAACGCCAACGACATTCGGCGTCTGGACATCGACGTGACCTTGAGCCCCGCCGCGGACAAGGCGAAGGTCTGCGAGCTGCTCCTGGGCTGCGCCAAGGCCAATGAGCTGGTGCTCTCCGACCCCGCTCCCGAAGCATTGGTCACCGTCACCGAAGGGGGCCTGCCTACCTTCAAACTGCGCACCTGGTTCAAGTCCGGGGATTACTGGACCGTGTATTTCGGCCTCAACGAAGCCGTTCAGAAGACCCTCACCGAAAACGAGCTGCCCCTGGCTCACCAGCAGGTGGATCTGCATACGGATAAATAAGTACAATATTTGTTTTGTCCCTTTTTTCTCTTTCTATAAATAGAAAAAAGGAACCAAAAAAAGAGAAACTTAAGAGGATAATGAGGTCTTCATCATGAAGAATCTTATCTTCTTAAGTTTTTTTCTTTATTGATAAATGATAAATGACGGCAGGACCCGAATGTGCAGGACGCCCACGATGTCGTTCAAGGACACGCAGCCGATGCCCTCCTCCCGGCTGTCCTCCCTATACCGCCGATCGTCGGAAAGCACGAATACATACCCCTCCGGCACCTTCACCGTCTCAAAATCGGTGGTGTTGGCAGGCCCATACGATTCCTCGTTCAGCCGATACCTTTCGTCGATCCACAGGGCCCCGTTCCTCGCCGTGACGGATTCGCCGCCCGTGGCCACCACCCGCTTGATCAGCAGCTCGCCGGTGACGGGGTGATAAAAGGCCACCATATCCGTGCGCTCGATTCCCCGCCAATATTTGAGTATCCGATCCACCAGGGCCACGTTTCCCTGCTTCAGGGTGGGCGCCATGGAATCGTTCCCCATTCTCACCCAGCCGAACCAGACGAAGCACACGAAAGCCATGAACAGCGCCGCCAAAAGGGTGCTGAACATCCACCGCCACAGGTTGTGATGCCGGTGAAGCTTGCGAAAGGTTTCCCGCCGCAGGGGCACGCTTTCCTCCGTCATATGTCGTATTGGACGTCTGGGAGCCGCTTTGCCCGGGATAAGGGCAGCAGCACCCGGTTCACCCGGCCGATGACCCGCTCCCTGGGGACGCTGCCCACCATGCCGTCGGTGCTGTCCCGAGAAACCAGGCGGTTGTCACCCATGACGAAGATGCAGCCCGGCTCCACGTGATAGGTGCCGTCATGCTTGGGAGTGAGCCCCGTGGTCACGTAGTCCTCCTTGAGCCGGACGCCGTTGACGCTGACGATGCCCCCCTCTATGGTGATCTCGTCCCCCTCCAGGCCGATGATCCGCTTCACGCAGGTATAATCGTCGTTGTTGGGGTAATAGCAGATGACCACGTCCCCCCGCTTCATGGGAGAGACGATATAGCTTAGCTTCTCCACCGCCATATAATCCCCGGGCTGCAGGGTGTTCTCCATGGAGGACCCCTTCACCCGCATGGGCTCGAAGATGACGGCCCGAATGGAGAAGGCCAGCACCATCATTAAAACAAGGGTAATCAGATATTCCAGCACGTCCCAAATCCGGCCGCCCTTCAGATGCTCGTTCCGCCGGGCCACCAGCCTCATTATCTCCTTTTTTTCTTTTTTCGTCATCATATTTCTTCCTTCCCGGAGGGCAGCAGCTTCTTGGCTCGCTTGAGAAATTCCAGTCGATCCAGCATGATCACCCGCTCACAGCCCGAGCATTTGAGCTTCACGTCCGCCCCCACCCGCACGATCTCCCACAGGTTTTCCCCGCAGGCATGGGGTTTTTTTAATATCACCCTGTCCCCCAGGGCGAAGGTGTCGATCATATGGCGTCCTCCCCGTAGAGGATGTATTTATCTATCATCTCCGACAGCACGTCCGCCTTCTCCTCCTGGAAAAAGTGACCCGCGTTTCGCACGGAGAAAAACTCTCCCTTCTTCAGGGCCGCCTGGGCCTTTTCCAAATTCTCGAAGGGTTGCATCCGATCCTCCTCACCCCAGAGCACGAACACTGGATGGTCGCTTGTTTTGAGCCCGTCCCACACCAGCTCCTCGTCGAAGTTCCGAAGGCAGTACATGAGGGCCTGCCGGGAGGAGTAGCTGTCCAACGTCTCAAAATACTCGTCCAGCACCTCCTTCGTCACCACGGTGCTGTCGTAAAAGCATTGCTGCAGACACCTCTGCACATCCTTCTTCGTGTACCCTTCCCGAACGAAGGGACCTATGAAGGGCTTGGCCATCCGCCGAATCTTCTTGGGCATCTGCTTCGTGATCCCGCCGGGACACAAAACCGTCACCTTGTCGAACATCTCCGGAAACCGGGACATGGCCCTGAGCAGATACATGCCGCCCATGGAGGCCCCCACGGCATGGACGTGATCCAGCTTCAGGGCCTTGATGAATTCCACCAGGGTATCCGCCATCTCGTCCATGGAATAGTTCATTGACACGGGCCGACCGGAAAAACCAAACCCGACCATATCCAGGGCAATGACGTTATACTTGTCCGCCAGCAGGGGAATGAGATCCCGCCAGGTATACAGACTCTGCCCAAGGGAGTGGACCAGCAGCAGCGGCTCCCCCTCCCCAAGGGTGATATAGTGGATGAGGCATTTTTCCGCCTTTCCTCCGGGAAACCCGGGCAGCTGGATGGTGAGCTTTTCCCCTATTAAATCGGAATTGACGATGGGACGGTACCAATACGGCATAGTTACACATTCTCCTTTATGATACTATACAGCAAACACATGCAGGTAGCAAGTGAGTAAATTGTAAAGAAGATATATGTTTGAAAAATATCCATAAATTGTGTCTGACAAACGACGCATGCCCACATATTGTGGTTTTTAAAAAATCTCCCAACGACGGCATTTTTTATCCTTTCTTACGCAAAAAATCCTTTGCTTTTTGGATTTTTCTCTGCTATTATAGTTAGGCTCACAGTTATACTTAGGGAGATTATCGAATGGAACAGATCAAAGGCATATGGGCCCTGGCCCGTGAAAATATACGTCGGGAGATGTCCTCCCTCAGCTTCAATCGCTGGATCGAGGTTTTGGAGCCCGTCACCATCCAAAATGGCATTCTGATCCTGCAGTGCCCGGACACGGCCACCAAGTCCACCATATCCGAATACTACAAGGACACATTGCGCATCGGCGTCAAGCAGGCCAACACCCAGATCGTGGACGTGATGCTCATTTTGCCCGATCAGCGGCGGGACTTCGACGGAAGTGAGAACACCACCACCCCCAGCGTATATGCCCTGAACCCCCGCTATACCTTTGACACCTTCGTGGTGGGCAACTCCAACCGGATCGCCCACGCGGCGGCCCAGGCGGTGGCCAAAACCCCGGGGCATGCCTATAATCCCCTGTTCCTATATGGCGGCGTTGGCCTGGGAAAAACCCATCTGATGCACGCCATCGGCCATGCCGTGAAGCAGAACTATCCCACGGCCCGGGTCCTGTACGTGACCAGTGAAACATTTACCAATGAGCTCATCGAGGCCATCCGCATGGGCAAAAATGCGGAGTTTCGCCATCGCTTTCGGAACGTGGATCTGCTCATGATCGACGACGTACAGTTCATCGCCAACCGGCAGTCCGTGCAGGAGGAGTTTTTCAACACCTTCAATACCCTGCATAACGCGGGCAAGCAGATCGTCATCAGCTCCGACCGTCCGCCCAAGGAGATCGCCAATCTGGAGGAACGCATCCGTTCCCGGCTGGAGGGCGGCCTCATCACCGACGTGCAGGAGCCGGATGTGGAGACTAGAATCGCCATATTGCGGAACAAAGCTCAGCAGGAGGGCAAGGTGGTGGATGATTCCATCATCCAGTTCATCGCCGAACACGTGCCTAACAACATCCGCCAGCTGGAAGGAAGCCTGACAAAGGTCTTCTTTTATTCCAATTTAAAGGAGGAGCCCGTCACCATGGCCCTGGCCAGGGAGGCCCTCAAGGACCTTCTGCCCGAGGACAAGAAGGTGGAGGTGACCCCCTCTCGCATCAAGGAGATCGTGGCGGACTATTACAACATCTCCCTCCAGAGCCTCATGTCCCAGCGCCGGGACAAGGAGGTGGTGGTGCCCCGGCAGATCGCCATGTATCTTTGCCACGATATGCTCTCCCTCCCCTACAAGCGCATCGCCCTGCTGTTCGACCGCTCGGATCACACCACCGCCATCTCCGCCTGCGGCCGGATCGAGAACATGATCCGGGAGGACAGCGAATTTCGGCGGAGTATGGAGGATATTCGAAAGAAGATCACCGAGGGATAGGGACCATCCACAGCTGTGGAAGGTCTGTGGACGAAAACGGTGGACAGAAAGGAAAGCGGGGACAGCGCGGAAAAGAAACGGGATCGTCCACAGCTTGACCACAGGTCCCTCCACCGATTTTTTCTCCCCCTCTACGGTCTTTTTGCCCCTTATCCCCACCGGACACAGGGCCTACTAATACTACTTCTATAAACTATCTAAACGATCTCTCCCTCTTTGGCAAATTTCAACATCTTGTAAAAATGGGCCGCTAAGGGTTGAGAAAGGGACACAGCCGTGTTATTCTGGCGGAAAGTGAGGACAAGCATATGAGATTCAACGTAAATTCCAACATACTGAAGGAGGGCGTGCTGTCCGTTGCAAAGGCGCTGCCCGTTCGCTCCACCATGCCCGTGCTGGAGGGCGTCCATCTGGTGGCGGATGAAAACGGCGTGCTCCTTCGCTGCTCCGATCTGACGCTGCAAAAGGAATGCCGGCTGACGGCAGGCGTGGAGGAAGCGGGCGAATGCGTCATCAAAGGGCGCATCTTCTCGGACATCGTGCGCAAGCTCCCCGACGGGAACGCCTTTTTCTCTTTGGACGGCCAAACCGTGACCATCCGCTGTGGTCGGAGCGTGAACCAGCTCCAGTGCATGGAGTATGAGGAGTTTCCCCAGATGACCTTCGACGGGAACGATACCTTCACCATCACCTTCGATCGGGAGAAGGGAAAGAAGATCATCGAGCACACGGCCTTCGCCGTGGCCTTGGACGAGGCCCATCCGGCCCTGTCCGGCGTGCTGCTGGAGACCGAGGGCAAGAGCCTGTCCATGGTGGCCACCGACTCCTTCCAGTTCGCCAAGAACACCATGACCATCGAGAGCGAGGCCCCCGAAAAGCGGGTGGTGGTGCCCGGCAAGACCATCTCCGAGATCGGCCGTATGCTGGAGGAAGAGGAGGGCGCCGCGGCGCTGACCTTCTCCCGCACCCACTTGAAGGCGGACATGGGCGGCACGATCCTGATCTCCCGCCTCATCGACAGCGACTATATCGATTACAAGCGGATTTTGCCCAAGGCCTGCAAGACCCGTGTCCTGGTGGAGCGGGACGCCCTCATGGAGAGCGTGGATCGGGCCCAGCTGGTGTCCCGGGACGGGAACAACAGCGTCCTGTTCAAGATCGGCGCGGATAACATGATCGTCAAGGCGGAGAGCGTCGTGGGCAAGGTGGAGGACGAGATCACGGCCCAGATCATGGGCGACGGGCTGAACATCGCCTTCAATCCCAAGTTCGTCATGAACGTGCTCAAGAACGTGGAGGACGACAAGGTGTATCTGGAGTGCAACAGCCCCATCAATCCCTGCGTGATCCGGCCCGTGAACAGCGAGGAGTACTTCTATCTGGTCGTGCCCATGCGGATATTTTAAGTCATGAAGAAAGCTCTGCGCATCAGCTTCATATTGCTTCTTACGGTATTGATCCTGGGGGCCAATACCGTCTTTTCTGCCGCCTTGGAGGAGGCGGTGGACGTGCGGGAAGTGACGGTCATCCGGGACGAAAAGCACGCCGCCTATGTGAACAGACTCAACGACGGCGTTTACACCACCTATGTGTCCTACAAGAAGGGGGAAACGGTCAGCGCCCTTAGCAGCGAGCAGATCGGATATGCCTATATGGGCTGGCAAAAGCTTCCCGCCGCCGTGAAGATCGCCTGGCTGGATCGGGACCAAAGGACAGTTGCCACGGAGGACCATACCGCCGCCCTTCTGAATGAGTATCTGCACGTGCCCCAGGAGGGAATATACGGCTATACCCTGACCTTCTCGGGCGAGGGCGCCATCTCGGAGCTGTCCGCCTTCACGGCGGGCGAGCTGCCAAGGGAGCTGCCCCTGTTCAAAGCCCCTGAAAAGGAACCTGCCCTGATGCTCATCGCCGCCTATCCCGGGGAGGAGCTCTCCTGCTTCGGCGGCCTGCTCCCCACGATGGCGGATCAGGGGGTGCCCGTCCAGGTGGTGTATCTCAACCCCTACAATCGGGGACGGCAGGAGGAATGTCTTAGGACCCTGTGGCGGCTGGGCCTTCAAAACGAGCCCATCTTTTTGGACACCGCCGGCAGGCGCTCCCTGGACGAGACGGCCCTCAAGAGCAACTGGGAGAAGAACGGCGAGGTATCCAAGGAGCTGAAGAATCTCATCGTCACCTATCGGCCCTCCATCATCGTGACCCACGGCAAAAACCGGTATTTTCCCCTGATGGCCGAAGCGGAGACCGCCTATACCATCTTCTCCGGCGTCTATAAGGACATCAAGGGCAGCCCCTGGCTGAAAAAGGTATACCTGTCCTCGGAAAGCGGCAACAAGAACGGAAATACATATGACTTTTCCGCGGGCTACGATCGGGCGGCCACCCTGTATTGGGACGGATATGCTTCCTTGCGGACCTTCCACTACGCCCCCTATGGTGAGGATACCTACATCCTCCAGCATACCAACGTAGGCCAGGACAAGACCGGAAATATGCTGGAAAACGTCAGCTTCACCGCTGTGGAAACGGCGGCGCCCACCGCCGAACCTACGCCGGAACCGACGGAAGAGCCCACGCAAGAGCCCACCCAGGCGCCAACGGAAGAACCTGACCTGACGCTGGAACCCACCCAGGCGCCCACGGACGCGCCCACACAGGCGCCCACCCAGGCCCCCGTGGTGGAGATGGCGCCGGTGGTCCAGTTTTCCACCCCCGCGCCCACGCCTCTGCCCAGTCTTGCGGACACCAAGGCGGTGCTGCTGCCTGTGCTTCTGTCGCTGGTGCTGTCCGCGGTGCTGTTCGTCGCCATGATCGCCCTGAAGAAGCGGGTGAAAAAGCGGCTGCCGGTGACGGTGGGTATCGCCGTGCCCCTGCTTTCGGGCATCATCCTCTGCGTGGGGCTGTATCAGGCTGCCTCCCTCAATAAGATGCAGGCTGCCGAGGCGGAGGCCTTCAATGCCAAATTGGCGGAGGAAGCCGCCCGGACACCCCTCCCTACCCCCACCGCTGCGCCTACCTTCACGCCGGCGCCTACGGCCGTTCCCACGGCGGAACCCACCGCTGAACCTACTGCGGCGCCCACGGACGTGCCCACGCCTGAGCCCACCCAGGCACCTACACCGGAGCCTGCCGCCACCCCCGATCCCGATGCGGGTCTATATACCGACGGAGAGGAGATCGTGGAGCAGAACGCCGACGCCGGCAAGTGGGTCTATAAAAACAGCACCCTGTCCATCGAGATCACCCAGTATACCGGCGTCTGTTCCAAGATGGAGTTTCCCTACTATGTGGCGGACATCCATATGCGGGCGGACGAGTTCAGAAGCGGCTTCGGCCATGAGGGCCGGGCCGGCGCCGGGAAGGACAGCGCCATGAACATCGCCAAGCGCTACCATGCGGTGATGATGGTCACCGGCGACAACCTTATCCACATGGACAAGGACAAGAAGGGCGTGCTGATCCGGGACGGCTGGATCTATCAAAGCAGCAACAAGGGGGATTTGATGCTGTGGCACCCCGAGACCATGTCTATCGAGCTGGTTCCCAAGGAGAAGATCACCTCGGCCCAGCTGGTGGCGGAGGACGGCGTGGAGAACTGCATCTCCTTCGGGCCCATCCTCATCCAGGACGGAAACCGGATAGAGGAGAAGGTTTTGGAGAAGAACTGGCTCTTTAAGACCAACCCCCGGGTGGGTGTCGGCATGGTGGAGCCGGGCCACTTCATCGTCATCGTGGGCGGCTATCGGAGCGACTATCCCAAGGCCAATTTGGGCTGGAACCTCAACGAGTTCACGGACCTGTTCACCTCCTTCGGCTGCCAGCAGGCCTATAACATGGACGGCGGCGTGTCCGCCTGTCTGGTGTTCATGGGCGAGCGGCTGAACAAGGGCGGCAACAAGAAGGATTGGAGCCAGCTTCGTACTTTGCCCGACGGCCTGCTGTTTGGGTATTCTGCTCAAGTGTCCAAGTAAGAGGAAGGATCAAAGCATGTAACTTTTTTGTAAAAAAGGTGCAACCAAAAAACTTTCAAGAGGGGGAAGATGCTTTTGTCCATCTTCCCTCTTAGTATTCTTGTTTTCTCTTTTTCCGCCGCTTTTCTCTTTGATAAAGAGAAAAATCGGCAAAGAAAAAATCTAATGTGAAAAATCACCCTCTTATCACAATTCAATACTGACAAACGGGTCGACTTGCGATATAATACACTCTGTATATATATGTGGACGTATGCCCATATGCCCAGGAAAGGAGGTTCGTCATGGAAAACGGCGGGTTTCATCATGTACCCATCATGGTCCGGGAAGTGACGGACCTGCTTTGGCCGGAACGAGGCGGCATATTCGTGGACGGCACCTTGGGCGGCGGCGGCCACAGCGAGGCCATATTGCAGCTTTTGCCGCCGGAGGGCCGCCTCATCGGCATCGATCGGGATAGGACCGCCCTGGCGGCGGCCACGGAACGGCTGAAGCCCTTTGGGGACAGGTTCACCGCCCTGCACGGCAACTTCTTTCACATGAAAAGCCTGCTGCTGCAGAGGGGTATAACGAAGGTGGACGGCATCCTTCTGGACCTTGGGGTGTCCTCCTATCAGCTGGACGAGGCGAGCCGGGGCTTTTCCTACAAGGCGGAGGCCCCCCTGGACATGCGCATGGACCAGAGCGCGGCCCTCACCGCAGCGGACGTGGTGAACGGCTATTCGGAGAAGGAGCTCATCCGCATCCTTCGGGACTACGGCGAGGAGCGGTTTTCGCCCCTCATCGCCCGGCGCATCTGCGAGAGACGGGCCCAAAAGCCCATCGAGACCACCACGGAGCTGGCGGAGACAGTGGCCGGGGCCATCCCGGCAAAGTTCCGCTTCAAGGAGCAGCAGCATCCGGCCCGGCGGTGCTTCCAGGCTATCCGCATCGAGGTGAACGGGGAGCTGCAGGGGCTGCGGGAGGCGGTGGACGATTGCATCGACCTGTTGAACACAGGGGGACGGATCGTCGTTCTCACCTTCCATTCTCTGGAGGATCGGATCGTGAAGACCGCCTTTAAGACGGCGGAAAACCCCTGTATTTGTCCGCCGAAAAGCCCCCAGTGCATCTGCGGACGGACGCCCTACGGGCGGATATTGACGAAGCACCCCCTGACTGCTTGTGAACAGGAGCAGCGGGAGAACAGCCGGTCCGTCTGCTGCAAATTGAGGGCCCTGGAAAAGACGGACAAAGGCATAGGAACGGATAGAAACACGTATAGAGAAAGGAGGGTCAACGGCTGATGGAAGTATCCTTTGACACCGAGAAACACAACGGAACCGGCGCGCCGGTGACCCGTATCTACGCCCCCTCCCGCCGGAACGGGCCCGAGGTCCGCATGATCGAGGAGGCGGCGGAAAACCTGCCAGTATATCCCCAGCCCCGGGAGAAGGAGCTGGCGGAGCAGCCGGCGGTGGAGGTGGAGAAGCCCAAGGTGCCCATCTACTCCCGCATCCTCATGATCCTGGCGGTGTTCCTCATCGCTGCCACGGCCATTTTGGCCATCGGCGGCAGCGCCCAGGTCGCCAAGATTTACACGGAGATACACGCCCTGGACAGCGAGATATCCTCCTATAAGGAGAAGATTTCCCTGCTCAAAAAGGAGCAGAGCACCCTGAACGACTATGCCACCATCAACGAGGCCAACCAAAGCGTGGGCCGGGTCATGAGCTGGAACGATAACTGACGGGAGGAAGAGCAGAACAAAGCCTGTGGAGAAACGGAAGCGGAAAAGGGTCAGGGGCCGTCGCCCCCGCATATCCCGTCTTCGCCGGAAGCTGTTGGTGGCTTCCGCTTTTGCCGTGCTCCTGTTGGTGGCGCTGCTGGTGAACCTGTACTATGTGTCCATCGTCAAGGGCCCGGAGTACGCCCGGATGGCCCAGCGCCAGTGGCAGAGTTCCCTCTCCCTGAAGGCGGAGCGGGGCCGGATACTGGATCGGAACGGCAACGTGCTGGCCGAGAGCTATACCACCTATCAGGTCTGCGTAAACCCCCAGGCCATCACGGAGGACGCGGATCGGGAGCGTATCGCCAACATCCTTTCCACCCTGCTCAACGTGAACTATGAGTCCATCATCAGCAAGATGACCAAGCTGAACCCCCGGGACGGCAAGCCCTATCAGCAGGTGAAGATCAAGGACCAGGTGGAGTCCAGCGTCATCGCCCAGCTGGTCACCTTCCAGGAGAACCGGGCCATCAGCTATTATTCCGACGTGAAGCGAAACTATCCCGAGGGGAACCTGTTCGGCCAGCTGCTGGGCTTCACCAACGTGGACGGGGACGGCCAGACCGGCGTGGAACTCAGCTACAACACCATCCTCTCCGGTGTGGACGGCCGGCAGATCGCCGAGACGGACCGGGACGGCAACGAGATTCCCGGAGGCGAAAGCTCCTATATCGCTCCCATCGCCGGCGCCACCATCCAGCTGACGGTGGACACGGGCATCGAGGGTTTTTTGCAGAATGCGCTGGAGGAGGCGGCCCGGACGAACCTGGCCAAGTACGCCTACGGCATCGTCATGAGCCCCAAGACCGGCGAAGTATACGCCATCAGCTCCTATCCCACCATCGACCCCAACAACCCGCCCCGGGCCGACGCCGAGACCTTGCTGGATTTGTCACGGCAACGGATGGTCACCGAGACCTATGAGCCCGGGTCCGTGTTCAAGATCGTGACGCTGGCGGCGGCTTTGGATTCCGGCGCGGTGAACGACAGCACCAGCTTCAAGTGCAACGGGTACCTGAACGTCCTGGGACAGAAAATCAAGTGCTGGCGCACCAAGGGCCACGGCAGCGAGACATTGGCCCAGGCGGTGCAGAACAGCTGCAACCCCGCCTTCATGTCCATGGCGCTGAAGATGGGCACGGATAAGTTTTATGAGTATATCTACGCCTTCGGCATGAACGACAAGACCGGCGTGGGCATCGGCGGCGAGACCACCGGCACGGTCACCCACCGCAAGTATAT
Organism: uncultured Eubacteriales bacterium; assembly: GCA_902798825.1. Lineage (GTDB taxonomy): Bacteria > Bacillota > Clostridia > Christensenellales > CAG-138 > RUG472. The sequence continues at coordinate 9,535 of CADBYI010000012.1, read as the reverse complement.
CCGGGACACGGACCTGGCCCGCATCGGCTTCGGCCAAAGCATCTCCTGCACGGGCATGCAGATGGTCATGGCCGTTTGCGCCGCCATCAACGGCGGGGAGCTGCTCAAGCCCTACTACGTTCAGGACGTGACCGCCTCCACCGGGGATGTTCTGGAGCACAACGAGCGAGAGGTGGTCCGCACCGTCATCACCCCCGGGACCTCCGCCCAGATCCGGCGGTATCTCACCGGCGTGGTGGACTCCGGCAGCGGCAAAAATGCGGCCATTCCCGGCTACAGCGTGGGCGGCAAGACCGGCACCTCCCAGAAGTACGACGAGAACGGGAATGTGTCCAGCACCCTTTTGGTGGCCTCCTTCGTGGGCTTCGTGCCCGCCAACGACCCGGAGTATCTGTGCATGATCATCGTGGATGAGCCCCAGGTCCCCGTGGTCTACGGCAGCACCGTGGCCGCCCCCTATGTGCAGCAGGTGCTGAAGAACGTGCTGACCTATTACTCCGTGCCCACGGATCGGCGGGAGACCGCCGTGTCCGTGCCGGACGTGCGGGGCATGACTGTGGAGCAGGCCGTGGCCGCCCTGAAGACGGCGGGTCTGGACGCCACCTATATGGAGACGGAGCGGGCCGCCGCGGTCCAGCGGCAGAGCCCGGCCCCGGGAAACATGGTGGTCCGGGGCAGCCCCGTGATCCTCTACACCGCCTGGACCACCTTCCAGGCGGAGGACGAGGAGGTCGAGATGACCAAGGTCCCCAAGCTGGAGGGGAAAAACCGGATCAACGCCATGGACGCCCTCACCAAGGCGGGGCTCATCATGGACTACGATCGGAGCAACAGCGCCGGCACGGTGATCATGGCCCAGTATCCCGAGGGCACGGAGGTGCCCAAGGGGACCACGGTCCACGTGGAGTTTTCCGGCGCGAAGACTGAGTGATTCAGTCTGCTGAAAAACTGCGTTTTTCAGCAGACTGGTTATCCGCCTGCGGGCGGAGCCGGCAACTCTTGCCTATAAACCGAAGGTTTACCGGGCGGCAAGAGCTGTAAGGAGTCAAATCCACCGCGCATGTCGCTGGATTTGACAGAATTGAAGCCTTGCGTTCTTCCTGTGCTGGTAGAGCGCGCGCGGTTACACCGCGCTTGGCGGGGCCCGGTGGATCGTAACTTACGGACGAAAGGCATTTTTGATAAACCGTACAAATGTCTTCGTGCGAAAGGAACACAAGGAGAATATATGCTGTTATCCAAGATAGCCGAAGAGCTGCACACGAATCTGCCGGAGCGGGACGTTGACATCACCGACGTGGCCTACGATTCTAGGAAGGTGACGCCCGGGGCCCTGTTCTGCTGCCTTAGGGGGGAGAAGACCGACGGCCATCGCTTCGCCCGGCAGGCGGTGGACAAGGGGGCGGCAGCCCTGATCGTGGAGGAAAAGCTGCCACTGGACGTGCCCCAGCTCCTGGTCACGGACGGCCGGGAGGCCATGGCCCGGTCGGCGGCCTGCTTCTTCGATCATCCGGAACGGAAGATGACCATGCTGGCGGTCACCGGCACCAACGGCAAGACCTCCACCACCTATATGGTCAAGGCCGTGGCGGAGGAGGCGGGGCTGAAGGTGGGGCTCATCGGCACCATCCAAAATCTCATCGGCGACGAGGTGGTGGAGACCGAGCGCACCACCCCCGAATCCGCGGATCTGTTCCGGCTCCTCCATCACATGGCGGAGCAAGGGGTGGATCTGGTCATCATGGAGGTGTCCAGCCACGCCCTGGCGCAAAACCGGGTGGCGGGCATCCGCTTCAAGGCGGCCCTGTTCACCAACCTGACCCAGGATCATCTGGACTATCACAAGACCTTCGAGGCCTATCGGGCGGCCAAGAAGAAGCTGTTCTATCAGACGGAGCTGTGCATCGTCAACGACGACGACCCGGCCGCCGCCTATATGAGCGAGGGGCTCCCCTGCCCCGTGTGGACCACCGGCATCTACAAGGGCGGCGATTTCTACGCCAAGAGCATCGAGATCACCACCGCCGGGGCCTCCTTCCATCTGTTCACCCCCAAAGGGGACGGTCGGGTGGACCTGCACATTTCGGGTCTGTTCTCCGTGTACAACGCCATGGGAACGGCGGCCCTGGCCATTGCGGCGGGCATCCCCTTCACCACCATCCGCAAGGGCCTTGAAAAGCTGCAATATGTGGTGGGCCGGCTCCAGGCGGCGAATACCTTCGGCCGCCCCTTCGCGGTGTATGTGGACTATGCCCACACCCCGGACGCCCTGAAGAACGTGCTGGTCACGGCCCGGGGCTTTGCAAAGAATCGGCTGATCTCGGTCTTCGGCTGCGGCGGGGACAGGGATCACGGCAAGCGCCCCATCATGGGCGAGATATCCGGCCGGAACGCGGACTTCTCCGTCATCACCAGCGACAACCCCCGGACCGAGGACCCCATGGTCATCATCGACAGCATCGAGGAGGGCATCCGACGGACCGCCGCCCCCTACGTCGTCATCGAGGACAGGCGTCAGGCCATCCACCATGCCCTGGACATGGCCCAGGCGGGGGACGTGATCGTGGTGGCGGGCAAGGGCCACGAGACCTATCAGGAGATCAACGGTGTGAAGCACCATTTCGACGATCGGGAGATCGTGGAGGACTATCTTAGGGAGGGCGGCCATGGCATCGGTACATAAGCTGCTGCTGGGGCTGCTGCTGGGCTTTTTGCTCACGGCTCTCCCCGGCCCGGCTGTGATCCGCTTTTTCAAGCATATGGACTTTCGCCAGGCGGAGCGAAAGGAAGGCGCCTCCGCCCCTGTCAAGAAGGGCGGCATCCCCACCATGGGCGGGGTGTTCCTGCTGCTGGGCTGGTTTCTGGCCTCCCTGGTAGGCGTGAGGGAGGGGTTCTCCCTGGTGCTGCCGGCGCTGCTGGTCACGGTGCTCTGCGGCCTCGTGGGCTTTTTGGACGATTTTCTCAAGGTCGGCTCCGGCAGGGGCATTCTCCCCTATCAGAAGGCGCTGCTGCAGATCGTGATCGCCCTGCTGGCGGCGGCCTGGCTCTATGGGAGCGACGCCGTGGGCTCCGCCATCACCCTGCCCTTCTCGGGCAAAAGCTGGGATTTGGGGTTTTTCTATGTTCCCTTCGCGCTGCTGGTGCTCCTGGGCACCATGTACGGGGTGAAGCTGACGGACGGCTTGGATGGCCTGGCGGCGGGGACCTCCCTGATGGTTCAGCTGGGCTTCGTGCTGCTGTTCGGCCTTTCGTCCCTGACGGGCGGCTTCGGAGGCTGGACGACGGAGAGCGCCAACTACGGCGGCATGGCCGTCTACGGGGCGGCGGGAGCCGGGGCCCTCATGGGCTTTCTGCTGTTCAACGCCTATCCGGCCCGGATCCTCATGGGGAGCACGGGCTCGCTGGCCCTGGGCGGGGCCATCGCCATGGAGGCCCTGATATCGAAATCCCCCCTGCTGCTGCCCCTCATGGGCATTCCCTTTTTGATCTCCGTCCTGTCCGTCATGATCCAGATGCTTTCCCGCAAGCTTCGCAAGGGGAAGCGGGTGTTCAGGATGGCGCCGCTCCACCGGCATTTGGCGCAGATGGGGGTCAGCGACCCCAAGATCACGGCCCTGTATATGCTCCTCACCGGCATCTGCTGTACGTTGAGCATCTATATCTTTACAAAATAAGCGAGGTATTGAACTATGGCACAACAAAAGACGGCGCTCATCGTGGGCATGGCCAAGAGCGGCATCGCCGCCGCCCGGCTCCTGTATGAAAACGGCTATCGGGTCATCATCAACGACATGAAGCCGGAGATCAAGGGCCTGTTCGACGCCCTTTCCGGCATCGCCTACGAGGTCCGCCTGGGGGACGACCCCATGGACCTGCTGGACGGGGTGGACCTTTTGATCCCCAGCCCCATCATCCCCTTCTTCCGTCCCTTCATCGTGGAGGCCAAGCGCCGGGGCATCGAGGTCATCAGCGAGATCGAGCTGGGCTATCGGTATGCGAAGGCGGACTTCGTCTGCATCACCGGCACCAACGGCAAGACCACCTGCACCACCCTCACCGGTGAGATCTTCAAGGCCTCCGGTCGCAAGACCTTCGTGCTGGGGAACATCGGCGTGGCCATCTCCGCCCACGCCATGGAGACCAGGCCCGGGGACGTGATCGTGGCCGAGACCGCCGCGCTGCAACTGGAGGGGAACGTGCGCTTCCACGCCAAGGCCGCGGGCGTGTGCAACATCACCCCGGACCACATCGACCGGTTCGGGTCCATGGAGAATTACATCGCCGCCAAGGCCAAGATCTTCGATAACCAGACGGCGGAGGACTTCGCCGTGCTGAACTGGGACGACCCCATCGTCCGTGACTTTGCCAAGCTCACCCCCGCCCGTATCCTCTACTTCTCCCGCAAGGAGCAGGTCCCCGAGGGCATGTATATGGACGGGGACACGATCATGCTCCGCTGGAACGGGGCGGACACCCCCTTCATGGATCGGAAGGAGATTTACATCCCCGGCGGCCACAATCTGGAGAACGCCATGCTCTGCGCCCTGCTGGCCCTGAGCCAGGGGGTGGATCAGGAGATCATAAAGGAGACGCTGCGGACCTTCCAAGGGGTGGAGCATCGGATTGAGTTCGTCTGCGAGCGCTCCGGCGTCCGCGTCTGCGAGCGCTCCGGCGTCCGCTATATCAACGACAGCAAGGGCACCAACCCCGACTCCACCGTGAAGGCCATCGAGGCCATGGACCGGCCCACGGTCCTGATCCTGGGGGGCTACGACAAGCACACGGGCTTTGAGGAGGTCTTCGACGCCCTGCCCGGCAGCCACGTGAAGGCCTGCGTGGTCCTGGGCCAGACCGCGGACGAAATCATGGAGACCGCCCGCCGTCACGGGTTCGAGCACATCTGCTATCGGTGCGAGACCTTCCGGGAGACCTTGGAGAAGTGCCGGGAGCTGGCCGTGCCCGGGGACAACGTGCTCCTTTCGCCGGCCTGCGCCAGCTGGGGCATGTTTGAGAACTACGAGCAGCGGGGCCGGGTGTTCAAAGAGATCGTGCGGAAATTTGAGTAACTTCAGTCTGACGAAGACAAGGCCTTCGCCAGACTGAGGCTCCGCTTTCGCTTCGCTTCCAGGGTCAGCCTATACGCCTTTGGCGTACCGGGCGGCTGCCCCTGCGAGGTGTCAAACGCACCGCACATGTCGCTGCGTTTGACATATTTGAAGCCACGTACTCTCCTTCAGAAGGCAGAGTGCGCGAGGAGCATCAGCAAAGCGATGCAAGACTGTAAACGCGCTTGCGTTGCCCGGCAAAAAGCAGATTCGAGAAAAAGAGTGGACGGTAAAAGAAAGTAGATACCTATGGAAAAAGCGGCAAAGAGAGGACTGATCACCTATAAGAAGCAGACGGGCAGCATGGATTTTTCGATCCTGCTGGTCGTCACGATCCTCTGCGCCTTCGGGCTGGTCATGGTCTTCTCCGCCAGCTACTATTACGCCATCCACACCCAGAGCGGGGACGGCTACTACTATTTGAGAAAGCAGCTGGTGTACATGGGCATCGGCTACCCTCTGATGCTGATCGTGTCCCGGGTGAACTATCGCTACCTCGACAAGCTGCGGTATATGTTCCTGCTGGTGTCGGCGGCGCTGCTCATCATGGTGCTGTTCATCGGCAGCAGCGGTGAAACCGGCGCGGCCACCCTGAACGGCGCCCGGCGCTGGCTGCGGTTCGCGGGCGTGTCCATTCAGCCCTCGGAGGTGGCCAAGTTCGGCATGATCTTCTTCATGTGCTCCTACATGGCCCGGCATAAGGACGATATGCGCACGTTCACGTTGGGCCTGGCCCCCATGCTGCTGGTCATCGGCATCATCGCCGGCCTCATCATGCTCCAGCCCAACATGTCCATGGCCGTGATCGTGGCGGGCATCGGCGCGATCCTGCTGTACGTGGGCGGCATGGACGAACGGTATATCATCATCGTGGGCGCCGTGGGCGTGGTGCTGTTCATCGTGCTGGCCACCACGGCATCCTACCGCCTGGCCCGGCTGACCTCCTTCCGGGATCCCTTCCAGGACCCCCAGGGCACCGGGTATCAGCTGATCCAATCCTTCTATGCCATCGGCTCCGGCGGCTGGTTCGGCAAGGGCCTGGGCAACAGCTATCAGAAGATGCTGTACATGACCTACGGCGAATCGGACTTCATCTTCGCCATCATCTGCGAGGAGTTCGGCATGGTGGGCGGGGCGCTGGTGATCCTGCTCTACGCCTGGATCGTCTACCGGGGCATGCGGATCGCCATGAAGTGCCGGAACCGGTACGGCAGTTTGATGGCCGCCGGTATCTCCATCGTGTTCGGATTGCAGGTGTTCATCAACATCGCCGTGGTCACGGGCCTGGCGCCCACCACGGGCCAGCCCCTGCCGTTCATTTCGGCGGGCGGCTCGTCCCTGCTGGTGTTCATGGTGTCCATGGGGATATTGCTGAACATCAGTCGTGACGTAGACATTTAGCTTTCGCACAGTCGCCCCCTCTCCCGCATATCATAGTGTATGCGGGCAGAAGGAGGGGACATATGGCGAAGCTCATCATCGAAGGCGGTCGCGCCCTGAAGGGGCAGATCACCGTGCGGGGGGCCAAGAACGCCGCCCTGCCCATTCTGGCGGGGACGATGCTGATCCCGGAGCCGGTCAGGATCACCAACTGTCCCCGGCTCACGGACGTGGAGAACATGGTGGGCCTGCTCAAGACCCTGGGCTGCCGGACGAAGTGGGACGGGGACGCCCTGCTCATCGACGCGAGCAGCGCCCGGACGGCGGAACTGCCGGAGGGGCTGGCCGGGTCCATCCGTTCCTCCGTGTTTCTGCTGGGCCCCCTCCTGGGCCGCTTTGGGGCGGCGGAGGCGCCTTACCCCGGGGGCTGCGACATCGGCAACCGGCCCGTGGACCTGCACCTGAAGGGGCTCAGGGCCATGGGCGTGCGGGTGGACGAAACGTCGGGGCGCATCCGCTGCCTGGGACGACCGAAGGGCACGGAGATCGCCCTTGAATACCCCAGCGTGGGCGCCACGGAGAATCTCCTCATGGCGGCCTGCGGGGCCGAGGGGGACACAATTTTGGTGAACCCGGCCCGGGAGCCGGAGATCGACGATCTTATGGCCTTTTTGAACGGCGCGGGCTTTGAACTGAAGCGGGAGGGCAGCTCCCGCATCCGCATCCGGGGCGGCCGTCGGGGCCGGGCCACGGCCCACAGCCTTCTGCCGGATCGGATTGAGGCGGGGACCTATCTGGTGGCGGCGGCCATCACCGGGGGCCATCTGGTTCTCCGCGGCGGGCGGAAGGAGCATCTGTCCGCCCTGCTGACGGCGCTGAAGGAGGCGGGCTGCCGCATCCGCGCAGAGGGCACGGACTTGGACATCGAGGGGCCGGAGCGGCCCCGGGAGCTGCGGCGGCTGGTGACGCTGCCCTACCCCGGATTCCCCACGGATATGCAAAGCCAGGTGTTCGCCCTGTGCACCGTGGCCAGGGGCACCTCCGTGCTGGAGGAAAACGTGTTTGAAGACCGGTTCCGCCACGGGGCGGAGCTCAGGCGCATGGGCGCGGACTGCGATCTGCGGGGTCGCGCGGCGGTGATCCGGGGGGTGAGGAGCCTCCACGGGGCCCAGGTGACGGCCCGGGATTTGCGGGGCGGGGCGGCCCTGGCGCTGGCGGGCCTCAGGGCCGAGGGCATCACCGTGGTGGAGGAAGCGGAGCGCATCGACCGGGGCTATATGGATTTTGCGGCCACCCTTCGCAGCGTGGGGGCGGCCATACGAAGAGAGGACGAGTAGTGAAGGACGAGGGGAAGAAGAAAAAGAAGAAGCCGGAAGGGTATATCGACCTGTTTGCCGAGGACGACGAGGAGGAAGAGGTCTCGGTAGGTTCCCTGTTCTCTGACGACGAGGAGGAAGCCCCGGAGGACGAGGCCGACGAAATCCCCGAGGAGCCGGAGGAGGAAGCGGAGGAGGCGGACGCCCCAAAGGAGGACGGGGCCTCTGACCATCAGGACTACGGCATGCCGCTGCCCACCGACGAGGAGGCGAACTATGTGGAGCCGGAGGAGGGTCCCCTGCCTTCGGCGTCCGACGCTGCCCGGGAAACCTTCACCTTCGATCGCTACGGCCGCCGGACGGGAAAGGTCCCCCGGAAAAAGCGGCCCAAGGAGCGCTACGGCAAGCGCAAGAACGCCAAAAAGGCCACCACCACCCTGCTCCTCAACGAGACCGAGGTCCGGCGGGAGCGGGAGGAGGCCCAGAAGCGGGCCAGCGAGCGGGACAAGCTCCGCCAGAAGCAGCGCCGTCAGGAGGCGGAGCGGCGCAAGGCCCGCCGCCAGATCGAGCGAAAGCGGCGGATGTATGCCCTGCTGGTGGTGCTGGGGCTGGTGGTGCTGCTGGTGCTGGCGGCCTATTTCACCTTCCTCATCCGCAGCATCGACGTGGTGGGCACCCTGACCCGGTATTCCAAGGAGGAGCTGATCGAGGCCTCCGGCCTGAAGCTCCAGCGGCATATCCTGCTTCAGGATTTGGACCAGGCCCGGGAGAACCTGCGCCGGGACCCCTATCTCAACGCCACCGTCAAATATGTTTTCCCCAATCGCATCCGCATCACCCTGGAGGAGCGGGGCCGGGCCGGGGCCGTGTCCTGGGGCCCCAACAAGGAGTATATCGCCATCATCGACAGAACGGGCATGGTGCTGGAGAACAACGCCACCAGCTATCCCGGCCTGCCCCTGGTGGAGGGGCTCCTCATCACCGGCGCCAACCGGGGCAGCCGCATCGGCGACCCGGCGGACGAGCAGGTCCAGAGCATGCTGGACGTGCTGTCCACCCTGGAGGAGCTGGGCCTGTCGGACAAGATCAGGACCGTGGATCTCACCGAGACCATGGGCATCAGCCTCTATACCCCCGAAGGCTATCGCATCGAGGTGGGGGACACCTCGGACCTGCTGACCAAGATGAACCGGCTCAAGAAGAATTACACCGCCATCATGGATCGGGCCACCCAGTATTCCAGCCGGGGCGCGGACACGGTGACCATCTATCTGTACAGCAAGAACGGCGTCATCATCTCCCCCCACGAGGTGGGCTATGTGGCCGCCTCCCCCTCCCCGAACGCCACCCCCTTCGTCCCCATCCAGAACTATCCGGACGAGCCCGCCGTCACCCCCGCCCCCAACCAGCCGGGCGAGCCCGGCGCCACGGAGGGGCCGGACACCCCGCCGCCCTTCAATCAGGACGGGTTTACGGGGTAAAACTGCCTTGGCGAAATACGCCTGCGGTGAGTGAAATTGCTCCTGCGGGGCAGTGACATTTGCTGCGCAAGTGAAATTCGGCGAACGCCGAATTGGCGGTTGAAAATATAGCCTTTCAAACCCCAAGAATCCATTGACATTTCCGAAAGAAACGGTTAAAATAGTGCGTACCGTGGAAATGTGCGGGTGTAGCTCAATGGCAGAGCTCCAGCTTCCCAAGCTGGTCACGAGGGTTCGATTCCCTTCACCCGCT
>CADBYI010000011.1 GCA_902798825.1 uncultured Eubacteriales bacterium | reverse complement strand
CTCGCCCAGCTTACGGTAGGCGTCGCCCATGGTGGCGGTCAGGGCGGTCACATGGACGAAGGGGATGCCGGTCTGCTCCTGCAGGGCGTCCAGATCCTCCACGATGGTCTTCTTGGGTTCGCCCACGTCGATGACCACCTGGGCGCCGCTGCCCAAAAGGGTCTCCAGATTCAGCTCCCCCTTGCCGCCGTACAGCTGCCCCAGCACGGGGAGATCGTAGTATTTTGCGTCGAAGTACTGCTCCGCGGTCTCGTCCCAAGCGCCGGCGATGCCCACCAGCTTGTCGGGGCACAGGGCAAAGAGGACGATCTGGGCCAAAGGCCCGCTGACGGCCACCCTGTCGATTTTTTGGGGCAGCTCCACGGTCCGGCCCACAGAGTCGGTGAAGGGCCTCGTCTCCGCCTCCCCCTGGGCCAGGGTCGCCGGGCACAGCAATAGCAGCATCAACAGCGTCAGCAGCAGGGATAGGGTTCGCTTCATGTTTTTTCCTCCTTATGGCAATGGTATGTTCCGTAGATCGTCAGAGGAGATACAGATCATCCCCACCGGACGCACAGCGGGCAGGTAGTAGGGGAAGGCGTCGTTCCCGGTCTCTGTGAGCCGGGACAGGACCTCCCGTTCCGTCATGGCCCCCTGGGGGTCATAGAGGCGGAAAAAGCGGACCCCGTCCGAAAGGCTCCGGAAGGGCTGGCCCATGTCCACGTCGAAGACCTGAGCTTCAAAGGGCACGCCCAGGGCCTTTAGCTCCGCCACCATCAGGGGGTAGGTGAATTTGCGGAGAGCCCCCGGATCCCGGGTGAAGCGGTGGGTGCCCCAGTTCTTCTTGAACAGGATCAGCTCGTCCTTGCAGTGATCTTTGGCCCAGGCGAGCGTCTCCCGCACGCCCCCGAAGAAGCAGAAGACCCCATAATCGAAAACCTCATCCCGGGCCAGGGCGAAGACGTCCCCCTGCCGGACCGTCAGCCCCGGGGTCCCCTTTGCCTGTTCCTGAAGATACCGAAGGGGCAGGGGGGACGTGTCCATGGCGGTCACGGCATAGCCCTGCCGGGCAAGGGCGAGGGACAGGTGCCCCAGGCCGCAGCCCCCTTCGAAGAGGGAACCGCCGGGGACCAGGTGCGCGGCCGCCCGCTGGGCCAGGCGCTCATAGCTTTTCGTATAGGCGGCGCTGTCTGCCCAAAAGGCGGCGCTCTCCTCCGTCCAGATGAACATCAGTCCCCCTCCTTCGGCACCAGCACGGTTCCCTGGGGGGTGGGGACAAGGTCGATCCGCCGCCCGTAGAGCTGCGATAACAGATCGGAGGTGACGACCGCCTCCGGGGCGCCCAGGGCCAGCACCCGGCCCTCCTTCAGGGCCAGGGCCCGATCCGCAAACCACAGGGCATGCTGGGGGTCGTGAGTGGACAGCAGGACCGTGTACCCCGATCGGGCCAAATCCCGGGCCACCTGAAGGACCAGCAGCCGATTGCCGTAGTCCAGGCTGGACGTGGGCTCGTCCATGAGCAGCAGCTTCGCCTCCTGGGCCAGCGCCCGGGCGATGAACACCAGCTGCTGCTCCCCTCCGGACAGCTGGTCGAAGGGCCGGTCCCCAAGGTGCTCTATGTGCACCCGCGCCATGGCCGCCCGGGCCGCGGCCCGTTCCCGCTCCCCGGGGACCGCCAGGGGGGACAGGGTGTGGCTGGTGCCCATGAGGACCATGTCGAACACCCGGTAGCGGAAGGACAGGGGATGGGCCTGGGGGATGGCGGCCACCCGGTGGGCCCGCTCCCGGGGGGACAGGGCGGCAAGGTCCCCATCGTCCGCCCGGATGGTCCCCGTATACCGGCGGGTCAGCCCCAGGATGCACTTGAACAGGGTGGTCTTGCCCACGCCGTTGGGCCCCAGAATGGCCAGCAGTTCCCCAGTCTGGGCGGTGAAGGAAACCTCGTGGAGCACCGTTCGGGCCCCGTATCCGAAGGACAGATTTTCAATGGACAGATTCACAGCTTTTCCTCCTTCCGGGTGATCAGATAGAGGAAGAAGGGGGCGCCCATGAGGGCGGTCAATATGCCGATGGGGATCTCCACGGCCAGCAGGTTTCTCGACACGTCGTCCACCAGCAGCAGAAAGGCCGCCCCGCAGAGGAAGGAGGCGGGCATGAGATACCTATGATCGCTGCCCGCCAGCTTCCGGCACAGGTGGGGCACCACCAGGCCCACCCAGCCGATCATGCCCGAGAAGGACACGCTGGCGGCGGTGATGAGGGTGGCCGACAAAAGCAGAATGAGCCGCACCCGGTTGGTGTTCACCCCCAGGGACCGGGCCTCGCTCTCCCCCAGGCTCAGCAAATTCAGCTGCCACCGGAGCAAAAACAGGGGCAAAAGGCCCACGGCCATGGGCAAGAAGGCCAAGGGGATATCGGGCAGCCGGGTTCCGGACAGGGAGCCCATAAGCCAGTAGGTGATCTGGGGCAGCTGATTGCTGGGGTCGGCCACCAATTTGATATAGGAGGTGCCGGCGTTGAAGAGGGAGGAGAGCATGATGCCCGCCAAAATCAGGTTGATGAGCCTGGCGCCGGGCGCCCGCCGGGCCACCAGCATGACCAGGCCCACCGTCACCAAACCGAAGCCGAAGGCGCTCAGGGTGATCGTCCGGCTGGACGCCCCCAGCAGAATGGCCAGCGCGGCCCCGAAGGCGGCGCCGCTGGAGGCCCCCAGGATATCCGGGGAGGCCATGGGGTTGTGAAACACCCCCTGGAAGGCGGTCCCCGCCGCGGCCAGGGAGCAGCCCACCATACAGGCCATGAGGATGCGGGGCAGGCGGATGTTCACCACCACGGTCTCCATCTGCTCCGTCCAGGTCCGGGACAGGGCCCCCCGGCCCGCGAACAGCTCCACAAAGCGGGTGAACAGGATCTTCACCACCTGAACAGGCGGCACCCCGTAGCGGCCAAGGGAGAAGGAGATGAGGAACAGGACCAGCAGCCCCAGCCCCAGCCAAAGCAGGGCCCGGCGGGCTTTTTTCTCGGACACCATGGTCTCACCTCCCATTCGTTATTTTTGCGTAAAGATAACGCTTGCCTACAGTATACGATATTTCGCCCCGCTTGTCCAGCCCCGGGCGAAAAAAGAGGGCGCGGCCTGTCTCCCCTGCAAAACTGTATATTATTCCCGGCAAATTGACTTGACATATCGGGAATGGTAGTATGAAGGTACAATCCTTTCGTTTTATGGAGGTGCCTTTGCCATGGATACAGATCATGTGGCCCCGATCATCTTGGACGGCGAGAGCCTGACCATCGAAAAGGTGGTGGCGGTGGCCCGAAACAAGGCCCCGGTGCAGCTGGCGGAAAGCTGCTATGAAGCCATCGACCGAGCCCGGGCCCTGGTGGACAGGATCGTGTCCGAGGATCGCCGGGTCTACGGCATCTCCACCGGCTTCGGGGAATTCTCCAAGGTGAACGTGGGCCATGAACAGAGCGCCCAGCTCCAGGAGAATCTGATCTTGAGCCACTGCGTGGCCGTGGGCACGCCCCTGGCCCAGGAGGTGGTCCGGGCCATGATGCTGCTGAGGGCCAACGCCCTGGTGAAGGGCAACTCCGGCATCCGGCGGGAGCTCATTCAGTGCCTGATCGACATGCTCAACAAGGACGTGTGCCCCGTGGTGCCCCGGCAGGGGTCCCTGGGGGCCTCCGGCGATTTGGCACCCCTGGCCCATATGGCCCTGGTGCTCATCGGCCGGGGCGAGGCCTGGTATCAGGGAGAGCGGCTCCCCGGCGCCGAGGCCATGCGGCGGGCCGGCATCCCCACCTATCATCTGCTGGCGAAGGAGGGCCTGGCCCTCATCAACGGCACCCAGTGCATGACCGCCATCGGCACCCTGGTCTGGTACGATCTTGACCGGGGAGCCAGGCTGGCCGACATCACCGCCTCCATGACCATGGAGGCTCTCACCGCCCTTACCTCCGCTTTCGATCCCCGCATCCACGCCCTGCGGCCCCAGCGGGGCCAGAGCCTGGTGGCGAAGAACATCCGCCTGCTGTTGGAAAACAGCCCCACGGCGGAGGCCTCCAAAGACCTGCGGGTCCAGGACGCCTATGCCATCCGCTGCATCCCCCAGGTCCACGGGGCCGTCCGGGACGCCATCGCCTATGTGCGCAGCGTCCTGGAGATCGAGATGAATTCCGTCACCGACAACCCCATCCTGTTCCCCGAGGACGAGTCCGTCATCTCCGGCGGCAACTTCCATGGGGAGCCCGTGGCGCTGGTCATGGACTTTTTGGGCATCGCCGCGGCGGAGCTCTGCTCCATCTCCGAGCGGCGGCTGGAGCGGATGGTGAACCCCACGCTGTCGAACGGTCTGCCCGCCTTCTTGACCCCCCGGGGGGGCCTGAACTCCGGCTACATGATCTGCCAGTACGCGGCGGCCTCCATCGTGTCGGAAAACAAGGTCCACGCCCATCCCGCCAGCGTGGACAGCATTCCCTCCTCCGCCAACCAGGAGGACCATGTGAGCATGGGCACCACCGCGGCGCGGAAGTGCCGGACCATCGTGAAGAACCTGTATTCCGTCCTGGCCTTCGAGCTCATGGCGGCGGTCCAGGGCATCGACCTCAGGGGCATCGCCCATAAGCTGTCCCCGGTCCATCGGGAAATCTACGACCTGGTCCGCTCCGCGGTCCCCTTCTGCGAGGACGATCACGAGCTGCGGGTGGACGTAAGTGCCATGAACGAGCTCATCCGCTCCGGAAAGATCGAGACCCTGGTGGCCCGGTCCCTGCCCGAGTTTCACTAAGCTATTCCCGCTCATCCAGCCCGGTTCGCCGGGCTTTTTGCATATTTCGCCCTTCCTGCGCGTATTTTGGAGCAAAACGCGACGAGGAGGCTAAAAATGGACATACGAGAGGTGAAGGTGCGGGAGCGGCAGCAGAACGCCGGGCCCTGCGGCCGGTTCGCGGTGCAGGAGCCGGCGGGGAAGGCCACGGCGGGGGCCGGCGGAAGCAGGATGGGAAGGCTCAGCCTGTGCCTGGGGGTGCTGCTGGTGGCCCTGGTGCTGGAGCTGGGGAGCCGGATGCCCGGCGGTCAGCGGCCGGTCTTCGCCGAGGAACAGGAGGCCCGGCCCCAGACCACGGCCCGGGAGGAGCTGGGGGCCATCTATTATGTGGAGGCGTCGAAGGCCGCGGAGGAGACCCGGCCCCAAAGCGCCGACGTGAAGCGGGCAAAGTGGGCGCCGCCGGTCCAGACCGACGAGGTGACGCTGCTGCGGGAGGACAGCGTGGTGGGCTTTTCCGCCCTGAACCGGGAGGTCACCTGCTGCTGCGGCGGCAGGATCTTCACCCTGGGGGAGGACGAGGACTGGGGCAAGTATGTGCGGGTCCGCTCCGCCGGGGACATCGACACGGTGTATTACGGCCTGGAGGAGGTAAACGTCCGCGCCGGCGAGCAGGTGGCGGCGGGCCAGCTGCTGGGCACGGTGCCCCTGGGGCGGCGGGTGTACCTGTCCGTGTCCGAAAAGGGGGCGCCCCAGGACCCCCGGGCCTATGTGGCGCTGACGGTCCAAAAGCAGGCATGAAGCGGCTGCTGCTTTGGGGGGAGACGGAGGTGTGGGCCCACTGGACGGTGCTCCCCGCCGTCCTTTTTCTGATCGTGACGGCGGGGCCCAAGCGGGTGGGCCTGGGGCTGGCGGCCCTGCTGCTCCATGAGACGGGCCATCTGCTGACCGCCCGGGGCCTGGGGTATCGGCTTCGATCCTTGGAGCTGTGGCCCTTCGGGGCCGCCCTTTCCGGGGACGTGGGGGCGGGGCGCGCGGCGGCGCTGCCCGTGGCCCTTTCCGGCCCCTTGTGCAGCCTGGCGGCGGCGGGCATGAGCCTGCTGTTTCTCCGGCTGCTGCCCCAAACGGAGGAGGTCATGGAGCCCTTCTTCCTGTCCAATCTGTCATTGGCCCTGGTGAACCTGCTGCCGGCGGAGCCTCTCGATGGGGGCCGGGCTTTGGCGCTCCTGCTCTCTCGGACAGTGGGCACCCGCCGGGCCCACCGGCTCACGGCCTGGACGGGCCTTCTCTTGGGCGGGGCCCTGTTGGCCCTGGGGGTCTATGGGGCCTTTCTGGGGGTGGGCAGTGAAAGCGCCCTGCTGTTCGCCGCCTTCCTTCTTTTCTCCGGCCTTCGGACAGTGCTGGGGGAGGACAGGGCCTGGGAGGGGCTGCTGGAAAAGCGGGCGTCCCTGCAGGCGGGCCGGCCCCTGGAGGTCCGGGAGGCTGCCCTTCGGGCGGATCGGACGGCGGGGGAGGCCCTGCGCGCCCTGCGCCGGGATCGATACACCCTTATCCGGGTTCTCGGAAGGGGCGATCGGCTGCTGGGCACCCTGGACGAGGGGGCCCTGCTGCAGGGCCTTGTGGAGCGGGGCGAAGGGGTCACCCTCCGGGAACTCGTTTTTCTGTTTGACCGGTGAAGGAGGATGTGGTATAGTATGGGAGTTGTAAACTGCGTTTTTATGTGCATGGGGCTAAAAATGCAGAGGAATGGGCAAAAATACAGGCAGGAAAGCAAGCGTAACGGGACGTATGACACAGGAAGTTTTTGATCGGCTCCTTTCTCGGGTGGAGAAGCCCGCCCGGTATATCGGCGGTGAATACAATATGCAGGTGAAGGATGAGGCGGACCTTCGCTTTGCCCTTTGTTTCCCCGACGTGTACGAGATCGGCATGTCCCACCTGGGCTCCCGGATCCTCTACCACGTGCTGAACGACATGGACGGCGTCAGCTGTGAGCGGTGCTTCGCCCCCTGGACGGACATGGAACAGGCGTTGAAGGAGGCGGGGGAGGAGCTGTTCACCCTGGAGACCCGGCGGCCCCTGAAAAGCTTTGATATCGTGGGCTTCTCCCTGCTGTACGAAATGTGCTACAGCAACGTGCTGACCATGCTGGAGCTGGCCCGCATCCCCTTCTTGAGCCGGGACAGGGGCATGGACTATCCCCTCGTCGTCGCCGGCGGCCCCTGCGCCGTGAACCCGGAGCCCATCGCCCCCTTCTTCGACGCCATCGTCATCGGCGACGGGGAGGAGGCGGAGCCGGAGCTGGTGAACGCCTATAGGGCCTCCCGGGCCGCGGGGGAGGACAAGACCCGGCTGCTGGAGCGATTGGCCGCCATCCCCGGGGTCTACGTGCCCGGCTTCTATGAGGCGGAGTATGACGAGAAGGGCTTCAAGGCCATCCGGCCCCTGACGGACAAGGCCCCCGAGACGGTGAAGCGCCGCGTGCTGCGGAACCTGGACGCCGCCCCCTTCGTGGGTCGGCAGCTGGTGCCCCATATGCAGATCGTCCACGACCGGGTGGCCCTGGAGGTCATGCGGGGCTGCACCCGGGGCTGCCGGTTCTGCCAGGCGGGGTATATCTATCGGCCCGTCCGGGAGCGGTCGGAGGGGACGCTGCTTTCCCAGGCGGAGGAGCTGGTGGCCTGCACGGGCTACGACGAGGTGTCCCTGCTGAGCCTGTCCACCGGCGACTACTCCCACCTTCACGACCTGTTGCCCCAGGTCATGGACCGGATGGAGAAGAAGCGGGTGTCCGTGGCGCTGCCCAGCCTGCGCATCGACTCCCTTTTGAAGGAGGAGCTGGAAAAGATGCAGTCCGTCCGCAAGGCGGGGCTGACCTTCGCCCCCGAGGCGGGGACCCAGCGCATGCGGGACGTGATCAACAAGAACGTGACCGAGGAGGACCTTTTGCGGGCCTGCGCCGACGCCTTCGCCTCCGGCTGGACCGGGGTCAAGCTGTACTTTATGATCGGACTACCCACGGAGACGGACGAGGACGTGCTGGGCATCGCGGAGCTGGCGAAGAAGGTGTCCCGCCTGTTCTACGCCATGCCCAAGGAGAAGCGGGGCAAGGGCCTCCGCCTCACGGTCAGCGTGTCCACCTTCGTCCCCAAGCCCCACACCGCCTTTCAGTGGTGCGCCCAGGACGAGCCCGAGGAGATCCGAAGAAAGCAGCGCCTGCTGGTGGGCGCCATGAAGGGCGTCCGGGGCGGGGAGCTCCACTACCACCCCAGCTTCCTGTCCGTGCTGGAGGCCGCCTTCTCCCGGGGGGATCGGCGGCTGGGCGACGTGCTGGTGAAGGCCCACGAAAAGGGATGCCGCTTCGACTCCTGGAGCGAGCATTTCAAGCCCGACGCCTGGAACGAGGCGTTCCAAGAATGCGGTCTCACGGTGGAGGAATACGCCCATCGGCAGCGGGCCATAGACGAACCCCTGCCCTGGGACCACGTGGACGTGGTGGTGACGGCGGCGTATTTGAAGCGGGAGTATGAGCGGGCGCTGGCGGCCCAGACCACCCGGGACTGTCGCCAGGGCTGCAACGGATGCTTTGGGAGGGCCTATGCGGATTATCGCTGCTTTGCATGAGACCGGTCGGGCGGCGTATCTAAGCCACCTGGATATGCAGCGGACCCTTCAGCGGTCGCTGCGCCGGGCGGACATGCCCCTTCTGTACTCCCAGGGCTTCAACCCCCACCCCCTCATGGCCTTTGCCGGGGCATTGGCCACGGGGGCGGAGAGCCAGCGGGAGTGGTTCGACGTGCGCCTGGACGGGGACATCGCCCCCGCCGACTTTGAGGCGCGGCTCAACGCGGTGCTGCCCGAGGGCATGGCTGTGTCCCATGCCATGGCGGCTCCGGAGGACCTTTCGACCCTGACCGGGCATCTCACCGCCGCCCGGTACACCCTGTGGGTCCGGCCCGAAAAGGCTGTGAGCGCGGTGGAGGTGGGCAGCGCCCTCGATAAACTGCTGCAAAGCGAAGAAATCATGGTACAGAAGCGGACGAAGAGCGGGGCCATGGTGCCCCAGAACATCCGTCCGCAGCTCTACGAAGCAAGGCTACGGGATAGCGACGGCGTATCCTTCACGCTGGATGTTTTGGGGGAGCTGACCGCCGGTGGCGGGTTGCGCACGGAAGCGTTTGTCAACGTGCTGCTCGACCTTCTGGGATCAGCGGGCTCCTTCAGATGCCGGCGGGAGGAGATGTATTTCGACGGCGTGCCGGGACTGCCCAGCCTTGGGAAAGGAAAACATGAATAAGGAAATTTTGGTAGACGCCAACAAATTCGCCATCCGCGTGGCGGTGGTGGAGGACGGCATCCCCGTGGAGCTCTATGTGGAGCAGAACGGGACGGAACGGCTGGTGGGGAACATCTATCTGGGCAAGGTCCAAAACGTGCTGCCGGGCATGCAGGCGGCCTTCGTGGACATCGGCCTGGAAAAGAACGCCTTTTTGTACGCCGGGGACGTGTTCTTCCCCGGGGATCAGTATGACGAGCTGGAGCAGCTGCCGGAGACCCGGAAGATCGGCGATCTGTTGAAGCCCGGCCAAAACGTGCTGGTCCAGGTGGCCAAGGACCCGGTGGGCACCAAGGGCGCCCGGGTCACCACCCATATCACGCTGGCGGGCCGCTCGCTGGTGCTCATGCCCACGGTGGACTATGTGGGCGTCAGCCGCCGGATCGAGCGGGAGGACGAGCGGGGCCGGCTCCGCAAGATCCTCAACGAGATCAAGCCCAAGAACAAGGGCGTCATCGTCCGCACCGCCTCGGCGGGAAAGACCAAGGAGGCCTTCCAGGAGGATCTGGACAGCCTGCTGACCCTCTACGAGGACATCGAGAAGAAGTCGAAGAAGACCAAGGCCCCCGCCCTCATGCACGCGGAGCAGAGCCTGCTCTTCCGCACCGTAAGGGACCTTCTCATGAAGGACGTGGATAGGGTCTTCGTCAACGACCAGGAGGCCTTTGAAAAGCTAAAAGAGATCGCGGACGTCATGGCCCCCAAGCTCAAGCCCCGGATCCTCTACAAGGACAGCGAAGCCCTCTTCGATCGCTACGACACCGAGGCCAAGATCGAAAACGCCCTCTCCCGCCAGGTGTGGCTCAAGTCCGGCGGGTATCTGGTCATCGACCGGGCCGAGGCCCTGACCGTCATCGACGTGAACACGGGCAAGTACGTGGGCAAGGACAATCTGGAGAAGACCATCACCAACACCAACTGCGAGGCGGCCCGGGAGATCGCGATTCAGCTTCGGCTCAGGGACATCGGCGGCATCGTCATCATCGACTTCATCGACATGGACAAGGAGGCG
Organism: uncultured Eubacteriales bacterium; assembly: GCA_902798825.1. Classification (GTDB taxonomy): domain Bacteria; phylum Bacillota; class Clostridia; order Christensenellales; family CAG-138; genus RUG472. The sequence goes on along the minus strand of CADBYI010000011.1, from coordinate 192,488 downwards.
GACCGGCAAAAGGTCCTCACCACCCTGAAGGACGCCATGAAGGACGATCACACCCGGTCCCACGTGTTCGGCTTCACCCATCTGGGGCTCGTGGAGCTGACAAGGAAGAAGACCGGCCGCAGCATCGGCGACACCCTGAAGGTCACCTGCCCCTACTGTCAGGGGGAGGCCAAGGTCCTGTCCCCCTACACGGTCTTCAACCGCCTGCGCAAGCAGACGCTGCAGGTGGTCAGGGGCTGCAAGCTCAAGCGCATCTATATGGAGGTCAGCCCCGACGTGGCCGCCGCCATGGAGGAGCTCATGAAGAAGGACGGGGAGCTGTTCCCCGAGGTCAAGGACGCCGACTTCTATGTGAAGGCCAATCCCGCCCTCCATGCGGAGAAGTTCACCGTCAAGCCCCTGCCGGACAAGCGGGTGGCGGAGGCGAAAAAGTCCTGCCGGATCATGCACTGACGGCGCCCCCCCGGCGGCCTTCGACGGCATGGGGCCGGGTGCATCACATATACCCACAGCGGGCTGACCCGCGGAAAGGAATCCCTATGAAACACAACAAACTGCTGGCTTTGACGCTGGCCGTCCTTTTGCTCCTGGGCTGCCTTATGGGCTGCATGCGGGTAAAGGTGTCCGGGAAGGCCCGGGAAAACGAGTCCGCCGAGGCGGTACAAGACGAGCCCGCCGGGACCACGGAGGAGGTCTTCTCCGCCTGGAACGAGGGCGCTCCGGCCCTCGATACCCTCATCGACTACGTGGAAGCGGTGACGGACGAAGATTCGCCCGACTTCATCCCCGAGAGCCGCCGCATCGCCGTGTTCGACATGGACGGCACCGTCTACGCGGAGCTGTTTCCCACCTACTTGGAGTATTACCTCATGGCCTGGCGCATCCTGGCCGACCCCACCTTCGAGCCTGACGAGGAGATGCTGGCGGCGGCCCACGACATCCGGGCAGGGGGCCCCACCCATACCTACGCCGCCGATATGGCCGTCCGCCATGCGACGCAGGCCGCCCGTGCCTACGCGGGCATGACGCTGAACGAGTTTTCCGCCTTCGTCACCTCCGCCCTGGTCCGCGACGCCGACGGCTTTACGGGCATGACCTACGGCGAGGCCTTCTATCAGCCCATGGTGGAGGTCATCGACTACCTGACGGAGAACGGCTTTCAGGTCTATATCGTGAGCGGCAGCGACCGCTTCATCTGCCGGACCCTGTTCGAGGGCATGGTGGACGTGCCGGACGAGCATTTCATCGGCATGGACGTGGCCTTGGAGGCCAGCGGCCAGGGGGACACGGACGGCCTGGACTACGTGTTCCAGCCCTCGGACAAGCTGATACGCACCGACCGGCTCCTGGTGAAGAATCTGAAGATGAACAAGGTCACCGCCATCATGCGGGAGATCGGCAAGCAGCCGGTCCTGGCCTTCGGCAACACCAGCGGCGACACCAGCATGAACCTGTTCACCATCACCGACAACCCCTACCGCAGCGCCGCCTTCATGCTGATCGCGGACGACGACGTGCGGGACTACGGCCACCCGGAGAAGGCGGAGGAGCTGCGGGCCCGGTGGGAGGGCTACGGCTTCAACGTGATCTCCATGCGGAACGATTTTCGGACCATCTACGGCGAGAACGTCACGAAGACAGGCGTCTTCCGCTGGACGGAGGAGCTCAGCGGCCGGTAAAAGCCCGATAATCTTTCGGTTTTCTCGGAAATATTTGTTGACACAGCCGCAGCCGGGCTGTATAATACTTCGGCAAGCCGCATTGAGCCGGTTTTCTAAGTGCGCGCGTTCAGGACGCCCGTCACCGTTTCAAGCGAGTCTGGGAAGAAGGAGGAAGCACAACAATGTACGCAATCGTTCAGACCGGTGGTAAGCAGTATAAGGCCGCTGTGGGCGACGTCATCTCCGTGGAGAAGCTGGACGCCGAGGTTGGCACCGAGGTCACGTTCGACGTGCTGCTGGTCGCTGACGGCGAAAAGGTCACCGTGGGCACCCCCGTTGTCGAGGGCGTCAAGGCCACCGGCAAGGTCGTGGAGCACGGCAAGGGCAAGAAGGTCATCGTCTTCAAGTATAAGCCCAAGAAGAACATCCGCAAGAAGAACGGCCATCGTCAGCCTTACACCAAGGTTGAGATCACGGCCATCGCCTAAGGCCCCATGGTCAAGGTGATCGTGTTCAGGGAGCAGGGCACCGTCGTGGGGTTCGAGCTCACCGGGCACGCGGATCAGGGTGCCTATGGGGAGGACATCGCGTGCGCGGGCATCTCCGCCATCGCCCAAACGGCTCTCTTAGGCATCACGGACGTATTGAAATTGGACGCAGCCTGGTCCCAGCAAGAGGGGCATCTGCGCTGCGAACTAAACCGGGAAACGGCTCCGGAGGACAGGGAGAAGGCCGCCGTCGTGTTCGACACCATGGTCGCGGGCCTATCGTCCCTCAAGGAGGCCTATCCCAAATCCCTCAAGTTTTCATACAGGGAGGTATGAGCTATGTTTACGATGAATCTGCAACTGTTCGCGCATAAGAAGGGCGTGGGCTCTTCCCGTAACGGCAGAGACAGCGAAAGCAAGCGTCTTGGACCCAAGAAGGCAGACGGCCAGGCCGTGCTGGCGGGGAACATCCTCGTGCGCCAGCGGGGCACCCACTTCCATCCCGGCGTCAACGTCGGGATCGGCAAGGACGATACCCTGTTTGCCAAGATCGACGGCGTGGTCAAGTTCGAGACCCGTCATCTGGGGAAGAAGACCGTTAGCGTCTACGCTGAGTAAAAGAAAAAGTTGGAACCGCAAAAGCAGGAAGTTCGCGCTTCCTGCTTTTTTTGCGTGAATACGGTCCAAAAGCCTTCCCCTTGAGGGGACCGAACGCCCGGAAAAAGCCACAGTGTGGCGTTTTCAGTGAGGTCGGGCGAAGCCCAAGGATAAGGGGGACCGGTTGCGGGGCACGGTCCAAAAGCCTTCCCCTGCCGCGCTTGCGCGGCGAAGAGGGGAAGGGGGACCGGTTGCGGAGCACGGTCCAAAAGCCTTCCCCTTGAGGGGAAGGGGGACCGGTTGCGGAGCAAACGGTGGATGAGGTGTCTTCTTTTACTTCTTCAGAAACTTGATCCGCTCCGCCGTATACGCCTCGATATGCTTCCAGAGGCTTTGCAGCTGCTTCTTGTGGGTGCAGAGCTTCTCCGTGCAGTTTTGACAGCGCAGATAGTCGTTGGTGCGTTCGCCGAAGCGCTCCGGATGGCGGAAGAAGGTGATCTCCCAGCGGACGAGCAAGGCGATGGACAGGGCCAGCAGACTCCAGGTGTAGGTCTTCTGCACGAAGAACAGAGGGGTGAACATCATGGCGTAGTCCCAGTTGTAGATGCGGCAGGTGCTGCAGCACTTGTTCTTCAAAAACCAGGTCTGAAAGGGACAGAAGAACAGGATGCAGATCATGTCGCACACGGAGAAGGCACTGCAAAGAAGGATCATGATCCCGTCGTCCAGGATGCCCGTCATGTGCAGCGCGCCGAAGATGCCGTTGAACACGATCCACACCAGGGCCACCAGCAATGTGGCGTTGTTGTCCTCGATCCGTATGTCCGTGCGGCCGGACTTGATATAGTTCCGGGCGAACTGCTTCTGGCACCCGGGGCTCTCCAAGGGGGAGGGGAAGAAGCGAAGGACCATCTCCACCACGAACACGGCCCAGGCCACGGTGAGGAGAAGGGGCCGCTGCTCCATGAGGACGGTCAGCGACACCTGCCTGTCCAGGCGGAAGCGGACGTATTGGAGGGTCAGCAGCAGGAACAGGATCGAGCGATACACCAGCCGCACATAGTGCAGGGTGCTGACCACGGTGAGACGACGCGGGATCGATTTTTTACCGGAAGCAGCCATGCTCTCTTTGCCCTTTTGGATTTCTTACACAGAGTATACCACGGCTGATGGAAAAATGCAGCTTTTTTGCTCATGGAAGCGGGAGAAAGTTGTGTTATTTTGGTAAAAAAATCATGGGCCGAATTGCCACGGATTGGGCCCTTTGGTATACTGAGAAAAAATGTGCGAGGTGAAGTATGGAAGAGACCATTCGCAAATTCAAGGAGCATCTGAACAAGATGCAGGCCTACGGCCACGCCTTCGGCATCCTCAATTACGACGCGGAGACCGTCATGCCCAAGGGCGCGTCGGAGCATCTGGGCATGACCTACGCGGTCCTGTCCGAGGAGATGTACAAGCTCACCGTGAGCCCGGAGCTCAAGGGCTATGTGAAGGAGATATTGGAGCACAGGGATGAGGTGGACTACATCACCCGCCGGGAGGCCGAGGAGCTGAACGAGGAGATGCAGCGGACCGAGAAGATTCCCATGGAGGAATACGTGGCCTATCAGGTGGCCCAGAACGATGCCAGCAACGCCTGGCACACCGCCAAGGTCACCAACGACTTTGCCCTCTTCGCGCCCCATCTGGAGAAGCTGGTGAACTATACCCGGAAGTTCGCCGGCTACTGGGACCCGGACAAGGCCCCCTACGACGTGCTCCTGGATCAATACGAGAAGGGCCTCACCATGGAGACCTTGGACGGCTTCTTCGCTCTCCTTCGCAAGGAGCTGCTGCCCGTGGTCGAGGCCGTGGTGAAAAAGGGCCCCGTGGTGGACGATTCCTTCCTCAGGGCCCGGTTCTCCCTCCCCAAGCAGCGCAAGCTCTCCGACCGGCTCATGGAGGTCATGACCATCGATCGGAACCACTGCACCATCGGCGAGGTGGAGCACCCCTTCACCACCAACTTCTCCAAGGACGACGTGCGCATCACCACCCACTACCATGAGAAGGCTTTCGCCTCCAGCATGTACTCCGTCATCCACGAGGGCGGCCATGCCCTCTATGAGCTGCACATCGGGGACGACATCAAGTACTCCCCCCTGGGCGGCGGCGCCAGCATGTCCATCCATGAGTCCCAGAGCCGGTTCTTCGAGAACATCATCGGCCGGAGCGAGCCCTTCCTCGCCTATATCCTGCCCGACATCCGGCGGTTCGGCCCCCGGGCCCTGAAGGATGTTTCCGCCCACGATTTCTATCTGGCTGTGAACAAGAGCGAGCCTTCCCTCATCCGCACGGAGGCGGACGAGCTCACCTACAGCTTCCACATCATGATCCGCTACGAGCTGGAAAAGCAGCTCATCGCGGGCACCCTCCAGGTCAAGGACCTGCCGGAAGCCTGGAACCGGCTCTACAAGGAGTATCTGGGCGTGGACGTGCCCAACGACACCATGGGCGTGCTGCAGGACTCCCACTGGTCCGGCGGCTCCTTCGGCTATTTCCCCTCCTACGCCCTTGGCAGCGCCTACGGGGCCCAGATGCTGAAGGTCATGGAGCGGGACATCCCCGTGTGGGAGCTGGTGGCAAAGGGAGAGCTGAAGCCCATCGTCAATTGGCTCACGGAGCGGATCTACCAATACGGCTGCCTCCTCAAGCCCAACGAGCTGATCGTCAAGGCCTGCGAGGCCCCCTTCGATCCCCATTACTACGTGGACTACCTGAAGAACAAATACACCGAGGTGTACGGCCTGTGAGGCGGCTGACGCTCCTGCTGCTATGCTGCCTGTTGCTGCTGGGCTGCGGAGGAAAGGAGAACAGAGAAGCAATGAAGGAGTCTGCCAAGACATCTTCGCCTACGGCGGCGGCCACGGCCACCGCCGAACCCACCCCCCTGCCCACGGCGCCACAGACGCCTCCCAAAGACGTTTCTGAGGGCACCGAGGAAACTCACCCGGGTTCAGGTTCCAAAGAACCTGAACCGAGGGCTACGCCCACCCCCGAGCCTACGCCCACCCCCCTGTTCGTGCCCAAGGAGGAGGGCAGCAGCGACCTTATCATCAACGGGGACCTGTACGCCTCCTTCACACAAACGGAGTTCCCGCTGCCCTCTCGGCCGGTGGTGCTGATCTACCACACCCACGCCGAGGAGGCGTACCGGCAGACCCGGGGCTACACCTATGAGGAGACGGGGCCCGAGACCTACAAGACTCTGGACAAGACCAAGTCCGTGGCGGCTCTGGGGGAGCTGCTCAAGGCCGCCCTGGAGGAGCGGGGCTTTGCCGTGATCCACGACGACACGGACGTGGAGCCCCCGGAGATACGGTCCGCCTATTCCCGCTCGCTGGAGGTCATGGAGAAATATCCGGAGGCCACGGTATACATCGATCTGCACCGGAACACGGCCAACGTCCGGGCCAAGAAGGACGATGTGGTGGAGCTGGACGGGCGGCGCTGCGCCCGGATGTTCTTCGTGGTGGGCACCGGCATCGGCACCCATGAGGGGGAATACGACACCGCCCATGACTGGCAGCAGAACTACGCCCTGGCCAAGGCGGTGACGGAGCGGCTTAGGACCGTGACCCCCCGGTTCGCCCTGGATATCCGGCTGAAGGTGGGCCGCTACAACCAGCACGTGAGCCCCTTGTCTATGCTGATCGAGCTGGGTCACAACGCCAACACCTTTGAGGACGCCCAGAACTCTATCCCGTATCTGGCGGACGCGCTGGCGGAAACCCTGATTTGGAGCAAGGATTGATTGAAAGCCGGCCCCAAAGAACTATCAGAAAAGGGAAGAAGCTATGTTGCCTCTTCCCTCTTACTTATCTTGACTTTTCTTTTTGGGCGACTTTTTCTTTTCTTCCGAAAAGAAAAAGTCGCATAATACTATCTATTCCTCCATCAACCGCCGGTTCATGGCGATGATCTCGTCGGGCTCCACCTTCAGCTCCTTCCGATCGTAGGTCAGCAGGCCGTTGATCTCCTGCTCCACGTCGGAAAGCTGGGTATAGACGGCGGCGGACAGCCCCTGCTCCTTGGCGGGCCGGATCTCCCGTTTGTACAGCTTCACGATCCCCTCTGTCAGGGCTTCCTCCCCGTCGAACATCCGATACCCGAAATCCTTCCTGGACCACCGGTGCCCCTCGATGCCGCAGGCGTAGCCGCCGAACTCGCTGAGCACCGCCGCCCGGCCGGCCCGGTCCCGCTTGAACCGGAACTTGCGGAAGTACACGTGGCGGCTGAACACGTCGCCGCCCCCCTGGTCGTGCCAGCCGGAGGCGTGGTCGATGGTCCGGGTGTCGTCCAGCTCACGGATGCGGCGAACCGCCTCCAGGGCGTCGAACTGGCCCCAGCCCTCGTTGAAGGGCACCCACATGACGATGGACGGGCAGTTGTACAGGAGCTTCACGGTCCCCTCCAGCTCCTCATAATACCGGAGCCGGCTCCCCTCGGACCGGCGGCCGAAGGCCTTGTATCCGTTGTCCACCCGGTGGGGGAAGATGCCCGCCACGGGCAGGTTCACCACGGTGGGCCTGTAGGGCCCGCCCCCCGAAACCATGTCCTGCCAAACCAGCATCCCCATGGTGTCGCAGAGATAATACCACCGCAAAGGCTCGATCTTGATGTGCTTGCGCAGCATGTTGAACCCCAGGGCCTTCATGGTCTGGATGTCGCAGACCATGGCGTCCTCCGCCGGGGCCGTGTAGAGCCCGTCGGGCCAGTAGCCCTGGTCCAACAGACCGTTGTGAAACAGGGGCTTATGGTTGAGACACAGCCGGGGCACGCCCTTGTCGTCCTTCTCCACGGAGCACGAGCGCATGCCGAAATAGCTTTCCACCCGGTCCTCGCCGAAGATCACGGTGAACCGGTACAGATAGGGGTCCTCCGGGCTCCAGGGCCGCATATGCTCCACCGGCACGTGGACGGGCGTCCCCGGCGCGGCGGCATAGATCATCCCGTCCAGATGGATGAGGCACTTGCCCGGGGCGTTGGTCTCCACCTCGATGCGGGCCGCCTCCTCGTCGAATAGGGGCGTGATCCGAAGATTCGTGATATACGCCTCCGGCACGCTCTCCAGCCACACGGTCTGCCAGATGCCGCTCTGGGCGGTGTACCAGATGCCCCCGGGCTTGCTGCTCTGCTTGCCCCGGGCGTCCAGGTTCGACTCCGCCCCGTCGTCCTCCACGGCGACCTCGATCACGTTCTTCTCCCGAAGATGCTCGGTGATGTCGAAGGAAAAGGGCCAATATCCGCCCCGGTGGGTGCCGCACTCCCGGCCGTTGACGAACACGGTGGCCACCAGGTCCACGGCCCCGAAGTGGAGCAGCACCCGCCCCCGCATAAAGCCCTCCGGCAGGAGGAAGCTGCGCCGATAGCACAGTATGTCCCCCCGGCCCTTCTTCCGCCGGATGCCGGACAGCTCGCTTTCCGGGGAGAAGGGCACCAGGATGGTCTCCGGCAGCTTCTCGGGCCTTTCCTCCGCCGGCCCCATATAGAAGGACCAGGGCCCGTTCAGATTCAGAAAGCTGCTCCGCTTCAGCTGGGGCCGGGGATATTCCGGCAGGACGCTGTTCTCCTTCAGCTGCTCGCCCCAAACGGTCTTCATGCCTTTTTCCTCCTGTACAGCGCCATGACGGGCAAAACGAGCAGCAGCACGCACACCGCCGCCGCCAGGAAGATGCCGGGGGTGGGCACGTGCTTCACCACGCCCAGATCCTCATAGACCCCGCCGCCGCTTTTGATCACCGCCGAGCCGATGAAGGGCCCCACGATCATGGGCAGGCACACGGCGAACACCATGCGCACCCCCTGAAAATGGCCCGCCTTGTCCTTGGGCGTGTAGTCCCGGATCAGGGCCGAGAGGGCGGCGGTCACCAGCATATACCCGGACATCATGACGGCCCCCGCCACCATGACGCCCGCCGTGGACCGGACGAAGAAGAGCCCCACCAGCCCCGCCACCATGATCCCGGCGGCGGGCAGGACGAAGGGCAGCTTCCCGTATCTGTCCAGATACCTCCCCGCCAGCACGCTGACCCCCGACGCGAACAAAAGCACCACCCCCAGCACCAGGGCGTAGTCGTCCATCTTCAGATAGTGCTGGAAGTAGACGATGAGGTAGGGGAAGAACACCTGCACCCCGATGGAGAACAGGGTGAAGGCCAGGAGGGAGAGGTACAGCTCCGGGAGTTTGCGGATCACCCTGGGGGTGAACCCGTACAAAAGATTCTCAAAATAGCTGTCCCGTTTGGGCTTCAGCGCTTCGCTGTCCCGGACCAGGAACAGGGAGACGACGCCCGTGGCGCTCATGAGCACCCCGAAGAACAGGAAGAAGCTGAACCAGTCGCCCCGCTTGGTCCAGCTGTCGAAGACGCCGAAGATCACCAGCATGGAGATGAGGGGCAGGATGGCCAGCACGCTCTCCGCCCGGCCCCGATTCTGTTCGGTGGTCACGTCGGTGACGTAGGCGTTGAAGGCGGCGTCGTTGGCCGTGGACCCGAAGAAGGTCATGACGCAGTCCAGGACAACCACCAGGATGGGCCCCGTCAGGATGCCCTTTGCGTAGGCCGCCTGGAAGGACGACAGCCGCTCCGGCCGGGCCAGCAGCGCGAAGGCCATGACGCTGACGCCCCAGAGGATGTAGCCCACCGAAAGGAACACCTTCCGCTTGCCCACCCGATCCGAAGCCGCGCCCATGAGCAGGGTCGTCACCGTGGCGGCCACGGCGCTCAGGGCCACCATCCAGGCGATGGCCGTGGGATCGGGGGCGATGGCGTTGTAGAGGAACACGTTGAAATACATGTTCTCGATGGTCCAGGCGAATTGGCCCACCAGCCCCACCAGGACCAGGGCCAGCCAGGTTCGCTTCTTCATGCAGCTTGCCTCCTATGGCGCAGGATGGCGCGGAGAGTCAGCCCCAAAAGGATGCAAAGGCTGACCCATTGGGAGAAGGACAGGGGCCCTATGCCGCCGCGCACGGCATCGGCCCGGAAGAATTCTATAAGGAACCGGAAGGAGGCGTAGGCCCAGAGGTACACCCGCACCAGCTTTCCCCGGCTGCTCTTTTTATAATAATAGAGAAACAGCAGGACCACAAACAGCAAAAAGTTGAATCCGCTTTCGATCAGCTGCACCGGCAGCCGATGCTGGTCGAAATGGGCGAAGAAGGTCCCTTCCATCACTGCCCCGTAGCAGCAGTGGCCAAAGTAGCAGCCGATCCGGGCGAACCCGTGAAACAGCGGCACGATCAGGGCCACCAACCCCCAGCTGGACGCCCGCTTGAAGAGCACGAACCGGCGGATCGAAAGATACGCCGACAGCAGGAAGAACAGCAGCCCCCCGTAGAACACGATGCCGCTGTCCGCCACCAGGGAAGGCAGGTCCACGGGCAGCCCCAGCTTCAGCCGATAGGTCATGAGGGACAGGACCCCGAAGAGCTTCGCCCCCAGATACAGGGGCACCAGGCTCAGTGACAGGATGGGGAACAGCACGGGCCAGTCCAGCTTTTCGCGGACGCCCAGGGCGATGGCGCAGCCCGCTGCGCAGAGCAGCCCCACCGTGGCCATGCCGCCGTATGAAAGAATGAAAGCAACGATCGTATCCATGGGTCCCCCTGATCAAAACAGTATACTACGTTTCCCGGGACCATGGCAAGATGGGCGCGCCGAAAAGAGGAAGGGCAGGGGGAACAGATATAATTCACAAGAATGGGTCTTGAATCCCGTATCGTTGTTTGTTATACTATCACAGAGCGATATTTTGGAGGAGGAGCATCATGAATCTGCAGTATTATTACAACTATGTCACCATCGTGGAGGAGGGGAGCCTGACCGCTGCCTCTCGGAAGCTGCATATCGCCCAGCCGGCCCTGTCGAACCAGATCAAGGCTATGGAGCAGAAGTATGGCACCCGCCTCTTCTTCCGGGGCTCCCGGCGGCTGGAGCTTACCGACGCCGGCAAGATCCTGTACCAGAAGGCCCGCCATATGTGCGAGATCGAGCAGGAGGCCCAGAACGAGATCGTCAGCGGCTTCTCCGGTCAAAAGGGCCTGCTGCGGGTGGGCGTGGCGCCCGCCCTGGCCGGGGGCAAGATCGACGATGCGCTGCTGGCCTTCGCGGAGAAGTATCCCAAGATCGACATCAAGTATATCGAAGCCAGCCCCATGGACCTGTACAAGATGCTGCAAAACGGCATCATCGAGACTGCCCTGGTGAAGACCATGGGCGAGATCCCCGACAATCTGAACCTGCTGGCCACCGAAACCTCTCCCACCGTGGCCCTGTACAAGCCCGGCGCGGGCCTTCTGGACAAGGGCCGGAAGGAGAGCGTCAGCATCAGCCAGCTGTCCGCGGTGCCCATCGCCACGGAGGAGATGTATCAGGGGCCGGTCCGGGCCGCCTTCAAGGCCAAGGACGCCAGCTTCTACCTGAAATCCCTGTCCAGCAGCCCTGCCGTTTCCGTGAGGATGGCCAAAGCCGGTCTCGCCGTGGCCCTGGTGTCCTCCCTGGCCGCCGAAAAGATGAAGGCGGAGGGGCTGGCCGTGAAGCAGATCAGCGACGGGGCCTCCCTGGCCGCCCGCTATTGCCTGCTGGTCCAGCGGGGGAACTATCGGTCCCAGGTGGTGAACAACTTCCTGTCCCTGCTGGCCGACGCCCTGGGGCTGGATATCCGGGACGCGCTGGCTGCGCCGGAGGCGGAGGAGCCTGCGGAAGAATAAAACCATAAGGAGAGAGCAAACGTGAAGAGGCTGATCGTGCTGCTGCTGGCGGCCCTGCTGACCCTGTCCCTGGCCTGCGCCGGCAAGACGGGGGAGGCTTCCGCCGAGGCGGCGAAGACGAACGAGACCACCGGGGCGGACCCCGACCAGACGGAGGAGGATACGGAAGTGGACAAGACCCATCCCGTCGCCACCATCACCATGAAGGACGGCGGCGTCATTGAACTGGAGCTGTACCCGGAGACGGCGCCGGAGAGCGTGAAGAACTTTATCTCCCTGGCCAATGCCGGCTTCTATGACGGCCTCATCTTCCATCGGGTCATCACGGGCTTCATGATCCAGGGCGGCGACCCCGACGGCAGGGGCACCGGCGGACCCGGCTACTCCATCAAGGGCGAGTTTGCGGCCAACGGCGTGAAGAACGACATCTCCCACGTCCGGGGCGTGCTGTCCATGGCCCGGGCCCAGCCCTACGACAGCGCCGGCAGCCAGTTCTTCATCATGCACGAGGACGGCACGTATCTGGACGGCCAGTACGCCGCCTTCGGCCGGGTGATCTCCGGCATGGACGTGGTGGACGCCATCGCCAAGACCACCACCGACTCCCGGGACAAGCCCTACAAGGACCAGATCATGGAGACCGTCCGGGTGGAGACCTGGGGCGTGGAATACGGCGAGCCGGAGAAACTTCCGGGGAAATAAGACGACTGTCATAAAGGCGCCAGACCATTTGTGGCGATTATTCTAATTGAATACTGGCAGGTAGAAACGGCGCCTTCAACGCCGTTTCTTTTGATTGTACGCCACAAATTAGCGGCGTTTTCTCCCTCTCGCGGTGCGAAGCACAGCTTCGGGAAGAAGAACGCCGCTTCTGCCATCCTTTCTGACAGTCTTTGTGGTCCGCGGCATGCGCCGCTTTTTCCTGCCCGTTGCGGGGCAAGGGGTTTCGTGCTATACTGGACCCATCTTCACAGGGAGGCGTGATCCATGGGCAAACGGGCGGGCTGGATACGGGCGGGGCTGCTCCTCGTCTGTTTTCTGCTGCTGCGGCCCGGCGTCACCCGGGCAGAGGAAACGGCGGAGGATTTGACAGGCCGCTGCGTCTTCACCTTCACGGGCAGCGCCAAAAAGCAGGAGGGCCTGCTGACGGACGGGCGCACGGCCAATTCCAGCCGTCTGGAGGAGCAGGACCGGCTGACCATCCGGGCCCCCTCGGACATGGGCTCACTGGTGCTGCGACTGTCCAAGACGGAATCCGCCTTCGTCCTGGTGGAGCAGGACGCCTGGGGGCTGCCCCTTCGGGTCCGGACGTTGCGGACCGACGCCCTGGCGCTGACCCTTGCCCTTAAGCCGGGCTGCCGGGCGATCCAGCTCTTCCCCCTGGCGGACCATCTGCGGATCGCCGAGGCCGCCGTCTTCGGCCCCGGGGCCGTGCCCGATCACGTACCCCACCCGGCGCCGGCCCCGGACAAGGTGGATTTTCTGCTGGTGTCCACCCATCCCGACGACGAGTGGGTGTTCCTGGGGGGCGTCTATCCCCTCTACGGCGGGGAGAGGGGCCTTGCCGGCGCCGTGGTCTACATGACCCTCCCCAGCTGGGAGCGGGCCCACGAGAGCATCAACGGCCTGTGGCTGGGGGGCGTGGGGACCCATCCCTTCTTTCTGGGCTTCCCGGACATCGACCAAAGCTCCCCCAGGAGGCTGCGGGAGCGGTGCAAGCAGGAGGACGTGACACTGGCGCTGGTGCGGCTGTACCGACAGATCCGGCCCCTGGTGGTGGTGACCCAGGACCCGGAGAACGGGGAATACGGCCACTGGCAGCACAAGCTGTCCGCCCAGGCCGCCTTCGACGCCGTGGCCCTGGCGGCCGACCCCGCCTTCGATCCGGACTCAGCCGCCCGGCAGGGGACCTGGACCGTTCAGAAGGTCTATCAGCACTTCGCCCAGGGCATGAGCCAGGTGGAGCTGGACGTGGACACGCCCCTTTCACACTACGGGGGCCGGACCGCCCTGGAGGTGGCCAAGGCCGCGTTCCAGGCCCATCGGACCCAGTTTCGGACCCCCTTCCGCCCCGGCAACCCCCAGGCGAATCGGGGGGACATCGTCCACTTCGGCGGCAACCCCCAGGCGAATCGGGGGGACATCGTCCACTTCGGGCTGACATATTCCGCCGTGGGACCGGACACGGGGAACGACCTGTTCGAGCATATCCCCGAGGACATGCTGGCGGGATACGTGCCGGACGTTTCCGAGGGCACCGAGGAAACTCCCCCGGGTTCAGCACCCGAAGGGGCTGAACCGAGGGCGACGCCCAGCCCCGAGCCTACGGCCAAGCCTAGCCCCGCGCCTACAAATACCCCTGCGCCGCCTTCCGGCCCCTGGGACAGGGCGGAGGAGGGAGCCCGCTGGGCCTCGGATCGGGCCCCCGTCATCGCGGGCATCGTCGTGAGCGTCCTGGCTGCGGCGGTCGTTGGCAGGCAGCTCAAAAGGGCGCACCATGGGAAGAAGAAGGAAGGATAAATACGCAGAGCTGCCCGGAAATCAGCGTTGATTTTTAGGGCAGCTCTTTGACGGCGATATGTTGCTTCGCAACGCGATATGGTCACGCCCGCAGGCATATCGCGTCGAAGACATATCGCGCCCCCGAAGGGGGTATATCGCACATCCAGCAGGATGTATATCGCTAAAAGCAGCGAAGCTGCTTTTACCAGGCCTCCGTCAGCGTGAACGTATCCCGCGCCTCGTCCCTGTAATAGTTGTAATCGTCGAACCAGGGGGAGTAGGTGGTCACGTGGAGCGACCGATCCATTGGGTCGAAGGTCAAAATGCGCAGGTATCCCAGCCCGTACTTCTTGTCGTCCTGAAAGTTGTACATGAGGGCGTTGACGCAGTGCCCGTCCTCATAGGTCCTCTGCCAGCGGGCGGACCCGTCGTTGTGGCCGCACAGGACCAGCCGCAGATTGGGGTAGGCCCCCAGCAGCTCCTTCTCCAGATTCTTCCCCGTGCCGGTCAGATTCCCCTTGTCCGTCAGAAAGCTGTGGACCAGCAGAATGGCCGTGTGGTCCGGGTAGGTCTCCAGCACCCCCTTCACCCAGGGCAGATAGTCGCTGTCGGTCTGCCAGCCGATGCCCAGCAGCAGAAAGTCCTGGCCCGCCGCCTCAAAGGTGTCGTACCAGCAGACGCCGTCCCTGTAGAGCAGATCCCCCTCCTCGGCGGCGCAGAAGCCGCAGGATAAAAAGGCGGAATAGTCCGCCCGATCCGCCCCCACGTCGTGGTTCCCCGCCACGCACCACAGGGGGAGCTTTCCATCCAAAAGGCCGATGGCGGATCTGGCGTGGTCCCAGTGCCGCTGCTCGTTTCGATTGTCCACGATGTCCCCGGTCATGACCACGCCCAGGGCGTTTTGCTCTTCGGCGGTGTTGGCCATATAGGCGAACATCTTGTTGAAGACCTTGGGGTAGCGATAGGCGTAGACCTGGGTGTCGCTGACCCAGTAGAGGGAGAAGGGCGTGGGCTCCGGGGTGGGCGTGGGCGTAGGCGTGGGCGTGGGCGTGGGGGACGGGGTAGCGGTCGGGGTGGAACTGGGCTTCAGGCTGGGCTGGCTGGCGGCCTGGAGCCGGACCTCCACCTTCAGCGGCGTGGGCCCGCCGGCATAGTGGGCAGAGGTCTTCTCCGCGTCGCAGCGGACAGCGGGAATGGACATGGACACCACAATGGTCAAAAGCAACAGGCGCAGGGAACGAAGCATGGATCGAAGGACCCCCTTTCTATGAAGCTGAGCAGGAGCATAGCACACGAAAAAAAGGGAAGGATGGTTTCGCCAGAGGAAGTCACCTTGGCCGCAAACAAGACAGATATCTCTCCCGCCGGGGCGGGCCCTTGCATTTCGCCCCGGGATAAGGTAGCATGGCTTAAAAGCAAAAATATTTTTCGTGGTGCAATAAAAGGGCGGTTTCGTTCGTTAACCGGGTGAATGGAGCGGATCATGTCAAACAATCGATCGGATCGGTATGCAAGCAGTCCCGCGGCAGACGTGTCGCTGGAGGAGTGCCTCGGGCGGATGAGCGCCGGGGACGAAGGCGCCCTGGGCGAATTCTATCACCGGACCCGGGCGGCGGTGTACGGCTATGCCCTGTCCCTGCTGAAAAACGCCCACGACGCGGAGGACGTGCTGCAGGAGTGCTATCTGAAGCTGTGCGCCGACCCCTCGGCCTATCGGGCGGAGGGCAAGCCCATGGCCTTTCTGCTGCGCATCGTGCGGAATCTGTGCCTGGATCGGCTGCGGTTTCGCCAGCGCCGGGGGGAAACGTCCCTGCCGGAGGAGCCCGGCTATCCGGCCGGCGGCCTTTCCCCGGAGGATCGGCTGGTGATCCGATCCTGCCTGGAGGGGCTGGGCGAAAGCGAGCAGCAGGCTGTTCTGCTCCATGTGCTGGGCGGATTCCGCTTCCGTGAGATCGCTTCCTTCACGGGAGAGCCCCTTTCCACCGTGCTCTCCCGGTACCGTCGGGCCATGAAAAAGCTTCGTGTCCTGCTCTCATAACGAAAAAGGAGATCATATCATGAATAATCAGCAGATCAAGCAAAGGATACGGGACGCCTTCGATCATGCGGCGCCCGAGATGCCGGGGATGGACCCCGTGATCCGGACGGCCCGGCAGGCGGCGGCCCCCGTTCGCCGGCGGAAGCATCCGGCCCTCAACTGGGCCATGGCCGCCGCAGCCGCCGTGATGGTGTTCTTCTGTGGCTTCGCCGTTCTCCACGGCTGGGGGGCCCGCCCGGACAGCGATGCCGGTCTGGCCGCCAGCCAGGTGGCCACGGACCCGGCCCTGGCCCGCCCCGTGAAGGAGGGACCGTCCCAGCCGGACCCCACCGCCCCGGCTCAGACCCAGGCCCCCACGGCCGTGGCCGTCGCCGCGCCCAGGGAGCCGGCC
Source organism: uncultured Eubacteriales bacterium (assembly GCA_902798825.1). Lineage (GTDB taxonomy): Bacteria > Bacillota > Clostridia > Christensenellales > CAG-138 > RUG472. The sequence continues at coordinate 176,056 of CADBYI010000011.1, read as the reverse complement.
CCCGCTGTGACGGAGGCCCCGTCCGAGACCCAGCCCTCCGCGATGCCCGAGGAGCCTCTGGGGGAGGAGGAAGCTTTGACCCTTGCCCTCAAGCACGCCGGCATACAGGCGGACCAGGCGCAGAGGGTCAGGGTGGAGGCCGACCGGGAGGACGGCCGGGCGGTGTATGAGGTGGAATTCGTGGCCGAAGGCTATGAATACGAATATGAGGTCGATGCCTATACCGGCGAGATAGTGAAGAGCGAGCGGGAGAAGGTCCGGACCCCCCGCCAGTCCACCGCTCGACCCAAGGCCACCGCCAAGCCGACCGCCAAGCCCACCGCCAAGGACGCGGCCGAGACCATCGGCCGGGACGACGCCCTGTCCGCCGCCCTGAAAAACGCCGGGATATCCCCGGACGACGCGGGACAGGTGAAGGTGGAGAAGGATAGGGAGGACGGCCGGACCGTGTACGAGGTGGAATTCAAGGCCGACGGCTATGAATATGAGTATGAGATCGACGCCGCCACCGGCGCCGTCCTGAAACAGGAGAAGGAGAGGGACGACGACTGACCCTCTCACCCAAATGCAGGGCCCTGCGCAGGGACCTGTCCCAAAGAGCGAACGACCATGGGGGCATTTACGGCCCTGCATGGTCGTTTTTCTTCCCCCAGGATCGGCCTTTTTCATTTTTTGAGCAAATTGCCTCTTGTGCAACCGGTCGATTTATGGCAATAATATATGCGGGCGTATGCCGAAATCTGACGAAATAAGAGGGATGTTCATGAAGGGCTTATTTAACTGGCTGAACAAAACCAAGACGTTCCGCGATCTCACGGCCCAGGAATTCTCCTGGGTGCTGTATGACGTGGGCAACTCCGCGTATACCATGCTGGCCTGCTCGCTGATCCCCATCTGGTTCAAGGAGCTGGCCATCGGCACCAACCCGGGCCAGATCACGGGCGATAAGGCCACGGCCTATTATTCCATCGCCATCTCCGTGGTCACGGTGATCGTGGCGCTGCTGGGGCCCATCTTCGGCGCCCTGGCGGATCGGAAGGATTCCAAGAAGATATTCTTCCAGACCACGGTGGCCGCCGGCGTCATCGGCTGCGTGCTCAACAGCTTCGCCTGGAGCTGGATGGCGTTTTTGGTCATCTACGTGCTGACCAAGATCCTCTATCAGGCCTCCCTCACCTTCTACGATTCCATGCTCAACGACGTGACCAGCGAGGACCGCATGGACGCGGTCTCCTCCTACGGCTACGCCTGGGGCTACATCGGCTCCTGCATCCCCTTCCTGGTGGCCATGGTGGCCTACATTTTGAGCGGCGGCCTGTCCGAGAGCCTCATGGTCTTCTCGCCCCTGGTCGGCAAGATCATCGGCTTTGGCGTCACCGCCGTCTGGTGGATGCTGGTGACCCTGCCCCTCATCCGCAACTATAAGCAGAACAACTATGTGGAGACCACCCACACCAGCGTGGGCCAGGTGTTCAAAAAGATCTTCGGCACCCTGAAGAAGATCGCCCTGAAGGACAAGAAGGTCCTGTTCTTCCTCATCGCCTTCTTCCTCTACATCGACGGCGTGGGCACCATCATCGACAACTGCATCAACATCGGCACCGATTTGGGCCTTCCCACGGTGGGCCAGGTGGTGTTCCTGCTGGCCACCCAGGTGGTGGCCTGGATCGGCTCGCTGGTGTTCGCCAAGCTCTCCAAAAAGTACAGGACCGTGCCCCTTATTCTGGTGTGCATCGCGGGCTACTTCGCCGTCTGCCTCTACGCCCTGACCCTGAAGACGCTGCTCCACTTCGGCATCCTGGCCTTCGGCGTGGGCTGCTTCCAGGGCTCCATCCAGTCCCTGTCCCGGTCCTACTATTCCAAGATCATCCCCCCGGAGAACTCCGGCGAATACTTCGGCATCTACGACATCTTCGCCAAGGGCGCGTCCTTCCTGGGCTCCGCCGTCATCGCCTGGGTCAAGCTGGCGGGCGGCACCATCAACATCGCCGTGGCCTCCCTGGCCATCTTCTTCGCCCTGGGGTTCCTGTTCCTGGTGATCTCCTCCAAGCAGAAAAGCCTGAACAAAGCCGAGTAATTCAGTCTGCCGAATCCTGCGGATTCGCCAGACTGAGGCTCCGCCTTCGCGCCTCAAAAGGGGGCTGTTAAAAAAGTCCTAAATGTCATCCTGAAGAGCGAAGCGATGAAGGATCTCAGAACTAAAAATGGGTAAATCGGTGCTTTTTCGCACCTGTGTTCAGAGATTCTTCGCCTTCGGCTCAGAATGACAGGACTATTTTAACAGCCCCGGGACCACGAAGTGGTGGATGAGGTGCTTCTGGCTTGAAAACAGAAAGGATTTCAATCTATGTACACTTTTGAAGACAAGCTGAAGGAATATGCCCAGCTGCTGGTTCGGGTGGGCGTGAACGTGCAGCAGGGCCAGGACGTGGTCATCACCAGCCAGGTGGACCAGGCCCCCTTCGCCCGGCTCTGCGCCCAGGCGGCCTATGACGCCGGGGCAAAGCAGGTGGACATGCTTTGGTCCGACGACGAGCTGACCCGCATGCGGTATCTGCGGGCCGCCGACGAGGTCTTCGACTCCCTCCCGGAGTATCGAATCCGGTTCAGCACGGACTACGCCGAGAACAACGCCTGCTTTTTGCACCTGGTGTCCTCGGACCCGGAGAATCTCAAGGGGGTGGACCCGGGCCGTCTCGAGCGGTTCCAGCGGGCCTACGGCCGCCAGATGAAGCGGTATCGGGAGCTGGGCATGGGGAGCTTCTTCCCCTGGAGCATCGGGGCCCTGGCCTCTCCCTCCTGGGCGAAGCTGGTGTTCCCGAACCTCTCCGAGAAGGAGGCCGTGGCGGCCCTGTGGGAGAAGATATTCATGGCCGTCCGGGTCACGGGGGACGGCACCGCCGTGGAGAAATGGCGGCAGCATCAGCAGAATCTCCAGCGCCATGTGGAGATCCTGAACGGCTACGCCTTCGATCGGCTCCACTACCACAACGCCCTGGGGTCCGACTTTACGGTGGGCCTGTGCCGGGACCACATCTGGTGCGCCGGCGGGGAAAGCACCCCCAGGGGCCAGTTCTTCATGCCCAACATGCCCACGGAGGAGGTGTTCACCGCCCCGGATCGAAACCGGTGCGAGGGCGTGGTCTACGCGGCCCTGCCCCTTTCCAAGGACGGAAACGTGATCGAGAACATCCGTTTCGTGGTGAAGGAGGGCAGGATCGTGGAGGCCACGGCCACCGCCAATGAGGAGCTGCTGCAAAAATCCATCTCCGTGGACGAGGGCGCCTCCCGCTTCGGCGAGGTGGCCCTGGTGCCCTATGATTCCCCCATCAGCAATGCGAAGACCCTGTTCTTCGAAACCCTCTTCGACGAGAACGCCGCCTGCCATCTGGCCTTCGGCGAGGCCTATCCCACCACGGTGAAGGGGGCCATGGACATGACGGAGGAGGAGCGGATAGCGCACGGTCTCAACGCCTCCATCACCCACGTGGACTTTATGGTGGGCACGGCGGACCTCAGCATCGACGGCTACACCCAGGACGGCCGCTCATCGACGGCTACACCCAGGACGGCCGCTGCGTCCCCGTGTTCCGGAACGGGAACTTCGCGTTTTAGTCTGCTGAAAAACGCAGTTTTTCAGCAGACTAAGGCTCCGCCTTCGCTTCGCTTCCAGGTCCCGCCTATACGCCTATGGCGTACCGGGCACGCGATGCGTTAAGCAAACATACCGGTGGTATGTTTGTAGCGGAGCGGGGAGCAATCTATGATTGCGACCAGGCCTGCAAGGGGTCGCAAGAACGCTTCGCGTTCTTGTATTCACGCGCGCATGTCGCTGAATTTGACAGGATTTAAGCCAGACGTTGGCATCTCTAAATCCGTTGCCACACTTCTTCGTTGTTCTTTTCTACAAGATAGGGAGGGGCTTGCCCCTCCTTTTTTGCGTCCAAATATGAACGGATTATCGGAGGCAGGGGCCCCCTCCGTGCGGTACACTATGGGTACAGGAGGGAGCTATGACATATTTGAAGGTATTCACGGATTTTCGGGAGCTCATGGAGCCCCTGAACGCGGAGGAGAAGGGACGGCTGTTCGAAGCCATGCTAAGCTATGCCATGGACGGAGCCGAGATAGCGCTGGAGGGCAACGAGCGCTTCCTGTGGCCCGTGGCCCGGCGGACCATCGATCAGGAGGCCGCCGCCTACGAGAGCAAGGTGCAGGCTTCCCGGGCGGCGGGCAAGCGCAGCGGCGAAGCGAGACGGAAGATAAAACCTGCGGAAGGGACGGCAACGGAAGCGAACCAAGGCGAACGGACCGGAACGGACGTCAACGAAGCGGACCAAGAACAGGAACAATATCAGGACCAGGAAAAAGAGAAAGAGCAAGATCAGGAGCATGCTCAGGAGTATGTGTATGACCAAAGGGCGGCGGCGGACACACACATACCTGAGCGGGAGGAAATAGAGACCTATTGCAGGGAACGGAAGAACGGCATCGACCCGGATTACTTCTATAATTACTACGCCGCCACCGGCTGGCAGGTAGGTCAGCACCCCGTCCGGGACTGGAAAGCCCTGATCCGCGCCTGGGAAAAGCGGGACGAACAGCGAAGCGATGGGCCCGTGGCCGCGTCCGGCATCGTGAGACAGGTGGTGAGCATGGCCCTGGCCGCCCGCCGGGATCGGCAGCGAAACACCCTGCTGAACTACCGGGCGGAGCCGCCCGCAGGAGAGGTGCAGGTCATCGACCTGGACCCGGACGAGCTGTAGGGGCGGGGGATTTGTTAACGAACCTTTAACTTTGCCGGAATCGGGGCGGGGAGGAAGTCGTTTCCTTGAATTTGATCGCCGATTCGCGTATAATACAGCCAAAGTATCCTTATCTGACGGGAGAAGCGCCCATGGAGCAGGACAAGAAAATCACCTATACCGTGAAGCATCCGGGCCGGCTGGTCCTCATATTGGTGTTGTCCGTAGGGATCATCCTGCTGGCCCTGGCCTGGGCCCTGTTCCTGGGCCGGATCACCCGCCGGACGGCGGACTTGGCTGCCTTCACCACCCTGACCCGATCCGGGGAGACCGTGACGGCGGTGCTGGACATGGAAAGTCTGCTGGCGGAGCTGGAGCTGCCCAACCCCCGGGTGGACGAAAAGGCCCTGAAGAACGGGGCGGTGAGGGCCCTGCTGAATATGCAGCTGGAGCTTGCCTTCACCGAGGAGCCGGATGTGATGACCGTGACCGCCCTGGTCAGCGAGGGGCGTCTCAAATGGCAGGGTATCACCCTGAAGGAGAAAACCTGGACCGCCGCGGCCAAGGTCCTGCCCCGGACCGGGCCCCAGGAGGAGACGCCGGAGCCCCCCCAGGAGGTGGAGCACCCCAAGACGATCCAGACGGAGGGGTATCTCGCTTCCCTGCTGGACGAGGAGGGGAAGGGCCTGAACCTTCGGAAGGTCTGCGAACGGGTCCACTTCGAGCGGGACCGGCTCTCAAAGGAGATATTCGGCAGCAGCTATTTGGCCAGGAAGGAGAAGGTCTACTTCCTGATCTACCCGGCGGGAAGCCAGCGCAGGAACTGCTACCGGGCCGTCTACTCCCTGCGGGAAACGGGCGCCCAGGAGGGCCGGTCCGTGGGCAGCTGCTATTTCACCGTGGACGTGCTGGACCTAGTGTATGGGGCCGGCACCGGGGTAGACTACGCCCGATCCCAGGTGGCCATGTACGACAGCCTGGCGGAGGCGCTGGACCTTTCCGGGGAGTTTGCCGGCTGCGCCATGTTCGAGCTTACCGGCGGCAGCGTGGTGACGGAGGGGCGGCCCACCTTCGACTACAACGGCATGGTCCGCTTCGTGGGCCTGCCCATGAGCCATCCCTTGCCCGACGGGAGCCTCTGGTCCCCCAGCTACGACCTGCTGGAGGAGGACGATCTGTGGCGGCTGGTGGGCAACGGGGAGTATACCATGACGGAGCTTCTCGAATGGGTGGCCATGGAGATCTACGCCCGCCACGGCTACACCTTCCCCGATCCCGGTCAGGAGGCCTATCGGGCGCACTATTCCGCCTGCTATTGGTACAGCCCCACCGAGGACGCCCCGGAACGGTTCATGACCACCACGGAGCGGCGCAATCTGGAGCTGGTGCGGGACCTGAAGGCCCTGCTGGATGCATAAAATGGTATATCATGTGTGAGAGAGCTCACATGGAAAGGTATGGGAAATTGATATGAAAACGATCCGCACGATCATCGCCACCCTGTCCGCCGTGCTGCTGACCTTTGCGCTGGTGGCCTGGTTCAGCGTCCGCCGCAGCGCGGCCTTCATACAGCGCACCATCTATCAGGGCTTCGACCAAACCTTCGTGGTGGCCCTGGTCATGGGCTGCGCCTTCTTGCTCATCGCCATCATCCTGTCCGTGGCCATCGCCAGCACCGACGACGAGGAGGACGAGGAGGAAGAGGAGAGCTTCCAGCCCCGGCACCAGACCCGGCCCGTGGCTGTCCGCAGCGAGGAGCCCTATCGCCGGGTGAGCCGGTCCGTGGAGCAGGGGCGCCTGGCGGAGCAGAGCCGGTCCCGCCGGGAGGCGGAGGATGAATTTGCCCGGCCCCGGCCCAGGACGGAGCCCAAGCCCCAGCGGCGCAAGGGGGAGGAGCCCCCTGCCCAGCGGAAGCGGGAGCGGGTGGCCGACCGTCCGGACCAGGTGGCCGTGAGCCGCCGGGAGCCCCCCGTAAAGAAGGAGAAGAAGGCGCCCCGGCCCCAGGAGGAGCCGGAGCAGACCTGGGAAGCGGAGGCGGAAGAGCTTCCCGTGACCCCCGAAGCGGAAGCGGTCCGGGACGCTGACCAGGCGCCCGAGGCCCCGGCGAAGGGCGCCGACAGGGAGGACACCGTCCGCTGCATCTTCTGCGGCAGCGAAATGAGCCGCAGCGCCGAATACTGCCCCCACTGCGGGAAAAAAAGGTAGAGTACTATGGACGGCAAAGGAAAACAGACCCTGTTCATGGTCCTGACCGTGCTGCTGTGCCTGGTGGTGCTGGCGGCCGGGGTGCTGCTGTCCTACGGCTACTATAGCCGGGGCATGAACCTAAGGGACGTGGACATGCAAAAATATGCCAAGGTGGAGATGGAGGACGAGGTGTACACCGTGTCCGTGGACGCGGACGCCATCGTTCGGGATATGCACCTGCCCAACCCCAAGAGCACCACGCTGGACCTGTCCCGCTATCCGGACGTGGCCACGGTCTATTCCCTCACCTTCCTGGTGACCCCCCGGGAGGAGGGGGGCTGGACCATCCAGACCGGGAGCGATCGGCCCACCGCCGCCGCGGATTTGAGAAGGGGCGGTTTGAAGCTGGTGAACACGGAGTGGACCTGGACCGAGACGGACATGAAGAACGCCTATCGGGCGGGCCTCGAATACCCCCGGAAGCTCAGCATGAAGAAATACGTGCTTTGCAATAAGAACAGCATGGACAGCTATGTGCTCACCGTGGACCACGAGCGGCTGCTGCGCGCCTGCGGCTGGGATTTGCCCGAGGACGAGGACGTCCGCAAGGCCCACACGGGCTATCGGGCGGTGCTGAGTTTGGGGTACTATGTGACGCCCCTGGTGGAGGGGTTTTTGGTGGAGACCAGCAGCACATTGGAGAACGTGTACGCCATGCTCCTGGAGAACGGGGTGAAGCTGACGGACACCACCTGGACCTATACCATGGCGGAGGTGGAGGCCCTCTATGAGGAACAGCATCCGCCCGTGGAGGAGCCCGCCCCCCAGACGGAGCCCGCCATGGCCCAATCCGGGGAAACCCAGGGACAGGGGCTGCTCACCAGCCTCTATCACTTCGATCAGACCCCCGCCCGCACCGCCATCCGGCTGGCCAAGGAACAGCGCTACGGCGCGAGCCTGCAGGGCAGCGAGATCATCGGCAACTGCTTCGCCGTGGCCACGGGGGAGGGGGCGGCCCACAGGAACGTCTTTCGAGTCGTATATGCCATCACCACTGCCGGCGGAACGGAATTTCTGGTGGCGGACCTTTTTGATTTGACCTGGGAGGGGCAGCCCGCCCCCGCCGACGTGCAGCTGGCGGTGAAGGCCTCCCGTGAGGAGGCTTTGGGGACCGGGGATCTGGACCCGGCCCAGTATGCGCTTCAGGTGCTGACAGAGGGGGCCATGGTCTACCCGGAGGACGGCGGCGCGGAACCCTTCGACCAGGACGGCCTTCTGTTCCCCGACAGCCTGACCAGCCGGATCACCCAGGGGGACGTGTGGTCGCTGGCCATTCCCGCCGACAAGACCCTGCTGGATCTGCTGGGCTTCGGCCGGAACGAGATCTTCGCCCGCTGCGGGAACAAGTTTTCCGACACCAGCGTCTACACCCGGTTCTACGCCAACTACCCCTGGTATCAGCCCAAGGGCAGCGTCAGCTTCACCACCATCCAGACGAAGTACCCGGTGGCCGCCGAGAACATCGACTTTCTCAAGGCCATGGAGAAGCTCATAAAAGAGGGATAAACTGCAGGGGAGGGGCTTGCCCCCTCCCGATAATAGAAATCATTTCTCCCCCCGCAACCCTTTGACCCGTTGCGGGGTGTTGTAGATGAAGAAGGGAGCATGGGGTGGAAGACAGGACGATACCCGTGGGGAACGGAGCCGTGCCGCTGGAGCTGGGCCCCCTCTACGAGGCCTATGCCGACATGATCTACCGGCTGGCCCTGGTGCGCACCAAAAACCGCTCGGACGCGGAGGACGTGCTGCAGGACGTGTTCTTTCGGTGCCTGCGCCGACAGCCGGAGTTCCGGGACCAGGAGCACCAGAAGGCCTGGCTCATCACCGCGGCCATCCGTTCCAGCAACAGCCTGCTGACCCGGGCCGACCGCCGCCACGGGGCCGGGGCCGAGCCTTTGGAGACCCTGTCCACCCAGGACGACACGGACGACACCGTGTACACCGCCGTCATGGGCCTGCCGGAGAAGTATCGCACCGCCGTGCACCTGTTCTATTATGAGGGATATTCCGTGGAGGAGATCGGCCGCATGATGGACACCAAGCCCTCCACCGTGAAGTCCCACCTGCACCGGGCCCGGGAGGCCCTGCGCAAGGTCCTGAAGGAGGATGCGTGATGAACCGGCAGTTTGAAAAAGAGTATACCCAGTCGAACGACCGGATCCATCCCCGGCAGGAGCTGCTGCAGGAGCTGGAGGCCAAGTGGGCCGCGGAACAGGCCCAGCAGGCGGAGCAGAAGGTCAGGGCCTTCCCCACCTGGGCCAGGTTCGTGGCCGCAGCCGCCGGCATCCTGCTGTGCATCGGCGTGGGCATGGGCTCCGTGATGCTCTACACCCGGAGCAGAGGTCTGGGCAAGGGGACGGCCGTGGCGGAGGCGTCCGTGGAGACGGAGGGCGCGGCGGACTTGGCCGCCGAATCCCTTGAGGAGGAAACCATTCTATACGAGGCGGAGGCGGACACGGCCCCAGCCGCCACCGAATTCCCCGCCATGATGCTGGCGGCCCCCGCAGAGGAGGCGCCCCAGGGCACCCACTTTGCCTTGGACGAGGCGGAGGTGGAGAACGCCGTCCGCTTCGACACCCTGCGGGAGGACGCCGGGGTGCCTGGGGCGGAAAACCAGGCCGAAGCGCCCCTGGCCCAGGCCAAGGCCGCCGGCACCGCTGCGCCGACCCAGTTGCCCGCGGCGACCGAAGGTACCGCCGCCGGGGAGGCGGCCGAGACCGCAGCCTATCCCCGGGGGAAGGTCATCCGGCGGGATGATCTCTATGCCGTGTTCCTGCCCACCCTGGAGCAGGTACATATCGTGGAATACGCGGATCGGAAGATCAGCAACCTGTTTTCCCTGACCCTGCGGGAGAAGGGGACCCAGGTGGAGAACGTCTTCTGGATCGATGGGGAGCTGCTGGCCCTGCGGACCCGAAACGGGGAGACGGAGCTGCTGCGCTTCGACGTGAGCGACTGGAAATCCCCGAAGCATCTGCCGGACATGACCCAGAGCGGGACGCTGCTGGGGGCCTGGGAGATGAACGGTCGGCTCTATATCCTTTCCCTCTACGCCGCCACCGAGGAGGAGCCCTTGCCCTGGGTGAACGGGGCGCGGCTGGACTTCGATCGGGTGCTGCTGGATCGGGAGCGACCCGGAGACACCTTCGCCCTGATCACCGTCTATGAGCCGGGGCAGGGGGACGACTTCTCCGCCCGGCTGGCCCTGCTTTCGCCGGTTCGGGGGGCCGTGGAGACCGGGGACGATCGGCTGCTGCTGTGGGCCGGAGAGGAGAAAACCGAGCTGTACGTCCTGTCCCTGGGGGATCAGGGACTGACGCTGGCCTCGGAAAGCACCCGGCCCGGGACCGTCCTTTCCGCCCTGGGAGGGGAGGGGTTCGCCCTGCTGCTGCAGAACGGCAGCGACGCGGAATTTTTGACTCTGGACGAGGAGCTAAACGAAACGGGCGGCGCTGCGGCCCGGGGCGTGGGCCAAGTCAGCTGGGGCCAGGTGTACGGGGACGGGGCCGCGGTCCTGACGGCGGATGGTCTCCACTACCTTACGGCCGCAGGGGATAGGTCCCTGGCCGTCGCCGGGGACGCCTTCGTCCGGCTGACGGATCAGCGGGGGCTGCTGCTCAGCGCCGACGGGACGCTGCAGCTGGTGGCGCTGGGCGCCCAATTGGAGGCCCTGGGGAGCGTCCGGACCCGGAACGGGGAGCTGGGCCCCCTGCCGGAGGACCTGTCCCGGCTGGCCTTCGATCCGGACACCAATCGGCTGGCGATCCCGGCGGGGCAGAACGTGTACCCTTACCTGATCGACGAGGAGGGGAACATCACCCTTCGGGGAGAGACCCAGGTGTTCTACGACCACAACGAGGCGGAGCAGCGGGAGCTGCGGGTCCTGTTCGTCGGGGAGCAGGCCCTGATCTTCCACAAGAGCGGCATCGCCCTCTGCAACCAGGCCCTTTCCCGTCAGCTCACCAGCAGATATTGAGATGTATGAATAACGGCGCGCACCTCAAAGGGTGCGCGTCATTTAGAGAAGGCTGTCAGCAAAGGATGGCAGAAACGGCGTTCTTCGCCCCGAAGCTGTACAAAGGTACTGCGAGAGGGCGAAAACGCCGTTAATTTGCGGCATCTTTAAAAAGAAATGGCGGTTTGCGCCATTTCTACCTACCTGTATCCCCTTGTTCATCTTTGCCGCAAATGGTCTGCCGCCTTTTTCGACAGCCTGACGCGCATCCCCTGTGGTGCGCGTCATTTCATCTTCTGGGCGTCGGTTTCCGTTGCAAAGCTGTCGATTTGTGGTACAATGGTGCAAACGGATATAAGGGGGAACGGGAATGATCATCGTAGGCGTATGCGGCGCATCCGGCAGCGGCAAAAGCACCCTGGCACGGCGGATCAAGGAGGCCCTGTCCTGCAGCTGTGAGATCATCGGCCAGGACTGCTATTACAAGAGCTTTCCGGAGATACCTTTCGAGGAGCGGGTGCACCTCAATTATGACGAGCCCACCATCTTCAACTATGATGAGATGATCGAGGACCTCAAGACCCTCTCCGCGGGCCAGCCCATCACCCGCAAGGGGTACAACTACGCCCGGCACCTTAGGGAAGATTCCCAGGAGCTGATCTATCCGCCCGAGGTCCTGATCCTGGAGGGCATCCACATCTTCTACGACAAGCGGCTCTGCGAGATGATGGCCCTGAAGGTGTATATGCACGTGGACATCGACGTGTGCCTCCTGCGCCGGATCTTCCGGGACATCAAGAGCCGGGGCCGGACCATCGAGAACATTTCCGAGCAGTATCTGGCCACCGTGAAGCCCATGTTCGAAAAGTATATCAAGGACTACATCAACGACGCGGACTTCGCCATCATGCGGGGCGGCAAAAACCCCATGGCCATCGACGCCATCACGGCGTATCTGACCACCAAGGTCCTGGCCGAGCGCTTCGAGCGGGAGAAGACCAAGGCGGGGGGATAATTGGGATTTCTTTTGCCGCTTTTTCTTTTCGTGAGAAAAGAAAAAGCGGCGCAAAAAGAAAAGCAAACCGGGTTAAACTGGACCGTTCCCTAAATCTTAGTATTCTTAAAAGTTCTTTGGGTTGCACCCTTTCTTTCAAGAAAGGGTGCATGCTTTTAATAAATTCCTCTGCAAGGAAATACCCCGTTCCGACGTATTAGTGGCGAAAGGAGGCGGACATGGAGAAAAGAAAAGACAAATACCTATCTGACGGCGACATCGTCCGCATTGTGGAGACCTATTCGGATATGCTGCTTCGGATCGCCCTGAACCGGGTGAAAAGCCTGCCCGCGGCGGAGGACATCGTGCAGATGGTATTCGAGCGGCTCATGCGCCGGCGGCCCATCTTCGAGAGCCCGGCCCACGAGAAGGCCTGGCTCATACGGGTGGCGGTGAACCTGTGTCTGACGGACCTTAGGGCCCAGAGCCGCCACGGGACGCTGCCCCTGGACGAGACCGTCGCCGGTGAATATGGGGACGAAACCTACGAGGTCATCGACGCGGTCCAGACCCTGCCGACCCAGGACCGGTACGCCGTGTATCTCTACTACTACGAGGGCTACGGCGTGAAGGAGATCGGCCATCTGCTGAAGGAGCCCGAGGGCACCGTCAGCTCCCGGCTGTCCCGGGCCCGGAAAAAGCTCAAAGCCCTATTGGAAGGAGGCAATCATGGAAGACAGATACAGCAGCGCCTTTGACCAGGTGCGCGCGTCCGACAGCTTCAAGGCGCGCATGGTCGACCGTATGCGGGAGCTGAACGAGATAGAGGAACCCGTGGCGCGGCGCGCGCCCGTCAGCGTCCCCCGGCGGGTGAGGAAGCGGACGCTGACCATCCTTATCGCCGCGGCCATCCTGCTCATGGCCGGCACGGCCCTGGCCATCGGCATCAACGCCATGATCGGCGCCCGGAACCGGGCCCAAACCGCCATCGCCTCCTATCAGGCGGTGCTGGAAGGGCAGGGGGTACCGGAGACGGTGGAGCTGCCGGGCAATAGCGTGCCCGTGCCGTCCCCCTACATCACCTACGCCCAGTTTCAGGCCGACGAGGAGGGCAAGTGGCTGCCGGACACCATCCCGGACATCGACGTGACCGCCCAGGCGAGCGGGCTCACGGTGCGGCTGGACAGCCTGATCTCCCGAACGGAGTTCGACCAGCTGGCCTGCTACCTCATCGTGGAGGGGGCCAAGCCCGTGCCCTACGGCCTGACCGAGATCCGGCTCAGCATCGATGGCGGGGAGCCCCTGAAGACCAAGGCGGAGATGGAATGGGAGCAGAACCACTGGAACCGTGTCACGCCCACGCCCTTTGAGGCCTGGAGCATGGACGATAGCGACACCAACTACCTGACCTTCCCCCTGGCGGGGAATCCCCTCCGGGCCGGGACCACCTTCACCCTCACCGGCAAGCTCAACGGCGAAGCTTTCACCCTGACCTACGACTTCACCCAGGAAAAGTATGAGCAGCTGCGCCAGACCCAGCTTCAGGAGGTGAGCGCCATCGGCGCCGTCATCGATGCCATCCCGGACGAGACCATCCCCGTGAACGTGACCGGCCGCGGATATCTGGTGGAGGAGATCGCCCTGGCGGACCACTTTATCTACTACGTGGACACCCTGGACCCCGCCTGGCCCGCGGGCAAGGACCACCCCAGCGCCCCCTACGATACCTACGACGAAGGCCTTTGGGTGGCGGTGGACGGCATGCTCTACGAGTTCGAGTTCGTCAGCGCCTCCGACGACGAGAACGGCGTCCACCACGGCATCTACCGGGCCTACTTCCCCTATGACGACGGGAACCTGCCCAGGGAATCCCTGGTGTCCCTGGTGGGCGTGGTCTTCCGCATCGAGTGGGCCACGGGAAAGGTCACCGGGCCCAAGGACCAGGCGGAGTACGAGGCCTGGCGGAAGGAGAGCATGGAGCTCTCGGCCCCGGACTACGGCACGGACTATATGGCCAAGGTGAGCGCCAAGGCGGACACCTTCACCGTTTCAGAGGTCATCTACTTCAACGGCTGGGCCGGGTACTTCGGCCTGGTGGTGGAGACGGACGAGGCCGTGGACAAGCCCCTCTATGGCATGGACCGGCAGCCCGTTGTCACGCTGAACGGCGTGAAGCTGAACAACCACACCAACTATATCCAGACCCCCAACGACTTCATGGGCGGCTATGACCAGAAAAACAACCGCATCGGCTTCTGGCTCTACGCGCCCGCCCTGCGGCTCCTCCCCGACAGCTTCGACGTAACGGTCGCTTATAACGGCAGCGAAGTCACCTTCACCCTCCACAAGTCGGACTTCATCCCCGGCGACGCCCAGCACGGGGCGTACCAAAAGCTGTTCGGATTCTGATTGTCCCATAGGAAAGGCCCACGGATTTTTCCGTGGGCCTTTTTTCTGTTTTCAGGAGGAGGGCCGACCCTTACCGGGTGCTGCCGCGGAAGATCGGCGTGGTTTTGACGTAGGTGCGCAGGAAGGGGCGGTCCGGGTTCTGGATGCGGTTCAACAGGATGTCCGCCGTGACCCGGCCGATGTCCGCGCTGGGGATGGCGGCGGTGGTCAGCTGGGGCTCCACGATGGCGGATTCCGGGGAGCCGTCGAAGCCCGTGATCATCACGTCCTCGGGGATGGACAGCCCCTTTCGCTTGAGGGCGGACATCAGGTGGATGGCCAGATAGTCGTTGGCGCATACGAAGGCGTCGGGCATATGGGGCATGGCGGAGAGCCTGTCCAGCACCCAATCCACGTCCCCATAGTCGTCGCTGTCCTCGGCCAAAATGGAGCAGGCCAGGCTGGGGGAGAGGCCCGCCTCCGTCAGGGCCGCCTGATAGCCCATCCACCGCTCCTCGAAGCTCATGCAGTGGGTGATGTCCCCCACGAAGCCGATCTCCCTTGCCCCGGCTTCCATGAGCCGCTTGGTGAGGGCGATGGAGCTGGAATAGTTTTCCATGCAGACCAGATCGCTGCCCAGAAAGTTGCGGCCCGCGTCCGCAAAGGAATCCATGAAGATGGTGGGCAGCCCCACGGAGCAGAGCATGTCCAAATACCCTTTGTCGAAGAGCTCGATGCCCAGGATGCCCGCCGTGTCCTTCAGCAGCAGGTGGGGGGGCAGGGCCCGATTTGCCAGCTCCTCGGGGGATATCTCATACATTTTCAGGGTATACCCCGCCCGACAGATCTGATCCGTGAACCCGGTGACGAAGAAGGAACCGAAGTTGTGGTTCAGGGGCTGGGACTGGGTCAACAGGGCGATGTTGCGGCCCTGGCCGTCGGCAGGCGCCATGTGGCCCTCCTCGGGCAGCTGATAGTAGCCCAGCTCCTGGGCCTTTTGGATCACGGCCTTTTTCGTGGCCTCCGGCACGGCGCCCCGGTTGTTGAAGACCTTGGAGACCGTGTTGCGGCTCAATCCGCAGGCGTCCGCGATTTGCTGAATGGTGACCCGTTTCAATGCCATACCGACGATTCCTTTTTCCTGTTATTTTGCTTGTATTTTACTATATCATATCATATACAAAAAATCAAGATGTGCAAAATGTAAACATGCAACGGATCGCATATCCCGTGAAAACCGGCGCTTTCGTCAAAAATATTACAATTTGTAAAGAAAAAGTTCACATTAGTGTTGACAGAATGTAAAGATATCTATATAATGCAAGTGAATAGAGCATAAGTAGAATTGTGCGCGATTTCACATTTGTAAATCAAATCGGAAAGGAACCCAGAAGGAGGAAACAGAAGGATGTCGGAAGTCGTATTGAAGGGACTGAAAAAGGTCTACGACAACAAGGTAACTGCGGTACATGACGTGAATCTGGAGATCAAGGACAAGGAGTTCATCGTTCTGGTGGGTCCTTCCGGCTGCGGCAAGTCCACCACGCTCCGCATGGTGGCGGGTCTCGAGGAGATCAGCGACGGCGAGCTGTTCATCGACGGCAAGCTGGTCAACGACGTCCCCCCCAAGGATCGGGACATCGCCATGGTCTTCCAGAACTACGCCCTGTATCCCCACAAGACCGTGTATGACAATTTGGCCTTCGCCCTTAAGCTCCGCAAGGAGCCCAAGGACGTCATCGACAAGAAGGTGCGCGAGGTGGCCGAGATCCTGGACATCACCCAGTACCTGAAGCGCAAGCCCAAGGCCCTGTCCGGCGGCCAGCGCCAGCGCGTGGCCATCGGCCGCGCCATGGTCCGTGACCCCAAGGTGTTCCTGATGGACGAGCCTCTTTCCAACCTGGACGCCAAGCTCCGCAACCAGATGCGGGCCGAGATCATCAAGCTCCGCTCCCGCATCAACACCACCTTCATGTACGTGACCCACGACCAGACCGAGGCCATGACCCTGGGCGATCGGATCGTCATCATGAAGGACGGCTATGTGAACCAGATCGGCACCCCCCAGGAGGTGTTCAACCGGCCCGTGAACCTGTTTGTGGCCGGCTTCATCGGTATGCCTGTCATGAACTTCTTCGACCACTGCAAGCTCCTGCTGGAGGACGGCGTGTACTATGCGGAGATCCGGGGCGTCAAGTTCAAGCTGGGCGACTTCCAGCAGAAGGCCCTCAAGCAGAACAACGCCCAGCCCTGCGACATCGTGGCCGGCATCCGGCCCCAGCACGTGACCGTGGGGGAGGGCGAGCTCTCCGCCAAGATCGAGGTCAGCGAGATGATGGGCAGCGAGTACAACATCCATGCCCGCAGCGGCGACGACGAAGTGGTCATGCTGATCCCCACCGTGGACTTGACCACCGACGTGTCCATGGGCAAGACCATCAACTTCACCACCCGGCCCCATCTCATCCAGCTCTTCGACCGGGAGACCGGCAACAACCTGATCTGGTACGACGCCGAATCCGCCACCAACAACGCCCCCGTCTGCAAGCGGTACGATTTCTAAGGAGGTCGGCATGGAAGCAAAAACCATGAAACAACCGGCGCTGACCAAGAAGGAAAAGGCGCCCAGGAAAAAGATGACAAGGGAGAAGCGCATCCGCTACTTCAAGGACAACTCCCCCTATCTGCTGATGATCCTGCCGGCGGTGCTGATCGTGTTCCTGTTCAACTACCTGCCCATCTACGGCGTGCTCATCGCCTTCCAGGACTTCATGCCCGGCGACAAGATCCTCTCCGATTCCACCATCTGGGTCGGGTTCCAGAACTTC
Organism: uncultured Eubacteriales bacterium; assembly: GCA_902798825.1. GTDB lineage: Bacteria > Bacillota > Clostridia > Christensenellales > CAG-138 > RUG472. The sequence continues at coordinate 158,899 of CADBYI010000011.1, read as the reverse complement.
GAGCGGTTCTTCTCCGATCCCCAGTTCTGGCCCCTGATGAAGAACACCTTCCTCATCTGCATCATCGGCTTCGTCATCGGCTTCCCGCTGCCCATCATCGTGTCCCTCATGCTCAACGCCATGAAGGGCAAGAAGACGGCGAAGGTGCTGCAGACCATCTTCAACGGCCCCCACTTCATCTCCCTGGTGGTGTTGGTCGGTATGTTGACCCTGTTCTTCGGCCGCTACGGTCTCGTGAACAACATCGCGGCCCACTTCGGCGGCGAGCGCTACTCCTACTTCCTGGAGAGCAAGGCCTTCAGGCCCATGTACATCCTCTCCAGCAACTGGCAGGACTTTGGCTGGAGCGCCATCATCTACATCGCGGCCCTGTCCAACGTGGACCCGCAGCAGCATGAGGCGGCCATCCTGGACGGCGCCACCCGGTTCCAGCGGGTCATGCACGTGGATCTGCCCGCCATCATGCCCATGGTCAGCGTCATGCTCATCATGTCCATCGGCGGCCTCATGGGCGTGGGCTATGAGAAGGCTTTGCTTATGCAGACCGACGGCAACCTGGCGGTTTCCGAGCTCATCTCCACCTACGTGTACAAGCGCGGTTTGACCGGCGTGCCGGATCAGGCCTATGCCACGGCCATCGGCCTGTTCAATTCCATCATCAACGTGGTGCTGCTGATCATCGCCAACACCACCAGCAAGAAGTTCTCCGAGAACTCCCTGTGGTAAGGAGGGGCGCAACATGGAAAAGAGACAACAAGTGAAAAAAATGGCCCTGCGGGACACCACGGGCGACAAGATCTTCTATACCATCAACGCCATCGTGCTGGGGATCCTGGCCCTGATCGTGCTGTACCCCCTGTACTTCATCGTCATCGCCGCCATCTCCGACCCTGACGCGGTGCTGGCCGGCGACGTGGTGCTCTACCCCGTGCGGATCACCATGGAGGGCTTCGCCAAGATCATGGAGCGCAAGGACGTGTGGCTGGGCTATCGGAACACCATCCTCTACACGGCCCTGACGGTCATCCTGTCCATCATCGTCACCGTCCCCGCCGGCTGGGCCCTGAGCCGCAAGACGCTCCCCGGCCAGAAGGCGTTCATGATCTACTTCATCATCCCCATGTTCTTCGGCGGCGGCCTGATCCCGTTCTATAACGTGATGAGCAGCCTGGGCCTGGTGAACACCATCTGGTCCATCGTGCTGCCCGCCATCCTGTCGGTCTGGAACCTGTTCATGACCAAGACCTTCTTCCAGTCCAGCATTCCGGACACCCTCATAGAGGCGGCCACCATCGACGGCGCCGGGTCCTTCCGTATCTTCGGCGAGGTGGTGCTGCCGCTGTCCAAGGCCATCATCGCGGTCATGGCCCTCTACTACGCCGTGGGCCAGTGGAACAGCTACTTCAACGCCATGATCTTCCTGCAGAACGAGAACCTGTACCCCCTGCAGCTGGTGTTGAAGGAGATCCTGATCGCCTCCGAGAGCACCGTGGGCGGCAGCGGCGAGACCATCCTGCAGCAGTACCGGCTGGCCAACCAGCTCAAGTATGTGTCGGTCATCGTGTCCAGCGTGCCGGTGCTGCTCCTTTACCCCTTCGTTCAGAAGTACTTTGCTCAGGGCGTCATGATCGGCTCCCTGAAGGGCTAATACAAAAACAAGACAAATCAGGAGGAAAAGCAAATATGAAGAAACTGTTGGTTTTGATCCTGGCGGCTCTGATGATCCTCACGGCCGTGGCCTGCGGCGGCGGCAGCAGCAAGAAGGCCGCTGACAAGCAGGAGAGCGCCGGCGTGGAAAAGCTGGTGGCGGATTACGGCTTCCAGTGGAAGGACCCCAGCGCCCCCATCCTCAACGAGAAAGGCGCCAAGGAGCTGTCCTTCAACATCTATTCTTCCAAGAACGCGTCCGCGCTGGACTACAACGACATGAAGATCATGCAGGACCTGTTCGCGGCTACCAACGTGTTCGTGTCCTGGGAGAACGTGTCCGAGTCCGTCTATTCCCAGCAGAAGAACCTGATCTTCGGCAACGCTGACAACCGGCCCGACGCCATCTACCACGCGGGCATGGGCGCCGGCGAGATCATCAAGTACGCCAAGCGGAAGGTCCTGCTGCCCATCAGCGACTATCTCGAGTATATGCCCAACTTCTCCAAGATCCTGGAGGAGCGCCCGGACATCAAGAACCAGCTCATCAACGTGGAGGACGGCAAGATCTACTCCCTCCCCCGCATCGAGGAGATGGGCCTGCTGCAGAACCCCAACATCCTCTTCCTCAACAAGAATTGGACGAAGGCCGCCATCGACGCCGGTGCGGTCAGCGGCATCACCGAGGCTGATCTGCAGGACGGCATCAACCTGACCTGCGATCAGATGGAAGCTCTGCTCACCTACTTCCGGGACAACGACATGAACGGCAACGGCAACGCCGGCGACGAGCGGCCTTTGAGCTTCGTGTACAACAACTGGCAGGGCAATCAGTGCGACCTTTACGGCATGTTCGGCCTCAACGACAATCTGGAGCACCGGATCATCGTGGACGACAAGATCACCTACACCGTTCAGGACGAGCGGTTCAAGGAGGCCACCAACTTCCTGGCCAACTGGGTCAAGGAGAACCTGATCGACAAGGTGTCCTTCGAGCTGTCCCAGGACAACTTCCTGGCCAACGGCAAGGGCCTGGAGACCTATGGCGCCTTCTACTGGTGGGAGAGCGAGACCGTTGTCTCCAACCCCGAGAACTACATCGTCTGCAACCCCATCATCGGGCCTCACGGCGATCAGACCCTGTGCATCTCCAACAACCCCGAGGTGGGCGCGGGCGAGGTCATCGTCTTTGCTGACTGCCCCAACGTGGAGGTGCTGCTGGCCTACTTCGATCGGTACTATGATCCCATGATCTCCGCCCAGATCAACTACGGCCCCATCGGCATCGTCTATGAGGAGCAGCTGGATGAGAAGGGCATGCTGGTGCAGAAGCCCCTGCCCGAGGGCATCACCTCCGACGAGCTGCGGCTGCAGAACGCGCCTCTTGGCATCATCTACCTGTCCGACTACGCCTGGAACAACGTGGTGAACATGGAGCCCCGGGCCAAGCTCCGTCTGGATCGGCTCAACGCCCATGCCGCCCCCTTCATGCCCGCCAACGTGAAGCCCTGCCCCAATCTGCAGTTCACCCTGGACGAGCTCAACACCCTCTCCAACTATGAGACCAACCTGAACGACTACATCCGCACCAACCTGATCAAGTGGCTCATGGGCGGCGGTGTCAGCGATGCCCAGTGGGAGACCTTCCAGAACGATCTCAACGGCAAGTGCAACATCGGCGGCATCCAGAAGGTCTATCAGGACGCCTATGACCGCTACTTGGGCAAGTAAAGAAAAGGAGAGATAATTTCCATGAAGAAAGCATTGGCAATCCTGCTGTCCCTGTTGATGCTGGCCTCCCTGGCCGCCTGCGGGGCGAAGGAAGCAGCGCCCGCCGCTTCCGCCGAGAATCAGAAGCCTGCCATCAGCGGCGTTCAGGACGGCACCGTGGAAGCGGGTCAGGCCTACGACGCCCTGGCCGGCGTCACCGCCTCCGATGCGGAGGATGGGGATCTCACCGCCATGATCACCGTGGAATCCACCCCCACTTTGGACTTCAAGGGCGGCAAGGCCACCCCGGAGACCGCCGGTTCCTATGAGCTGGTGTACGCCGTCACCGACAAGGCCGGCGCCACCGCGGAAGCCTATGCCACGCTGACCGTCACCAAGAAGACCGGCGAAGCCACGGTCCTGAAGGAATTCGACTTCTCCACCGTGGAAGCCACCGACGCCCACGGCTGGGAAGCTGTGGTCGACGGAGCCGAGGCCACCGGCGCCCTGAAGGACGGCGCCTTCGTCATCGACATCGTGAACCCCGGCGAGGGGGACGGCAACGTTCGCTTCGTCAAGTCCCTGGACGTGAAGGCCGGCGCCGACTATAAGGTGAAGATCTGGGCCAAGTCCAGCGCCCCCACCTATGCCCACTTCATTCCCAAGGACGGCTCCACCGAGGAGTGGAAGACCTTCGGCGGCGAAGTGTGGAACGCCCGTCTGGACGCGAAGATCTCCTGCGTCGAGTCCAACTTCACGGCCCCCGAGGACGGCGTAGCTGAGCTCCGCCTCCACCTGGGCAAGATCACCCCCAACCCCGACAACCCCGCCGACACCACCCCCGAGAACTTCACCGTCACCATCGACAAGGTGGAGATCTACGAGATCGTGGGCGATGAGGTCCTGGAGCCCCTGTACACCGCCGACTTCGCTTCCAGCGGCGCCTTCGCCTCTGCGGGCGACGGTGCGGAAGCCAGCGTGGCCTTTGAGGACGGCGCGGCCGTGTTCTCCATCGACAAGTACCCCGGCGAGGGCGGCGGCGTGTGGAGCGTTCAGGCCGTTCTGGAGCTGCCCGGCATCTCCGTCGTCCAGGGTGAGAAGTACAACTACAGCTTCACCGTGGTGGCCGAGAACGGCCAGGGCGGCGAGGCGCTGGTGGAAAGCAACGAGAAGTCCTGGGAAGCCCGGGCCAACTTCAACGGCCTCGGTCTGGAGGCCGGCCAGGAAGTGACCGTGGAGAAGACCTTCACCGCGGAAGCCAACGTGGACGACCCCGTGCTGCGCATGCAGATCGGCAACCCCAACGAGGGCGTCACCGCCAACAAGATCACCGTGAAGAACTTCGTGTTCAACAAGGTGGGCGGCGATAAGGAGACCAAGAAGACCCTGGAAGCCTTCGCGCCCTTCGGTATGTACACCGAGAACGTGGACAAGGAGAAGTACCCCTGGCAGACCTTCAACGGCACCGACGAGGACAACGAGCGCGGCGTGGGCACCATCTGGACCGCCGACGGCAGCCTGTTCTATCGCATCGACGACGGCGGCACCGTGGATTGGCACAACAAGCTGATCTGCCCCGTCACCCTGCCTTCCGACAGCTACTTCATCGTGGAGATCAAGGCCAAGGCCGACAAGCCCGTGTCCTGCGGCTTCTTCCTGAATCCCCAGGGCGGCTGGGACCCCCGCCTCTCCGAGGGTATGGACTTCACCACCGAGGAGCAGACCTTCACCTTTGAGACCAAGGACATCTTCATCACCGAAATGCCCTGTGAGCTCCTGTTCCAGTTCGGCTCCGAAGCCACGGCAGCTTTGGACGGCGTGACCATCGAGTTCACCGGCGTCACCATCTATCAGATGCCCGTGATGTGATCGGATAGACCGTATTTGGGGGATGGTTCACCATCCCCCTTGTCCCATATATAGGAGGAATCCATGAAGAAACAAACTCTTGCCCTCTGTCTGGCGATTCTGCTCCTCATGAGCCTTGCCTTCGGCTGCAAGGGGAAGGAGGAGGCGGCGCCTGCGGCCCCCGCCAACGTGGCGGCGGACGGGGAGGCCTTCGTCTTCCCGGAGAACGAAACGGACTTTGCCGCTCTCCGGACCCCCGGCAGCCAGGAGGCCGCCTATTCTTACAGGACTTTCTTCCTGCCCGCCGTGGACGGCACCGCCCAGCCCTACGTGGGGGATACCATGCCATACTACGAGGACGGCACCTATTACATCTACTACCTGAAGGAGGGCGGCGATTCCTACAACCACTCCATCTATCTGGCCACCACTCCCGACTTCGTCACCTACACGGAGAAGGACGACGTGGTGCTGGAGGCCTCCCGCTCCGGCGGCCAGGACGGCTGGATCGGCACCGGCTCCGTGGTGAAGGTGAAGGACGTCTATTACTTCTTCTACACCGGCCACGCCTTCTCCGACAGCTATGAATTCAAGGAGAAGATCCTGGTGGCCAAGGGAGACAGCCTGACCTCCTTCGAGAAGGTGGCGGATTGGGAGCTGGTGCCCCCCTCCGACCTGGGCCAGAAGAACGATTTCCGCGACCCCCAGGCCTACTACGACGAGGCCACGGACACCATCACCCTGACCGTCACCGCCGCCCAGAGCAACAAGGCCCGGGTTTTGAAGTTCACCCTGTCCGGGGATTTGAAGACCGCCACCTATGACGGCATCATCTTCACCGACCCGGTGGGCTCCTTCTGGAACCTGGAGTGCACCGACACCTTTAAACTGGGCGACAAGTATTACTTGACCTATTCGGCCCAGGATGATACCCTGTGGTATGCTGTGTCCGACGGGCCCTACGGCCCCTACGGCGACCCCGTGCGATTGGACGGCAAGCTGTTCTACGCCGCCAAGCACGTGGAGGACGGCCAGAACGCCTACATGGTGGGCTGGGCCCGCCGCTCGGAATCCGTGTCCTCCACCCAGGACGTGAACGGCTGGGCGGGGAACCTGGCCGTGCAGCGGCTGCTGCAGAACCCGGACGGCACCTTGTACCTGGCTCCTGTGGACGCCGTGATCGGCCAGCACACCGCCCGCCGCCAGCTGCTGGTGGACACCATGGATGCCCAGGTCGCCGCCGGCTCCGCCTATAACTACGCGGAGCTGTTCACGGCCTATGAAAGCTATGTGCTCACCGGCACCCTGACGTTCGAGAAGACCGGCAGCTTTGGCCTGGCCTTCGACTACAGCGGCCGGCAGGACAAGTACAAGACCGTCGTTTTGGACCCCGCCAAGGGCACGCTGTCCCTCCAGTTCAACGAGGGCAGCACCCTCATCACCGAGACGGTCGCGCCTCTGGAGGCGGGGAAGGAGTACACCTTCACCTATATGCAGGAGGGCTCCGTGGGCGTGTTCTATGTGGATGGCCTGGCCGCCCTGACCGTTCGGCTCTACGGCGTGACCGGCCGCCCCGTGCGCCTGTTCGCGGAGAACAACACCGTCACCCTGTCCAACCTGAAGCTGTACACCCGATAAAAAAGGAGGGCCCATGCGCCGCCTGCTGGATATCAACAATCCCATCATACGGTTTCTGACGGCCGTTTTCGACCTGATGGCCTTGAGCGTGCTGTGGGCCCTGTTTTCCCTGCCCGTCTTCACCATGGGCGCCGCCTCCGCCGCCCTCTACAGCGCCGCCTTCACCCACGTGCGCCGGGGGGACGACTACCTGTGGGCCAGCTTCTTCAACGCCTTCAAGGAGAACTTCAAGCGGTCCACCCTCTGCTGGCTGGTGGCGCTGCTGGTGCTCTGCCTCCTCACCGGGGATGCGCTGATCCTGCGGAGCCTGATTCTGAAGGGGTATCCCATGGGCTGGCTGTACGGGGTCACGCTGGCGCTGCTGGTGCTGACTTTGACCTGGACCGTGTATCTTTCGGCCTACGCCGCCCGGTTCAACGGCACGGTGAAGGAGGTGCTCCGCTTCAGCTTTATGCTGCTGCGAGCCCATCCCGTGAAGATGCTCTCCGTGGTTGCCCTGGTGCTGGGCGGCATCGCGGTGACGCTGACGGTGCCGGCGCTGGTGATCTTTGTGCCCGCCACGGTCTACTGGGGGGCCTCGTTCCCCATAGAGGCCGTGTTCAGGAAGCATCTAAGGCCGGAGGACAGGGAGCGCGTGGAGAGGGAGGAACGAGAATGACTTATACAGTATTTGAGGCCGCTGCATGAAAAACGATCTGCAAAAAGCGAGAGATTTCGAAAAAAAATATCTTCAGAACCTGTCGAAGGACGATCAGCCCCGCTTCCACGTGACCGGCGGAGTGGGCTGGATAAACGACCCCAACGGCTTCTCCGTATACGAGGGGGAGTATCATCTGTTCTTTCAGTATTACCCCTACGACGTGAAATGGGGGGCCATGCACTGGGGTCACGTGAAGACCAGGGACTTTCTCCATTGGGACCGGCTGCCCTGCGCCCTGGCCCCGGACATGGGCTACGACAAGGACGGCTGCTTCTCCGGCAGCGCCATCGCCCTGCCTGACGGACAGCATCTGCTCATGTATACCGGCGTCCGCAACGTGCGGCGGTCCAACGGCGCCATGACCAGCTATCAGACCCAGTGCATCGCCATCGGCGACGGGGTGGACTATCGAAAGCTGGAGGCGAACCCGGTGATCGACGCCAAAGAGCTGCCGGAGGGGGGGAGCGCCCACGATTTCCGCGACCCGAAGATCTGGTACGAGGACGGCAAATACTGGGCGGTGGTGGGCAATCGCCCGGCCGACGGCAGCGGGTCCGTCCTCCTGTTCGAAAGCGACGACGCCATAGCGTGGCGCTTCTCTTCGGTCCTGGCCTCCTGCCACAATCAATACGGCAAGATGTGGGAATGCCCCGACTTCTTCCCCCTGGACGGCAAGCACGTTTTGCTGACGAGCCCCCAGGACATGACCTCCATGGGCTTGGAGTTTCACCCGGGCAACGCCACCCTCTGCATCCTCGGAGAGTACGACCGGGACAAAAAGCATCTGCTGCGGGAGAACACACAGGCCATCGATTACGGCACGGATTTCTATGCCACGCAGACGGTGGAGACCCCGGACGGCCGCCGGGTGATGATCGCCTGGATGCAAAGCTGGGAATCCTCCGGCTGCAAGGTCAAGGGCCTGCCCTTCTTCGGCCAGATGACCCTGCCCCGGGAGCTGTCCGTCCGCAACGGGCGGCTGATCCAAAACCCGGTGCGCGAGCTGGAAAGCTTCCGCAGCGTCAAGGTCAGCTATCAAAACGTGGTCATATCCGACGAAACCAACCTGCAGGGGGTTTCCGGCCGCTTCCTCGACATGACGGTCCGCGTTCGTCCGGGGAATACCAACCATATGTACCGCTATTTCAGGATCAGCGTGGCCAAGGACGGGGAGCGGGCCACCACCATCCGCCACAAGCCGGAGAACAACACCATCCGCGTGGATCGAAGCCGTTCCGGCTTCCCCCACGACATCGTCAACGTCAGGGATTTTCCCATCGCCTCCCGCGACGAGCTGAAGCTCCGTCTCATCCTGGACCGCTACAGCCTGGAGATCTTCGTCAACGATGGGGAGCAGGCGGCGTCCTTCGTGATCTACACGCCGATCTCCGCCGACTCCATCTCCTTCTCTGCGGACGGAGCCGCCATCATCGACGTGGAAAAATATGATATCGAGGCGTAGTGTGAAAAACGGAAGAAAAGGAAGGCAGATCGATATGGATAAAAGCTTTGACGTGGTGGCTCTGGGCGAGCTGCTGATCGACTTCACCGAAAGCGGCACCAGCGAGCAGGGGAACCCCCTCTGGGAGGCCAACCCCGGCGGCGCCCCCTGCAACGTGCTGGCCATGCTGAACAAGCTCGGCCGAAAAACCGCCTTCATCGGCAAGGTGGGAAACGACGTCTACGGCAGACAGCTTCGGGACGTTGTGACCGAGGCAGGCATCGACACAGCCGCGCTGTTGTTCGATCCCGAAGTGCATACGACGCTTGCCGTGGTGCACACCTTTGAAAACGGGGATCGGGATTTCTCCTTCTATCGCAACCCCGGCGCGGACATGATGCTGAAAAGGGAGGAGCTCCCCGAAGACAGGCTGAAAGCTTGCCGCATCTTCCATTTCGGCACCCTTTCCATGACCCATGAGGGCGTCCGGGAGGCCACCAAAGCCGCCGTCCGAACCGCCAGGGAGGCAGGCGCCCTGATCTCCTTCGATCCGAACCTGCGCCCGCCCCTGTGGAGCAGCGAAGCCTTGGCCAAGGAATGTATCGAGTGGGGTCTGTCCCGGGCCGACGTGGTGAAGATCGCCGACAACGAGATCGTCTTTTTGACCGGCGAAACGGACTACGACAAGGGGGCGGCGATCCTGCTGCAACAGTATCCGAACATCCGGCTGCTGAACGTCACGCTGGGCGCGGACGGGGCCATCTCCTTCTGCAGCGGGCACCGCGCCTTCGTCCCCGCCTTCCGCCTGGGCGGCACCATCGAAACCACCGGCGCGGGGGACACCTTCTGCGCCTGCGTGCTCCATGACGTGCTGAGCAACGGCGTCGAAAGCCGCAGTGAACAGAGCTTAACGGACATGCTCCGCTTCGCCAACGCCGCGGCCTACCTGGTCACCACCAAGAAAGGCGCCATCCGCTCCATGCCCCAGCCGGAGCAGATCCATGCGATCCTGTCCCGGAATCCGTGACAGGAAGAAAACAGGAAAGAAGGGATTGCCGTTTCAGGCAATCCCTTTTCTGTTGCGTATGCTATTTGGCGTATAGTGTCCCGATGAGGGCATTGGCTATCCCGCTGGGCAAAAGGCGCATCAGGACGTTGACGGCGTTGTAGCCAAGGCCCGGGATATAGAGGGGCTTGACCCGCTTCTTCAGGGCCACCCTGGCAATCAACTTGCCCACCCTTTCGGCGGGGACCCCGGTTTGCTCGTCGTGCTCCATGCGCGCTACGGACCGCTGGATCCGGCCCTGATAGAGGTTTTCGGGGTCGTCGATCTTGCTGCGGGCGGCGGTGAAGCCGGTCTTGGTGTCCCCGGGCAGCACGGCCGAGAGGGTGATGCCGAAGGGCCTCAGCTCGTTCCCCATGGCCATGGTGTAGGACTGGACGGCGGCTTTGCTGGCGGAATACCAGGTTTGGAAGGGGATGGGCACGAACCCGGCCACGGACCCCACGTTCACGATCCGCCCACCGCCCTGCCGGCGCATGGCGGGGATCACCGCGTTCACCATGTTGGCCGTGCCGAACAGATTCACGTCCAACTGCTTTTTTGCCGTTTCCAGGGGCGTCAGCTCCGCGGCCCCGGAGATGCCGAACCCGGCGCAGTTCACCAGCACGTCGATGCGGCCCTCCTTTTCCAGGACCGCCTGCACGGCGGCCCGGGCGCTCTGCTCCTCCGACACGTCGCAGACCACGTCCCCGTGGCGGCTCAGGGCGTAGACCGTGCAGCCTTGCTCCCGCAGGGCCTTCACCGCAGCAAGGCCGATGCCGCTGGTGCCGCCGGTGACGATAGCAACCTTATTCATGGCTTTCGCTCAGCACCCGCTGGAGCACGTCCGCCGCCTCGTCCAGCAGCGCCTCGGTGTGGGTGGCCATCAGGCTGGTCCGCAGCATGCACCCGTCCGCCGGGGCGGCGGGGGGCAGGACCGTGTTCACATAGACCCCGTTGTCGTACAGGTCCTTGGCCACCTGCAGCGTCCGATCCATGGTGTAGGTGAAGATGGGCACGATGGGGGTCTTGCTCTCCCGGATGGCCAGGCCCCGGCTGGTGAGGGCGGCCCGGAAGTGGTCGCTAAGCTCGGAGAGCCGCGTTGGCAGCTCCGGGTGCTGCATAAGATACCGCAGGGCCGCCAAAGCCGTGGCGCAGATGGCGGGGGGGATGGAGGCGGAGAAGATGAAGGGACGGGAGTTGTGGCGCACATAGTCCACCACCCGCTCCTCGGCGGCCATGTATCCGCCCAGGCTGGCCAGCGACTTGGAGAAGGTGCCCATGTACACGTCCACCTGATCCTCCAGGTGGAAATAGCTGGCCGTGCCCCGGCCGCCTTCGCCGATGGTCCCAAGGCCGTGGGCGTCGTCCACCATGACCCGGGCGCCGTACTGCTTCGCCAATCGGACGATGTTGGGCAGGTCCGCAATGTCGCCGCCCATGCTGAACACGCCGTCGGTGATGACCAGGGCCCCCGCGGTTTCGGGGACCTGCTGCAAACACCGCTCCAAATCCGCCATGTCGTTGTGCCGGTAGCGGAGCATCTTGCCGAAGCTGAGCCTGGTGCCGTCGTAGATGCTGGCATGGTTCTCCCGATCCAGGATCATATAGTCGCTTCGGCCCACCAGGGCGGAGATGATGCCCAAATTGGACTGGAAGCCCGTGGAGAAGGTCATGACCGCCCCCTTGCGAAGGAACCGGGCCAGCTCCTGTTCCAGCTCCAGATGCATGGTCAGCGTGCCGTTCAAAAACCGGGAGCCGGAGCAGCCCGTGCCGAAGTCCTCCAGGGCCCGGATGCCGGCCTCCACCACTTCGGGGCAGCTGGTGAGGCCCAGATAGTTGTTGGACCCCAGCATGATCCGCCGCCGGCCCTCCATGACGACCTCGGGCCCCTGCCGGGTCTCCAGGGCGCGGAAATAGGGATAGATGCCCTTCTGCCGGTATTCATCCGCCAGGGAAGGGGCGTAACATTTTGCAAACAGATCCATAGGCGCCCTCCTTTGAAGGTTCAAACTTTTTGAATGGATGGTTCAGTATACAACCAACCTGTCGCCCCTGTCAAACAAAACCTGCGTCCCAAAAAATATTCTGTCGAATCAGACAGATTATTATGGTCGCACCCATTGACAAACAGGGGCGCATCTGGTATAAATCTGTATGATTTCGTTTAGTGATTGTAAACTAAAAGTTTAGAAAGGCTTACACATGGAAATCGGCGGAAAAATCAAGCGGCTGCGGGTCCGATTGGGGCTCACCCAGGAGGAGCTGGCGGCGCGCACGGAGCTGACAAAGGGCTTCATCTCCCAGCTGGAGAGGGACATCACCTCCCCCTCCATCGCCACGCTCATGGACATCCTGGAGGCCTTGGGCACCAATGTGAGCGAGTTTTTCAGCGAGCGGGAGGAGGACGCCCTGGCGATTTACACCGCGGAGGATATGTTCATCAAGGAGGACGAGGCCGCCGGCGTCAGCATCCGCTGGCTGGTGACCAACGCCCAGAAGAACGCCATGGAGCCCATCTTGGTGACGCTGGCCCCAGGGGCCTCCACCGAGCAGCAGGACCCCCACGAGGGGGAGGAGTTCGGCTATGTGCTCTCCGGCATCGTCACCCTTGTCTGCGGGGAGCAGAAGCGCCGGGTCCGGCAGGGGGACGCCTTCTATTTTCGCCCCACCGGGGTACACTATTTGACCAACAGCGGCAAGAGGACGGGGAAGGTGCTCTGGGTGAGCACGCCCCCTTCCTTCTAAATATTTCGGGAGGAAAGCAACATGGGCAAAAGATTGATCGAGCTGAAGGACGTCTCCAAGGAATACGACGGGGATCTGGCCCTCGACCACGTGAATCTGTACATCAACGACGGTGAGTTTTTAACGCTGCTGGGTCCCTCCGGCTGCGGCAAGACCACCATGCTCCGGCTCATCGCGGGCTTCATCATGCCCACCACGGGCCAGATACTGATGAACGGCACCGACATCGCCAAGGTGCCCCCCTACAAGCGGGAGATCAACACGGTCTTTCAGAAGTACGCCCTGTTTCCCCATCTGAACGTGTTCGACAACATTGCCTTCGGCCTTCGCATCAAGAAGACCCCCAAGGATCAGATCGAGAAGAAGGTGGAGGCCATGCTGAAGCTGGTGAACCTGGAGGGCTACGGCAAGCGCTGGATCGACCAGCTTTCCGGCGGCCAGCAGCAGCGGGTGGCCATCGCCCGGGCTCTCGTGAACCAGCCCAAGGTTTTGCTCCTGGACGAACCCTTGGGGGCCCTCGATCTGAAGCTCCGCAAGGAGATGCAGGTGGAGCTGAAGAAGATGCAGCAGCAGCTGGGCATCACCTTCATCTACGTGACCCACGACCAGGAGGAGGCGTTGACCATGTCCGACACCATCGTGGTCATGAAGGACGGGGTCATCCAGCAGATCGGCCGCCCCACCGACATCTACAACGAGCCCAACAACCCCTTCGTGGCGGACTTCATCGGCGAGAGCAACATCGTCCCCGCCGTCATGCTGGAGGATTACAAGGTCCGCTTCAAGGGCCTGACCTTCAAGTGTGTGGACGCGGGCTTCGGCAAGAACGTGGAGGTGGACGTGGTCATCCGCCCCGAGGATATCGACATCGTCCCGCCGGAGAAGGCCCGGGTGGTGGGCAAGGTGGTGTCCGTGGTGTTCATGGGCGTCCACTATGAGATCGATGTGGACTGCGGCGGCTACGAGTGGGTGATCCATTCCACGGACTACGCCGCCGTGGGCGACACCGTGGGCATCTCCATCCCGCCCGACGCCATCCACGTCATGAAGAAGACAAGGGAAAAGAACCTGTTCGACGCCGAGGTCTGGCCCAGCGAAGGCATGATCTATATCGACAACGTGGGCTTTGCCGCCAACGATCTGGAGGAATACGACAACAAGGAGATCGCCCTGGTGGAGATCGCCCCCGAGAAGGTGCAGATCGTGAACCCCCAGGACGCCAAGCTCACCGGCACCATCAAGGGCTGCATGTTCCTGGGCACCCACTACCAGATCACCATCTCCTGCGAGGAGAACGACTGGATCGCCCATTCCGAGGAGTTCATGGAGGACGGCGAAGAGGTGGGCATCCTGGTGGACGCCGCGGACCTGCTCCTCACCGACAAGAAGGAGTAAGGCCCCATGAAGCGCAAGTTCTTTGCCTATCCCTATATCGTGTGGATGATCCTGTTCATCGTGGCGCCCATGCTGTTCATCTTCTATTACGCGGTGAACGTGGGGGGCGAGTGGACCATCACCAAGGCCTGGGCCACCCTCAGCGACGCGGGGAAGTGGCACATCCTCTGGACCAGTGTGGTCATGGCCTTCAAAACCACGGTGATCTGCCTGCTGCTGGGGTACCCCATCGCCTATATCCTGTCCAACATGAACAAGACCGTGGCCGGGTTTTTGTCCGTCCTGTTCTTCGTGCCCATGTGGATGAACTTCGTGCTCAGGACCTACGCCTGGCAGGCCATTCTGGAATACTTTTTGCCGAATCTGCTGGGCATGAAGGACGGCACCCTCACCGGCACGGAGGCGGCGGTGCTCATGGTCTTGGTGTACAACTTCCTGCCGTTCATGATCATGCCCCTGTACAATACCCTGGCGAAGCTGGATAAGTCCCTTCTGGAGGCCGCCCGGGACCTGGGGGCCAACAGCGTGGTCACCTTCCTGCGGGTGGTGTTGCCCCTGTCCGTGCCCGGCATCGTGTCCGGCATCACCATGGTGTTCATCCCCGCCATCACGGCCTTCACCGTGCCCGCCCTCATCGGCAACGGGAAATACTACCTCTACGGCAACGAGATCGAGCTGGCCTTCAAGACCCTGTCCGGCCAGGGGGACTACGCCGTGGGCTCCACGCTTTCCATCATTCTGCTGATCTGTGTGGTGGTGTCCACGATCATCATGAACCATTTTGACAAGGACCAGAAGGAAGGGGGGCAGATGTGGTGAAAAAGGCGGCTCGCTCCTTAAAATATGTGTATCTGGCGCTGATGATCCTGTTTTTGTACATCCCCATCCTGTATCTGATCGTGTTCTCCTTCAACGATTTCTCCACGGGGCGGCGGATCAGCTACGCGAATCTGGGCGCCTGGAAGGGGTTCACCCTCCACAACTACACCACCCTCTTCACCGGCGAGGCGGGCCAGGCCCTGCTCCTCACCCTGGAGGTGGCGGGCATCACCAGCATCCTGGCCACTCTCATCGGCACCGCTGCGGCCATCGGCATCTACAGCATGAAGAAGGGCCCCCGGAACCTGGTGCTGAACGTGTCCCAGCTGCCCATGGTGAACCCGGATCTGGTCACCGGCATCACGTTCATGATGCTCTTCGCCTTCGTGAACTCGGTGCTGGTGAAGCTGAGCCTGAAGCAGGCGGGGGACATGACCAAGCTCCTCATCGCCCACATCTCCTTCAGCATCCCCTATGTGATCTTCTCGGTCATGCCCCGGCTGCGGCAGAGCTCGGACCTGTTGTATGAGGCGGCCATGGACCTGGGCTGCTCGCCCATGCAGGCCCTCTTCAAGGCCGTGATCCCGGACATTCTGCCGGGGATCACCTCGGGCTTCGTCATGGCCTTGACCATGAGCTTGGACGACTTCGTGGTCAGCTACTTCGTCAGCGACTTAAAGAGCGTGCTGTCCGTCTACATCTACTCCGCTGCCCGGGGCGCCAAGGGCGTGAACCCGGCCCTGGCCACGGTCATATTCATCCCGCTGGTGACGCTGCTGCTCATCGTGAACCTCAGGCGCATCGCCAAGGAGCGGGAGTATGAGATACAGAACAAAAAGGTAAAACTCAAGGATAAGGGAGGAAAATGAAATGAAGAAATGGCTTGCGATCCTGCTGTGCGCCCTCATGGTGCTGTCTTTGGCTGCCTGCGCCAAGAAGGAGGCAGCGGAGGTGGAGGACGAGGAAGCGGCGGATTACAGCTTCGCCGACGGGGACCAGTATGACCAGATCGGCGGGGAGCTGAACGTGCTGAACTGGGGCGAGTATATCGACCCCGAGCTCATCAGCATCTTCGAAAAGGAGACCGGCGTCAAGGTGAACTACACCGAGATGACCAGCAACGAGGAGATGCTCATCAAGCTTCGCGGCGCGGACAACCCCTACGACATGTGCTTCCCCTCTGACTATATCATCGAAAAGCTTATAAAGGACGATCTGCTGCTGGAGCTGGACATGGCCAAGATCCCCAACGCCAAGAACATTTCCCAGCGGATGTACGAGGTGACCAACACCTTCGATCCCGGCAACAAGTACTCCCTGCCCTATATGTGGGGCACCATGGGCATCCTCTACAACACCAAGATGGTGGACGACCCCGTGGACAGCTGGGACATCCTCTGGAATGAGAAGTACGCCGAGAAGATCTGGCAGTATGACTCCGTCCGCGACGCCATGGCCGTGTCCCTCCTGCGGCTGGGCTACGACATGAACACCACCAACGCCGACGAGGTGGCCGCCGCCAAGGAGGAGCTGATACGGCAGATCCCCCTGCTCAAGGGTCTGGGCACCGACAACATCCGGTCCTCCATGATCAACGGGAAGGCGGCCCTGGCCGTGATCTACGCCGGCGACGCGATCCTGTGCATGGAGGAGAACGAGGACCTCGATTACGCCATCCCCCAGGAGGGCAGCAACGTCTGGTTCGACAACGTGGTCATCCCCAAGACCGCCAAGAACGTGGACGCGGCGCTGGCGTTCATTAACTTCCTCAACGACGCGAACCTGGCCGCCCGGAACACGGAGTTCATCTATTACTCCACCCCCAACCAGGGCGCCATGGACCGGATCGACGAGGAGCTGCTGGAGAACCCGGCCTTCAACCCCTCCGACGAGACGCTGGCCCGCTGTGGCGTGTATCACGATCTGGGCGCGGACATCGAGCTCTATAACAGCGCCTGGGAGGAGTTCAAGACCGCTATGGGGAATTGAGGGCGAAGCCCTCAGCGATATAGATCCTGTCGGATCTGCGATATGCCCCTTCGGGGCGCGATATATCTTCGATGCGATATGCCTGCGGGCGTGATAGGATCTATATCATATCGCATCGTCGCGTGCAGCGACGATATATCGCATTTCCAAAGAATTGGAAATATATCGCGTTGCGGAGCAACATCTCGCCAAAATCCCCCCTGCTTGAAAGGGGGGATGTACATATATGAAAGGAAACACCATGATAGAAAGTATCCTGACGGACCTTAGAGACCTTCTCTTGGTGGACAGCACCACCGGCTTTTCGGGGCCGCTGGACGCGCTGCTGATGGAAAAGTGCCGGGCGTTGGGCTTCGTCCCCCGGCGGCTCAACAAGGGCGGCGTCCGGGTGGACCTGGGCGGCGAGGGCCGGCCCCTCTTTCTCACCGCCCATGGGGACGACATCGGCCTCATGGTTCGGCGCATCCTGCCCGACGGCACGCTGGAGGTCTACAACGTGGGCGGCAATCCCCCCTTCCAGACCATCCATGAGAACGTCCGGGTCTATACCCGCCGTGGCCGAATCCTGACCGGCACCGTCCGCCGCCGGAGCCCCAGCCTACACATCGTCCCCCTGGCGGATCGAAACGAGCCCATGGACTACGCAAAGAACGTCTGCGTCACGCTGGACGAGCCCGTATACACCAAGGCCGACACCGAGGCCCTGGGCGTGGAGCCCGGGAACATGGTGGCCCTGGACCCCCGGCTGGTGGAGACGGACAGCGGATACATCAAGAGCCGGTTCCTGGACGACAAGGCCAGCTGCGCCGTCATCCTTGCGGCCATGGCCGCCGTGGCCGCCGGCCAGGTGAAGCTGAATCGGAAGGTGTACGTCCTCTTCGGCCAGCAGGAGGAGATCGGCATGAGCGGCGCCTGCGCCATTCCCGAGGACGTGGTGGACTACCTGGCCGTGGACATCGGCTGCGTCAGCCCCGACACCTGCTCCCACGAGCATAAGGTCACCATCACCGCCCAGGACGCCTCCGCCCCCTACAACGGGGAGTTCGTGAAGGAGCTGGCGGACCTGTGCGAGGAGAGGGGCATCCCCTTCGTCATCGATCTCATGGTCCCCCACTACGGCTCCGACGCGGACGTGGCCATGCGGGCCGGCGTGGACGCCCGCCACGGGCTCATCGGCCCCGGGGTCCTGGAGACCCACGGCTACGAGCGCACCCACCGGGACGCACTCGAAAACACCTATCGGCTATTGTGCGCGGTGATGGAGGGCTGAGCCATGACGGACGAACGGATCCTCCGGCTCAACGAGCTGGCAAAGAAGTATAAGAGCGGCGAGCCTTTGACCGAGGCGGAGCTTGCCGAACGGGACGCCCTGCGCAAGGAATATGTGGCGGCCTTTCGGGAGAGCCTCCGGGCCCAGCTGGACAACACCTACATCCAGACCCCGGATGGGCGGCGGACGAAGCTGAAGCCGAAGATGTGAGATGTTTTCTTTGCCGCTTTTGACCAGGGCCAAAGCATAGTCAAAGCTGCGCTGCCGCTTGCTTTCTCCTTGCTTTGCCCGTGCTTCGTCTCGCTGCATCTGCCACAGGCAGCGCTCGACTCCGCACTCTTTCATGAGAAAGGAAAAAGCGGCGCAAAAAGAAAAGCAAGGAAGGGAGTATGGTATTCCTGCAAAAGCCATACTCCCTTCTTACAGTTTTTTGGCGCCGATTTCCCGTAAGGGAAAGCGGTTCACCTTCTTTTACAAAAAAGGTGCGTGCTTTGAATAGAACCTAATCCCCGAAAAACTCCAAAATGACCTTGATGGCCTCGTCCATGGTCCGGGGGTCCTGGAAGCGATGGTCGGCGCCCTCGATGGGGACGAACTCCATGAGCTGCTCGTCGGCGAAGGCGCGGACCCCGTCGAAGGGGACGATCTCGTCCTTCGTGCCGTGGAGGATCAGCACGTCGTCCATATAGGCGGTGAAGTCCCGGTGAAGCAGGTCCACGGCCCGTATCTCCTCCAGATACGTCTTATCCAGGGCCACCTTCCGATCGAAGCCCACGGGCACCTCCTTGCCCTTCATGACCTTCTCCAGCTCCTCCGGGGACATGATGCGCTCCGTCTGGACCCGGTACAGGTCCACCGCCGGGCACCGCAGAGCCACCCGCCGGAAGGGGTTGCCGTGGTCCAGCAGGTATTTGAGAAACAAAAAGCCTCCGAAGCTGGTGGCATAGCCGTAGAGGGCCGGATCGTCATACCGGGCCCGGGTGTCCTCCAGCAAGGCGGTGAGATACCCGTCGCAATCCTTCAGCCGCAGCTTCTTGCGCACGTCGTCCCCGTGGCAGGGCCAGTTGAAGCAAATTGTGGCCAGATGGAGCTTGTCGAGAGCCCGCTGGGCGAACCGTTCCGCCGCCCTGTTGTCCTTGTGGCCGCCGAAGCCGTGGCCGAAGAGGACCACGCCCCGAATGGCCTTCCTGTCCTCACAATAGAGCTTGCAGCTCACGTTGTATCCGTTTCGGGATACGGTATAGTTCTGTGCTTTCATGGCCTTCCTTGCCTCACAAAAAGCGCCCTGCCCGCAGGCAGAGCGCAATTTTTTCCATCGATCACGCTTCGGGCTTGGCGTTGGCGGCGTCCAGCATGGCCCGCCGGGCGGCCCGCTTCATCTCGGCCTCGGCCTGGGCCTTCTGCTTCTCCTCCTCCACCTGCTGGCGGATCTTTCCTTCGATCTCGTCGCACAGCTCCGGATTGTCCTTCAAGAACTGGCGGGCGTTGTCCCGGCCCTGGGCGATGCGCATCTCGCCGTAGTTGAACCAGGCGCCGGACTTGGTCATGATCTTCCGGTTCACGGCCTGGTCGATGATGCTGCCCTCCCGGGAGATGCCCTCCCCGTAGAGCATATCGAATTCCGCCGTCCTAAAGGGCGGGGCCACCTTGTTCTTGACCACCTTCACCCGGGTCCGGCTGCCGATGGCCTCGCCGCCGGCCTTCAGGGTCTCGATCCGCCGCACGTCCAGCCGCACGGAGGCATAGAACTTCAGCGCCTTGCCGCCGGGGGTGGTTTCGGGGTTGCCGAACATGACGCCCACCTTCTCCCGCAGCTGGTTGATGAAGATGACCACGCAGTTGGACTTGTTGATGGCGCCGGTGAGCTTGCGCAAAGCCTGGCTCATGAGCCGGGCCTGCAGACCCACGTGGGAATCGCCCATGTCGCCCTCGATCTCCGCCTTGGGCACCAGGGCCGCCACGGAGTCCACCACCACCACGTCGATGGCGCCGGAACGGACCAGGGACTCGGTGATCTCCAGGGCCTGCTCGCCGGTGTCGGGCTGGGACACGTACAGATCGTCCACGTTCACCCCCAGACTCTCGGCGTAGATGGGGTCCAAAGCGTGCTCCGCGTCGATGAAGGCCGCCGTGCCGCCCATCTTCTGGGCCTGGGCCACCACGTGCAGGGCGATGGTGGTCTTACCGGAGGACTCGGGCCCGAAGACCTCGATGATCCGGCCCCGGGGGATGCCGCCCACGCCCAGGGCGATATCAAGGTCGATGCAGCCCGTGGGGATGGCGGAGATGTTCAGATTGGCCGAGGCGTCCCCCAGCTTCATGATGGCTCCCCCCAGCTTCATGATGGCTCCCTTGCCGAACTGCTTTTCGATCTGCGCAAGGGCTATTTCAAGGGCTTTTTCCTTATCCAGCATAGCGATACCGTCCTTCTTGTTTCTTCGATTCAGTATACCATAATCCGGTCAGTTCGTACAGGGGTTTCTCCACAAATAGGGTCCCATAAACCGATCATTTTTCCATGAGCTTTCGCCTGAGCAGGTCCAGGGCGTGGAGCACGGCCAGCCGCCGGATGCGGCTCCGCTCCCCGGTGAGATGCAGCTCCTTCACCTGTACGCCGTCACGGCTGGCCAGCGACACGAACACCAGCCCCACCTGCTCCCCGTCGGGGCCGGCGTAGCCCGTGGTGGCCAGGGCGTAGTCCGTATGGGCTTTGCTGCGCATGCCCGCCGCCATCTCACGGGCGCATTCCTCGGACACGGCGGTGTATTGGTCCAGCGTCTCCTTCCTCACGCCCAGGGCGGCCATCTTGGCCTCGTTGGAATAGGTCACGTCCCCCTCCATAAAGTAGGCGGAGCTGCCCGCCAGGTCGATGAAGGCGGAGGACAGGAGCCCCCCCGTGCAGCTTTCGGCGCAGGCAAGGGTGGCGCCCTTCTCGATGAGCAGCCGGTGGCATACCGCCGAAAGCTCCTCGTCGTTCTCGGAATAGACCACGTCCCCGAAGCGCTTCTCCACCTCCCGGATGACGGGGGAGAGGAGGGCCTCGCCTTGGACGTCGTCCTTCGCCTGGGCGGTGATGCGCAGCTTCACCTCGCCGGTCTCACAGTAGGTGGCCAGGGTGGGGTTGGTCTGGCCATCGATCAAGTCCTTCAATTCATATTCCACGTCGCTCTCGCCCTTGCCGAAGATGCGGAGCATGTGGGTATAGAGCCTGTGCCCGCTGCGCTGCTCCAGATAGGGCATCACGTAGTCCGTGAACATGGGCCGAAGCTCCCGGGGCGGGCCCGGCATCAGGATGGCCGCCTTCCCGTCCTTCTCCATGAGGCAGCCGGGGGCCGTGCCCCGGGGGTTGGGGAGGATGGTGCCGTGGGTGGCGGGGAACATGGCCTGCTTTTTGTTGTTGGGGGTGGGCCGGCGGCCGAAGCCCCGGAACCGCTCCTCGATCCTGGCCCACTCCTCGGGGTAGAAGACCAGGTCGAGGCCCATGGCCGCCGCCACGGTCTCCTTGGTGAGATCGTCCTCCGTGGGCCCCAGGCCGCCCGAGAACAGCACCACGTCGGACCGATCAAGGGCCGTCAGCACCGCCTCCGTCAGCCGCTGGGGGTTGTCGCCCACCACCTGCTGCCGGTACAGGTCCACGCCCAGGGGGGCCAGCTTTTCGGCCATGAACTGGGCGTTGGTATTCACGATCTGTCCCATGAGCAGCTCCGTGCCCACACAAATGATTTCCGCGATCATAGTTTACTCCTGTGCGATCAGTTGTCTGTTTTTATAAAGGTAATCCCAGCCGGACCAAACCGACATGAACAGGGACGCGTACAGCAGGATCAGGCCGATGATCTTGAAGGGCTTCCAGCTGTCCCCCACCATGAGGAAGGGCAGGGCGATATCCTGCAGCGTGGTCTTGATCTTGCCCAAATTGCCCGCGGCCAGCACCACGCCCTTGCCCGCGGCCACCAGCCGGAGCCCCGAGATCACGAACTCCCGGGCGATGAACAGGATGGTCACCACCGGGGGCACCGTTCCCTGGGCCGTGAGCATGACCAGGACCGAATTCACCAGCAGCTTATCGGCGATGGGGTCCATGAACTTGCCGAAGTCCGTGACCATGTTGTGGGAGCGGGCATAGCGGCCGTCCAGGGTGTCCGTGGCGGCGGCCACCACGAACAGGACCACCCCGACCCACATCCCCCAGGAAGGGGGCAGATAGAAGCAGAGAATGATGAAGGGGACCAGCAGGATGCGCAGGATGGTGAGCTTGTTGGGAAGATTCATGTTCTTCATAAAGACTCTCCTTTCATGTCGTACTCGTGGGCTTCTGTCAGCGTGATGGGTTCGTATTCGCCGATGGCGTGATAGCTTTTCCGGGGGATCAGGACCCGGCCGTCCACGTCCGGGGCCTCCCGGGGGGTCCGGCCCACGGCGTGGGTCCGCGTCAGCTCCTCGATGAGCAGCTCCGTCTGCCGTCCCACCCAGCGCCCGTTCCGCTTCAGGGAGATGGGCCTCTGCTGGGCCATAAGGGCGGATAGGCGGGCTTGCTTCACCTCGTCCGGGACCTGGTCCGGCATCTCAGCCGCCTTCGTGCCCTCCTCGGGGGAGAAGGCGAAGGCCCCCACCCGGTCGAAGGGATAGTCCCGCAAAAAGGTCAGCAGGGTCTCAAACTGCCGATCCGTCTCCCCGGGGAAGCCCACCATCATGGTGGTGCGCAGGGTGAAGTCGGGATAGTTTTTGTACAGGTAATCCAGGAGGGAGCGGATATAGGCGCCGCTGCCCCGGCGATGCATGCGCTGCAAAATGTCGTCGTCGATGTGCTGCAGGGGGATGTCCAGATAGGGGATCAGCTTCTCCCCCTGGGCCAGGGTGTCCAGCAGCGCCTCGTTCACCGTGTCGGGATAGGTGTACAGGACCCGGACCCAGTGAAGGGAGTCGATGCCGTTCAGCTCCTTCAACAGGGGCACCAGCATGGACTTTCCGTATCGGTCCACCCCGTAGCCCGAGGTGTCCTGGGCGATGACGGTGAGCTCCGTGACGCCCCGGTCCGCCAGGCCCTTGGCTTCGTCGATCAGCTGCTCCATGGGCTCTGAATGCAGGTTCCCCCGGATCAGGGGGATGGCGCAGTAGGTGCAGCGGTTGTTGCAGCCGTCGCCGGTGCGCAAAAAGGCCCGGTAGGGGGGCGTGGTCAGCAGCCGATCCCCCAGGCCGCAGCTCAGCTTGGGCAGGGGCGTCTGCAGCTTTTTGGCCAGCAGCGCCGGCAGCTTCTCATACTCCCGGACCCCCAGGAGGATGTCGATCTCCGGCAATTCGGCCGTCAATTCTTCCCGGTACCGTTCCGTGAGGCACCCGGTGGCCACCAGGACGCGGCAATTGCCGGTCTGCTTATACTGGGCCATCTCCAGGATGGTATTGATGCTCTCCTCCTTGGCCGGGTCGATGAAGCCGCAGGTGTTCACGATCAGCACCTCCGCCGCCCCGGGGTCGGGGGTGAAGGAATAGCCGAAGCGGCTGAGCAGGCCCAGCATCCGCTCCGTATCCACCTGATTCTTGGCACAGCCAAGGCTGACGACGCCTACCTTCATTCCTTTTCCTCTTCCTCGTCCCAGGGGGCCGCGTCGTCCTCGGAGGCAGCCTCGTCCTCATCGGGCACATAGCTGCCGTCGCCGAAGATGGCCTCCCACTGGGCGCGTTTGATGAGCACCTTCCTGGGCTTGCTGCCGTCGAAACCGGACACATAGCCCTGCTCCTCCATCATGTCCACCAGCCGTGCCGCCCGGGCGTAACCCACCCGGAGCTTCCGCTGGATCATGGAGATGGAGGCCTGGCCGGAGTCCAGCACGATCCGGACCGCCTCGCCCAAAAGCTCGTCCTCCTGCTTGCCCTCGCCGAAGACGCCGCCCTTGGCGCCGCCGGTCCCGCCGGTCATGGCCTGCTCGGCCTCGGAGTCGAACTTCTGCTCGTCCCCATTCTGGGCCTTGATGTCGGCCACCACCGCCTCCACCTCCTCATCGGAGACGAAGGCCGCCTGAAGCCGGGTGGGCTTGGCCGCCCCATTGGGATGGAAGAGGCAGTCGCCGCGCCCTAAGAGCTTCTCCGCGCCGGTGCAGTCCAGGATGATCCTGGAGTCGATGGCAGAGCTGACGGCGAAGGCCGCGCGGCTGGGTATGTTGGCCTTGATGAGGCCCGTGATGACGTCCGCCGACGGCCGCTGGGTGGCCACGATCAGGTGGATGGCGGCGGCCCGGCCCAGCTGGGCGATGCGGCAGATGCAGTCCTCCACCTCGTCGGGGGCCACCATCATCAGGTCGGCCAGCTCGTCGATGATGACCACGATCCGGGGCAGCCGGTTCTTGGGGTCATCCTGAAGCTCGTTATACCGGGTGATCTCCCGGGCGCCCACGTCGCTGAACTTCTTATACCGCATGGTCATCTCGTTGACAGCCCAGCGAAGGGCGCTGGCGGCCTTCTTGGGGTCGGTGACCACGGGGATCAGCAGGTGAGGGAGGGTGGCGTACACGGAGAGCTCCACCTGCTTGGGGTCCACCATGATGAGACGCAGGTCCTCGGGGGCGGACTTGTAGATCATGGACAGGATGATGTCGTTGATGCACACGGATTTGCCGGAGCCGGTGGAGCCGGCGATGAGCATATGGGGCATCTTGCTAAGGTCCGCCACCACGATCTTGCCGCCGATGTCCTTGCCGATGGCCATGGTCACGGGGGACTTGGCGTTGCGGAACTCGTCGGTGTCCAAGATCTCCTTCAAGAGCACCGTGGCGGCGGTCTTGTTGGGCACCTCCACGCCCACGGCGGCCTTGCCGGGGATGGGGGCCTCGATGCGCACCCGGGGGGCGGCCAGAGCCAGGGCCAAATCGTTACTCAGGGTGGTGATCCGGTTCACCCGCACGCCCCTGGCAGGCTGCAGCTCATACCGGGTGACCACGGGACCCACGGACCAGCCCAGGGGCTTGGCCTCAATGTTGAAGCTGGCCAATGTCTCTATCAGCAGCTCCATGGTCTTTTCCGGGGTCTCGGAGGCGGTGCGGTAGTTCTTCTCCGGGGTCTTCAGCACGTCCAGAGAGGGCCGCTGATATTCCTTCTTGGGGGCCTCCATGGGCTCGGGCAACGCTTCGCCGGTGGCCTCGTCATGGTAGACGAACTTCTTGTCCGGGGCCCGCTCGGGCTCGGGCAGGGGCGCCTCCCCCTCGGCATAGGGGGTGGCCTCGGTGAAGGCCTTTAGATCGTCCATGGTCATATTCAAGGGATCGCCCGGGCGATCGCAGGGGTCGACCGGGCGCGTTTTGGCACCGCCCGGCGCCTCCTTCTCCTGCTCGGGGGCCCCGTTGAAGACGGTCAGCTCCTCCAGGGGCGTGGGGGCCGCGGGCTTGGGCTCCTCTATCGTCAGGGGGGCCTTGGCCTCCTCGGCGATCCGGCTCATCTTGGACCGGCGGGGCGGAAGCTTGAACAAGTCCTCCTTGGGCAGCTCCGGGCTCAAATCGGGCACGGGCTTGTTGGCGGGCAGGGGGCCGTCCCCGGGCAGCCGCAGCACGTCGTCCATGGGCTCGTCCAAAAAGGCGGGGCCGTTGGGGTTAGCTTTCTTGGTCAAGGGGCCGGCCGGGAAGAAGGACAGACCGTCCCCAGCCTGCTCCCCCTTCCGGGGCGTGTCCGCCTCGGGCACGAAAAAGGCCTCGTCGAAGGGGACCTTCCCCTTCTTCTTGGGGGCGGGGGCCTCCTGAACGGGGGTCCGGCTCCGGCCGCCGGGCTGGGGGATGTTTTCCAGATGGCCCAGCTGATCCGGGTCCACCTCCGGCTGGGGTTCCGCCTTCTCGTCCTCCACGGACTGGATGAACAGGGGCTTCTGCTTCCGGGCGGGCAGGTTGGATTCGGAGGCGATCTCGTCATAGTCCTCGTCCGCCGCCTCCGCGTCCAGCCGTTCGATGGTCTCCACCATCTTGTTCTTCAAAAGCTCAGGGAAGGTCTTGAGACTGATGCGGGTGATGAAGAGCAGGCACACCACGATGCCCGCGATGACCGCCACCGAGCACAGGGTCCGGCCGCCGACAAGCTCCAAAATATAGCAGATCAGGCCGCCCACCACGCCGCCGCCGCTCTTATCGGCCGCCATCATGGTGGGGGAAGCTGCCCGGTCGAAGCAGTCCACGATGAATTTGGCGATGGGGATGGCCTTGCCCTCCACGTCCCGGGCGCTGATCTGGGTCAAAAGCTGCATCAGCGCCGCCATGAACACCACCAGCAGCACGCTGACCAGCGCCCGCCCGGAGGCAGGCATCCGCTTGCGGCCCGCGATGGCGAAGACGCCCAGGAGCAGGAAGAAGGGGGGCAGCCCAAAGGCCACCACGCCCACCGCCCCGAAGAGCACCTTTTGCAGCGCCACGCCCAAGGGCGCGTCCGTGGTTCGATACAGGTACAGCCCCAGCAGGATGCCCATGGCGATGAGCACCACGCCCATCACCTCCGAGCCCACCCGCTGCATGACCGTGGCCTCCTGGATGGCGGCCTCCTTCTGGGCCCTCTTTTCCGCCGCCGTCAGCTTCGGCTGGGCCTTGGCGGGCTGCTTCCTGGCCGCCGGCTTTTTTGCGTTCTTTTTTCCGCCCTTCGGGGCGGTTTTCTTCTTCTGTGCCAATCTATTTCTCTCCTGCGAACGGGGATCATACCCCATATTATTTCCATAATAGTATACACCCGCCGCCCGCCCCTTGCAAGGGCAGGGGGGTCCCGCCGCCGATGAATAGACTGTGAATAAAACGGGTACAGGGCCCGCGCTTCGCCCAACCGATAGCGTAGGGTCTTGGACCGGACGGCGCTGCACTGGCGCGAGGCGCACAGCCATATCCCAAATACTCCCTCTACCAGGCGGCGCAGCCGCGACGGGGAGAAAAAAAGGGCTCCCCTTTTGGACGGGCCCAAATAAAAAACGCCCACTAAGAGGCGAATATATGATCGTAGTTCCTGTTGGGTCAAGTACGCTCCCGTCGAGCCCGCTTTGCCAAAGTAAGGAGGGGTTATCCTGGCTTTGAAATAGCGTGGTGCTCAAAGCGGGCTCGCAGGAGCGCCTGTCCGTTCTCCCTACGGTCAGGCTTGAGAAGGTTCCGCCCCTTGCTGGGACAGGGCCTTTTTCTTTTCCCGCTTCATGATGGGCCACCATTCCTTGAACGCGATCACATAGGGTATGCCCAAGCCGATCCAGCCCATCACGAGACAATTGACGAATTCTTTTTTCGCAGCTTCGTATTCTTCGCTGTACATTCTCTTTCCCCCTGCAAATTTTTTCTCATCATACAACAGCTGTCCGCTAATTTTCCGGAAAGAAAGGGCTTTACACGTTTTTTTACCGAAAATAGGTGGTATGATATATTCGTTGAAATATAACGAATCGAGGTCAATATGGTCCGTTCCTCTCCCAAACGAATGCTTATAGACCTGGGCCTGACAGTGCTGATCCTTTCCGGGGCGGTGCTGCTGTCGCTAGCGCTTTCCACGGTGGACGACGACAACAACCCCTTTGCCATGGCGGTGTTCATCCTGGCGGTATCCCTGGTGGCCCGGTTCACGGAAGGGTATTTGTGGGGCATCGGCGCCTCTTTGGTTGGCACCTTCTGCGTCAACTACATATTCACCTATCCATTCTGGAACTTCGACGTGACCTATCCGGGATATCCGTTGACGGTGATGGTCATGCTGATCGTATCCATCCTGATCAGCGCCCTGACCAGCCGGGCCAAGCACCAGGAGCAGCTTAGGCTGGAGATGGAGCGGGAACGGGTGCACGCGGACCTGCTGCGGGCCGTGGCCCACGATATCCGCACGCCCCTGGCCTCCATCCTGGGGGCCGCGTCCGCCCTGCAGGAGCAGGAGCTGTCCGGGGAGGATCAGCGAGGAATGATCGACAGCATCCAGAAGGATGCAAAATGGCTGGTGCGGGTGACGGAAAATCTGCTGTCTGTGACCCGTTTCTCCGGCAACGACGCGCGGCTGCAGAAGCAGGACGAGGTGTTGGAGGAGATCGTCGGCAGCGCGGTGCTGAAGTATCATCGCAGCGATACCGCCCTGCCCGTGTCGGTGGATGTGCCCAGGGACATCCTGCTGGTGCCCATGGACGCCACGCTCATCGAGCAGGTGCTGCTGAACCTGTTTGACAACGTCAGCGCCCACGCCGAAGGCGCCACCCGGATTTGGTTTCATATCGCACAGGAGGGGGATCGGGTCACCCTGTCCATCGAGGATGACGGCTGCGGAATCTCCCCGGGGCTCCCACCCCAGCCCCTGCGGGAAGCCGTGGCCCCTGTCCGGCCCCGGCCCGACGACAGGCGGAACATGGGCATCGGGCTTTCCGTATGCCGGTCCATCGTGCGGGCTCACGGGGGCGAGCTTTCGGTGAGCAAAAGCAAGGCCCATGGGGGTCTTTGCGTCCGATTTTATCTACCCCTTGCAGAAAGGAAAAGCTGATGGCGGAAGCACACAACAAAATCCTGATCGTAGAGGATGACGAAGGCATCGTCGCCTTTTTGAAAACAACGCTGAAAGCGGCGGGATACGACGTGCTCCTGGCCGGGACCGGGACGGGCGCCTTGAGCATCATCTCCTCCCACTGTCCGGACTGCATCCTGCTGGATTTGGGACTGCCAGACATGGACGGCGGCAGCATCATACAGAGCGTGCGGCAATGGACCCGCATACCCATCCTGGTGATCTCCGCTCGGGACACGGAGCAGGACAAGGCCACGGCCTTGGACCAGGGGGCGGACGATTATATGGTCAAGCCCTTCGGTACGGTGGAGCTGCTGGCCCGCATCCGCACCGCTCTGCGCCATACCAGGACCACGGCGGAAAACGAGCAGCTGGGGCTCACGGGCATCTACACCGTCGGGGACCTGGCGATCGACTACAATAAGCGGCGGGTCTATGTCCGCGGCCAGGACGTCCAGCTGACGCCAAATGAGTTCAGGATCGTGGCCCTGCTGGGGCTGCATCCCGGACGGGTGCTCACCTATCGGACCATGCTGCGGGAGCTGTGGGGTCCGGCAGTCAGCATGGACAACAAGATCTTGCGGGTCCACATGGCCAGCATTCGGCGGAAGATCGAAGCGGACCCCAACGAGCCACGGTATATCTTTACGGAGATCGGCGTGGGCTATCGACTGGCGGACAGATGAGTGCAGCGAAAGGAAAAAGAGGCAGCGCGCGCTGCCCCTTTTTCGTCTGGCGATCGGGTTTTATCTGATCTTGGAATCGGCCCTTGAGGAAGCCCAGCTTCTTGGCGATGCAGCAGGTGCAGGTCAAATCGCCGGTGACGTTCAGGGCGGTACGGCCCATATCCAGGATGGCGTCGATGCCCAGGATCATGGCGTAGGCGCCGGCCAGGACGGAACCCGCTTCGATGGGCATGTCGATGCCCTGCATGACCATGGCCAGCATGATGGCGCCGGCGCCGGGCACGCCTGCGGTGCCGATGGAAGCCAGGGTGGCCAGCAGCACGATCATGCCCATCTCACCCATGGTCAGCCCGCGGCCGAAGCAGCTCATGACCAGGAAGAACGCGCACACGCCCTGGTAGATGGCCGTGCCGTCCATGTTGATGGTGGCGCCCAGAGGCAGGGAGAAGGCATAGACCTCCTTGTCCACGCCCAGGTTCTCCGCCGCGGCGAAGGTGGTGGGCAGGGTGCCGTTGGAGGAACGGGTGACGAACGCGGTGATGAAGGGCGTCCGGGCCTCCTTGAAGAAGGTGCCGATCTTGATCTTGAAGATGGCGAGCAGGCCGCCATAGACCGCGATGATGTGGATGCGGCCACCTTGGCGCCGTTCTTGGCGAACACCTCGCAGATCAGCACGGCCACGCCGATGGGGGCGTACTGCATGATGCCGGCCACGATCTTCATCATGACTTCGGCCAGGCAGTCGAAGATGTTGTACATGGTGGTGGAGATGGTGCGGATGCGCTCATCCTCGGACACCTTCATGAAGGACAGGCACAGGCCGAAGATCAGGGAGAAGAAGATCACCTGGAGCACGGTCTCGTTCACCAGGGAGGAAAGGACGCTGGTGGGGATGATGTTGGCGATGATGTCCCACACGTTGGTCTCGGCGGTCTTGCCGGCGGCGTCGGCGGCCAGCTGCGTGACGGCGGCCAGCTCAGCATGGGGCTGGAAGATGTTGCCCATCAACAGGCCGATGATGACGCCGAAGGCGGAGGTCACCAGGTAGATGATGACCACGCGGATGCCCACCTTGCCCACGTTGGCGGGAGACACGGAGGACGCGCCCACCACCAGGGAGCCCACGATCATGGGGATGATGATCATCTTCAAGAGACGGGTGAAGATGGTGCCGAACATGCTGATCCACTTGGGCAGAGCCGTGACGCCGTTCATGGCCAGGATGATGCCCGCCACCGCGCCGATGACCAGACCGATGAGGATCTTGTACAGTACGTTGAAGTTCAGGTATGCCCGCAGGATACCGCCCTTCTTGGGTTGATTGTTTGCCATAGAAACCCTCCTTGCGCATTTTGTTCCGATGCGGGGCGAATGTTCCCACATCGGCTTACCTTTTTTTATAGCATATTCGCTTCTCTTTGTGGCGAAAGGCGACAAATCCTTCCGGTTTCTTAGCGCCTTTTTTGGCAGCCGGACCCTTCGCAGCAAAGGGGGGAAAGCGGGCCATCCCCCCTTGAAAAACCGGGCGGGGTCGGGTATACTTATAGCCACTATCCACTGGGAGGGGCCTATGAAGCCTGAACTGATCATCTGGGACTGGAACGGGACCATACTGGACGACGCCCTGGTCTGCAAGACCATCGCCAACATCATGCTGGCGGAGCGGGGCATCCCCACGCTTCCGGACATGGACGCCTATCGGGCGGTGTTCGGCTTCCCCATCAAGGCCTATTATGAAAAGATGGGCTATCGCTTCGGCCCCGGGGACGAGCCCTACGAGTCCGTGGCGGACGAGTTCATCGTCCACTACGACAGGCTCTATGGAACCGCCGTCCTGCGGCCGGGCATCCTGGCTTTTCTGGACAGATTGAACGGGGAGGGCTATCGGCAGGTGCTCCTGTCCGCCACCAGGCGAGACCAGCTTCTCGAGCAGGTGGCGGCCTTCGGGGACGTGGGGGACCGGTTCGAGCGGAAGCTGGGCCTCACGGACCACTACGCTTTCTCCAAGGCGGCCCTGGCCCGGGATTTCATCGAATCGGAGGGCATCCCCCGGGAGCGGGCCCTGTTCATCGGGGACACGGACCACGACTTCGAGGTGTCCTCCGCCATCGGCTGCCCCTGTGTCCTGCTGGAGGGGGGCCACCAAAGCCGGGAACGGCTGCTGAAAACCGGCGTCCCGGTGCTGCGGGACCTCAGTGAATTGGGAAACTATCTGGAACGCCGGTAAAAAAAGCGGGAGGGGCAAGCCCCTCCCCTACATCATACTATGCTTGACTAACCGTAGGGGACGGGCTTGCCCGTCCCGTTCGTTTACCCGTTCCTTCGCCACGCGGACGGCGCAAAGAGGAGCAGCATGGGGAATATCTCCAGGCGGCCGAAGAGCATGTCCAGGCTCAGCACGATCTTCGACAAATCCGAGAAGGCGGCGTAGTTCCCCGTGGGGCCCACCATGTTGAGGCCGGGGCCGATGTTGCTGATGCAGGCGATGACGCTGGTCAGGGTGGTGACCCCGTCGAAGTTGTCCACCGACACGATGAGGGCGGAGATGGCCAATATGAAGAAGTAGGCCAGGGCGAACACGTGGACGCCCCGGACCGTGGCGTCCTCCACCACCTTCTTGTTGAGGCGGACGGTGTGGACGCTGCGGGGCCGCAGCATGGTGGCGATCTGGTTCTTCAGACTCTTGGTCAAAATGAGGATGCGGCTCACCTTCATGCCGCCGCCGGTGCTGCCCGCGCTGGCCCCCATGAACATAAGGAGCACCAAGATCCATTTCGACAGCTCCGGCCACAGATTGAAGTCCACCGTGGCAAAGCCCGTGGTGGTGATGATGGAGCAGATGGTGAAGAACACGTGGTGGACGGCTTCGGCAAGGCTGGGGAAGAGTTTGCGGGTGTTCAGGACCAAGATCACCAGCACCCCCAGGATGATGCCCACATACCAGTGGAGTTCCTCGTCCTTCAGGGCCCGCTTGGCCTGCCGGGTCAGAATGAGATAATAGACGGAAAAGTTGACGCCGAAGGCCATCATGGCGAAGGAGAGAACGGTCTGGGTATAGTGGCTGTAGGCGGCGATGCCCGCGTTCTTGATGGCAAAGCCCCCGGTGCCCGCGGCGCCCACGGCGTTGCAGAAGCTGTCGAAGGCCGGGTCGCCCCCCAGGACCAGCAGCAAAAAGGTCAGCAGGGTGATGCCCAGATAGATGGCGTACAGGACACGGGTGGTCTTGCGCATGGTGGGGGACACCTTGCCCACGTCGGGGCCGGGGCTCTCCGCCCTGAGGAGGTGCATGCTTTCGCCGCTGCCCTTGCTGAGGGGGATGATGGCCATGACGAACACCAGCACGCCCATGCCGCCGATCCAGTGGGTGAAGCTGCGCCAGAACAGCAGGCCCCGGCACAGGCCCTCGATGTTGGTCAGGATGCTGGCCCCCGTGGTGGTGAAGCCTGACGCGGTCTCAAAGAGGGCGTCCACGTACCGGGGGATCTGGCCGGAAAGGGTGAAGGGCAGGGCGCCGAAGAGGGACAGAAGGACCCAGCTTAGCCCCACGATCAAAAACCCCTCCCGGGCCTGGATGCTGTGGTCCCCCTTCTGCCCGATGAACAGCAGCAACGAGGACGTGACCAGCAGCAGGAGCATGGTGATCAGGAACCCGTTCACCGCCCCCCAGGATCGATCCATCATGGAGATGACGAGGGCGGGGAGCATCAATATGGCTTCCCAGCGCAGAATATGGCCGATGAAGTATCTGACGGCCCGGCCGTTCATACGTTGCCTCCGGGAAACACGTCCTTAAGTTCCGATATGGTCACGTCCCTGGGGGCCACGATGACCACCCGATCCTCGGGCAGCAGGCAGTCGTTGCCGCTGGGGATGATGAGCTGCCGGTTCCGGGCGATGGCGGCCACCAGGGTGTTCTTCCGCTTCCGGGCCTGGAGGGCCTTGAAGGGGATGTCGCAGTAGTTGGCCCCGGCGGGTACGATGAACTCCATGGCCTCCACCTTGCCGTCCATGAACCGGCTCAGGGCCAGCATGGACTGGCCGGATCGGCTGCCCATGGCCCGAACGTAGCGGACGATCTCGTTGGCGGTGAGGAGCTTCGGGGACACGATGGTGTCGATACCGGCGTTGGAATAGACCTCCAGATACTCGGTCCGGTCGATCTTGGTGACGGTCTTGGGCACCTTCAGATAGTTGGCGAACATGGAGATGGTCAGATTCTCCTCGTCGAAGCCCGTCAGAGCCAGCACGGCGTCCGTGTCCTTCACGCCCTCGGCCAAAAGCACCTCCTGCAGTGACCCGTTCCCGCTGATGATGGTGGCCTCCGGGAGAAGCTCCGTCAGCAGGCGGCACTTTTCGGCATCGTTCTCGATGATGGTGACCCGGCCCTTGTTCTTGATCAGCATCCGGGCCACGTGGATGGCGATGCGGCTGCCGCCCACCATCATGACCTTGCGGATGCTGGGGGCCGGAAGCTTCAGATCGTTCATGAACCGGACCAGGCCCGAGGCCTCGGCGGTGAGGGAGATCCTGTCGTTCCCCTGGAGGACGAAGGTGCCGTCGGGGATGGTCACCTGGCCCTGCCGCTCCACGGCGCAGATCAGGGCCTTCTCGTCGGTGAGCCGCCTTAGATCCATGAGCTTGAGCCCGTCCAGCTCGCTGCCCGGGGCCACCTTCAGCTCCACCAGCTCCGCCTTGTCCCGCAGGAAGGTCTCCCGCTTCAAAAAGGCGGGGAAGCGGAGGATGCGGAAGATCTCTCTCGCGCAGGTGAGCTCCGGATTGATGGACAGGGAGATGTGAAACTCGTCCTTCAGCAGCCGAAGGTCGCTGTCGTACTCCGGGTTCCGGACCCGGGCGATGGTGTTCTTGGTGCCCAGCTTTCGGGCCACCATGCAGCTTAACAGGTTCACCTCGTCGCTGTCGGTGCAGGCGATGAGCAGATCCGCCCGGGCCGCGCCCGCCTCCTCCAGCACGGAGCCGGCGGCGCCGTTGCCGCAGAGGGTGGCCACGTCCAGCGTCTCCTGAAGCTTTTTGAGCACATCGGCCTCCCGATCGATGATGACGATGTCATGGCCCTCCGCGCACAGCTGGGAGGAAAGGGTGGTGCCCACCTTGCCCTGACCGACCACGATGATAAACATAGCGATGCCCCCAATGAAAATATTTATCTTATATACTATCATGTTCCCCTCATTTTGGCAACGAAGCGGGGGGAGCGTTCAAGGAAAGTTCATTTGACGCCCCCCAGCCGAGGGACTACAATGAGGCTGAAAAAGTGCGAAAAAAAGGGAGAATTGGTATGCAGATCGTGGTCCTGGACGCAAAGACCCTGAAGGTGGAGGAGCTGGAGCTGGCCCCCTGGCGGGCCTTGGGGACGTTGTCCCTCTATGATCGGACCGATCCCGTTCTGGTGCCCCAGCGGTTGAGGGGGGCGGACGTGGTGCTGACCAACAAGGTCCGGCTCACCGCCGAGGCCCTGAAGGGGGCCTCCTCCCTGAAGATGATCGGCGTCCTGGCCACGGGCTACGACGTGGTGGACACGAAGGCCGCCCGGGCCCTGGGCATCCCCGTGTGCAACGTGCCCGGCTACGCCACCGGGTCCGTCACGGAAAGCGTGTTCGCCTTTCTCCTGGAAATGACCCGCCGGACCGCCCTGACCACCGGCCGCATCCGCCAGGGGGCCTGGACCGCCTGCCCCGAGTTCTGCTGGTGGGAGAGGACGCCCCTGGCTCTGGAGGGGCGGACGCTGGGCATCGTGGGCTGCGGGGCCATCGGGTCCCGGGTGGCCGCCGTGGCCAAGGCCTTCGGCATGGAGGTGCTGGGGTATTCCCGGCGCCGGCACCCGGACTTCCCCGGCACCCAGACCTCCCTGGAAAAATTGCTGGCGGCGTCGGACGTGGTGAGCCTCCACTGTCCCGCCACCGAGGAGAACGTCCGATTCATGAACGCCGAGACCATCGCCAAAATGAAGGACGGGGCCCTGCTCATCAACACGGCCCGGGGTTCGCTGGTGGAGGAAGAGGACGTGGCCGCGGCCCTGGCCTCCGGAAAGCTGGGGGGCTACGGGGCGGACGTGGTGAGCCGGGAGCCCATCGACATCCACAACCCCCTGCTCAAAGCCCCCAACTGCTATCTCACGGGCCATTCCGCCTGGGCCACCGTGGAGGGGCGGCAGCGGATCGTGGACGTGACGGGGGAGAACATTCGCGCCTGCCTGGCGGGACAGCCCCAAAACCTGGTGAACTGACCCGATCAGCCGGCCAGAATCTCAAAGCGCACCGCCCCGTCCAGGGCGGTGGCGGCGGAGAGCAGGGACTCCAGGGAGCAGCTCATGCCCGAGGTCTCGGCGGCGATGGTCACGGCGGCGCAGCCGTCGGTGGGGATGCTCTGGTTGATGGTCAGAATGTTGGCCCCGGACCGGGCGAACACGGACAGCACCTGGGACAGCACCCCGGACTGGTTCTTCAACAGGGCGTAGAAGGTGATGATATGGCCGGTGGTCATGTCCGTGAAGGGCTGGATGGCGTCCCGGTACTTATAATAGGCGCTGCGGCTGATGCCCACGGCCTTGGCGGCGTCCCCCGCCGTGGTGACCTCTCCGGCCCGCAGGAGGCGGTTGGCCTCGGCCACCTTCAAAAAGATTTCCGGCAGCACCTCCGCCGCCACCAGATAATAGTGGGAACTGGAATTCATTCTTCTTTCCTCCTTACAGACTTACAGAATCATAGCATGCCATAGGGCAGATACGCCAGTAGGGATGTGGGGTCGCTTTCCGACACGGCCCCATACGCCTCGAAGGCCTCGGCTGCGGTCTCCTGCCGGATGGCGTATCGGCCGTAGCTGCGAAACAGCCAGGTCCGTTCCCCCTCCCGGTTGTCCACGGCCAGGGGCTCCACGGGCCGGTCGCTGTAGAAGGGCGCGGCCCCGCCGGCGATGGACAGGCAATCCGCCAGCACGTTGGACGCCGTGGGCCAGCCCCCAGCCCCCGCGCCGGAAAAGCTTTGCTTGCCGATGCGCTCCGCATAGAGGGAGATGCGGTTGGCGCTGCCGTTGGTCTGCCCCTCCGGAGTGGAGGCGGGGAAGAGGGTGGGGCAGACGAAGGCGCTGACGGCGTCGCCCCGGCGCTCGGCCCGGGCGTTCAGCTTCCAAACCAGGCCCCGCTCCCGGGCCCAGGCGATGTCCGCCACGGTCATGCGGGAGATGCCCACGCAGGGGATGTCCCCCTCCTGCAGCAAGGCGGAGAAGGCCAGGTCCGCGGACAGCACCAGCTTGCGCCGGGCGTCGTAGCCCTCCACGTCGTCGGTGGGGTCCGCCTCGGCGTAGCCCAGCTGCTGGGCCTGTTTGAGCAGCTCCGGATAGGGGGCGTTCCGGGCCGTCATCTCCGAAAGGATATAGTTGGTGGTGCCGTTGAGGATGCCCTCCACGGCGGTGATCCGATCCATCCGGGCCACCCGGCCCAGGGAGCTTAGCCAGGGGATGCCGCCCCCCGCCGCCGCCGTGCACCGAAGGCACACGCCGTTTTGGAAGGCCAGCTCCACCAGCTCCCGATAGTAGGCACAGACCACCGCCTTGTTGGCGGTGACCACGTGCTTTTTGGCCCGCAGGGCGGCCGAGATGTATTCATAGGCCGGGTGGATGCCGCCGATGAGCTCCACCACCACGTCGATATCCGGGTCCCGTGCGATATCGGCAAAGTCCCCCGTCTCCCGGCAGGCAAGGCCCCGGGGACGGCGGGTCAGAAGGGTCTTCACCGTTAGCGACGGCTGCTCCGCCGCCAGGGCGTAGAACCCCTTGCCCACGGTCCCGTAGCCCAGCAATCCGATCTGCATACTTTCGCTTCCTCTTCCTGTGTTTTTCTCCGGATAGTCCGTAATAGAAAAACACTTGACTTTCTACAGAAGACAATATATCATATATGACAACGAAACGCAAGGCTTTTTTGCCCAAGGAGCGATATGATCTACCAAAGCACACGAAACGACGGGCTGACTGTGTCCAGCGCCCAGGCCATTTTGGACGGCATGGCGGGGGACGGCGGCCTCTACAGCCCCGCATCTTTCTCCGGCATTTCCCTGGACTGGCGGGCCCTTTTGCCCATCTCCACCCGGGACATGGCCACCCGGATTCTGGCGGCCCTGCTCCCTTCCTTCTCGGAGGCGGAGATGGGGGAGCTGGTCCGGCGGGCCTATGAGGGCAAGTTCGAGACCGAGGATCTGACCCCCACGGTCCGGGTGGGGGAGGACACCGTATTGGAGCTCTTTCGGGGCCCCACCAGCGCCTTCAAGGACGTGGCGCTGTCCATGCTGCCCCTGCTCATGACCGCCGCCCGGGAAAAATGCGGCGTGAGCGATGAGATACTCATTCTGACCGCCACCAGCGGCGACACGGGCAAGGCCGCCATGGAGGGCTTTGCCAACGTCCCCGGCACCCGGATACTGGTCTTCTATCCCTATGGGGGCGTCAGCCCCGTGCAGCAGGCCCAGATGGTCACCCAGGAGGGGGACAACGTGGGCGTGTGCGCGGTCCGGGGGAACTTCGACGACGCCCAGACCGGCGTCAAAGCCATCTTCGCAGCCGTGGAGCGGGAGGGGCTCCTGGCGGGAAAGGGCGTCAGGCTGTCCTCCGCCAACTCCATCAACATCGGCCGCCTGGCCCCCCAGGTGGTGTATTATTTCAAGGCCTATGCTGACCTTGTCAGGGAGGGCCGGATCGCCGTGGGGGATCTGGTGGACTTCGTGGTGCCCACGGGAAACTTCGGGGACATCCTGGCCGGCTACTTCGCCAAGGAGCTGGGCCTGCCCGTGGGGAAGCTCATCTGCGCCTCCAACGCCAACAACATTCTGACCGACTTCTTCGCCACCGGCGTCTACGATCGGAACCGGCCCTTCTACAGGACGGTCTCCCCCTCCATGGACATATTGGTGTCCAGCAACCTGGAGCGGCTGCTGTTTTTGCTCTCCGGGGACGCGAAGCTGGTGAAGGGGCTCATGGCCTCCCTGGCCGAGACGGGGGCCTATACCGTACCCGCGCATCTGAAGGCGAAGCTGGACGAACTGTTCTTTGCGGGCTGCTGCGACGACGCCGGCACCAAGGCCGCCATCGGTCGGGTCTGGCGGGAGGAGGGGTATCTCATGGACACCCACACGGCGGTGGCCTACCACGTGGCCCAGCAGTACAAGGCCGCCTGCCCAAGCCATGGGTCCGTGGTGATCCTGTCCACGGCCTCCCCCTATAAGTTCCCGGCGGCGGTGCTGGAAGCCCTGGGCCAGGCCCCGGGGGCCGACGAATATTCGGCCATGGCCCAGATCGAGAGGATCACGGGGGTGCCCCTGCCGAAGAATCTCAGGGGTCTCAAGGATCGGCCCGCGCGCCATGGGGACGTGATCGAACCGGAAAAGATGCTTAGTTACGTTTTAGACAAAGCCGGCAAGGAGATATGGTGAGATGAATTTAGTTTGCCTTGACATGGAGGGCGTGCTGACGCCGGAGATATGGATCGAATTCAGCCGGGTCAGCGGCATCCCGGAGCTCAAACGCACCACCCGGGACGAGCCGGACTATCACAAGCTCATGCACTGGCGCATGGGGATATTGCGGGACCACGGCCTGGGCCTGCCGGAGATCCAGGCCGTCATCGACAAAATCGACCCCCTCCCCGGGGCCCGGGCCTTTCTGGACGCCCTGCGGGATCGGGCCCAGACGGTGATCCTGAGCGACACCTTCGAGGAGTTCGCAAAGCCCCTCCTCGTCAAGCTGGGCCGGCCCACCATCTTCTGCAACTCCCTTGTGATCTCGCCTGACGGGGAGCTTTTGGATATCCGTATGCGGTGCAGGGACTCCAAGCTCACCACGGTCCGGGCCCTGCAGGGCGTGGGCTTTGAGACCATTGCCGTGGGGGACAGCTACAACGACCTCGACATGCTCCTGGCCAGCAAGGCAGGCTTCCTCTTCCGCACCACCGAGAAAATACGGCAGGATTACCCCCAGCTGCCGGCCTTCACGGCATACGACGAGCTGCTAAGCGCCATCACCGGAGCCCTTTCCTGAACCCCGTTTCACCGGGCCTGTCGGGCTTTGGATGCGTAAAAAGGCATAGCGTGTCGGTTGGCGGGCCATTTAAATATAGTATTTGACAGTTCGGTTAGAGGCCGCTATAATACCCCCAGTGCTTTAAGGCAGGTCCAGTGAGGCCTCCAAGGACAGCGGCGCCCGCGGGCGTCAACACGTGAAAATAGGTTTTTTGCGGCTCTCCTTGGATGGGGGAGCCGCTTTTTTGCGGATGTCCCCATGTCAAGCCAAAATATGCCCCGACAGGGCGGAAATTTGGAGGACAACATCCATGTCAAACGAACAGAAACAGCAGCACGCCGACGTCGACTACTCCTTTGAACCCGTGCCGAAGAAGGCCCGGAAGGGCTTTCTGCCCATGTTCTTCATCATGCTGGGCTTCACCTTCTTCTCCGCCAGCATGTCCGTGGGCGCCAAGCTGGGCAACGGCTTGGACCTGGGCGGCTTCGTGTGGGCCGTGCTCATCGGCGGCCTGATCCTGGCGGCCTACACCGGGGCCCTGGGCTTCATCGGCAGCGAATCGGGCCTGTCCTTCGATCTGCTGGCCCGCCGGTCCTTCGGCCGCTTCGGTTCCTATCTGCCCTCAGCTATGATCGCCCTGACCCAGATCGGCTGGTTCGGCGTGGGCGTGGCCATGTTCGCCATCCCCGCCGCGGAGGTCCTCCATGTGAGCCCCATCCTGCTGGTGGTCCTGGCCGGCGTGTGCATGACCGCCTCCGCCTACTTCGGCATCCGGGGCATGGAGATCATCAGCTACATCTCCGTTCCCCTCATCGCCATCCTGGGCATCTATTCCATGGTGACGGCCACCCGGCAGGGCGGCGGCCTTGCGGCCATCTTCGCCCAGAACGCCGGGTCCCTCACCCTGTTCTCCGGCGTGGGGCTGGTCATCGGCTCCTTCGTCTCCGGCGGCACCGCCACCCCCAACTTCACCCGCTTCTCCAAGACCAATAGGATCGCCGTCATCACCACCGTCATCGCCTTCTTCATCGGCAACACCCTTATGTTCGCCTTCGGCGCGGTGGGCGGCGCCTTCACCGAGATGGACGACATCTTCTATGTGATGATCGCTCAGGGCCTCACCGTGCCCGCCCTCATCGTCCTTGGCGCCAACATCTGGACCACCAACGACAACGCCCTCTACACCGGCGGATTGGGCCTTTCCAACATCACCGGCGTGCGCAAGCGCCCCATGGTCATCGTGAGCGGCATCATCGGCACCGTGGCGGCCATCTGGCTGTACAACAACTTCATCGGCTGGCTCAACTTCCTCAACGCCACCCTGCCGCCCATCGGCGCCATCATCATCCTGGACTATTGTACGAACCGGGACAGGTATAGGGGCGAAGCGAAGCTGGACGCCGTCAACTGGGGCGCCATCCTGGGCGTTGTGGCCGGGGCCCTGGTGGGCAACTTTGTGAAGTGGGGCATCGCCTCCGTCAACGCCATGGCGGTGGCCTGCGTCTGCTACCTGGTCTTCACCAAGATCATCAGGAAATAATCCCGTCTTCGGCCAGGCCCCAAGGGCCTGGCCTTCCGCTTGCAAAGAGAAAGGAGATCGTCATGCTGTATACCAACGCGCGCATCGAAAACGCCGCCGAAACGACGGACATCCGGGTGGAGGACGGCCGCTTTGCCGCCATGGAGCCGAAGCTCTCCCTCCTGCCCGGGGAGGAGGTCACGGACCTTCACGGCA
This sequence comes from uncultured Eubacteriales bacterium, assembly GCA_902798825.1. GTDB lineage: Bacteria > Bacillota > Clostridia > Christensenellales > CAG-138 > RUG472. Next base: position 117,726 of record CADBYI010000011.1, on the reverse strand, counting down.
AGCTGGTGCTGCCGCCCTTCGTGGAGCCCCACGTGCACCTGGACGCCACGCTGACGGCGGGGGACCCGGTGTGGAACATGTCCGGCACCCTCTTCGAGGGCATCGAGTGCTGGGCCAAGCGCAAGGACAAGCTGAGCGCCGCGGACGTGAAGGACCGGGTGCGCCGGGCGGTCCGGCTCTACGCCTCCAACGGCGTCCAGTTCATCCGCACCCACGTGGACGTGACCGACCCCAGCCTGGTGGCCCTCAAGGCCATTTTGGAGGTGCGGGAGGAGCTGCGCGGCCTCGCCGACATCCAGGTGGTGGCCTTCCCCCAGGAGGGGATATTGAGCTTCCCCCACGGCAAGGAGCTCATGGAGGAGGCCGTGAAGCTGGGCGTGGACGCCGTGGGCGCCATCCCCCACTTCGAGTTCACCCGGGAGTATGCCGTGGAATCCTTGAACTTCGCCTGCCAGCTGGCGGCCAGGAACGATCTTCTCATGGACGTGCACTGCGACGAGACGGACGACGACCAGTCCCGCGGCCTGGAAACCCTGGCCACCCGGGCGCTGGAGCTGGGCTTAAAGGACAGGGTCACCGCCTCCCACACCTGCGCCATGCATTCCTATTCCAACGCCTATGTGCTCAAGCTCATGCGGCTGCTGAAAATGAGCGAGATCAACTTCGTGTCCAACCCCCTGGTGAACACCCATCTGGAGGGCCGGGCGGACACCTATCCCAAGCGCCGGGGCGTGACCCGGGTGAAGGAGCTCACGGAGGCGGGCATCAACGTGGCCTTCGGCAACGACGACCTCTTTGACCCCTGGTATCCCATGGGCTGCGGCGCCATGCGGGACACGGTGTACCTGGGCCTCCATGTGACCCAGATGATGGGCCGGGAGGACATTCTGAACAGCTATCGCTTCGTCACCACCAAGGCGGCCCGGGTCCTGCACCTGGGGGATGGATACGGCATCGAGGTGGGCCGCCCCGCCAGCTTCGTGGTCATGGACGCCGAGGACTACTATGAAGCCCTCTCCAACAACGCCTCCGTGACCCTTTCCGTCCGCAAGGGCAAGGCCGTCGCCCGCACCCAGCCCGCCCGCCGGGAGGTGCTGATCTGACGTTTTCGTTCGCCGGGCGATCGCTTGCATGATCGAAGGATGCCAAGGGCCGCTGGGAACCGTTTCGGTTTCCCGACGGCCCTGTTTTTTTCAACCGGACGTATGTCCCGTCATAGGGACTGTTTACAGGTTTTTTTCGTTGTACCCGCAGGCGCTTCTGTGGTATGCTATGGGCAAGGAAAGGAGGCGCGGGTATGCAGGAGCGCTGGTATGCGGCCATCGATCTAAAGTCCTTCTACGCCTCCGTGGAGTGCGTGGAGCGGGGGCTGGACCCCCTGGACACCCTGTTGGTGGTGGCGGATCGGAGCCGGACGGAGAAGACCATATGTCTCGCCGTGTCCCCGGCCCTGAAGGCCTACGGCATCCCCGGTCGGCCCCGGCTCTTCGAGGTGGAGGAGAGCATGCGCAAGGTGAACGCCCTTCGGACCATGTCGGCCCCCCGGCGGAAGCTGGCGGGGAGCTCCACCTTCGCCCATGAGCTTGAGACGGATCTGGCGCTGGCGGCGGAGTTTATCACGGCCCCGCCTCAGATGCGCAAGTACATGGCCTACAGCGCCAGAATATACCAGGTCTACCTTCGCTACATCGCGCCGGAGGATATCCAGGTCTACTCCATCGACGAGGTGTTTTTGGACCTGACCCCCTACCTCAAAACCTATGGTCTCACCCCCCGGGCGCTGACGGAGCGGATGATGGGGGAGGTGCTGCAGGAGACCGGCATCACCGCCACGGCGGGCATCGGCACCAACCTATATTTGGCCAAGGTGGCCATGGACATCGTGGCCAAGCACGCCGAGCCCAACGAGCACGGGGCCCGGGTGGCGGAGCTGACGGAGCAGAGCTATCGGACCGAGCTGTGGGACCATCGGCCCATCACCGACTTCTGGCGGGTGGGCCGGGGCACGGCCCGGCGGCTGGAGAGCCGGGGCGTGTACACCATGGGGGATCTGGCCCGCATGTCCCTCACCGCCGAGGACACCCTCTACAGGGTCTTCGGCGTCAACGCGGAGCTGCTCATCGACCATGCCTGGGGCCAGGAGCCCTGCACCCTGGGGGCCATCAAGGCCTATACCCCGGAGAACAAGAGCGTGGGCAGCGGCCAGGTCCTCATGCGGCCCTATCCCTTTTTGGAGGCCCGGCTGGTGGCCCGGGAGATGGCGGAGAACCTTTCGCTGGACCTGGTCAACAAGGGCCTGCTGGCGGGGGAGGTGGGCCTGGGGGTGGGCTATGACGTGACGAACCTGACCCGGCCCCGGCCCTATGGGGGCGAGATCGTGGTGGATTATTACGGCCGCCCCACGCCAAAGCCCGCCCACGGCGGATATCGCTTTCGGGAGCCCACGGCCTCCACGAAGGCAATCGTGGCGGCCATCGGGGACATCTTCGATCAGGTGGTGGACCCCTTCTTGACCGTGCGGCGCATCCAGGTGGTGGCCGGGCGGCTGGAGGAAGCGGGGGCGGACCCGGTGGGGGGGCGCAGCGAGCAGCTGGACCTATTTTGCGACCCCGAGGCGGAGGAGCAGGCCCGACAGGCCCGGGAGGCCAAGCTCCAACGGGAGCACCGGGCCCAGCAGGCGGTGCTGGACATTCGAAAGAAGTATGGCGGCAACGCCATCCTGAAGGGCATGGACCTGAAGGAGGAGGCCACCACCCGGGACCGCAACGATCAGATCGGCGGCCACAAGGCCTGAGAACGCGAATAAACATACAAATATACAGCATATATACAGGAGGTATTCTATGAAAGTACTGATGCTCAACGGCAGCGCCCGGCCCTCGGGCAACACCTTCATCGCCCTGAAGGAGATCGGCGAACAGCTGAAAAAAGAGGGGATCGGCTATGAGATCGTGAACGTGGGGAACAAGCCCCTTCGGGATTGCATCGGCTGCAACCGGTGCACCGAAACGGGCTGCGTCTTCGCGGACGACGGGATCAACGACTTCGTGGCCAAGGCCCGGGCGGCCGACGGCTTCGTCTTCGGCACCCCGGTCTACTATGCCCATCCCAGCGGCCGCATTTTGAGCTTCCTGGATCGGGCCTTCTACAGCTCCAGCGACGCCTTCGCCTTCAAGCCCGGGGCGGCGGTGGCCGTGGCCCGCCGGGGCGGCACCTCGGCCTCCTTCGACGTGCTCAACAAGTATTTCGGCATCTCCCGCATGCCCGTGGTGGGGGCCACCTATTGGAACCTGGTCCACGGCACAGCCCCCGGCGAGGCGGCGGAGGACGCAGAGGGCCTGCAAACCATGCGGAATCTGGCCCGGAACATGGCGTATCTGCTCAAGTGCCTGGAGGCCGGGCGGCAGGCCGGCGTCCCCCTGCCTGAGACGGAGCGGGGCAACCGGACCAACTTCATCCGCTGACATAAACGATCAAGGACCTTTTTGCCTTCCCCCTGGGGGGAGGGGGACCGTATGCGGCGGATGAGGGGTTGGAGCACTCGAAAGACAATATGAGCAATGTGTATGGATAGTACGAACTACGACGACATCATTCATCTGCAGCGGCCCCTGTCGAAGAAGCACCCGCCCATGCCCATGGCCAAGCGGGCGGCCCAGTTTTTGCCCTTTGCGGCCCTGACGGGCTTCGAGGGGGAGATCGCGGAGGCGGCCCGGCTGACGGAGGAGGCCCGGTCCCTGGGGGAGGACGCCCTCGTGGCCCTGGATGAGCAGCTGTCCCTTCTGCGGCAGCGGATGGGGGAGCAGCCGGCGGTGTCCGTCGTCCGCTTCGTCCCCGACGAAAGGAAAGCCGGCGGCCGCTATGAAACGGTGACGGGCCGCCTGCGCCGCCTGGACGAGGCGAATCGGGTCCTGATCCTCACCGACGGCTTGCGGATCGACCTCGACACCATTGCAGAGCTGACGGTGGAGGGGTAGGCGCCAAAAATCTACCGCCGGGTGTTGACAGAAGGGCGGCGGAGACCTTAGAATGTAAAGGATGAGTACCCGGCTGGATTGGCGGGGAAAATCCCCAAAAACTCTATCAGGAGGATTATGTATGGCAAAGTTCGTATGCAGCATCTGCGGTTACGTCTATGAAGGCGAGAAGGCCCCCGAGCAGTGCCCCATCTGCAAGGCCCCCGCTTCCAAGTTCATCGAGCAGGCCGGGGAAATGACCTGGGCCGCCGAGCATGTGGTGGGCGTGGCCCAGGGCGCGCCCGAGGATATCATCGAGGGTCTGCGCAAGAATTTCACCGGTGAGTGCACCGAAGTGGGCATGTACCTGGCCATGGCCCGGGTCGCCTATCGGGAGGGCTACCCCGAGATCGGCGAATATTGGGTGAAGGCTGGCCTGGAGGAGGCCGAGCACGCCGCCAAGTTCGCGGAGCTGCTGGGCGAGGTCCTCACCGATTCCACCGAGAAGAACCTGAAGATGCGGGTGGAGGCCGAGAACGGCGCCACCGCCGGCAAGACTGCCCTGGCCAAGCGCGCCAAGGAGCTGGGCCTGGACGCCATCCACGACACCGTCCATGAAATGGCCCGCGATGAGGCCAGACATGGTAAAGCTTTTGCTGGCCTGCTCAAACGTTACTTCGGGAAATAAGAAAAGCCCAAACTTAGGGATTTTTCGAGGGGAACGGTCGAGAGACTGTTCCTCTTTCTTTTTGCAACTTTCCAATATTCGATTGTACTTTTTTGGTACTTTTCCTCTTTGAGAAGAGGCTTTTCCCCTTGAAAATGGTACTTTTTGAATGGTACCATTTTGCAAGGCTACGAAAGAGGGCCATACAGGCCCTCTTTTCGCATAGGTGCATTTTTATTTCAGCTTCTTATCCTTCTCAATGACGGCCCGGACGGCCTGCTGGACGGCGGTCTCGAAGCCCAGCCGCTTCAGGGTGTGGACCCCCTCGATGGTGGTGCCCCCGGGGGAGCAGACCTGGTCCATGAGGGCGATGGGGTGTTCCGGGCTCTGGGCCGTGAGCAGGGCGCTTCCCTCCACCACCCGGCAGGCGATCTCCTGGCTCAGGGGCCGGGGGATGCCCGCCTGGACCCCGGCGGAGGCCAAAGCGTCGATATACAGATGGACGAAGGCCCCGGAGGCGCCGCCGATGGCGGAGAAGGCGGAGAAGAGCCGCTCCTCCACGTCGTAGACCGTGCCCACGGTGCTGAACATATCCCGAGCCACAGAGAGATGCTCCGGCCGGGCATATGGGCCGGCGCATATGGCGCTGACGGATTTGCCCACCCGGGCGTTGATGTTGGGCATGACGCGGATCACGGGCACCGGCCCCAGCCGCTCCTCATACCAGCCGGTCTCCTTGCCGGCGGCGATGGTCAAAATGAGCTTGTCCGCGCTCACGGCGGGGGCGATTTTCTCCAGCACCCCGTCCAGCATCTGGGGCTTCACGCACAAAACCACCGCGTCCGCCTGTTCGGCGGTCTCCCGCTCGCTTTGGCACAGCACGAGGCCCAGCTCCTTTTCCAGGGCCAGGGCCTTTTCCCTGGTCCGATTGTAGCCCCGCAGCGTCCCCTGGGGGAAGCGGCCGGATCGGACCATGCCCCGCAATATGGCCGAGGCCATGTTCCCGAGGCCGATGAAACCGTAGATCATATCTCGCTCCTTTTTTGTGTCCTGGAATGAAAAACGGACCGCCGAAACGGTCCGAAAGGGTGCCATCAGGGCTCATAGGACTCCGCCGTGGGCGTGGTCTTGGGGGTCCTGGTGGGCTTGGGCGTCTTGGTGGGGCCGGGGGTGGGCGTGGGCTTGGTGCCGTAGACCCACTGCTCCTCGATCTTCTTATAGGTGGCGGTGTAGGAGTAGACGGTCTGGGCCGGCCCGTTGTTCACGGACCTGTCCACATAGGTGTTCACCACGTACCCGTCGTGGGCGTTGCGGGTCTTCACCTGATAATCCGGATACTGCTTCTTGTCGTACTTGATCTCCGGGTTGACGGCCTTGTCCTCGGACACGATCTCATACCGGGTGGAGTACTTGACGCCGGGCTCCTCCATGCCGTACACGTCCACATGGATCTCCTTCTTCCGGGAGCTGTCCTTGTTTTTGGTGATGTAGACGAACAGGTACAGGGTGCTCTGCTTGTTGTTCTTGAACCGAAAATCGATGTGGCCGTAGTCCACCGTGGCGTCGAACCCCAGATCCACATAATCCGAAGGGATGGTGTGGGGCCGGTGGGAGGTGATCTCCACCCCCGCCAGCAGCAGGGCGTTGTACATGGTGGTGCTCACCTGGCAGATGCCGCCGCCGGGCTCCTTGGTATAGCCCTGGTCGTAGATGGCGTTGGCCATGGCCCAGCCGTTCTTCTCGGACCGATCCCCGGTCTTCTTGTTGAAGCTGAAGCTTTCCCCGGGCTTGAGGGAGATCACGTTCATGAGGCCGATGCCCTTGCTGATGTTGGCGTCCCGGCCCTGGCGGTTTTCCACCACCTCCGGCTTGGTGGATTTGGAGCCGGTGAAGTAGTAGACGGTGGAGAAGGAGGACAGCTTGGTGGTGGCCTTCTTCAGGGTGTCCACGGTCACCGCCGGCTCGGACACGGTGACGCTGGGGGAGAAGGACAGCTGATAGGTGCCGCTGTTCAGGGCGCTCTCCACCTGGGCCGTGACCGCCGCCGTATCCAGCTGCATGCCATTGGCGCCGTCGGTATAGACGAACTTGGGTTTCTGATAGGTGGTCTTGGCCACCTCGTAGCTGTCGTAGGCGATGGACAGGGCCGCGTTGGTGGCGTGGCCCGGGACCTTGTCGTTGAGGGCGGAAAGGGCCTGCATCAGCCGGTCCTGATCAAAGCGCATGGGGACGTTGATCTCGGCGCCGCGTTGGGCAGCGTCCGCCTCCGCAAGGGCGGCGTCCAGATCGAAATAGGCCCCGATATCCTGGCGGGTCAGGGTGGTGTTGAAATACTGGTTGTTCAGGGTAATGGCCACGCTGTCAAGGGCCCCCTCCAGGCTCTGCTCCAACAGGGCTCTGGCATTTTGAACGGTCATTTCGCCCACCTGTACCCCGTTGACACTCACGCCTTTGGGCAGGGTGCCGGAGGCGGGGGCGGGGTCGCCGGAGCTGCCGCCGGTGGGGTCGGCAGAGGCGGTGGAGGCGGTGGGGGTGGCGTCCACAACCGTGCTGGTGCGCTTGCCCGTCACCAGCCGGACCACGGCCCACACCAACAGCACGACGGCGGCCAGGAACATGCCCGCAGCCGTCAGGAAGATGCGCCGCTGCCGCTTGCGCTGCTTCGCCTTTTTCCGGGCAGCGGCCCGCTTCCGGGCGGCGGCCCGGCGCGCGGCCAACTCCTCCGGGGTGAGGTCCTGGGCGGCGGCGGAGGTTCGGGCGCTGCCGGCGGCGGTGCGCTTCGTATTTGTATTTTTTGATGTCTCCCTATGGGAGCCACTCTCACGCGTATACATATGGGCATTATAGCGTCAATTCACAGATTGTTCAACCGCTGTCACAAAAAATATGCTAAAATTTTACGGAAACGGACCATCGGGAGGGAGAGAAAAATATGTTTCATATCGTCATGGTGGAGCCGGAGATCCCCCAGAACACGGGGAACGTGGCCCGGACCTGCTCGGTGACCGGGTCGGCGTTGCATCTCATCCGGCCCTTGGGCTTCTCCGTGGACGACAGGCATCTCAAGCGGGCGGGCCTGGACTATTGGCACACCCTGGACATCAGCTATTTCGACAGCCTGGAGGAGCTGCAGGCCCTGTACCCCGCCGCCCGGTTCTTCTACGCCTCCACCCACGCCAGGAACCGCTATACGGACACCGCCTTTTTGGACGGGGATTTCCTGGTCTTCGGCAAGGAGACCGCGGGTCTGCCCAAGGAACTGCTGGCGAAAAACGCCGACACCGCCATCCGCATCCCCATGGGCGAGAGCCAGCGGTCGCTGAATTTGTCGAATTCGGTGGCCATCGTCCTCTATGAGGCCCTGCGGCAAAACAATTTTTTGGATTTGGTCTAAAAAAAGCTTGCATTTGCCGAATGCCTATGGTAATATAGCTCCGTTCGATTTTTGCAAAGGAGGTGGACTTGAATGGGTAAGTTCTGTGAAGTCTGCAATAAGGGCAAGATGTCCGGAAACAATGTCAGCCATTCCAATCGCAAGAGCAAGCGCAGCTGGGCTCCCAATGTGCAGCGCGTCCATGTGATCGTCGATGGGAAGACTCAGATCATGAACGTTTGCACGCGTTGCCTCCGTTCCGGCAAGATCGTCCGCAGCGTCTGAGCGACTGACACCACACGCCACCTTCCGGGTGGCTTTTTTCATACCCCCCAAAATACGCCTTCCCCCTGGGGGGAAGGGGGACCGCTTGCGGTGGATGAGGGGGCATAAACGCAGCATGGGCAGCGCCCTATGAGAAAGGAAGAGGTTATGGATCGGATCACCAGCCGCACCAATCCCCGCGTCCAGAGGGCCCGGTCCCTGCGGGAAAGCAAATATCGGAAGCAGACCGGCTGCCACTTCGTCGAGGGGGACAAGCTGGTCCGGGAGGCTCTGTCCTCTGGGGTGGAGCTGGAGACCGTCTTTGTGCGGGAGGGATACGCCGGGCCGGTGGACTTCCCCTGCGAGGCCCTTTGGGTCACCGACGGCGTCATGGACGCCCTCTCCACCGCCGGCACGCCCCAAAGCCTCTGCGCCGTGGCGAAGACCCCCGATTCGGCCCTGCCCTATGCCTTTTCGGGCACGGTGCTGCTGCTGGAGGACGTGCAGGATCCGGGGAACGTGGGCACCCTCATCCGCACCGCGGACGCCCTGGGCGCATCCTGCGTGATCCTGTCCCCCCATTCCGCCGATCCCTTTTCTCCCAAGACCCTGCGGGCCTCCATGGGTTCGGTCTATCATCTGCCCGTGTATGTGACGGACATTCCCGCCGCCCTCCGCACCCTCCGGGATCAGGGCTATACCTGCCTCTGCGGCCATCTGAAAGGGAGCGAGACCCTGCCCCCCAAATCCTCCCAAATGGCCCTGCTGGTGGGGAACGAGGGGAACGGCGTCACGGACGAAGCCGCCGCCCTATGCTATGCCTATCGCCTGCCCATGCCGGGCCGGGCCGAGTCCCTGAACGCCGCCGTCTTCGGGGCGATCCTGCTGTATGAGCTGATGAGGTAATGCTTTTCTTTGCCGCTTTCTCTCTTTGGAAAAACGGAAAAAAGCGAAATCAAGAAAGAAAAAGAGCTTCCCGCGGGAAGCTCTTCTCTGTTTCGTTTTGTTTATGCCTTCTTGGCGGCCAGGGCGGTGTCCACCAGGGCCTTGAAGGCGGTCATGTCAGTGACGGCCAGGTCAGCCAGGACCTTCCGATTCACCTCGACACCGGCCAGCTTGAGGCCGTTGATCAGGTTGGAGTAGTTGGTGCCGCAGAGGCGGGCGCCAGCGTTGATACGGGCGATCCAGAGGCGGCGATACTCACGCTTCTTGTTCTTGCGGCCCACGAAGGCGTAGGCCATGGACTTCATCACCTGCTGGGAGGCTGCCCTATACTGCTTGGACTTGGCGCCGAAGTAGCCCTTGGCCAGCCGCAGGACCTTGCGGCGCTTCTTGATGGAATTGACGCTTCTCTTAATTCTTGCCATGGTTCACATCTCCTTACTTATAGGGAATCAGCTCGCGGATCTTCTTCTGCTCTTCCTCGGCGATATAGCCGGTCTGGCGCAGGCCGCGCAGCCTCTTGGTGGTCTTCTTGGTGAGGATGTGGCTCTTGTAAGCCTTGCCGCGCTTGATTTTGCCGGACTTGGTCACGTCAAAACGCTTAGCAGCGCCGCGATGGGTCTTGATCTTTGGCATGTTCTTTCCTCCTGTGAGATTTTAATTCTTCGGTGCCAGCACCATGTACATATTCCTGCCCTCTTGCTTGGGCGCCCTCTCCTGGGTGGCCTTGTCGGAGACCATGTTGAAGAAGGTGGTCATGACCTCCTCGCCGATGTCGCCCCGGGTGATCTGGCGGCCCCGGAACCGGATGCTCACCTTCACCTTGTTGCCGTCCTGCAGGAACCGGGAGCAGGCCTTGGCCTTGACCTCCATGTCATGCTGATCGATGGTGGCGGAGAGGCGGATCTCCTTGATCTCGATGATCTTCTGGTTCTTCCGCTGCTCCTTTTCCCGCTTCATCATGTCATAGCGGTGCTTGCTGTAGTCCATGAGCTTGCAGGTGGGGGGATTGGCGTTGGAGAGCTTGACCAGATCCAGCTCCCGCTCGTCGGCCAGGCGCTGGGCAGCCCGGACATCCATGATGCCCAGCTGGACGCCGTTTTCGTCGATCAGGCGGACTTCCGGATCCCGAATCTCCTCGTTGATAGGCAGTTCTTGGGTAGCGATGGTTCGACACCTCCTAAAAAAATAGCGGACGCAAACGCGCCCACCACGAATCAATCCCATCATACCGTGCCTGATCTCATTGGATCGGCAGGTGAGAGGCGGGCGCCTCTGCTTAAGCATTGATATTATAGTCACTCGGCCCGCCCCTGTCAAGGCTTTTTTGCGGGTTTTTCCCTCTTTTTTGCGGCAAAGAAGGGGCGGAGGGGCGATGGCGTCCCTCCGCCGCTGGTCGATCTTTTACCGCTGCTTCACCGCCGCAGCAGGGCCACGGCCACGTCGTTTACGTTGGTGCCCGTGGGGCCGGTCAGGATGAGGCCGCCCACCTTCCCGAGGGCGTGGTAGGCGTCGTTATTCTGAAGCACGTCGTCGATGACCACATTCTGGGCCGTGAGCTCCGCCGCCGTGTCCCCGTCAACGTAGCCCCCCGCCGCGTCCGTGGGGCCGTCGGTGCCGTCGCTCCCCACGGAGAAGACCGCCGCGCCTGGCATGCCCGCGATGCCCGCCGCCGCGGACAGGGCCAGCTCCTGGTTCCGGCCGCCCAGGCCCGTGCCGATGAGCTTCACCACGGTCTCGCCGCCGGCGATGAAGGCCAGGGAGGTGCCGTCGGTTTGATGGGTCTTGAGGATGGAGGCCATAAAGCTGCCCGCCTCCCTGGCCTGGCAGCAGAGCTGGTCCGTCAGCAGGACGGGGGTATAGCCCAGGGCCTCACAGGTCCTGGCCGCCGCGGCGCACAGTTCCCGCACGCTCCCGTTGATCTGGGAGCGCACGTTGACAAGGGCCTTGGGGGTCTCCACGGTCAGGAGACGGCGGGCCTCGTCGCTCATCTTCAAATCATACTTTTTGGCGATCCGCTGGGCGTCCTCCGCCGTGGAGGAATCGGGGCAGGCGGGGCCGGAGGCGATCATGTCCAGGGGGTCCCCCAAAATGTCGGACAGGATCACGGCCTCCACCCGGGCGGGCCAGACAAGCTCCGCGAACCGGCCTCCCTTCACCTGGGACAGGCGCTTGCGGATGGTGTTGATCTCGGTGATGTCCGCCCCGCAGCCCAGGAGCTGACTGGTGATGCTCTGCAGCTCCGCCGGCGCCACCAGGGGCTTTTCGAACAGGGCGCTGCCGCCGCCGGACAGGAGGAAGAGCACCGTGTCCTCCGGCGCCAGGTCGCTGACCAGGTCGATGGCCGCCTGGGTGCCCCGGAAGGAGTTTTCGTCGGGGACGGGGTGTCCCGCCTCGAAGCAGTCGAAGTTGGCGATGGGGCCCATGACGTGGTCGTATTTGGTCACCACCACGCCCTTCTCGATGCGGCTGCCCAAAACGTCGGACGCGGCCTTGGCCATCTGCCAGGCGGCTTTGCCCGCCGCCACCAGCAGCACCCGGCCGGAAAAGCGCATCTCCCGCAGGGCCCGCGCTACGGCGGCGTCGGGCTGCACGGCGGCGATGGCCTCCTTCACGATCAAATCGGCATGGGAACGCAAAAGTGTATCCATATCTTTCTCCTATACATACAAAAGCGCGCCGTGCCGGGGGCAAAGCGCGCTGGACAGAGTTCTCAGAAGATCAGATTCAGCACAAAGATCTCCACCATGGACGCAAGGCCGATGACCAGCGTCATGAGGGTCTGGGTCTTGTAGCCCTGCTCGGGGGTCATGTCGCCGAAGTTGGTGACCACCCAGAAGTAGGAGTCGTTGGCGTGGGACACGGTCATGGCGCCGGCGCCGATGGCCATGACCACCAACGAGATCTCCACCGGCGTAGTGAAGCCCAGGATGCCCAACAAAGGCGCCACGATGCCCGCCGTGGTGGTGATGGCCACCGTGGAGGAACCCTGGGCGCTCTTGAGGATGGCGGCCAGCAGGAAGGGGAAGAAGATGCCCATGGTCTCCAGGACATTGGCGTGCTCCGTGATGAAGTTCACCATGTCGGAGGAGGAGATGACCTTGCCCAGGACGCCGCCCGCCGCGGTGACGAACAGGATGGGACCAACGGTCTTCAGCGTGTCGTTGGTCAGGGCGTAGAAGTCGGCCTTCTTGCCGGCGGTAAACAGCTGGATGATGGCCAGGATGGCGCCCACGGCCAGAGCCATGATGGGGGTGCCCAGGAAGGTGCAGAGGGTGGCGACGACGCCTTCCCACTTGGCCATGGCGGACACGGAGGACAGGGCCATGAGCAGGATGGGCACGATCAGGGGCGCGATGGCGTTGAAGCCGCCGGGAAGCTTGCCGAACTCGGCCTTGAGCTCCTCATAGGTTTTGACCACTTCGCCGTTGTCGGTGATCTCGTCGGCGCTCTTGACCTTTTTGCCGATGATCCGGGCGTAGATAAGGCCGGCGATCAGGGGCAGGATGGAGCAGAGGACGCCCATGCCGATGACCAGCAGCAGCGATTCGCCAACGCCAAGGGTCTGGGCCGCGGCGATGGGGCCCGGCGTGGGGGGAATGAACACGTGGGCGATGTACAGGCCGCAGGAAAGGCACACGGTCATGGCCACGCTGGAGGTGCCGGTGCGCTTCACGAGAGCCTTGCGGATGGGGTTCAGAATGACGAAGCCGGAGTCGCAGAACACGGGGATGGAGACCACCCAGCCCATGAGCTCGATGGCCAGCTCCGGGTGCTTTTCACCCACCAGGGAGATGACCATGTCGGCCAGCTTCAGCGCCGCGCCGGTCTTCTCCAGCACCGCGCCGATGAAGGCGCCCAGGATGATGACGATGCCGATGGAGGAGAAGGTGCCCGAGAAGCCCGCGCCGATGACGCCGGGGATCTGAGCGAGGGGGATGCCCGCCAGGATGGCGAGAACGAGAGAGATGCCCATGATCGCCAGGAAGGGATGGACCTTCAGCTTGGAGATCAGCAGGATCATAGCCACGATGGCCACGACGAAAGCGATGATCAATGCTATGCCAGTCATGAATGAAATGCCTCCTTACTTTTCTGTGCCGCTGAGCACGGCCTGATTGTACAAATAATTGAACTGTTTGTCAACCGTCTCCCCGATTATAGTCGTGCAGCAGCCAGGCAAAGCCGCCCGCCGGCAGGGTGAGGGAGCCCGCGTCCCGGGGCTCGCCTGTCAGAAGGTCCGTGAATGCCTCCGGCTCCCGGAGCCAGACGCGCTGGGATCGGCGGGAAAAGTTGAACACGGCCAGAAGCTTTTCCCCTTTATAGTATCTTCCGATGCCCAACACGGCGTCGTTGCCCGTGTCCAGCAGCCAGGTGTCCGCCCTGCCGTCGAAGAGGGGGTGCCGGGCGCGCAGGGCCTCCATCCGGGTAATGGCGGAAAAGAGCTGCCCCGGCACGGTGGCCTCCTCTCGCCGCTGGTCCGCCAGCGTCCAGTCCATGTCCCCCCGGTGCAGATACCGGCTGTCCTCCCGCTTCAGGGGGTCCCTATGATAGCTGTAGTCGTTCTCCCGGCCCACCTCGTCGCCGCTGTAGAGGACGGGGACGCCGCTTAGGGTGAACATGAAGGCGTGGAGCATCTCATCCAGCCGCACCGCTGTCGCCAGGGCCCCGTCGTCCTTGGCCTTGCGGGCGGCCTCGATGCCGCAAAGGCTGGCGGTGGTGCCGCAGAGCCGGGCGTCCATAAGCTTGGGATCGTCGTTATACAGCTCCCCCCGGGCGGTGCTGCCGGGGAAGAAGCCCGTGAGGTAGTCGTTGAGATACCGCTTGTGGGGGATCTCCTCCTGGCCGAACCGGCGCAGGAAGCCGTAGTCCAGCCCCCAGCCGATGTCGTCGTGGCAGCGGAGGTAGTTGAGGAAGGTGTATTCCCGGGGCAGGGCGAACACCTGTTCCATCTGATGGCGCAGAAGGCGCACGTCCCCCGTGGCCACGGTGTGCCAGAGGGTGGCCATGGTGGTCACGTTGTAGAGCATATGGCACTCGGGTCGATCCACGGACCCGAAGAAGGGCACCACCCGGCTGGGCTCCATGACCACCTCCCCCAGCAGCAGGGTGCCGGGGCAGACGATCTCGCACACCATCCGCATCATGCGGACCAGGGTGTGGACCTGGGGAAGGTTCCGGCAGGTGGTCCCCAGGGCCTTCCAGATGTAGGGCACCGCGTCCAGCCGCACCACGTCCACCCCGTGGTTGCAGAGGTTCAGCATGTTGTCCGTCATGTCCTGGAACACCACGGGGTTGGCATAATTGAGGTCCCACTGATAGGGATAGAAGGTGGTCATGACCACCTTTTGCGCCGCCTCGCACCAGGTGAAGTTGCCGGGGGCGGTGGTGGGGAACACCTGGGGCACGGTCTGCTCGTAGGCGTTGGGGATGTCCCAGGAATCGTAGAAGAAGTACCGATCCTGATAGGCCTTCTCTCCGGCCCGGGCCCGGCGTGCCCACGCGTGGTCCTCGCTGGTGTGGTTCATGACGAAGTCCAGGCACACCGCCATGCCCCGCTCGTGGCAGTCCGCGGCCAGGGCGGCCAGGTCCTCCATGGTGCCCAATTCGGGCTGGACCTTCCGAAAATCGCTGACGGCGTAGCCCCCATCGCTGCGGCCCACGGGGCTTTCCAAAAGGGGCATCAGGTGCAGATAGTTGACCCCGCCCTCCTGGAGATAGTCCAGCTTCCTTCGCACCCCGTCCAGGGTGCCGGCAAAGGCGTTCACGTACAGGAGCATCCCCACCAGCTCGTGGCCCTTGTACCAGTCGGGGTCCGCTTCCCGAGCCCTGTCCATGGCCTTCAATTCCTCGGGGCGGGCCTCGTAGGCGGCGTAGAGCATCTCCACGAACCGGTCGAACGCGGCCGTATCGCCGTGGTACAGCTCCCGATACAGGCGACTTAGCTCCGCCCGATGGCGGGCGAAGCGGGCGGAAAATTCCTGCTTCCAGTTCAGTTCGTTCATGGGGCCTCCTCCGGAAAATGGGATGATGAAAAAGGAATGAATGCCTTCAGGCCGTCCGCCTTCAGGACAGCAGCCCGGCCCTGACAACGTATACGCCCAGGGCCATATGCAGCAAGAGGAACAGGGGGATCAGGATTTTGAACTTCCAATGCTTCGTCTTGTGGCGAAACAGCTCCATGCCCATCAGCGCGCCCAAGGATCCGCCCAGGGCGGCCACCAGCAGGAGCGTGGACTCCCGGATACGCCACAGGCCCCGCTTGGCCTTTACCTTGTCCAGGCCGTAGAGGGCGAAGGAAACCAGATTGACGGCGATGAGAAGCAGCAGGATCGACTTCACTTGCTCCCATCCTCCTGATAGGCCGCCGCCCAGGCCCGATCATAGTCGCATCGGCGCACATATAGCCGATAGACGAAGGATATGATCTGCCGGTCCCGGCTAAAGGCCAAATTGGCCCGGGCATAGGAGGCGGCGTCCATAGAATTGCCGATGGTGCCCCGACTGCGAAGGGTCCTCACCTCAAACTCTATGTCCTCCGCCTTCAGGGCTTCCTTCACCCGTGCCAGCTCCTCCGGGGAGCTGTCCGTCATCAGCTCCTTGCGGTTCAGAATGGTGATCATGCTTCAGCCTCCTTTGCTGTAGTGGAAGGAAGGGGAGGATGGACCCGAGGGAAGTGCTTCCGGCCCAGGGCCTCCGCCCAGTTCTCCGGATACCGGGATTCATAGGGAACGTGCCGCTGGGATCGCATGCGCTGGCTCCGGGGCAGGTTGGCCCACAGGAACGAGGGGACGCCCACCGCCAGCAGATACAGGGGCCCCAGCAGGGCGGACTGGAAGGTGTGGCCGTATTCGTGGGACAGCAGGGCCGCCTCCCGCTGGGGCTGCAGACCCCCGGGCACGAAGATAAACATGCCCAAGGACACCCCGCCCCAGGCGCCGTCGTGGAGGGTCGCCAGGGCGCCGCCCACCCACCGATGGGGGCAGCGACGGTATTGGATGGTCAAGATCAGACCCAGCAGACTTTGGGGCAGACCCCAGGTCCACTGCCACAGTCCGTAGACAACCTTTTGCCAGCGTTTCATAGATTCACTATAGCATGGGGCCGGGTCACCGTCAAGAAAGGGCGGTTGACAGGGGGGACAAAAATCGGGCATACTATACCCATCCGAGGAAGGGAGCAAAGGATATGCTGGACAAACGATCCTTCGTCTTGGGGATGGTGACGGCCTTCTCAGAATGCGTGGCGGGCGGCTGCAAGCGGCTGGCCCTGTCGCCGCCGCTGACGGAGGCGGAATACGCGGCCTTCGGTCCGGCGGCGGAGGAGATCGTGGAACGCCACGGGCTGGTCCATTACCACGAGAAAAACGAGGACCTGCCGGCGGCGGAACGGTTCCAGTGGATACTGATCGCGGGACAGCGAGAGACGCTGGAGGAGTATCTGGCCCTGCGGGCAGCGGGGGCGAGCCCCGCCCGGTCCCTGATCCCCTTTCACGGGCTGCTAAGCTATGACGAGGGGCGGAGCGTCCACACGGGCTTCGACGCCTATCGAACCTTCTTTCCGCAGCGGTAGGGGGTATATTTCTTTCGCCGGTCGCATAGAATAGGGCCATGGAACAAAAACGATCCTTCTGGCCCTATGTCATCTTTATCCTGCTCTCCCTGCTGACGGGGGGCTTGGCCACGGTGGTGTCCCTGGACGGGATGCGGGCCTTTCAGAGCCTGCGCCAGTCGCCCCTGACCCCGCCGCCGGTGGTGTTCTCCCTGGTCTGGTCCCTTCTGTACATCCTCATGGGCGTATCCGCGGCCCTGATCTACGTGGCCACGCCCCGGGGGATCAAGGACCAGCACCTGCTGTACGGGGGGACGCTGCTGCTGAACTTTCTGTGGCCGGTGCTGTTCTTCGCCCTGGGGCTGCGGCTCGCCGCATTGGTGGTGCTGCTTATGATGCTGGCTTTCGCCGTGGGCACGGTGGTCCGCTATCGGCCCGTCAGCCGCACCGCCGCCTGGCTCCA
Organism: uncultured Eubacteriales bacterium; assembly: GCA_902798825.1. Lineage (GTDB taxonomy): Bacteria > Bacillota > Clostridia > Christensenellales > CAG-138 > RUG472. The sequence continues at coordinate 100,510 of CADBYI010000011.1, read as the reverse complement.
GGTCCCCTACGTCCTGTGGCTGTGCTTCGCCTTCTATCTCAATCTGACGACCTACCAACTGAACGGATAAAAAAGGAACGGATCGGGCGATCCGCTCCTTTTCAGTTCGCTTTACAGGAGCTTACCCAGCTCGTCCACGGTGTCGGAGAACACCTTCAGCGCGTTCTTCACCGTGTCGGGACGGGTCAGGTCCACCCCGGCGATCTTCAGCTCGTTCAACGGATAGTCGCTGCCGCCGGTGGTGAGGAACTTCAGATACCCCGAGGCGTCGTCGGTGGTCAGAATATGGTCGGCGATGGCCACGGCGGAGGAGAAGCCCGTGGCGTACTGGTACACGTAGAAGTTCCGATAGAAATGGGGGATATAGCTCCACTCCGGGTCGATGTCGGGATCGATGCCCGCCCCGTCATAGTAGAGGGCCACCAGATCGTGATAGACCCGGTTCAGCGTGGCGGCGGTCAGGGGCGTGCCGGCGGCGTCCAGCTCGTGGGCCTTGCGCTCGAACTCCGCGAACAGGGTCTGGCGGAACAGGGTGGTGCGGAAGCCCTCCAAAAAGTGGTTCAGCACGTAGGCCCGGCGCTTGGGGTCCGTTTCCGTCTTCAACAGATACTTGGTGAGCAGCACCTCGTTCACCGTGGAGGCCACCTCCGCCACCATGATCCGATAGTCGTGGAGGGGATAGGGTTGGGTCCGGTCGGAGAAGAAGGAGTGCATGGAGTGACCCAGCTCGTGGGCCACGGTGAAGGCGTCGTCCAACGTGTCGGTATAGTTGAGGAGCACGTAGGGGTGCACGCCGAACACGCCCATGGAGAAGGCGCCGCTGCGCTTGCCCTCGTTTTCGTACACGTCCATCCAGTTCTCCGAAAAGGCCCGATCGAGAAGCTGACCATACTCCTCGCCCAGGGGCTTCGTGGCCCCCTTCACCAGTTCCTTCACCTCCGCAAAGGGCACGGGATAGTCCACGTCCTCCACCATGGGCGCATACAGGTCGAAGACGTCGATCTTCTCAAGATTCAGCACCCGCTGCCGGAGCTTCAGATACTTCCTCATGGCGGGCAGGCTCTCATGGACCGCCTCGATGAGGCTGTCATAGACGCTGACGGGCACGTTGCCCTCGCTCAGGGCCGCCTCGCAGGCAGAGCCGTAGCCCCGGACCGCGGCTTTGTAGTTGTCCATCTTCACCGCGCCGCCGTAGAGGGCCGCGAAGGTGTCCCCGAACTGGCGATAGGCGCCGAACATGGCCCGGAACGCCTCCTCCCTGACCTTCCGCTCCCGGCTCTCCCGAAACACGCCGAAGTTGCCCTGGGTCAGCTGGATCTCGTTCCCCTTCTCGTCGTGGACCAGGGGCAGCTTCATGTTCACGTTGGTGAGCATGGAATAGGCGTTGGAGGGCGTCTGGGCCGCCTCCCCCAGCATGGCCAGCATCTTTTCCCGCTCCTCGTCCAAGATGTGGGCCCGGCCCCGGGTGATGTCGGAAACGATGTGCCGATAGACGGCCATGTCCTCCTGGGCCATCCAGGCGTTGAGGTCCTTTTCGGGGATGGACAAAATCTCCGGGTTCAAAAAGGCCAGCATGGACATGCCCTTCACCATCAGCGTCATGGCCCGGGCGTCCATGGTCTGGTGCTCCGGCTCGCTGCCGTCGGCATTCTTGTGGAGGTTGGCGTAAATATACGGCAGCTCGATCTTTTCCATGGCGTCGTATGCCGCGTCCAGGCCCCTCTTCAGGCCTTCCTTGCTGGCTTTCAGCGTGCCGGGCAGGGCGGCGAGGCCCGCCACGGCCGCCTCGGCCCGGGCCATGGCCGCCTCCCAGGCCGCCTTGTCGGGATAGATGTGGGAGAAATCCCACTGAAACTTGGGGTCCATATCCTTGCGCTTCATGGTTTGTCATCCTTTCGTCGATCGTTACCGGAAGTATATCGCGTTTGGCTCGGGAATACAAGGCCACCCTTGGCAAGCGGCCGTATTTCGTGTATACTTATTTGTAACGAACCATCAGGAGGACGCATATGGTCTACGATTTTACCACCCTGCCCGATCGCTGGAACGCCGGCGCCTTCAAGTATGAGGAGATGAAGCATAAGAAGCCGGACGTGGCCCGGGACGCCGTGCCCCTGAGCGTGGCGGACATGGAGTTTCTGAACCCGCCGGAGGTGGTGGAGGGGCTCAAGGCATACCTCGACCACAACGTGCTGGGCTACACCGGCCCCACGGAGGCCTATTATGCCGCGGTCCAGGGCTGGATGGAGCGCCGCCACGGGTTCAGGCCCGAGAAGGATTGGTTCATCACCAGCCCTGGCATCGTGCCCGCCCTCTATGAGCTGGTGAAGACCCTGACGGACCCCGGGGACGGGGTGCTGATGCTGAGCCCGGTCTATCATCCCTTCCGCTTCTCCGCCCAGGAGCAGGGCAGGGAGGCCCTCTTCTGCCCCCTGATCGAGAGGGGGCGGACCTACGATATCGACTTCGACCGGTTCGAAAAGCTGTGCGCTGAGCAAAGGACCAAGCTGTTCCTGCTCTGCAGCCCCCATAACCCCGTGGGCCGGATCTGGAGAAGGGAAGAGCTGCTGCGGCTGTCCGAAATCTGCCTGAAAAACAACGTGGTCATGGTAGCGGACGAGATACATGGGGATTTGATCCTGCCCGGGTATACCTTCGTTTCCCTGGGCACCCTGCCCGAACGGTATGTGAAGAACGCCGTGATCTGCACCGCCCCCAGCAAGACCTTCAACCTGGCGGGCATGCAGTGCTCCAATTTGTTTGTGGCGGACGAGGGGCTGCGAGAGAAGCTGAAGAAGGAGGGCCATTATCCAACCCTGACGGCCCTGGGCTATGAGAGCTGCCGCCTGGCCTACACCCACGGGGCCCCCTGGCTGGACGCCCTGCGGACGGTGCTGGGGGAGAACAAGCGCCTGGTGGAAACCTATCTGGCGGAGCACATCCCCGAGATCAGGCCCTTCGAGCTCATGGGCACCTACCTGATGTGGCTGGACTGCCGGGGGCTGGGCCTCGACAAGGACGCCCTGGAGAAGGCCATGGTCGAGGGCGAGCTGTTCTTCGACGAGGGGTATATCTTTGGGCAAGAGGGGGCCGGCTTCGAACGGCTGAATCTGGCCTGCCCCGCCCGGGTGGTACAAAAGGCCCTGGAGAAGCTGAAAGCGGTGGCAGAGAGGGTACGCAAATGAAGCGGCTGCTGATCACCGGGTTTGCCCCCTTCGGCGGGGACAAAGTGAACCCCTCCTGGCAGGCGGTCCGGGCCCTGCCGGACAGGGTGGGGGACTGGGAGCTTGTGAAGCAGGAGCTGCCCGTTACCTTTCGTGGCGCGCCGGCTGCCCTTTTTGAGGCGCTGGACGCCCATGAGCCGGACGCGTTGCTGATGGTGGGCGTGGCCGCCAGCCGGGGCATGGTGACCCCGGAGCGACAGGGGGTCAACGAGAAAAATGCCCGTATCCCCGATAACGAGGGGTATCAGCCCCAGAACGAGCCCCTGGTTCCCGGCGGGCCGGAGGCGCTCTTTTCCACCCTGCCCGTGGAGGACATGACCGAGGCTATTTTGGCTGCCGGTGTTCCCGCCCGGCTCTCCGACAGCGCGGGCCGGTTCGTGTGCAACGCCCTGCTCTATTCGGCTCTTTACCGTCTGGAGCAAACCGACGATCCCATCCCCGCCGCCTTTATCCACGTGCCCGCCACGCCGGAGATGGGCCTCGATGTGCCCACGCTGTCCCTGGAGCAGATTGTACTGGCGCTGCAGGCCGCCATCGAGGCGATTTGATAAGAGGAAGGATTGAAAGCCTGCGTTCCTTTTTCTTGTAAGAAAAAGGAACCAAAAAGAACTTTTAAGAAATGGGAGATGCTTTGATGCACCTCCCATTTTATCTTCTTTGCTTGTTTATTTGTACCGCTTTTTCTTGAAAAGGAAAGCGGCCTTATTTGTGATACAGCTTCTTCGTCTGATACACGGGCTCGCAGGTCACGTGGATGCCCAGCTTCCTGAGCAGGTTCAAATCCACCTCCGCCAGGATCACGGTGGAGTGCATCTCGCACCCCTGCAGATCGCTTAGATGCTCCATGGCCAGCTCCGCCGTAGGGTTGGTGGCGGCGCAGATGGAGAGGGCGAGGAGCGATTCGTCCGTGTGGAGCCGCGGGTTGTGGCCTCCCAGATGGTCCACCTTCAGATGCTGGATGGGCTCGATGATCACGGGGGAGATGAGCTTCATGTCGTGGCGGATGCCAGCCAGCTCCTTGAGGGCGTTCAGCAGCATAGCCGACGCCGCGCCCAGCAGCGGCGTGGACTTGCCCGTGACGATCCGGCCGTCGGGCAGCTCGATGGCGGCGGCAGGGCCGTTGGTCTCCTGGGCCCGCTGCAGCGCCGGCGCCACGGGGGGCCGATCCTCCGGATGCAGACCCGCCTGCTTCATGAGGATGCGGAGCTTGTCCACCTCGTCGTCGGTGGTGAAGCCCTGCTTCTTGCTCATCTGGGCGGCGAAGAACCGGCGGATGATCTCCTGCTGGGCGGCGAAGCGGACAGCCTCGTCGTCGCTGATGCAGAAGCCCACCATGTTCACGCCCATGTCCGTGGGGGACTTATAGGGGGACTCGCCGTAGATCTGTTCGAACATGGCGTTCAAAACGGGGAAGATTTCGATGTCCCGGTTGTAGTTCACGGCGATCTTGCCGTAGGCCTCCAGATGGAAGGGGTCCACCATGTTCACGTCGGAAAGGTCCGTGGTGGCGGCTTCGTAGGCCAGATTCACCGGGTGGTTCAAAGGCAGGTTCCAGATGGGGAAGGTCTCGAACTTGGCGTAGCCCGCCTTCACGCCCCGCAGATTCTCGTGATAGAGCTGGGAGATGCAGGTGGCCATCTTGCCGCTGCCGGGGCCGGGGGCGGTGACCACCACCAGCGGACGGGTGGTCTCCACATAGTCGTTCTTGCCGCAGCCCTGGTCGCTCATGATCAGCTGGGCGTCGGCGGGATAGCCGGGGATGGAGTAATGGTGATAGCACTTGACGCCCAGGGCCTCCAGACGGTTGGAGAAGTTCACCGCGGCCCGCTGCCGGGCGTAGCGGGTGATGACCACGCTCCCCACGTACAGGCCGAAATCCCGGAAGATGTCGATGAGCCGCAGCACGTCCTGGTCGTAGGTGATGCCAAGGTCGCTGCGGACCTTGTTTTTTTCGATGTCCGAGGCGTTGATGACGATGATGATCTCCACCTGGTCGCTGAGGGACCGGAGCATCTGCATCTTGCTGTCGGGCTGAAAGCCGGGCAGGACCCGGGACGCGTGATAGTCGTCGAAGAGCTTGCCGCCGAATTCCAGATAGAGCTTGCCGCCGAAGGAGTCGATCCGCTGGCGGATATGCTCGGATTGAAGTTTCACATATTGGTCGTGGCTAAAACCGATGCGCTGCATGTACCATACCTCCCCAAATATACAGCACATTATATACAAAGCCCCCGCTTTTTTCAAGAACTTGTGTTTATTTAGATATGGGTGTATACTAACTGTAACTATCCCGATATAAAGGAGGAGGCCTATGCTGTTTTCGGATATGCCCTATGTTCGCCCGGATCTGGAGTTTCTGGGAGAGATGATCGCAGAGCACGTGGAGGAGCTGAAAAGCGCCCAAAGCTTCGAGGAAGCGGACCGGGCCTTCGACGCCCTGGAGAAGGTCTTTTTCAGCGTGGACACGGCGGTGAACCTGTGCTTCATCCGTCATTCCGTGGACACGGAGGACGAATACTATTCCCAGGAGGTGGACTGCCTCAACGAGATCCTTCCCCAGCTGGAGGAGATCCGCCAGTGGGTCTACGGGGCCCTGTATGCGTCCCCCTTCCGGCCGGACTTTGAACGAAAGTATGGGACGCTGCTCTTTACCAACATCGGCATTCGGCTCCGCTCCTTCGACCCCAAGCTCATTCCCTATATGCAGGAGGAGAACAAGCTCACCACCGCCTACGGAAAGCTGCTGGCCTCCGCCCAGATCCCCTTCGAGGGGCAGGTGCTGAATCTGGCCCAGGTGGGAGCCTATAAGGAGAGCACGGATTCGGCCATGCGCAAAAAGGCCTGGCTGGCCCAGGCGGACTTCTATTCCGAGCATCAGCAGGAGCTCGATGGCATCTATGACAAGCTCACCGCCCTGCGCACGAAGATGGGCCGGGAGCTGGGCTATGAGACCTATGTGCCCCTGGGGTACGATCGCATGGAGCGCAATTGCTACACCGAAGCGGATGTAAAGAAGTTTCGCAAGGCCATCATCGAATACGTGGTGCCCGTGGCGGATCGGCTCTATCGGGAGCAGGCCAAGCGCCTGAACGTGCCCTATCCCCTGAGCTATGCCGACACGGCCCCCATGTTCATATTTTGGCCGCCGGCAAAAAGTTCTACCATGAGCTTTCCCCCGAGACCGCGGAGTTCATCGACTTCATGTTCAAAAACGAGCTCATGGACGTCCTCGCCCGCAAGGGCAAGGAGGGCGGCGGCTACTGCAACGATCTGCCCGACTACAGGGCCCCCTTCATCTTCGCCAACTTCAACGGCACCCAGGGGGACGTGGAGGTGCTGACCCATGAGGGCGGCCACGCCTTTGCCTATTACACGGCCCGCAACGTCTTCCCCCGGGAGCTGCAGAACCCCACCATGGAGAGCGCGGAGATCCACTCCATGAGCATGGAGTTCTTCGCCTGGCCCTGGGCGGAGGACTTCTTCGGCGAGGACGCGGACAAATACCGCTATTCCCATCTGGCGGGTGCCATCACCTTTTTGCCCTACGGCACCATGGTGGACCACTTCCAGCATATCATCTATGAGAATCCGGACCTGACCCCCGATGAGCGCCACGAAAAGTGGGCGGAGCTGACGAAGATATACATGCCCTGGATACGGTTGGGCGACATGCCCTTCTGGGGGGAGGGGAAGGCCTGGCAGCGCCAGAGCCACATCTATGAGTCCCCCTTCTACTATATCGATTACTGCCTGGCCCAGTCCGTGGCCCTGCAGCTCTGGGCCCTCATGCAGCAGGATCGGGAAAAGGCCTGGGCGAGATATTATGACCTGGTGAAGCTGGCGGGCACTCGGACCTATCGGGAGCTGGTCATCTCCGCCGGTTTGGACGATCCCTTCGAGCCCGAGGGCCTCAGGGCCGCCTGCGAAGCGGCGGTCAAATGGCTGGACGGCTGCGACATGACCAAGATCAAATAAGGAGGACCCCCCATGCGCGCCTACGAACGCTTCATCACCTATGCCAGGATTCACACCGCCAGCAGCGAGGATTTCGTCAGGAACCCCTCCACAGAGCGCCAGTTCGACCTGGCCCGGCTCCTGGTGCAGGAGCTCCTTGACCTGGGCGTAAAGGACGCCCGGGTGACCGACAGCTGCTATGTTTACGGCTCCCTGCCCGCCACGAAGGGCTATGAGGACAAGCCCAGGCTGGGCTTTATCGCCCATATGGACACCATCCCCGACTTCTGCGGCGAGAACGTGCAGCCCACCCTGGTGTATGATTACGACGGGGGCGATCTGCCCCTGGGCGATTCGGGGCGGGTCCTGTCCCCCAGGGACTTTCCCAGCCTCCTGAACCTAAAGGGCAAGACCCTCATCACCACCGACGGCACCACCGTTCTGGGCGGCGACGACAAGGCGGGCGTGGCGGAGATCATGACCCTGGTGGAGATACTCCAAAAGGGGGATATCCCCCACGGACGTATCGGCGTGGCCTTCACCCCCGACGAGGAGATCGGCCACGGCCCCGACGGCTTCGACGTCAAGGGCTTCGGCTGCGACTTCGGCTACACCCTGGACGGAGGCAAGGCGGGGGAGATCGAGTTCGAAAACTTCAACGCCTGCGCCGCCAAATGCACCGTTCACGGCCGGAACGTCCATCCCGGCTCCGCCAAGGGCGTCATGATCAACGCCCTTCAGGTGGCCATGGAGCTGAACGCCCTTCTGCCCGGCGCTGAGCGGCCCGAGCACACGGAGGGGTATGAGGGCTTCTTCCATCTCACCGACATGGGCGGGACCGTGGAGAAGGCCACCCTTTCCTACATCGTGCGGGACCACAGCGCGGCCCGGTTCGACAGCCGCAAGGCCACGCTGCGGCAGGCCGCCGCCTTCCTAAACGAAAAGTACGGCCCCGGCACCGTGGAGCTCACCATTCGGGACCAGTACCGGAACATGGTGGAGAAGATCCGCCCGGACAACTATCATCTGATCGAAAACGCCGTGGCCGCCTGCCGGGACGCCGGTGTGGAGCCCCTGATCCAGCCCATCCGGGGCGGCACCGACGGGGCCACCCTGTCCTTCATGGGCCTGCCCTGTCCCAACCTGGGCACCGGGGACTATGCCTGCCACGGCCCCTTCGAGCACGTGTGCGTGGAGGAGATGGACCAGTGCGTCCAGGTGGCTTTAAACCTGGTGAAAGCCTACGCAAACTGAATACAACAAAAGGAGATGCCCCATGAAGAACGTGAAACCCCTGCTCACCTATCTGGTTGCCTTCGTCGTCTTTGCTCTGGTGGATCGTTTCCTCTTCGCCCATCCCGTCATCCAGGCGCTGGCCATGGCCGCCATGGTCCTCTTCGCCGCCCAGCTGCTGCGCATGCTGCTAGGCCTGTTCAAGCCCAAGGAGCGCCAGGCCATGACCCTGATTTCCCTGCTGTCCAGCCTGCTCCATTATGTGGCGGCCCTGGTGATCCTCTGCTGGGGCCTGTCCATCCTGGGGGTCAACGTGAACGCCATCGTGGCCAGCGTAGGGGTAGTGGCCCTCATCGTGGGCTTTGGGGCGGAAAGCTTGGTGGCCGACGTGGTCACCGGCATCTTTTTGATCTTTGAGAACCAGTACAACGTGGGGGACATCGTGGAGGTCAACGGCTTCCGCGGCGTGGTGAAGGATATCGGCATCCGCACCACCTCCATCATGGACACCGGTGAAAACATCAAGATCATCAACAACTCCGAAATGAAGAACATCCTGAACCGCTCCGACAACGTGTCCCGGGCGGTCAGCGACATCGCCATCCCCTATGAGACGGACCTGGAGGCCCTGGAGGAAAAGCTGCCCCAGCTCATGGACGATATCTTAGAGCGGCGCAAGGACGTGATGCTCTCCGCCCCCCGGTATCTGGGGGTCCAGCAGCTGGCGGAATCCTCCGTGGTGCTGCGGTTCGTGGTGGAGGTGGCGGAAAAGGACATCTACTCCGGCGCCCGCACCCTGAACCGGGACCTGTGGCTGGGCTTCCGTAAGCTGGGGGTGGAGTGCCCCTTCCCCCAGGTGGACGTGCACAGCAAGTGATCGCCTATGGGAGATGCCCGGAACGACAGGGAGTATAGTCGGCCCCCGGAGGAATTTTCGCCGGTCCAGGAGCCCATCACCCCGCCGCCGCCCGAATTCGGCAGCGGGCGGGTGAGCGCGCCCGTCGCGAAGAAAAAGTCCCTGATGCGCCGCCTCCTGGGCGTCATGGCCTCGCTGGGTCTGGCGACCGTGGCGGGCCTTTTGGGCCTCCCCCAGGCGAAAACGACGGTCCCTGAGCCCACGCCCACGCCCCTGGCGGTGGCGGCCGTTGCCACCGCCGAGCCCACGCCTACGGCCACGCCAACCCCCACACCTACACCTACGCCTACTCCAACACCGACGCCAACGCCTACGCCAATGCCGACGCCCACACCGACGCCTACGCCTACTCCAACACCGACGCCAACGCCTACGCCCACACCGACGCCAACGCCTACGCCCACGCCGAAACCTACGCCTACTCCGACGCCTACGCCCACACCGACGCCGACGCCGACCCCCACGCCGGAGCCCACGGCCACGCCCACGCCGGAGCCGGTGATCGTCCCCGCCGCCCATCTGGTCTTCTATCGGACCAGTGAGGTCTATCATATGGCGGTGGAGCTGGAGGGGCAGGCGCGGATGTCCGCCGTCACGGTCCGTCTGGTGGACCCGGGGCACGGCGGAGAGCTTCTCTGGGAGCACGCCCTGACGGCGGAGGAGATCGCCCAGGGCCGGTTCGAGCGCCTGGATTACGACCTGTTTACCGAGGAATATGTGCAAAGCCACGTGGACCTGCTGCGCCAGGGCTACGAGCCCGACCCGATCCTGGAGGTGACCTATACCGTTACCGGCAGCGACGGGGCGGAGGAGACCTTCACCGAGCGGGCGGAGCCTGCCGATGAGCTGTGGATCAGCGGCCGCTACGATCTCAAGGACCCCTCGGAGGACTTCCTGAGCTACTTTATGGAGGAGACCACCTATCCCGACGCCTTCGTCATCCGCATCGATCCCTCTCCCTACGGGGCGTTGAACGTGGCCTACGGCCAGGGCCTGACCCTTGGCCCCGGGGACGTGGCCGTCACGATCCTGGCCGACGGCCAGATGATCTCCGGCGAGGGCGCCCATCTGGAGCGGACCGAGGTCGCCTATTCCCAGGGCACCCGCTATGCCTACGCCCTGGTGGTCCCCCGGCCGGCCTCCCTGCCGGAGGCGGGCACCGTGGAAATCACCATCACGCGCCGCCTGATCCACTACCCCGACACCCTCCGCACGGACGTGAAGACAGTGGAATACGGGGCGTGAGGGTGTGCTTATGATATCCTTATACGCTAAGCGGCCGGGAATTTCCCGGCCGCTATCGTATTCTCGTCCATCCGAACCAAACGGCGTATGGGTCCGATATGCAGTGCGGCGGCCATGGCATAGCCCGGCTCGCCATAGGGCTGCCTGTTGTCGAATGGGAGGATGCCGTCTTCGCCTGTCTGGATTATCGCATGAAACAGCATATGCGAGCCTATATATAACCGTCAAATCAAGATTGATATATACAAAAAGGCATGTTATACTGATAAAAACAAGAAGCATGGGAGGAATTCGGATGGGCAAGGGATGGAGAAGGAGTTTAGCAGCGCTGCTGTGCCTGGTGATGCTGGTAGCGGTGGTGCCAGAGTTTTCATTAGCGGCAGATGGCATTACGCAGAGCGACGCAGTAAGTTGGGCACGTGATCAACAAAACCGAGCCGAGTCCAGCTGTGATATTGATGGAAACGGATTGTGGTGCACGGATTTAGCGACTGCATATATCAATTATCTTTGGTTGAGGACTAATGGAGATTATAGTGATCCATGGTGTCTTAAAAATCCTTACACAACAACAATGGCAAAGTCTTATGATAACTATCTGGAGGGGAATGACAACTGGACAATTATACCAAGGACTTCTTCAACTGTTCCCAAACCCGGCGATCTGTTTGTGAGCGAAACCGACAGCGCAGGATATGGTTATGGCCACGTAGGAATTGTTTTAGTGGTATATGGAAGCACCTCTGCTGATATTATTGAAATGTCTGGTGGAGTTAAACCCACTGTTAATTATGGCGTTAGGTGGGGAAGTACAGCTTCTTATTATGCCGAACATTTTATTCGATTCAACTATTTCAAGCAGTCGGTAGACACCTACACTATTTCCTACGACGCCAACGGTGGCACCGGCGCGCCGGGCAACCAAACAAAGACTGCAGGTAAGGCCCTGACCCTGTCCGGCACCAAGCCCACCCGCAGCAGCGCTTCTGCCGGCAGTTACAAGGTCACTTTGAACGCCAACGGCGGCAATGTGAGCACCGCCTCCCTGACCGCCGCCCGGACGACCAAATATACCTTCAAGAATTGGAATACGAAGAAGGACGGCACCGGCACCGCCTATGCCGCCGGCGCCAGCTACGCCGCCGACGCCAACGTGACGCTGTTCGCCCAATGGAACAGCAGCACCTCCACCGCTTCCGTGACGCTGCCCACCCCTACGCGGTACGGATACACCTTCAAAGGGTGGGGCACCAGCAGCACCGCTTCCTCCGGCAAGACGGGTAGCTACACCCCCGGCGGAAATGTGACCCTCTATGCTCTGTGGCAGAAGGAGGATTTGGAGGGCTGGAGCACAAAGAAGCCGGATACGATCTATGAGGATCAGATAGAAACTGCCACTCAATACCGCTATGCCGAAAAGACCATCACCGGCGGCTGGACCAAGACCGGCAGCGGCACCATCGACTATGTGCAGAGCTGGCCCTCCGGTTTCAACACCTCCCACAGCCTGTACAGCAAGTACAACAAGACCCCCAAGACGGTGGGCGTTTCCGGCAACAAGAAGGTGGAGGCCACGACCGCCGCCAATGGGTATATCTATTGGCACTGGTGCCGGAACGAGATCACAAACGGACCGACAAACAGATTGATCGAAGACCATTATGAATCTCCCTATGTCGCCTTCCACGGGTTCTTCAGCACAGAAGAAGGAACGCCGTATTCGGGTGATTCGAGCGTTTATCGGCTAGATAATGGGGGAGCCTGTGCAGAAAGCTATTGGTGGTGGCGTATCCCGGTCTACCGCCAGACTTACACGGAATACACCGGCTCCGACCCCGTTGCAACCTGGTCCGATTGGTCCGACTGGACCATGACCCGCTATTCGACCGGCGACACCCGGAAGGAGGAGACCCGGACGGTATACCGGTATAAGAGCTCTGTGAAGCCCTTCCAGGTCACCTTTGATCCCAATGGCGGCAAGTGTGCCACGGCGTCCAAGTCCGTGATCGGCGGCGAAACCTATGGAGCCCTGCCCGAGGCTACGCGAACCGACTTGACCTTTGACGGTTGGTACACGGCCAAGGACGGCGGCACGCTGGTCACCACCACCACCCGCGTCACTGCCACCGTGGCGCACACCCTCTATGCGCACTGGACCAAGAACCACACCCACACCCCTGGCCAGGCGGTCAGGGAGAATGAGGTGCCCGCCACCACCACGGCAGGGGGCAGCTATGACGAGGTGGTGTATTGCACCGCCTGCAACGAGGAGCTGAGCCGTGAAACGCGGCAGACGGCGCCGCTACCGACCCAGGCGCCTACAGCCACCCAAGCGCCCGCGGCGACACAGGCGCCTACGGCTACCCAAGCGCCTGCGGCTACCCCCAAGCCCACAGCCAACCCCACCCCCAAACCTACCCCAGCGCCGACCCCCACACCGGAGCCTGCCACCATTAAAAAGGTCCGGGCCAAGAAGAGCGTGAAGCTCCTGGCGCCCAAGGTGAAGAAGGCCAAATATCAGTGGTATGTGCGGGCCGACAGATTTGCCCCCTGGCAATCTCTGGGAAGGAAGGGCACAAAACAGAAGCTCACCGTGAAGGCCCTCAAAGCGATGGACGGGTTCCAGTATCGGTGCCGGGTGATCAGCCGTTCGGGCATCACCTACACGGATATCTATGAGCTCTACGTCTATGAGCAGCTGAAGATACGTAAGCAGCCCAAGTGGAACAAAGTCAGCGTGCCCGGGGCAAAGGTGATGCTGACCATCACGGCCCAGGGTGCGGACAGATATCAATGGCTTATGCGGCCCAACTCCCGTTCTGCCTGGCGACCCATCCAGGGTGCCACGGGCACCAGCTACATGGTGGACGTGCAGGCGGGCATGGCGGGATATCAGTTCGCCTGCCAGGTCAGCGGCAGGGGCGGCACGAAACTGTCCAAGGCTGCCACGGTGAAGATGGTAAAACCGGCAGGATAAGCGCATAACTCAATCGAACAACGGGACGACACAGGGGAGCGGCGGTTTCGCCGCTCCCTTTGCTTGCTGTAAGCGCCTAGCGCAAAAGCAACCCGTTAGGACAAACACCGCTCCCAGATCCCTCCACTCGCTTTGCTCGGTCGGGATGACCAAGGGGGAGGGACGCCACCTAAAATCGTCATACCGAAAATCTCGGTCATCCCGAGCCTGTCGAGGGATCTGTGAACGGAGAAGCTTCTACCGTGCAAAAGCAACTCGTTCATGCAAACTGGGTTCCCAGATCCCTCCACTCGGTCGCAATGCTCCCTCGGTCGGGATGACCAAGGGGGAGGGACGCCACTTAAAATCGTCATACCGACAATCTCGGTCATCCCGAGCCTGTCGAGGGATCTGCGAACGGTCGCAACGCTCCCTCGGTCGGGATGACCGGCGGGGGGACGCTGCTGCGCTGGGCCGCTTGCTCTTTACCGGCGTCTCTTTTGCTTCCCGGGCATATGCCGCGCCGTCCGGTCATAGGTTGTACCATGACTTCGGGGAGGTGCAACATGCCGATCATCGTGCTGACAAAGAAGAATCTGCTCATCGCCCTTCTGTGCGTAGCGCTGCTGGCGGGAGGGGTGTTTCTGTGGCTGTGGCTCCGGGACCGGCCCCGGGCGACGGAGACCGCCTCCGTCATGGCCCAGGTGGAGAACTATGAGCTGAACGTGCTGCCCATGAAGGATAGGCAGCTGCCCGTCTACGGCGTGGGCCGGGAGGACGATCGGATCGCCCTGACCATCGACGCCGCCTGGGACGCGGACAAAACCCCCTTCATCCTGGACACCCTGGACAAATATAATGTAAAGGCCACCTTTTTCCTCTGCGGCATCTGGGTCAAGCAGTACCCGGACTTCGTGAAGGAGATATCCAAGCGCGGCCACGAGATCGGCAACCACAGCCTGACCCATCCCCACATGGCCCGCATGGACGCCATCGCCATCCAGAAGGAGCTTTCCGACCTGGACGACATGCTGGAGGAGCTGACGGGGAAGCGCAGCACCCTCTTCCGGCCCCCCTTCGGGGAGTACAACGACACGGTCATCCGGGCGGCCCACGAGGCGGGGTATGAGGTGATCCAGTGGTCCCGGGATACCGTGGACTGGAAGGCGGACAGGAGCGCCCAGACCATTCTGGACGGGGTGCTCAAAAAGCTCCAAAGCGGCGACATCATCCTCTGCCACAACAACGGCTATAAGATCGAAACCTACCTGCCGGTCCTCATCGAGACCGCCCAGCAGAAGGGCTTCCGCTTCGTCACCGTCAGCGAGCTGCTGCTCTCCGGAGAGACCTCCATCGACAACAACGGCATCCAGCAGGTGAAGAAACGGCCCTGAACGCATAGGTCCGGCGGCGCCGGGGCACCCTACGCCCATGAAGGAAGGGACGAGAAAAAGGATAGCGGCGGGGCTCATCGCCCTGCTGTTTTTCTGGTATTTTTCCCCGGCCATGGCGACTCTTCGGGCTCTGCCGGAGGCCATGGAGCCGGGAACGATGGCGGCGGAGGCGGGGCCCCTCGTCCGGACCCGGGCCCGTCCCGTCCGAAGCAGCGAAGACGAGCGCCTCATGACCCGGGAGCGGACCTATGCCCTCCTGGGCCTTCTGCCCCTCAGGACCGTTCGGGAGGTGAGCACCCTTCCCACCGTGCGGCTGGGGGGACAGGCCGTGGGCATCGTTCTCTACACCAAGGGGGTCCAGGTGGTGGGCCTGACCACGGTGGAGACGGAAAGCGGGCCCCTGTCGCCGGCCGCCGCCGGGGGGCTGAAAAAGGGGGATTCCATCCTGGCGGTGGACGGACAGGAGGTCGTCGGCGCCCAGGGCCTTATGTCCCTGCTGCAGGGGAAGGAGCAGGTGGAGCTGACGGTCCGCCGCAAGGGCGACACCCTGGCCCTGTCCCTGCGGCCCGTTCCGGAGGGGACCACGGGCCATAGGAAGCTGGGGGCCTGGGTCCGGGAAAGCACCTCCGGCATCGGTACCCTGTCCTTTTGCAAGGGGGATCGGTTCTGCGCCCTGGGCCACGGCGTGGCGGACGTGGACACGGGCTTCACCCTACTCACCGATCGGGGGTACGTTTCCCCCGCGGCCATCACCGATCTGGTCCGGGCGGATGCGGGCCAGGTGGGGGAGCTGATGGGTACCTTCTCCACTCGGGCGGCGGACGCCGTGGGCCGCATCGACATCAACGGGGACTACGGGGTGGCGGGCCCCTGGCTGGGCGGCGACGATCCCTGGGGGAGCCGGGTGCCCCTGGCTGCGGCGGCCCAGGTCCAGACCGGGGACGCCACCCTCTATTCCGCGGCGGACGGCAGCTGGCGGGGGTATGATTGCCGGATCATCCGCCTGAAGGTCCAGAGCGCCCCCGGAGTCCAGGGCATGATGGTGGAGGTGACGGACCCGGACCTTATCGCCCTCACCGGCGGCATCGTTCCCGGCATGTCCGGCAGTCCCCTGGTCCAGAACGGCCGCCTGGTGGGGGTGGTGACCCATGTGTTCGTCAACGAGCCCAAAAGGGGCTACTGCGTCTATGCCCAATGGATGCTGGAGAAGCTGTTTTAGAAAAAAGCGAATGGGATGCAAAAATGCAGAATTGTGTGATATTCATTAATTATTCATACAATTTGCGCTATTTTTGTCGGTTCCCGGCTTGAAATAAAGCGGAATTTCGGGTAAAATACGAAACGAACCGGGAAACAAGTCGGTTTCATATTTATTCAAATCAAAACACATTATAAGCAGGGAGGTCACATGAAGACACTTCGTATCGTCAGCGCGGACATGGGAACGGCAGAGAGTCTGCAGACCATGCTGATTCGGGGGAAACAGTTTCACGTATTGCCCGTTTTGCGGGACGGCAGGGAGCTTTTGGAGCGGTATATGGAGGAGCGCACCGACGTGCTGCTCATCGACCTGGAGCTGCCGGGCATCGACGGGCTGGAGATCCTGGAGGCGATCTGCTCGCTGCCGCTTTTAAGGCGGCCCCAGCTCTTCGTCATGGCGGGGGAGGGGACCAGCTCCGTGCTGGAGCGCATGGGGGACGAGATCGCCTACTGCTTTTTGAAGCCCCTGGACCCCAGGAAGACCGCCAGCCAGCTCTATGCCCTGACCCGGGGCGAATCGCCGGCAGTCCGGCCCGATCTCGGGTATGTGGAGTATCTGGTGACCCGCACCCTCTTTTCCCTGGGCGTGCCACCCCATCTGCAGGGTTACCACCTGCTGCGGGAGGCCATCAAGCTGGTGAACTGTGTGGACCATCCCGCCCGGCTCTCCGTTATGAAGGACATCTATCCCGCCACCGCCCGGCTCTGCGGCACCTCCGTGTCCATGGCCGAGCATGCCATGCGCCACGCCATCGAGTGCGCCTGGATGCGGGCAGACATCAACACCATCCAAACCTTCTTCGGCTACACCGTGGAGGCCCACCGGGACACGCCCTCCAACTCCGCCTTCATCTACATGGTGGCGGACCGGGTGCGGATGCGCCTGACCAGCCCCTATGACGGGGGCTTGTACCTTAGGGAGGAGGCGCGTCGGGCATGAAGGAGCAGGGGGAACGAAGGGCCTGTTTGCTGCTAAGGCCCGCCGATCAGCAGCGGGCGGAAGCCTATCTGTCGGCCCGGGGCGTGGCGGTTTCGGATAGAGTGGAGGCGGGGACGGGTTTTCTGCTGGCGGAGGACGGGCTCCTGTTCGGCGCGGGCCGGGCCCTGGCGGACAGGTGTCAAGCGTTGGGGGTGCCCTTGTTCTTGCTGGCGGAACGGGAGGAGATCCTCTGCGGGGAAGCGGTCTCACAGGCGGTTTTCGTGTTCTATAAGCCCCTGGTGCTGGAGCTGGTGCTGCGGCGGGTGGGGCTTCTTCTCGGCGAGGAGGATCGGGAGGGCGGCCGCCGGGGCTGGTTCACCCTCCAGGCCCAGTGCTCGCTGGACGCTTTGAACGTGCCAAGACACCTGCTGGCCTTTCGGTACTTTTCCGACGGCGTGGGCCTGCTGTCCGAGATGGCCTATCCCTCCCGGATCAAGCTGATGCAGCAGCTCTATCCCACCCTGTCCCAGCGCCACAACTCCTCGCCGGTCATGGTGGATAGGGCCATGCGCCACGGGGTGGAGAGCTGCTGGCGGCTGGCGGGCAAGGCCGTCCAGCGCCAATACTTCGGCTACAGCGCCCAGGACAAGCAGGGCATGCCCACCAACGGGGAGTTCCTCTTCGCCGTCTATGAGCACGTGAAGACGCTCCTGCCCTACGATCGGGGCCAGGACGCCTTTTTGCGGGAACTGCGCCGGATCAATGCGCGGGAGCAAGCGGCGGACGGTTGTCAAACGGTCCGGGATCTGGTATACTGATGACAAATCTGAATCGGGAGCGATATATATGAGCAAGAGAGCCATTTTGATCGTTTTGGACAGCGTAGGCATCGGCGAGCTCCCCGACGCCGTCGAGTTCGATGACGTGGGGGCCAACACCCTGGGGCATATCGAGGAGCGGCGCCCCCTGCACATCCCCAACATGCGTAAACTGGGCATCGGCCATATCGAGGGCAGCCCCCTGCCCAGGTGGGAAGGCCCCGTGGAGGGCGCCTTCGGCAAGTGCAGGGAGGTGACCCACGCCAAGGACACCACCTGCGGCCATTGGGAGATGGCGGGCCTCATCCAAAAGACGGCCTTCAAGACCTTCCCCAACGGCTTTCCCCGTGCCCTCATGGACGAGTTCGAGGCGAAGATCGGCCGGAGCACCCTGGGCAACGAGGTGGCCAGCGGCACCGAGATCATCGAGCGGCTGGGCGACGAGCATGTGAGGACCGGCAAACCCATCGTTTACACCTCCGCGGACAGCGTGTTCCAGGTGGCGGCCTCGGAGGAGGTCATCCCCCTGGAGGAGCTCTACCGCATCTGCGAGATCGCCCGGGAGATGCTCCAGGGCGAGTATCTGGTGGGCCGGGTCATCGCCCGCCCCTTCACCAGGAAGGACGGCCACTACGTCCGCACGGAGAACCGGAAGGACTACGCCATCCCGCCCTTTGAGGACACCATCCTGGACGGTCTCCATGAACAGGGCCTCCCTGTGGTGGCCGTGGGCAAGATCGAGGACATCTTCTGCCATCGGGGCATCGACGTGGTGGACCACACCAAGAACAACGAGACCGGCGTGGCGGCCACGGAGCGGTTCATCCGGGAGGGCACCGGCAGCTTCATCTTCACCAACCTGGTGGATTTCGATATGCTCTACGGCCATCGCCGGGACGTGGAGGGGTACGCCAGGGCTCTTGAACGGTTCGACGAGCAGCTGCCCGACATCCTTGGCCTCATGAAGGACGAGGACATCCTCTTCATCACCGCCGACCACGGCTGCGACCCCACCCATCACGGCACGGATCACACCCGGGAGCACATCCCCCTGCTGGTGGCGGGCAGGCCGGTGAAGGGCGGCGTGGATTTGGGCGTCCGCCGCAGCTTTGCGGACATCGCCGCCACCATCTATGACTATCTCACCGGCGCCCCCTGGCACGCGGGCGAGTCCTTCCTGAAGGACATCGTGAAGTAAAGCATAGCGCGGTGTAGCCGCGCGCACGCTAAAAACAAAGGAAGAATGACCGGCTGAAATATGTGAGATTCAGCGACATGTGCGGTGAATCTCACTCTTTGCAGGGCTCGCCGCCCGGTGACCCGTATGGGTCATAGGCGGGCCCTGGAAGCGAAGCGAAGGCGGAGCACCCCCGCCGCAGCGGCCCAGTCCATCGAAAACGACGGTTTTCGATGGACTGAAGCGAAGCTTCGGCGCATAGGCTTATCCCAAAAGAGGTTTGGAGGGAAAGCCTGTGCGCCGTGTTTTTTGTGTGCTGTTGACCGTGTTCATTCTGATGGTGCCTTTAGGGACCTGGGGGGAAAATGAGGAAGTGGTCGCCGCCGACGTGCCCGCCTATTGCCTGTCCCTGCCCGGGCGGGCGGAGCCCCTGTTGGAGAAGAAGGGAAAGGAGCCCATGGCCGTGGCGGGGCTGCGAAAGCTCCCCGCCGTGCTGACGCTGTGCCGGGCCTTTGACAGCGGGCTCATCTCGGAGAGCACCGGCATGCAGGTGTCCCCCCACGCCGCCTCCATCTCCGGGCCCACGGCCTTTCTGGAAGCGGGGGAGAGGATCGAGGCAGGGGAGCTGCTGAAGGCCGCCGTCATGATCTCCGCCGGGGACGCCATCGTGACATTGGGGGAGAACGCCTTCGGGTCCGAGAGCGTGTTCGTCAACAACATCCAGGTGACCCTGAAGGAGCTGGGCGTGGAGCGGACCCTCACCGACTGTTTGGGCACGGGCACCGCCTTCTCTGCGGCGGACCTGTGCGCCATCGGCGCCGCGGCGGCGAAGAGCCAGCACTTCTGCCGCTGGTCCGGCCAGTATTTGGAGCATATCGTCCATTCCGGGGGCCGTGAGACGGAGCTGGTGAACGCCAATCGGATGATCCGCAGCTACTCCGGCTGCTTCGGCCTCATGACCGGCTCCCAGAAGGAGGAGGGCTATTCCGGCGTCTTCGCCGTGAAGCGCCAGGAGGCGGTCTACGTGGTGGCCGTCATCGGCGCCAAATCCAGCGAAAACCGCTTCGCCGCCGCCGGGGCCCTGTTCGACTACGCCTTTGCCACCTTCCAGCCCGTGCGTCTCACGGGGGCCGGGGAGTCCGTGGCAGCCGACTGGCCCGTGCAGGGCGGGGACCGGGACGGGGTGGACCTGGTGGCCCATGAGGACGCCTCGCTCCTGCTCAACAGGCAGGCGGGGCAGGTGGAGCGGCGGCTGGATGTGGAGGAACCCTTGACGGCGCCCCTCTCGGCAGGGGAGACCGTGGGCAGCGCCGTGTTCACATTGGGCGGGGAGGAGGTCTTTTCCGTCCCCCTGTACCCGGCGGCGGACGTTGCCTCCCATGCCCTGCCGGATCTTTTGCGGCGGGTGGCGGCGTCGTATCTGCGGGCGGGAAGCTAAAGGACTTGAAAAAAAGGGGGCCATACGGTATACTACCCCCATGAGTAGGATCCAGTATTTCATTCAAAACCCCCTGCAGCTCCTATATATGCTGCCCGCGCTGCTCCTGGGCCTGACCCTCCACGAATGGGGCCATGCCTATGCGGCCTTTCGCTGCGGCGATCCCACGGCCCGGAACCTGGGCCGCATGAGCCTGAATCCCTTCGACCATTTCGACATACTGGGCACATTGTGCCTTCTTTTCCTGGGCTTCGGCTGGGCCAAGCCCGTGCCCGTGAACCCCCGGAACTTCAAGAACTACAAGCGGGACGACATCATCGTTTCCCTGGCCGGGGTGACCATGAACTTTCTGCAGGTGGTGTTCTTCTCCGCCCTGTTCATCGTGCTGGTGCGCTGGAACAATATGCTGTTCTTCAATGAGGCCTTCTATTATATCTTCCTGAACCTGATCGGCATCAACACCACCCTCATCATCTTCAACCTGATCCCCATTCCGCCCCTGGACGGCAGCCATGTGGCCCAAACCCTGCTGGCCCGCCGGGTGCCCTACAAGGTCTGGGCCTTCCTGCATAAGTACGGCCGCTATATCCTGCTGGCTCTGCTGTGGCTGGGAATATTGGATTATCCCATCTCCTGGGCCCAGAACCTGGTGTTCGGCATCATCAGCAAGCTCCTGGTGGCATAGAGATGGACGGGTATCGGGTACACATCCAGGACTTCGACGGTCCCCTCGATCTGCTTCTGCACCTGATCGAAAAGGCGGAGGTGAACATCGAGGATATCTTCGTATCCGAGATCACGGCGGAGTATCTGCGGTACATGGAGGAGCTGACCGAGGACGAGCTGGACGCGGCCAGCGACTTTCTCACTGTGGCGGCCCAGCTGGTGTATCTCAAGTCCCGTCATCTGCTGCCCCGGCCCGCGCCCCTGGAGGAGGACGAGGAGGAGGACCCGGAGGAGGCCTTTATCCGCCGGTTGAAGGAGTACAAGATTTACAAGGCCGCCGGGGAGGAGCTGAGCGCCCTCTATGACCAGGCCCGGCTCCGCTTCGCCCGGCTCCCCGAGGAGCTGCCGCCCCCCAAGGAGGAGGCGGATTTGAACGACGCCACCACCGAGGGGCTGCTCAAGGCCTTTCTCCAGGCCCTGGCCGGGGCCCGGGAGCCGGAGGAGACCGCCCGGGAGCACCGGGTCCGCCAGGACACCTATACCGTCCGGGAGCGGTCCGGCCTGATCCGCAAAAAGCTGATGGAGAACGCCCATCTGTCCTTTCGGGAGCTGCTCAGCGAGCGCCCCAGCCGCATGGAGGTGGTGGTCACCTTCATGGCGGTGCTGGAGATGATGGCCCGCGGCGAGGTGCACATCACCCAGGGGGACACCTTCGCCCCCATCCGCATCCATATGCGGGCGCTGCGAGAGGATGGGGAGGACACGGTGTATATGGACGAGGAGGAGGCGCTGCCCAACGGCGAATCGTTTGAAAAATAGTTTTCAAACGATTATAAAAGGAATGGGATTATAGTTTATGGATCGGATAACGTCGAAGATAGAAAGCATTCTGTTCGTGGCCGGGGAGCCGGTGCTTTTGAGCGAGCTCTGCCGGGGGCTGGAGCTCACCGACGGGGAGCTGAAGCAAAAGCTCTTTGAGCTCTCCCTGTCCTATGAGGCGGAGGATCGGGGCCTTCGGCTCTTCACCACGGCGGACACGGCCCAGCTCACCACGGCGGCGGAGAACGCCGAGGCGGTGGAAGCGGTGCTGAACCCCACCCAGCAGCGGAGCCTGAGTAATTCCGTCCTGGAAACGTTGGCCATCGTGGCCTATCGCCAGCCCGTGACCCGGGGCGAGATCGAGGAGGTCCGGGGCGTCCGCTGCGAGTACGCGGTGGAACGGCTGCTGAAGCTGGGCCTCATCGCCGTCTCCGGCCGGAAGGACGTGCCCGGCCGCCCCATGCTGCTGGTGACCACGGACACCTTCCTCCACAAGTTCAACCTTTCCAGCCTGGACGAGCTGCCCCAGCTTCCCCAGGAGCTGTTCGAGACCGTGTAAAAATGTATTGACAATTACAATACCATAGGGTATACTGTTCAGGCTGTAAAGTAAAAATACTTTACAGCCTTTTGGCAGAAAAGCCTTCCCCTTGAGGGGAAGGGGGACCGCTTGCGGTGGATGAGGTGTTATGGATAAGCTGATCGAGCTGGGCGAGCTTTTGGACTGGTACGGCCTGCTTCTCACCGAGAAGCAGCGGCAGATCATGGCCCAGTACGCCAACGAAAACTGCTCCCTGTCCGAGATCGCCGAGCGGGAGGGCATCTCCCGTCAGGGGGTCCGGGACAGCCTCAAGCGGGCCGAAGAGCAGCTGAGGGCATATGAAAAGACCCTGCATCTGGTGGAGAAGTTCAACCGCCAGGAGAAGCTCATGGCCGCCATGCGCCTGCTGGTGAAGGAGAGCCACGTAAGCGACCGGGAGAAGGAACTGCTGCAGCAGGGCCTGGACACGGTGGAAAGCGTTTGGGAAGAGTAGTTTGAAAAACAGCGTTTTCACACGACCGACAGTAAAGAAAGGGAAAGCCTATGGCCTTTGAGGGTATTTCAGGCGGTCTTCAAAACATCTTCAAAAAGCTGACGGGCCGGGGCCGTCTGTCCGAAAAGGACGTGAAGGACGCCATGCGGGAGATCCGCCTGGTCCTGTTGGAGGCGGATGTGAACTTCCTGGTGGTGAAGGACTTCGTCAAGCGGGTCACCGACCGGGCCGTGGGCGCGGACGTGCTGGAAAGCCTGACCCCGGGCCAGCAGATCATCAAGATCGTCAACGAGGAGATGACGTCCCTCATGGGCGCCACCAACGCCCGGCTGGACTTCGGCTCCACCAAGCCCGCCATCTTTCTGATGGCCGGCCTCCAGGGCGCGGGCAAGACCACCATGTGCGGGAAGCTGGCCCTGCTCCTCAAGAAGCAATACGGCAAGAATCCCCTGCTGTGCGCCTGCGACGTGTACCGGCCCGCCGCCATCGACCAGTTGAAGGTGGTGGGGGAGAAGGTGGGCGTGCCCGTCTTCGAAAAGGGCCAGATCGACCCGGTGAAGATCGCCACCGAGGCCGTGGAGTACGCCCGGCGCAACTTTTACGACGTGCTCATCGTGGACACCGCTGGCCGCCTCCATGTGGACGAGGACATGATGGGCGAGCTCAAAAAGCTCCGGGATCGGCTGGACCCCGCCGAGGTCCTTTTGGTCATCGACGCCATGACCGGTCAGGACGCGGTGAACGCGGCCAAGGCCTTCCATGAGGCGGTGCCCCTCACCGGCGTGATCCTGACCAAGCTGGACGGCGACACCCGCGGCGGCGCGGCCCTGTCCGTGAAGGCGGTCACCGGCAAGCCCATCAAGTTCGCGGGCACCGGCGAGAAGCTGACGGACATCGAGCCCTTCCATCCGGATAGGATGGCCTCCCGCATTTTGGGCATGGGCGACGTGCTGACCCTCATCGAGAAGGCCCAGCAGGCCTTCGACGAGAAGAAGGCCGCTGAGATGGAGAAGAAGATGCGGACCGCGTCCTTCGATCTCAACGACTTTCTGGACCAGATGGAGCAGATGCAGAACATGGGCTCCATGGAGGATATGCTCAAGATGATCCCCGGGGCCTCCAAGCTGGGGAACCTGCAGGTGGACGAGAAGGCCCTGGCCCGGACAAAGGCCATCATCCAGTCCATGACCAAGGCCGAGCGGTCCAACCCGGACCTCTTGAACGCCAGCCGCAGAAAGCGCATCGCCAAGGGCAGCGGCACCAGCGTCCAGGAGGTGAACCGGCTCATGAACCAGTTCAACCAGTCCCGCCAGCTCATGAAGCAGATGACCAACAAGAAGTTTTTGAAGCGGGCGGGCCGGGGCGGCTTCCCCTTCGGATTCTGACCTGGGAAAAATCGGACAACACCGTTTTTCATACATACTAAAGAAAAAACAAGGAGAAAACAAACAATGCTGAAGATCAGACTGCGCCGTATGGGCGCCAAGAAAGCCCCCTTCTACCGTATCATCGTGGCCGACTCCCGCGCGCCCCGCAACGGCGCCTTCGTGGAGGAGCTGGGCTATTACAACCCCGGCACCGATCCCGCGGAGCTGAAGGTCGACAACGAGAAGGCCGCCGCCTGGATGAAGAACGGCGCCCAGCCCACCGACACCGTCCGCGCCTTGCTGAAGAAGTCCGGCGCCATCGAGTAAGCCATGGACCAGCTGGTACTGTTTATCGCCAGGAGCCTGGTGGACCAGCCTGACGCCGTGAAGGTGGAGATGCGGGAAGAGGACGACGCCTTTGTCATCGAGCTTTCCGTGGACCCCTCCGACGTGGGCAAGGTCATCGGCAAGCAGGGCCGCATCGCCAAGGCCATCCGCACCATCGTCAAGGCGGCCTCCGTGGACGCCGAGAAGAAGTACGTGGTGGACATTCTGTGACGGAATACCTGCGTGTCGGGTTCATCGCCCGGCCCCACGGCCTCAAGGGGGCCGTGAAACTGGACCCTCTGACCGACGACGTGAACCGGTTCAAGGGTATGCAGGAAGCGTATCTGGAGCTGCACGGTAGCTATGCCCCCGTGCAGCTTTCTGTGCTTTCCTGCCGTCCGGACGCGGTGGTGGTGCATCTGGCGGGCTATGAAAC
Source organism: uncultured Eubacteriales bacterium (assembly GCA_902798825.1). Lineage (GTDB taxonomy): Bacteria > Bacillota > Clostridia > Christensenellales > CAG-138 > RUG472. The sequence continues at coordinate 75,327 of CADBYI010000011.1, read as the reverse complement.
GGTGGAGGACGCCCAAACCCTTCGGGGCGGGTTCCTCTGCGTGGACCGGGCCCACGCCGCCCGGCTGCCGGCATACACCTACTTCATCGCGGACCTGATCGGGTTGAAGGTAACGGACACCGAGGGCACGGCCTACGGCAAAGTTACCGACGTGCTGTCCACCGGCGCCAACGACGTGTACGTGGTCGACGGCGGCAGGCTCATGGTCCCCGCGCTGAAAAAGGTCATCGAGCGGGTGGACGTAAACGGAGGAGAGATGGTCCTCAAGGCGGAGGTTTTGCGGGAGGTGGGTCTCTTTGCGGATTGACGTTTTGACCCTGTTCCCGGAGATGTTCGCCGGGCCCTTTTCGGAATCCATGCTGGGCCGGGCCCAGGAGAACGGGCTTTTGTCCATCCAAATCCACAACATCCGGGACTGGTCCGACAACAGGCACAGCAAGGCTGACGACTATCCCTTTGGCGGCGGGGCGGGCCTGGTCATGATGGCCCAGCCCATCTTCGACGCCGTGGAGGCGGTGGACCCGGACCATGAGGCATACCGCGTGCTGCTGACCCCCCGGGGGAAGCTTCTGACCACGGAACGGGCCAGAGCCTTTGCAAAATGCCCCCGGCTGCTGCTCCTTTGCGGCCACTACGAGGGGGTGGACGAGCGGGTCATGGCCCTCATGGACGATGAGGTATCCATCGGCGACTATATCCTCACCGGCGGGGAGCTGCCCGCCATGGTGCTGACCGATTGCGTCAGCCGCTTCGTGCCCGGCGTCCTGGGCAAGGGCGAGAGCGCGGAGGAGGAGAGCTTTTCCAAGGGGCTCTTAGAGTACCCCCAGTACACCCGGCCCGCCTCCTTCCGGGGGCAGGACGTGCCGGAGGTGCTTCTGTCCGGCCACGCGGCGAACATCGAGGCGTGGCGGCATGAGCAGGCGCTGATCAAGACCCGGGAGAATCGGCCGGAGCTCTTGGGCACCTACGGAAAATACTACGAAAACAAGGGAAAATAGGGCTTGCAATCCCCTATTGCCCGTGGTATAATACGTCTGTTGCGGCAATGGACGGTCCACTGTCCTGCTTTTTGCGGTCATGAACGCCCGTATCGCTCACATAGAACGAGAGGAGAAAATCAAAATGTCCGACATCATCAAGGAATTGGAAAAGGAACAGCTGCGCACCGATCTGCCTGAGCTGGAAATCGGCGATCAGGTCCGGGTGTACGTGAAGGTCGTGGAAGGCACCCATGAGCGCCTTCAGAACTTCGAAGGCATCGTCATCAAGATGGAGGGCGGCGGCATCCGCAAGTCCTTCACCGTCCGCCGTATCTCCTACGGCGTGGGTGTGGAGCGTACCTTCCCCTATCACAGCCCCCGCATCGGCCGCATCGAGGTGGTCCGTCACGGCGTCGTCCGCCGCGCGAAGCTGTACTACCTCCGGGAGCGTTCCGGCAAGGCTGCCAAGATCCGCGAGCGCATCGTCACCAAGTAAAGGAACCAAGCCCCGCCGAGACGGGGCTTTTTTGATTTTCGGAAAGGATAGGAAATGCTCATCCAATGGTACCCGGGGCACATGGCCAAAGCCAAGCGCATGCTCCAGGAAAACTTGAAGCTGGTGGACGCGGTGGCCGAGATCGTGGACGCCCGGGCGCCGGAAGCGTCCCGGAACCCGGATTTCGACGCCCTCTTTTCCGGCAAGGCCCGGCTGATCCTCCTGAACAAGGCGGACCTGGCGGACGAAAATATGACCCGTCGGTTCGTGGAGTATTATAAAGGAAAGGGCTTTTTGGCCGCCCCCATCGTCTCCACCGGCGCTGCCGGGAAGAAGCAGGCCGTGTCCCTCATGGAGCGGGCCGTGGCCGACAAGGTGAAGCGCATGGAGGAGAAGGGGGTCAAAAAGACCGTCCGGGTCATGGTGGTGGGCATCCCCAACGTGGGCAAATCCACCTTCATCAACCGGGTCGCGGGGGAGAATCGGGCGAAGACCGGCGACACCCCCGGCGTCACCCGGTCGAAGCAGTGGGTGAAGGTCGACGCCTATCTGGAGCTTATGGATAGCCCCGGCCTCCTGTGGCCCAAGCTGGAGGACCAGGACAAGGCCCTGTCCCTGGCGTTTCTGGGGTCCATCAACGACGATATCCTGGATGGGGAGGAGCTGGCCCAAAGGCTCCTCGTCCGGCTTCGGGAGCTGGTGCCCCAGGCGCTCATGGAGCGGTATAAGAGGATTACCGCCGACACCCCCGAAGGCGAGCTGCTGGAGGCGGTGGCCAGGAGCCGAGGCTTTCTCCTGTCCGGCGGCATTTTGGACACGGAGCGGGCGGCCCGCATCGTCCTCGACGAGTTCCGGGGCGGCAGGATCGCCCGGGTCACGCTGGATACGGTGCCGATAGATTAGGCTTTCTTTTGCGGCTTTTTCTCTTTGGAGAAAGAGAAAAAGTCGCGCAAAAAGAGAAATCAAGAAGAGAAAACAGAGCAGGGACGATAGCTTTTTCCCTTCCCGTCATGAAAATCACAGAGAAAGAAATCCAACGTCTTCAAAAACTGACTGAAATAGACCGTACCTACTGGGACCAGGGCCTTGTCCTGGCCGGCATGGATGAGGTGGGCCGGGGCCCCTTGGCCGGGCCCGTGGTGGTGGGCTGCGTGGTCATGCCCCCGGAACCCCTGCTGCCCTATGTCAACGACTCCAAGAAGCTGTCGGAGAAGCGCCGGGACATGCTCTACGAGCAGATACTATCCAGCGCCCTCGCCTGCGCCACCGCCTGGGTGGGGCCGGAGGTCATCGACGAGATCAACATCCTGGAGGCCACCAAACGGGGCTTTGCGGAGGCCTTCGCCCAAATCGGCATCCCCGTCACCGACGTGCTCATCGACGCCCTCCGGGGCCTTGCCATCCCCGCCCGGCAGCATCCGCTGATCCATGGCGACGCCCTTAGCTACTCCATCGGCGCCGCGTCCATCCTGGCCAAGGTGGCCCGGGACCGGTACATGATCGAGCAGGACGCCCTCTATCCCCAGTACGGCTTTGCCCGTAACAAGGGCTACGGCACGGCGGAGCACATCGCCGCTTTGAAAGAATACGGCCCCTGTCCCATCCACCGCCGCAGCTTCATCGGCCACTTCGTCCCATGAACACGGGCTTGTGGGGGGAACGGCTGGCCGCCGGCTACCTCTTCTTACACGGCTATCGCATATTGGATCGGAACTGGCGCTGCGGCCGCTACGAGATCGACATCGTGGCCCGGGAGCGGCGCTCGGGCGTCCTGGCCTTTGTGGAGGTCAAGACCCGTTCCCGCACGGACTTCGGCCTGCCCCGGGACGCCGTCACTTCAAAGAAACAGCTCTTTCTCACCCGGGCCGCCCAGGGGTATCTCAAAGCTCACCGGGAACCGGATGCCCACACCCGCTTCGACGTGGTGGAGGTCTACACACGGCCGCTGCGCATCGTCCACCTGCCCGGCGCCTTTTAGACAAGCATCAGATTTTGTCGATTATCCGGACATTGTGAACCCTTTTTGACAATGGATTGCATTCCGCCGGTCCCCTGTGCTATCATATAAAAGAGAAAGTATATCCCTTCATGGGATCGGAGGATAGATCGTGCAGAAGAAGACGTTGAGCGCCATCGTGGCGGTGCTGGCTATGGCCGTGCTGGTGGTGGCGGGGTTCTATTTCAAAAAGACCCGGGGCACAGCGGGCGCCGGGGCGGCCGTCTCCGCGGCCTTCGATTTGACCAGCGAGGCGGGGGATCTACCCGACGGCTGGTACGTGAGCTCCTACGAAAACGCCTATGAGGCCTTCGGGGACGGGGCCGGCGTCCTCACCCTTAGCTCCCATATAGCGGACGATCTTCGCCTCTGCAAAAAGATCACCGTGGAGGAAAGCGCCCGCTACGTGTTCTCCGCCCAAATCTCCACCGAGGGCGTGGAGGAGGGCCGTGGCGCCTCCCTGTCCATCGACAACTACAGCCTGGACAAGAGCTGCGTCTACTCCGACAGCCTGTACGGGGACAACGATTTCACCGAAACCAACCTGTATTTTGAGACCAAGCCCGGCCAGACCGAGGTGGTCCTGGCCCTGCGCCTGGGTGGCTATAGCGAGGCCAGCAGCGGCACGGTCCGCTTCAAGGACGTGTCCCTCCGCTCCGGCGCGGCGGACGAGGGGCGCTATCAGGTCCTGGAGGCCTGGGGCGGCTCCGACGACGAGGATGAGGACGACGCCTTTCGGGACGAGGAGCACTACAAGTCCTTCTTTGCCGTCATCGTCTGGGCGGCGGTGCTTTCGGGCATCCTGCTGATCTTCGGCGTCTATCGGAACCGGCGGCTTCTCACGGGCAAGACCCTGCCCGACAGGACCTACTGGAGCGGGTTCGCCTTCGTCGTGGTGGTGGGGTTGCTGCTCAGGCTCATCCTCTGCGCCCTCTATCGGGGCCACGACAGCGACATGGGCTGCTTCATCGGCTGGGGCCAGGACGTGGCCCGCAACGGCACCCGGCAGTTCTATTGGGCCGCCGGCCACGACTGGTACGACTATCCCCCGGGCTATATGCTGTTCCTGGGCGGCTATTCGGCCCTGCTGAACCTGTTCTCGGTGGATACGGGGGCCGTCTTCGGCATCTTCCTCTATATGCTTCCGGCCATTGCGGCGGACCTTTGTTTGGCCCTGCTCCTCATGAACTTTGCCCGGCGGCAGGGGATCAACAACTCCGGCGCACTGATCCTGGGCGGGCTGGTGTTTTTGAACCCGGCGCTGCTGTTCCTCACGGGGGCCTGGGGCCAGATCGACTCCATCCTGACAGTGTGGCTGGTGGTGAGCTTTTTGCTGCTCCTCGATCGAAAGCCGGGGACGGTGGACAGAAACCGGATCCTCTCCGGGGCCGTCTTCGGCCTGGCCGTCATGACCAAGTGGCAGGCGCTGATGTTCGGGCCCATGTACGCCGTGGCCCACCTGTTCCTCGTCCGCTGGGGGGAAAAGGAAGCCTGGGACGATGTGCGGGACACGGTCCTTTCGGCCCTGGCGGCTGTGGCGGTGATCCTGCTCATCTCCCTGCCCTTCAAGGGGGACCAGGGGCTTTTCTGGTTCGTGGATCGGTTCATGACCGCCTCCGCCCACTACGACTACGCCACCGTGGAGGCCTACAATTACTTCGCCTTCTGCGGCGCCAACTGGAAGCGGGCGGGGGAGTATATCCTGCCGGGCCTGCTGACCTACAAGCAGTTCGGCACCGTGGCCATCTGCTTGGCCATCCTCTGCGGCTTTTTGACCGTCCTGCGCCGGTATCAGGCCGAGAAGCGCCTGGGCGCCACATTGGCAGGGGACAGGGGCTTTCTGTTCCTGGCGGCGTCGCTGACCATGGCGCTCATCTTCACCTTCGGCCACTATATGCACGAGCGGTATGTGGTGCCCATCCTGGTCATGCTCCTCTTCGCCTATGCCCACTATAAGGACAAACGGCTGCTGCTGGTGGCGCTTTTGTTCACTGTGACCACCTTCCTCAACGAGATGATGGCCCAGTACGTGGTCAGCAACGGCGCCATGGACGTGGTCCGCGGCGGCCGGGAGCACAACACGGTGCTCCGGTTCTGGGCCGGGGCGGAGGTGCTGGTGTGCCTGTACTTCGGATACGTGGTGGTGGATATGCTCCACGACCTCAAGGGGAAGCTGGGCCTCGTCCTGCGCCGGGAGGAGGACGCCTCACCCTCCAGACTCTATGACTTTATCGAGGAGGGCCTGCGGAAATGAAGGAAAACGCCTCTCCCAAATACGAGATATTGAGCCTCTTTGAGAAGGGCCAGAGCGAGCGGCTGCTGAAGCTGGACAAGCTTTTGCTGGCGGCCCTGACCTTGGTCTACGCCCTCATCGCCCTGCTGAATCTGGGCACGCTCAGCTTCCCCACTTCGGTCTATCGGGGGGAGACGGGGGACAGCTTCACCCTGGATTTCGGCCAAACGGTGGCCGTGGATCGGGTGTGGGTCAACAGCAACATCGCCCAGGGCACGCTGCGCTTCGTGACGGACGACGGCGAGGAGGACGAGTACACCCAGGACCAGGGGGACATGTTCAAGTGGCATGAGGCGAACCTGGCCTTCACCACCCGGTATCTTACGGTGCAGGTGGAGGACCGGGCCGTGGCCGTGAACGAGATCGCCTTCTTCTCCGGCGGGGAGCTGCTGCCCGTGACCGTCAGCGAAGGGGACGCCCTCGCCCTGGTGGACGAGCAGAACACGGTGCCCGAGGCGCCCAGCTACTTCAACGGCATGATCTTCGACGAGATCTACCACGCCCGCACGGCCTATGAGAACATCCACAACCTGTCCGTCTACGAGTGGACCCACCCGCCCCTGGGGAAGCTCATCATCGCCCTGGGCATCCTGCTCTTCGGCATGAAGCCCTTCGGCTGGCGGATCATGGGGACGCTGTTCGGCGTGGCCATGGTGCCGCTCATGTACGTGTTTTCCAAGCGCATCTTCAAGCGCACGGACTTCGCCTTCGTCACGGCGGGCTTGTGGGCCTTCGACTGTATGCACTTCACCCAGACCCGCATCGCCACCATCGACGTGTATGGGGTGTTCTTCATCCTGCTCATGTTCTTCTTCATGTATGAATACGTGCGGCAGGACTACTTCACAGCGCCGCTGAAGGACAAGCTCCGGCCCCTGGCCCTGTCGGGCGTGGCCTTTGGCCTGGGCTGCGCCAGCAAGTGGATCGGCTGCTATGCCGGCGCGGGCCTGGCGGTGGTGCTGTTCTATCATCTGCTCACGGCCCTGTCCGAGGCCTATAAGGGCCACGACAAGGGGGCGGCGGCGCGGCGAAGCCTGTTCTGGAAGCGGCTTTGGACCACGGCGGGCTGGTGCTGCCTCTGGTTCCTGCTGGTGCCGGGGGTCATCTACTTTTTGTCCTACTTCCCCTACTACCGGTACGAGGCCTCCCTTCGGCAGAGCTACGGCCTTAGGGATATGTGGGATACCCTGATCAAGAACCAGAAGGATATGTACAACTACCACAGCGGCCTCACCGCCACCCATATGTGCCAGAGCACCTGGTACCAGTGGCCCTTCACCTTCAAGAGCGTCTGGTTCTATGTGTCCGGCGACGGGGAAAGAATCTCCAACATCGCCAGCACCGGCAACCCCGCCGTCTGGTGGATCAGCGCCGTTGGCGCGGTGTGCCTGTTCCTCGAATGGGTGCTGGGAAAGGTGAAGAAGAATCCGGTCCATCCCATCCTCTTCGTGGGCGTAGCCGCCAACTACGGCCCCTGGGTGCTGGTGACCCGGTGCGTATTTTTGTACCACTTCTTCGCCACGGTGCCCTTTTTGCTGCTGTCCACGGTGTACCTCCTCTTCCTGCTGGAGCAGGAGAATCGAAAGATATATTGGATCAAGTGGGCCTGGCTCTCCCTGGCGGTGGTGTATTTCATCCTGCTCTATCCCGCCATCTCCGGCCTGCCCACGGGCTTCGGCTACGCCGGGTTCCTGGAAAACGTGCTGCCGGCGTCGGTACTCTATTACGGTTGGGTTTGATAAGGAGGCGCTATGCTTTCCCAGGTGAACAGCTTCGGCCTCACCGGCCTCAACGGCTTCCCCGTGAAGGTGGAGGCCTATATCTCCGGCGGCATCCACGCCTATGAGACGGTGGGCCTGCCCGACGCCGCGGTGAAGGAGTCCAAGGAGCGGGTCCGCTCCGCCATGAAGAACGCGGGCTTCGACTTCCCCGGGGATCTGCACGTGACGGTGAGCCTGGCCCCTGCGGACGTGCGCAAGGAGGGCAGCATCTACGATCTGCCCATCGCCCTGGCGTTGCTGTCCGCCCAGGGGAACCTGAAGCAGGCGCCCCTCGTGCGGGCGGTGTATTTGGGGGAGCTGGCCCTCAACGGCGACGTGCGGCCGGTGAACGGGGTCCTGCCCATGGTCATCAGCGCCCGGGAGGCGGGGGAGAGCGTGTTCTTCGTGCCCCGGGACAACGCCGCCGAGGCCGCCTGCGTGGACGGGGTCAGGATATTCCCCGTGGAAAACCTGCGGCAGCTGGTGAGCTTTTTGCGGGGCGAGGGGGACATGAAGCCCCAGCCGCCCACCGTCTTTGTGCCGGAGGAGATGACCTACCCCTGGGACTTTGGGGACATCAAGGGCCAGGCCACCGCCAAGCGGGCCGCGGAGATCGCCGCGGCGGGCGGCCACAACCTCCTCCTGTCCGGCACCCCCGGCTCCGGCAAGACCATGCTGGCCCGGGCCCTGCCCTCCATCCTGCCGCCCATGACGCTGGCGGAGTGCATGGAGGTGACCAAGATCCATTCCGTGGCGGGCTATCGGGGACTGGTGGCCACCCGGCCCTTCCGATCCCCCCATCACGGGGCCTCGGCGGCGGCCATCACCGGCGGCGGGTCCAACGCCCAGCCAGGGGAGATCAGCCTGGCCCACATGGGGGTCCTGTTCCTGGATGAGTTCCCGGAGTTCCATCGGGACGTGCTGGAGAGCCTGCGGCAGCCCCTGGAGGACGGGGTCGTCACCGTGTCCCGAGCGCGCACAAGCTGCACCTATCCCGCCTCCTTCATGCTGGTGGCGGCCATGAACCCCTGTCCCTGCGGGAATCGGGGCTCGCGGACCCGGGCCTGCACCTGCACCCCCAGCCAGATTCAGCGCTACGCCAGGCGCATCTCGGGGCCCCTTCTCGACCGCATCGACCTGTTCATCGAGATGAACGACGTGCCCTTCGAGGACCTGTCCGGCAAGGCCGCGGGGGAACCCTCCCAAAGCATTCGAAAGCGGGTCACGGCCGCCCGGCAGCGGCAGATGGAGCGCTTTTCAAACGACAGCACCCGCACCAACGCCCGCATGACCATCCAGGAGATCGAGGCCTTCTGTCCCCTGGACGGGGGCTGCCAGGCCCTGATGGAAAAGGCCTTCCGGCGCATGGACCTGTCCGCCCGGGCCTATCAGCGGCTTCGGAAGGTGGCCCGGACCATAGCGGATCTGGACGGGTCGGACCGGATACAGGAAAAGCATCTGGCGGAGGCCATCCGCTATCGCAGACTGTCCATACTGGGGGAAAACGAGCTATGATCGACCCATCGGATCGGCTGGAGCTCTGGCTCCACTACGCCACGGGCACCCGCTATACGCAGTTCAACGCGGTGCGGGAGGAATACTATTATCTGGAGGAGGCCTTCGAGGACGTGCAAAAGGGCCGCCTGGAGCGGCTGTCCATGCTGTCCGAGGAGAGCCTCAAGCGGCTCAGGGACGCCGCGGCCGACGGCTTTATGGATCGATACATCCGCTGGCTGGACAAAAACGACGTGAACGTGGTCACCTCGTCCAGCTATCGGTATCCGGCGCTGCTCAAGGAGATCCACGATCCCCCCACGGTGCTCTTTTACAAGGGCACATTGAACGAGGATATCCAGCTGCCCCTGGCTATCGTGGGCACCCGCCGCTGCACGGACTACGGCAAGGAGGTGGCGAAGACCTTCGGTCGGGAGCTGGTGAAGGCCGGGGCCACGGTGGTATCGGGCCTGGCCACTGGCATCGACGGGTACGCGGCTCTCGGCGCCCTGTCCGTGGAGGGGGCTCAGGACCCCACCATGGCGGTGCTGGGCTGCGGCATCGACGTGGTCTATCCGAAGGGCAACGAAAAGCTGTATGGCGCCATCGCCGAGCGGGGCTGCCTCGTCACGGAGTTTCTGCCCAAGACGCCGCCCATGGCCCAGAACTTCCCCTTCCGCAACCGGATCATCAGCGGCCTCTCCCTTGGAGTGCTGGTGGTGGAGGCGGGGGAACGAAGCGGTGCGTCCATCACGGCGCGGCTGGCCTTGGAGCAGGGGCGGGAGGTCTTCGCCGTGCCGGGCCGGATCACGGATTTGATGAGCACGGGCACCAACGGCATGATCCGCCGGGGGGAGGCGAAACTGGTGGTCTCCGTATCCGACATCCTTTCCGAATTCGGTGAGGGCGGGTATGAGGAGGAGACCCAAACCGTGGCCTTCAAGGACCTGGACCCGGTGGAGCAGCAGATCGTGAAGGCTCTCTCCACCGGCGAAAAAAACGAGGACGAGCTGCTGGAGCAGGTTTCGATCGGGGTGGACCAGCTCATTCCCACCTTGACAGGACTGACTTTTTCGGGAATAATAAAGCAACTGCCGGGGAGCGTCTACGGGTTGGACCCCCTGCAAACCAATATCGTGTATTAAAAGAAGGATGATACCATGGCCGAATCATTGGTGATCGTGGAGTCGCCCGCCAAGGCGAAGACCATTGAAAAGTTTTTGGGAAGCAAGTTCAAGGTGGTGGCCAGCCAGGGCCATATCCGGGACCTGCCCAAATCCCAGCTGGGCGTGGACGTGGACAACGGCTTCGAGCCCAAGTATATTGCCCTTCGGGGCCGCAAGGACGTGCTGGAAACCATCCGCAAGGAGGCGAAGAAGGCCGACAAGGTGTATCTGGCCACCGACCCTGATCGGGAGGGGGAGGCCATCTCCTGGCATCTGGCGGAGGTTTTGAAGCTGGACGAAAAGAGCAAGTGTCGGATCGAGTTCAACGAGATCACCGCCGCCGCCGTGAAGGGCTCCTTCAAGAAGGCCCGGCCCATCAACATGGATTTGGTGGACGCCCAGCAGGCGCGGCGGGTCCTGGACCGGCTGGTGGGCTATAAGATCAGCCCCATCCTGTGGGTCAAGGTCCGCAAGGGCCTGTCCGCGGGGCGGGTCCAGTCCGTGGCCACCCGGATCATCTGCGACAGGGAGGAGGAGATCAACGAATTCGTCCCCAAGGAGTATTGGACCATCACCGCCCGGCTCCAGGGCAAGAAGCCCTTCGAGGCGAAGTTCGTCAACTGGGGCGATTTGAAGGAGCTCCATACCGAGGCGGAGACCAACCAGGTCCTTGGGCAAATCGAGGGGAAGCCCTTTTTGACGGCGGACGTGAAGACCGGCGAAAAGAAGCGCCACGCGGCGCCGCCCTTCACCACGTCCAGCCTGCAGCAGGAGGCGTCCAGGAAGCTGAACTTCACCGCCAAGCGGACCATGCAGGTGGCCCAGCAGCTCTATGAGGGCGTGGACATCGGCAAGAAGGGGCCCGTGGGCCTCATCTCCTATATCCGTACCGACTCCGTCCGCATCAGCAAGGAGGCCCAGGAGGCGGCGCTGGGGTTCATCGAGGAAAACTACGGCCAGGCCTTCGTCCCCGCCCAGCCCAACGTGTATCGGGGCCGCAGCAACGCCCAGGACGCCCACGAGGCCATCCGGCCCACGGATTTGAAGAACGGGCCCAAGGAGCTGAAGGGGAGCCTGACCTCTGACCAGTATAAGCTGTACAAGCTCATCTATGAGCGCTTCCTTTCCAGCCAGATGAGCGAAGCCGTTTTGGAGACCACCACCGCCACCTTCGACGTGAACGGGGTCACCTTCCGCTCCGCCGGGGTCAGGACCCTGTTCGCCGGCTTCACCGTGGTCTACACCGAGGGCCGGGACGATCAGGGGGAGAAGGAGGTCCAGCTGCCGCCCATTCGACAGGGGGACAGCTTCACGCCTCAGACCATCACCCCCGAGCAGAAATTCACCCAGCCCCCCGCCCGATACACCGAGGCCACGCTGGTGAAGACCCTGGAGGAGAAGGGCATCGGCCGTCCCTCCACCTATGCCCCCACCATCTCCACCATCGTGGATCGGGGCTATGTGCTGCGGGAGAAGAAGACCCTGCAGCCCACGGAGCTGGGATTCGTGGTGACCCGGCTCATGAAGGAGAATTTCAAGGGCATCGTGGACGTGGCCTTCACCGCCGGCATGGAGGAGAAGCTGGACAAGGTGGAGGAGGGGGAGGTCCCCTGGCAGCAGGTGGTGTCCGACTTCTACGGCCCCTTTGAGAAGGAGCTGGCGGCCGCCGGCGCCAACATCGACAAGGTGAAGCTGCCCGACCCGGTGTCCGACGTGCCCTGCGACAAGTGCGGGGCCATGATGGTCATCAAGACCGGCCGGTTCGGCAAGTTCCTGGCCTGCCCCAACTTCCCCACCTGCCGGAACACCAAGCCCCTGGTGGAGAAGCTGGACGTGCCCTGCCCCAAGTGCGGCGGCGACATCCTCAAGCGCCGCACCAAGAAGGGCAAGACCTTCTATGGCTGCGTCAATTACCCCAACTGCGATTTCGTCAGCTGGGATAAGCCCGTGCCCGGCAAGTGCCCCAACTGCGGCGGCATCCTGGTCCAGCGCATGGGCCAGAACGGCCCCTTCATCGCCTGCGCCGACCGGGCTTGCGGGTATATTCAGCGGAGCAAGAAGGAGAAAGAGTAACATGGCGAACATCACCGTAGTGGGCGCGGGCCTGGCCGGGGCGGAGTGTGCGTGGCAGCTCTGTCAGCGCGGCCATACCGTCACCCTGCGGGAGATGAAGCCGGAAAAACGATCCCCCGCCCACCAGCGGGACAGCTTTGCGGAGCTGGTCTGCTCCAACTCCCTCCGGTCCGACCGGCTGGAAAACGCCGTGGGCCTGCTGAAGGAGGAGCTGAGGACCCTGGATTCCCTGATCCTATCCTGCGCCGACTTGACCCGGGTCCCGGCGGGCGGTGCATTGGCCGTGGATCGGAAGGGGTTCACCCGGCTGGTGACGGAAAAGCTCCTGGCGTTGCCCAATCTGACCTACGTTCCCGGGGAGGTGGAGGACATCCCCGCCGGCCCCGCAGTCATCGCCACCGGTCCCCTGACCGCCGGCACCCTCTATGACCGGATATCCGAGCTGGTGGGCCAGCCCCTTCACTTTTACGACGCGGCGGCGCCCATCGTCGCCCGGGACAGCCTGGATTTCACAAAGGTCTTCGCTGCCTCCCGATACGGCCGGGGGGAGGACTATCTGAACTGCCCCATGACGAAGGAGGAGTATTTCGCCTTTTACCACGCCCTGGTGGCGGCGCAGACGGCGGAGCTTCATTCCTTCGAGACTCCCCGGGTCTTCGAGGGCTGCATGCCCGTGGAGGTCATGGCGAAGCGGGGCGAGATGACCCTGGCCTACGGACCCCTGAAGCCCGTGGGGCTGGAGGTGGACGGCAAAATACCCTTTGCCGTGGTCCAGCTCCGCCAGGACGACAAGGACGGCCGCCTCTACAACATGGTGGGCTTCCAGACCAATCTGAAGTTTCCCGAGCAGAAGCGGGTCTTCGGCCTGATCCCGGGCCTGGAGCACGCGGAATTCGTCCGCTACGGGGTCATGCACCGCAACAGCTTTTTGCCCTCTCCGGGGCTTTTGAACTGGGACTACTCCCTGAAAACCAACCCCCTGCTGTGCTTCGCCGGGCAGATGACCGGCGTGGAGGGGTATGTGGAGAGCGCTTCCAGCGGCCTGCTGGCCGCCCTGGCCCTCCATGAAAAGCTGCTGGGCAGGGCCCCCGTGGACTTCACGGACCAAACCGCCATCGGCGCTTTGGGCCACTACGTGGCGGAATACATGGGCCACGACTTCCAGCCCATGAACGTGACCTTCGGCATCATGGCCCCCGCCGGGAAGCGGTTCAAAAGCAAGCAGCAGAAAAACCTGTTCCTGTCGGAACGGGCGCTACAAACCGTCCGGGAGAAGAAGGCCCTTCTTTCCCCGGCCGTGGAATCATAAAAAACAGAAAGACGGCGCCTTTTCAGAGGCGCTACCATATACAGGAAAGAGACATGAAGAAGAAAGAAATGAAACTGAAGCTCATCCCCCTGGGGGGCTTGGGCGAGATCGGAAAGAACATGACCCTCCTCGAATACGGGGAGGATATCATCGTCATCGACTGCGGATTGGCGTTCCCGGACGACGATATGCCGGGCATCGACGTGGTGATCCCGGACATGACCTATCTGGAGGAAAACCGGGAGAAGCTCCGGGGCTTCGTCATCACCCACGGCCACGAGGACCATATCGGCGCCATCCCCTACGCCCTCCAAAAGTTCGACGTTCCGGTGTACGGCACGGATCTGACCGTGGCCCTTATGGAGCACAAGCTCCAGGAGATGCACGTCTCGGGCAGGCTGAACGTGGTGAAGCCCGGGGACACGGTGGAGCTGGGCTGCTTCAAGGTGGAGTTCATCAAGACCAGCCACAGCATTCCCGGGGCGGTGGCCCTGGCCGTCAGCACGCCTCTGGGCGTGATCCTACACACCGGCGACTTCAAGATCGATCTCACGCCCCTGGACGGGCAGCCCATCGATATCAACCGTCTGGCCTACTACGGCAGCAAGGGCGTTCTGTGCCTGCTGTCCGACTCCACCAACGTGGAGCGGGCGGGCTACACCCAGTCCGAAAAGGAGATCGGCCACACCTTCGAACACTACTTCGACATCGCAAAGGGGCGGGTCATCGTGGCCTCCTTCGCCAGCAACGTCTACCGCCTTCAGCAGGTGGCGGACGTGGCCATCGAGCATGATCGGGTCATCTGCTTCGCCGGCAAGAGCATGGGGGTATCTCACCATCCCCCAGGATCGGATCGTGAAGGTGGACGACCTGAAAAAGTACAACGACGACAGGGTCTGCATCATCACCACCGGCAGCCAGGGGGAGCCCATGAGCGGCCTGTATCGCATGGCCAACGCCTCCCACAAGGTCAACATCGGTTTCGGCGACACGGTCATCATCTCCGCCTCCGCCATTCCCGGCAACGAGACCTCCGTGGGCAAGGTCATCGACGGCCTCTTCGAGAAGGGGGCCTATGTGGTCTACGACCGCATGGCGGACGTGCACGTGTCCGGCCACGCCTGCCGGGAGGAGCTCAAGCTCATGCTCCACATCACCAAGCCCAAGTATTTCATCCCCGTCCATGGGGAGTTCCGCCATCTCATGACCCACGGGCGGCTGGCATTGGACATGGGGGTGCCGGAGCAGAACGTGTTCGTGCTGAACATCGGCGAGGTGGTGGCCTTCACCCGTAAAGGGGCGGCCAAGGCCGGGGAGGTGCCCTCGGGCGTCGTCATGGTGGACGGCAGCAAGAGCATCGAGGACGCGGTCATCCGGGACCGGCGGGAGCTGTCCAGCCAGGGTCTGGTGGTGGCGGTGATCTCCGTGGACAAGGAGACCGGACGGCAGATCGCGCCCGTGGAGCTGATCTCCCGGGGCTTCGTCTACATGAAGGAGGCAGAGGAGCTCATGGAGCAGGCCGCAGAGGCCATCGCCCCCGAGGTCCGGCGCTTCGAGACGGAGAACAAGGCCAACTACGGCGACATCAAGACCGGCGTCAAGAGCAAGCTGAAGTCCTTCTTCAAGAGCAAGACCAAGCGGACGCCCCTCATCATCCCCATCGTCATCGAGGGGGACCGTCATGATTGACGAGCTGGCCAGGGAGCTGGCCGCCCAAATCCGGCAGAGCCGGGAATATGAAGCCTATGCCGCCGCCCGGGAGAGGGTCCTGGCGGACGAACAGACGGCGGCGCTGCTCAAGCGCTTCCACCGCCTGCAGATGACGGTCCAGGCCCGGCAGCTGTCCGGGGGCGACCCCGGGGCGGAGGGGGAGGAGCTGAAGAAGCTGGCGGAGCTCTTGCAGTTCTCTCCGGATGCCGCCGACTTTCTGCTGGCGGAGTACGCCCTCAACAAGATGTTGACCGACACATACGACACCATCGCCCGGGGCGTGGGCGTGGACTTTACAGAATGGGAGAAATAGCATGACCCAGTGGAAGGACCCGGCCACGATCCGCCGGGAAAAGGCATGGCGGATACTCCGTCCCATAGCGGCGGCCCTGCTGAGCGTGAGCTTGGTGGCCGTGGCCATGATCGGCGCCGTCCGCTATGTGCTGAGCCACTTCGTCTATCCCGTGGACGCGGACGACAACACCCCCATCCAGGTGGTGATCCCCAACGGCGCCTCCGCCTCCCGCATCGCCTCCATCCTCTACAACGCCCGAGGCCCGGAGGAGCCCGGCCTCATCGTCAGCACCGCCTCCTTCAAGGTCTATGTGGACTTCACCGGCCGGTCCAGCGCCCTGCGGGCCGGGACCTACGTGCTGTCCCGAAATATGACCATCCCGGAGATCGTGAACATCATCTGTTCCGGCAACGAAGCCCGGCGGGTCACCCGCTTCACCATCCCCGAGGGCTACACCGCCGACCAGATCGCCCAGGCCCTCTTCGAAGCGGGCATCCTGGAGGATCAGGAGGAGTTTTTGGCCCTCTGCCGGGACGCCACCCTCCTTTCGACGGCCTATCTCGACCCCATCCTCAACGCCTCCGACCGGCGCTACGCCCTGGAGGGGTATCTGTTCCCCGACACCTATGAGATCTATGAGGACGCCACCGCCGCGGATATCCTGAAAAAGATGCTGAACCGGTTCGCGGTGGTCTTCACCGAGGAGGACGTGCAGCGGGCCCGGGAGCTGGGCCTGACCACGGACCAGGTCATGACCCTGGCCTCCATGATCGAGCGGGAGGCCGGCATGGCCGAGGACTTCCCCCGGGTGTCGGCGGTGTTCCACAACCGGCTCAGGGAGGGCATGGCCATGGAGTCCTGCGCCACCCTGTCCTATGCCCTGGGGGTGAAGAAATACACCTTCACCGAGACGGAGCTTGCCGCCGTTTCCCCCTATAACACCTACCGGAACAAGGGCCTTCCCGTGGGCCCCATCTGCAACCCGGGCCGGGCGGCCATCCAGGCGGCCCTCTATCCCTCGGAGGAGTATCTCTCCGAAGGCTACCTCTACTTCTGCAACATGAACCCCAAGCAGACCAACCAGCTCGTCTTCGCCCGCACCTATGAGGAGCATCGATCCAACGTGGTCCAGTATTCCCCCTTCTGGGAATAAGGGCGAAGCATAGCATACTCTGCCGAATCGCAGCATAGTCTTCCTCCATAGGGAGGTGGGGCTATGCTGCTGTTTTTGCTGGAGCTCCTGCGGGGGCTCTTTTTTGCCGGGTATGTGAAGAGCGCGTCCTTTCCCCAGCCGCTGACGGCGGCGGAGGAGGAGCGGGCGGTGGCGGAGCTGATGGCGGGGAGCGAAACCGCCCGGGATAAGCTCATCCTCCACAATCTGCGCCTCTGCGCCCATATCGCGGGGAAGTACGCCGCCCGGGGGAAGCTCAACCGGCGCCGGGAGCTGGACGATCTCATCTCCATCGGCACCATCGGCCTCATCAAGGCGGTGGACACCTTCTCCCCGGAGAAGGGGAGCCTGTCGGGGTACGCCGCCCGGTGCATCGAGAACGAGATACGCATGAGCCTTAGAACGGAGAAGAAGCTGGTGGGGGAGGTATCCATGGAGGAGCCCCTGGGCCAGGATCGGGAGGGGAACGAGCGGACCATTTTGGACCTGGCCGGCACGGACGGGGAGGAGATATTCGAATCCGTTCGAAAGAAGCTGGAGGGGGAGCGGCTGCGGGCCCTCATGTGCCGGTCGCTGAAGCGGCGGGAGAGGCTGGTGCTGTCCCTGCGCTTCGGCCTGGAGGGGGCGCCGCCCATGACCCAGCAGCAGGTGGCGGACAGGATCGGCATCTCCCGGTCCTATATCTCCCGCATCGAAAAGAAGGCGGTTATGAAGCTCCGCCTGGCTCTTTTGGAGGAGGGGGAGGGGCCGGATGCCCCATGGGGCGGCGCCCTTGGAAAAAAAGACTTGTGATGTGCGCATCCTCATGCTATAATACAATGACGTATTGGGTAGGACTTTGTAGAGAGGAAAGAACGTATTGCATGAAAGAGCGTGTGGAAAAGCTGCGCAAGCTTTTGGAACAGCATGAGCTGGACGCGGCGCTGATCACGGGTCTCACGGCCATTCGGTATTATTCCGGCTTCACCAGCGACGAGGCCGCCCTGGTGGTCACCCTGGATCGGGCGTCCCTGTTGACGGATTTTCGCTATACCATCCAGGCCCGGGAGCAGAGCCCAGACTTCGACGTGGTGGAGGTGGGCCGCGGCGCCCTGCTTCCCACGGTGGACAGGCTTCTGAAGGAGGACAAGTGCAAGCGGGTGGCCTTTGAAAATCGGACCATGACCGTCAGCGATTTCGAGAAATACAAGGCCCTGGACTTTGCATTCGTCCCCTTCTCCGATGAGATGAATCAGCCTCGTCTCGTCAAGACGGCGGAGGAGATCGCGGACCTGCAGCGGGCCCAGAACATGGCGGACGAGGGCTTCAAGACCCTTTTGACCCGCATCGGCAGCGGCATGACCGAGAAGGAAGTGGCGGCGGAGCTGGACTATATCCACGCCAGGCTGGGGAGCGAGTGCCCCTCCTTCGATACCATCGTGGGCTCCGGCCCCAACGGCGCCATGTGCCACGCCATCCCGGGGGATCGGCGGCTGCAGAAGGGCGATCTGGTGGTGCTGGACTTCGGCTGCGTCTACAACGGCTACCACAGCGACATGACCCGGACCTTCGCCGTGGGTGAGGTGGACGACTTCTCCAAGCGGATCTACGACATCGTCCGCACCGCCCAGCAAAAGGCCCTGGACGCCCTCAAGGGCGGCATCACCGGCAAGGCCCTGGACGCCGTCGCCCGGGACTACATCGCCTCAAAGGGCTATGGCGACTGCTTCGGCCACAGCCTGGGCCACGGCTTCGGCCTCATGATCCACGAAGCGCCCTACGCCTCCACTGCCAGCGAGTGGACGCTGGAGCCGGGCATGACCATCACCGTGGAGCCGGGCATCTACATCGAGGGCAAGCTGGGCGTGCGCATCGAGGATTGCTGCGTCGTCACCGAAACGGGAAAGATCGACCTGGTCAGCTCTACGAAAGAGCTTCTCAGCGTGGATTGACCATAGAGAGCACATACAGAACCAAACCAGAGAATACAGGGAGGAAAAGTAATTATGGTAATGGCAGGCGATTTTCGTAAGGGCACCACAGTCGAGATCGACGGCAACGTCTGGTCCGTCGTTGACTTCCAGCACGTGAAGCCCGGCAAGGGCGCGGCCTTCGTGCGCACCCGCCTCAAGAACGCGATGACCGGCGCGGTGCTGGAGCGCACCTTCAGCCCCACCGACAAGTACCCCGAAGCCCGGATCGAGACCAAGGAGATGACCTATTCCTACTCCGACGGGGACCTGTACTACTTCATGGACAGCGAGACCTTCGATCTCATTCCCCTGAACCATGAGCAGGTGGAGGATGCCATCGACTTCATCAAGGAGAACGACACCGTCACCGTCCGCTCCTACAAGGGCACGCCCTTCGCCGTGTCCGCCCCCAACTTCGTGGTCCTGGAGGTCACCGAGACCGAGCCCGGGTTCAAGGGCGACACCGCCACCGGCACCACCAAGCCCGCCGTGCTGGAGACCGGCTACCACCTCGCCGTGCCCCTGTTCGTGAACCCGGGCGACAAGATCCGTGTGGACACCCGTACCGGCGAATACATGGAGCGCATCTAAGCCATAGTAACAGCAAACAGATCAAGGAGGTGCTTATGAGCCGTATTTCCGAAAAGGTTGCGTATCTGGACGGCCTTATGGAGGGCCTGGAGATCGAGGATGCCAAGCAGAAGAAGCTGTTCAACGCCATCATCGACGCCCTGGACACCATCGCGGAGGAGCTGAGCGATCACGACGACGCCATTGAGGAGCTCAACGATTCCATCGATGAGATCTACGACGACATGGATGATTACGATGAGATCCTCTACGGCGAGGACGACGACGATGAGGACGAGGATGTGGACGACGATTTCTTCGAGGTCGTCTGCCCCAGCTGCGGCGAGACCATCTATTTCGACGAGGATATGCTGGACAATCCGGACGGGCTCATCTGCCCCAACTGCAACGAGCCCATCGAGATCAACATCGCCGACAAGCCCGAGGAATAAATGATAGGATGGATTGAAAGCATGGGCCTTTTCTTGTAAGAAAAGGCCCCCAAAAGAACTTTCAAGAAATGGGAGATGCTGTGCTGCACCTCCCATTTTATCTTATTTGCTTTTCTTTTTGCGCCGCTTTTTCTTTTCTCACTTGAATGTACACTTGAAGTGCAACGAATAGAAAAGTGACCCATAACTCTGGTATACTTAGTTTGCCACAACAAAAGATACCGGAGGAGCTATGAATCACTATCACCATCTTACACTATTGGAACGAGAAAAGATACTCTTTTTTTCAGCGAAAGGGTATTCACTTTCAAGGATAGCGGAAGAACTGGGAAGAAGCAAGGCAACAATCAGCCGGGAGCTGAGGCGGAACAGTCAGAAACAGGCATATATGCCTGTGATCGCAGAGCAGCAATATTGCAAGCGACGAAAGCGGTGTCGAAGGAAGAAGCGGCTGTCGGACCCGGCTCTGTACGAGCTAGTACGAGAAAAGTTTCTGGTCCAGCAATGGTCCCCGGAGCAGATCGAAGGACGACTGCGATTGGAGAACTATCCTGACCCGCCAAGCTACAAAACGATCTACCGTGCGATCTATGCGGGGATGTTCGACACGAAGGAACAGAAACGGTCAGAGGGCAACAGAGGGATGAGACGGCGGCTGCGACACAGAGGAAAGCCGCGAAAGACGAAGAATCCGGACAGTCGCAGAGGGAAGATGACGATCAGTCACAGCATAGCGGAACGTCCGGAGGCAGCAAACACCCGTTCTCGCTTTGGAGACTGGGAAGCGGACACGGTACAGGGGAAAGCAGGCGGTCCGCGGCTGGTTACCCTGGTAGACCGGAAAAGCCGCTATCTTCTGTGCAGGAAAACAGCGACGGAACGGATGGACGATGTAGCACAGACGATGATCGATTGCCTGGAAGGATATCCCTGTGAAAGCATAACGCCTGACAGGGGGAAGGAGTTTAGCCGGCATGGAAAAGTAACGGAAGCGACGGGAGCGGAGTTCTACTTTGCGCTGCCACGGCATCCATGGCAGAGAGGGACCAACGAGAACACAAACGGTCTTCTCCGGGAATACTTCCCAAAGAAGACCGATCTGGCAAACGTAAGTGACAAGGATGTCCAGATGGTGGAAGATAAGTTGAACCACCGCCCGAGAAAGTGTCTCGGCTATCTTTCACCCTTTGAAGTCCTTTTCCGAACACCGTTGCATTTGACTTGACAATTCAAGCACGAAAAGAAAAAGCGGCAAAGAAAACCCTAAATAACCCCATTCTGCGCCAGCCACAGGGCGAACCCCTCCATGCCGCCCCGGTCCGTGGGGGTCAGGGCCTTGATATGCAGGGCTTCCATGAACCAGCTCAGGATCAGCCCGCCCTGAAGGATCACGTCATGGCGCCGGATCAGCAGCGGGTGCTGGGCCCGCCGTTCGTCGCCCATGGCCCAAAGCCGCTGCAGCAGGGCGTTCAACAGCTCCGGCGTGAGCCGAAGGGCGGCCAGCTGGCTGCCGTCGTATCGGCTCTGCTGCAGCAGGAGCGCCCCCAAGGTGGTGATGGTGCCGCCCACGCCGAAGAAGGGCGCCGCCGCCGACCCGGGCAGGGAGACGCGCTGGTTGAGCCAGGCATAGACGGTGTCCCGCATCCGAACGAGTTCGTCCTCCGGGCAGACGTCCTGGGCCCGGACGCACCCCGTGGGGAAGCTGACGGCCCAGGAGGGGGTCACCACCTGGGCGCTGCCGCCGCCGATGTCCAGCAGCGTGCCCTCCTGTCCGTCCATGGCGCCCCGGTACGCCAGCCGGCCCTCCTCCTGGCCGGAGAGCAGGTATACCCCAAGATCAGGACAGGCGGCTTTCAGGGCGTCCAACAGCTCCTGCCGGTTCTCGGCGTCCCGGACGGCGCTGGTGGCATAGGCGAAGGCCGGGGCCCCGCTGGCCCGGGCCCGGTCGCAGAAGCGGCTGCAGGCCGCCACGGTGGCCGCCATGGCCTCTGGGGACAGGCGGCCCGTTTTGTCGAGCCCCTTGCCCAGCCGGGTGGTGCAGATATCCTTCCGCCCGTCGGGCACAAAAAAAGCGCCGTCCTCGCCACGGCAAAGGAGGGCGAAGCGGACGGAGTTGCTGCCCACGTCCAAGATGGCCACAGGTTTGCTCATTGGCTGCCTCCCGCTAAGGAATCGTTGTCGTCGTCCAGGATGATGGAGTCGTCGGTGTAGTGCC
Source organism: uncultured Eubacteriales bacterium (assembly GCA_902798825.1). Classification (GTDB taxonomy): domain Bacteria; phylum Bacillota; class Clostridia; order Christensenellales; family CAG-138; genus RUG472. Next base: position 53,395 of record CADBYI010000011.1, on the reverse strand, counting down.
AGCCGTAGCGGACGGACCCCTGCTGAAGCTTGTATTCGTCGGTTTGCATGTATTCCAGATTCGCCTGCTCCCGTTCGTATTCGATCTTGATGGCGTTGAGCTCCTCCTGCTTCTGCTCCAAAAGAAGCTGGGCGTTCTCCGTGTTGGTGCGCTGGGGGATGATGATGCCGGCCAGAATGACCGCGTCCACCGCCAGGAGCAACAGAAAGTGTATGGGTCTGAAATAGACCTTTTTTGCAGAAGCACGCTTTTTCACGTAAATCAGTATACCAGACTTTCAGCGGGAGGGGAACTCCTTTTTGCGTATCTTTTGGAGTATTTCTGTGAACAGGGGGCGAACGGCCCAGCGCACGAGCAGCATCCCCCCGAAGAACAGGATCAGCCCATAGAGCCGCACCTCCCCATGGGTGGAGAAGAACAGGCCGCCCAGCAGGCATCCCTGGAGCCACAAGAGCGTCAGCAGCTCCAGCGCCACCGCCGCCGCCCGGCCCGTGAAAAGGCGGGGGAGCCGCAGCGATTCGTACCCGAGGCCGCCCACGAGGCCGAAAAACGCCATGACCATGGCCTGGTGGGGCTGATCGAATACGTCCCGGATCATCCCCGCAGCCGACCGAACAGACCCCGCTTCAGGGTGGGCTGCTCATATTCCAGGGACAGGATCCGCCCGTCCACGATCACCTGGCCGCTGTCCGGATCCAGGCGCGTCAGCTTCAGCTCCTCCCCGGACAGGACCAGGAGCCCGGCTTCGGTCAAGATGGCGGCCTCCTGCTCGTGGAAGCTCTCCACGTCCACCACCCCCGTGATGCGGGCGTGGCGCTGGCCCTCGATGAGGATTTGGTGGGCGCCGGGGGCGTATTCGGCCAGCGTTCCTCCTGTCTTATCCATAGACGCACCTCCTGTCAAAAGGGTATGCGGCCGCCCGATAGGCTATGCCGCAAAGGAGGAGAAAGGCTGGTGGATTTGCACTGATTTTGCAAAATGCCTTGACAACAACCGGCCCCAGGCTCTACAATACATCCATACGAGATCGATCTGTTCTGTTCAAAGTTCTCACTTTTTAGACAACATAGAATACCTTTGGAGGAAGCGAATGGTTCCTGAAAACCTGCTGGAAAAGAACCTGTCGGAGCTTCGCGCGATGGCGCAGGCTCTGGGTGTGAAGAACATAGGCAAATATCGGAAAAACGAGCTGGTGGAGATGCTCCAAAAGAGCGAAGCCCCTGCCCCCAAGAAGCGGGGCCGCCCCGCCAAGAACGCGCAGCAGAAGGGGGAGGAAGAGCCGGCCCCGGCGCCCCGGGAGGCCCCTCAAGAGGCGGCCCAGGCGTCGGCACCCGTTCAGGATCAGCCCAAGGCCAGGGCGACGAAGCGGCGGAACGAAACGAAGAGTAAGGCCCCCGAGAAGGCCCCCGCCGCCGAGGAGAAGCCCCAGCCCGCCCAGGAGCAGCCGGCCCCGGCCCCCAAGGCGGAGGCGCGGGAGGAAGGCGGGGAGAAGCAGGAGCTCCGTCGCCGGAACGACCGCCTCCCCAACAACCGCTATCAGCGGGGGAACACCCGCCACGACCGCAGCTACAACAACGGCGAGCGCCGCTATCAGAGCCCCAACGGCCAGGATCAGAAGGCTCCCCGGCCTGCGGCGTCCAATTCCGCCGCCGCCTCCGGAGAGGAGGAGAAGCCCTACTACAACCAGGAGTACGGCACCGCCAATCCCGCCGTGCCCAAGATGCTGGAAACGGAGAACTGCCCTCCCGTGGAGGGCGTGCTGGAGGTGCTTCCCGACGGCTATGGGTTCCTCCGCATGAACAACTACTATTCCGGCCCCAAGGACATCTACCTGTCCATCACCCAGATCCGCCGCTTCAGCCTGAAGACCGGTGACTATGTGGAGGGCCGCGCCCGGCCCCATCGGGAGGGGGACAAATTCGACGCCCTCATGTACATCGACCGGGTCAACGGCCTCATGCCCGACGAGAACGCCCGGCGCAAGACCTTCGAGGAGCTGGTGCCCATCTTCCCCAATGAGCGCTACACCCTGGAGACGGCGGGGGACGGCAACAGCCTGTCCGCCCGGCTCATCGACCTTATCGCCCCCATCGGCAAGGGCCAGCGGGCCATGATCGTGTCCCAGCCCAAGGCGGGGAAGACCACCCTGCTCAAGCAGATCGCCGCCGGCATCAGCGCCAACTATCCCGACAGCCACCTGATGGTCCTGCTCATCGACGAGCGGCCCGAGGAGGTCACGGAGATGAAGCGGGTCATCAAGGGGGAGGTCGTCTACTCCACCTTCGACGAGCTCCCAGAGCATCACACCCGCATCGCCGAGATGGTGCAGGAGCGGGCCATGCGCCTGGTGGAGCAGGGGAAGGACGTGGTGATCCTTCTGGACAGCCTGACCCGGCTCACCCGGGCCTACAATCTGGTGATCCCGCCCACGGGCCGGACCCTGTCCGGTGGCATGGACCCCGGCGCCCTGCATAAGCCCAAGCGCTTCTTCGGCGCGGCCCGGAACATCGAGGGCGGCGGGAGCCTGACCGTCATCGCCACGGCCCTGGTGGAGACCGGCAGCCGCATGGACGACATCGTCTATGAGGAGTTCAAGGGCACGGGCAACATGGAGATCCACCTGGATCGGAAGCTGGCGGAAAAGCGGGTGTTCCCGGCCATCGACATCTACAAGTCCGGCACCCGGCGGGAGGAGCTGCTGCTCTCCAAGACGGAGCTGGAGGGGGTCTATATGCTGCGCAAATTCCTGGCCGGCGGCGGCACCACGGAGGTCACCGAGCAGGTGGTGCCCATGATGCAGAAGACCGCCACCAACGAAGAATTCCTCACCAAGCTCAAGGACTGGATCAAGATCTAAAATTTCCTGAAAAAAGTGCTTGCATTTTCGGTGCGCCATGGTATAATGGCAAACGGTAATGCATTACACGACAAAGGAGTGATAATACATGAAGAAAGATATCCAACCGTCTTACGGCGAGGCCGTCGTGCGCTGCGCCTGCGGTGAGACCTTCGTTACCGGCTCCACCAAGGGTGAGCTCAAGGTCGAAATCTGCAGCAAGTGCCATCCGTTCTTCACGGGCCGGCAGAAGCTGGTGGACAGCGGCGGACGGGTCGATCGCTTCAAGAAGCGGTACGGCATGTAATTTTCCCCCTGACCACTCCACAACCACAACGCAAAAGAAACCATCTCCCGAATCTCGGGAGATTTTCTTTTTATACGCGATGACAGGCGCCCGGCCGGGTTGCTTTTGTATTTCTTGCAATTCTTGCAGGCTTAGGCTATACTGGACCCATGAAAAAGATATTGTTGATCGCCACCGGGGGCACCATCGCCTCCGGGAATACGGATGCCGGCCTTACGCCCACCATCAGCGGGGACGAGCTGTTGAAGGCTGTGCCAGGGCTTAAGCACATCTGCGAGCCCCACGCGGTGCAGGTGCTGAACATCGACAGCACGGACATGACCCCCGCCGACTGGCTGGTGATCTCCGGGGCCGTCGAGCGGTATTACGACGAATACGACGGCTTTGTCGTCGCCCACGGCACGGACACCATGGCCTATACGGCGGCGGCCCTTTCCTATCTGATTCGCCGCTCCCCCAAGCCCATCGTCCTCACCGGGGCCCAAAAGCCCATCCACTCCGAGAACACGGATTCCCAGGTGAACCTGCTGGACGCCTTCGCCTATGCCTGCTCACCGGGCAGCTGCGGCGTGGTCATCGTGTTCAACGGCTCCGTCATATTGGGCACCCGGGCCCGAAAGGTCCGGTCCAAGAGCTTTTCCGCCTTCTCCAGCATCAACTATCCGGAGCTGGCCTCCGTCCGGGAGGGGCGGGTGCTGCGGTATATCTACCTCAACTATACGAAGCCCCCTGTGTTCAGCCATAAGCTGGACGACAGCGTGGGCCTGGTGAAGCTGATCCCCGGCATGGGGCCGGAGGTTTTGTCCTACATGCTCCGCCGAAAGAACGCCCTGGTGGTGGAGAGCTTCGGCGTGGGCGGCGTGCCCAGCGAGGGGTCCCGGTTCTATGCGGCCATCCGCCGGGGCGTGCTGGCGGGGAAGACCGTGGTCATGACCACTCAGGTGCCCAACGAGGGGAGCGATCTCACCGTCTACCGGGTGGGCCACAAGCTGAAGACGGACCTGCCGGTGCTGGAGGCCTACGATATGACCACCGAGGCGGTGGTGGCCAAGCTCATGTGGATCCTGGGGGAGACCCGGGATCACGACGAAATCAGCCGCCTGTTCTACGGCAGCATCTCCCACGACATGCTCTACACCGAGGAGCTGCCCCATGAGGGGTAAGCTCGCCCTCATCCTGCTGGCGGCGCTGCTGCTCACGGGCTGTGTGCGGCGGCCCGTGTCCTTCACCCTGGACGAAACAGGGGCCTACACGGGCTTCGACCGGGTGGAGGAGGGTTACACCCGCCAGGCGGCCCGGCTCTACGGCTGGGTGATCCTGGAGGACCTGACCATGACGGACAACGTCTCCGTCTGGCAGCGATTCCTGTCCCGTTCCGCCGACGGAAAGGAGGCGTCCGTCCGCATCGCCGAGTTCTTCGGGGCGGAGATGTCCCTTTTGGACGTCTTCTTCCACGACGGCCAGTACCGGGTGTTCTTTTCCGACGGCTTCGACCAAAATGACGAGCCCTATCCCTTTTTACTGACCCTGACCGGGTCCACCAACGGCCGGACCGCCTACGCCGTGGCCCTCTCCGGGGACGACAGTCTGACCTATGACCAGGTCATGCACACGTTCTTTTCCTCCCAGTATCCGGAGACGGACATCCCCGCCCACCGGGTCCTGTTCCTGGGAACGGGGGAGCCGAATTGGTAAACGCAAATGCGGACGCACGAAGCGCCCGCATTTTTTTGTGGATTGCCTTATAGCTCCGGAATCACCGTGAACGTCAGCTTGCAGCTGCCCAAGGTGGGGGAGGTGAGGGTCAAAACCCCTTCGCCTGTCTGCCCTGTCGTGCGCACATAGGTGCCGAAGGCGCCGCCGTCCAGGGAAACGGCCCGGGGCCCCACCACCTGGATGGGTCCCTCCGTGGTCAACAGTATGGGGTCGTTGGCCGTGGGGATCCGGTTGCCCCGTTCGTCCTTGCACTCAAGATGAATGAGGGTCATGTCGTAGACGCTCCCCTCGGTGAGGAGCGAGCGCTCCGCCCGGGCCACCAGGCAGGGCTTGGTGTAGGCCGCCTTCTCCACATATTCGGCGGCCTCGCCGTTGCGGATGGCGGTGAACCGCCAGAGCCCGCTTTGCTGGCCCCAGCCCCCCATATACCGGTTGAACAGGTCGATGCCCTGCTCCATGGTGAAGTGGTGGCGGACCTTCAGATCGAGAAGCGTCAGCTTGATATTCAACGGGAGCTTGTCCATGCCGTACTTCTGGGCGGCGAACAGACATTTTTTCACCTTGGCCGCCACCTCGTCGGAGAAGCCCTCCTCGGTCTTTAGCAGCTCGCCCACGAAGTCGTCGATATGCACCGGGGGATGGGGGAGGCCGGGGTACTGGGCTTTGTCCGGCTCGAAGTCGGCGATGAACTTGCCGCCCTTACTTAGCCGCACCTTCTCCGCGTTGGTGAACACGTAGGCGTCGTCCAGCAGGCTGCCGGCCCGCTCGCCCTTGTTCATGTCCGTGGCCACCATGAGCACCGGGTCCTTGTCCTGCTGGCTGCCGTAGACCCAGCCCGCCAGCTTGTTGTTCCGGAACCCGTCGGCCACGCCGTGATAGCAGATGGCGTCGCCGGTGCCGAAGTCCGGGTGGGTGTTGTAGTCCGCCATGCACCAAGCGATGCAGCCGGCCACCCCGTCCCGGACGGCCCCGTCGCTTTGGACCCGGGCGTGGCGCAGGGCGTGGGTCAGCCGATGCTGCTCGTCGTCCTGGTTCTTGGTGGGGAACATGTGGCCGTTGCACTCGGACACCAGATAGCCCTTGCTGAGCTCCTTGGTCACGTTCCCCTTTTCCAGGAGCCCGTAGCCCGTGCCGTCCTTGGTGAAATCGTTGTAGGCGTATACGTCCTCCAGCAGATGGCTCTGCTGCAGGTACCGGACGCCGCTGGTTTGGCGGAAGGGGTCCAGACTGTGGCAAAGGGCGTTGGTTTCGGCGTAGAGGGCGTCGTTGTCCTGACTCTCGTTGATCCGCACCCCCCACAGGACGATGCTGGGGTGGTGGCGGTATTGGAGCACCATCTGGCGCACGTTTTCAAGGGCGATCCGCTTCCAGGCGTCGTCGCCGATATGCTGCCAGCCGGGGATCTCCGTGAACACCAGCAGGCCCACCTCGTCGCAGCGGTCGATGAAATGCTGGCTCTGGGGGTAGTGGCTGGTGCGGACCATGTTGAGGCCCAGGCCGAACTTCAGATAGTTGGCCTCGTCCCGCTGCATGCCCGCCGGGGCGGCGTAGCCGATGTAGGGATAGCTCTGGTGCCGGTTCAGTCCCCTAAGGTGGACCCGCTTCCCGTTGAGGAAGAAGCCCTCGGCCCGAAACTCCGCGTCCCGGAACCCCACCTTCAGGGGGTAGGCGTCCGTCTCCTGTCCCTCGTGGATCAGGGCCACGGTCAGCTCATAGAGCCTTGGCCTGTCCAGATCCCAGGGGATCACGTTCTCGGCCCGGAAGGCGAACTCGTTTTCCCCTTGCGCGTCCAGCGAAAGGTCCACGTTCAGCTCGGGCAGGGTGAGCCGGAGCCTGTCCCCGGCCGTCGGGGCCCCGGCCAGGGTCACCCGGATTCGGGCGGACCCGTCGGCGCAGGCCATGGGGAAGACGCTGTCGATATGGCAGGGCTCTGTGATTTCCAGCCGGGCCTCTCGGTAGAGGCCGCCGTAGCACAGATAGTCGATCAAAAAGCCGAAGGGAGGCTGGTTCAAGCTCTCCCGGGTGTCCAGCCGCACGGACAGCCGGTTCTCCTCTCCCAGCTTCAGCCCCGTCAGCAAAAAGCTCTGGGCCACATACCCGCAATGGGCCTCGTGGTCCGGGGCCACGGGTTCCCCGTTCAAAAACACCTCGGGATAATGGGCGGCTCCGTCCAGCACCAGCCGCACCTCCCTGCCCGCCCAGGCGGGGTCGGCAGGGAAAGTCCGGGTGTAGCCGCAGACGGTTTCGTACATCTCCTTCTGGGCGCACTTCCAGGGCAGCAGCCTGGCCGTGTGGGGCAGCCGCACGGCTTCCCCAGGGACCTGGCCCCGCAAAAACTCGTCGGTACAGGAAAAGGCAAACTGCCAGCCGTTGTTCAGCGGAATGTTACTGCGCATCGATGGTCACCTCGTTCACAGGGCTGTCCTCCCGGGACGCCTTCTTGAGCTGCTTCAGGGTGAGGATGAACACGACGATGACGAACGCGATGAAGACCAGGGTGAAGATCTCGGTCTGCATGAAGGCGCAGAAGTCGTAGAAGCCGTGGATCAGGATGGGCGTGGGCAGGCAGGCCCGGGCCACGGAGGAGAAGCTGGCGGGCTTATACAGGCTGTTGACCTTCTGCTGCCCGTAGGCGATGCCCATATACACCCCGCAGGCGGCGTGAAGGGGCAAAGCCAGCAGCGCCCGGGTGACGGCCACGCCCATGCCCCCCTGGAACACATAGAGGATGTTCTCCAAAATGGCGAACCCCATGGACACGAACACGGCGTAGACCACCCCGTCGAACCGGAAGTTGAAATCGGGGCTTCGGAAGGTGAATTTATATAGGAAAAGGAACTTGAAGCTCTCCTCCACCAGGGCCGCCACGATGAACCCGGCCGCCAGGTTGTAGAGGACGGTGCCCTCCGTGAACACGTTCATCAGCACCCCGGTGAGCAAACTCTCCACCAGAGCCGCGGGGACACCGCTGATGGCGCCGAACAGGAGGAGCTTTCTGAGCAGGGACCAGGGCTCCTTTTCGATGGTGTCCATCTTGTAGACCTGGGAGAGAAGATATACGGCCGGCAGCACGGCGGCGGCAAGCAGGATGATCATGGAAGGGACCTCCGTAACCACAGATTTTATACGAGTATACCACACCCCGGTTCGTTTTCCTATATCTGTTTGAAAAAAAGAGGGGAAAAAGGCTGGACACGCATCCACGACTACTGTATTATGTGTGTCGCCGTCTTTCCCTTTTGGACGCAAAAAAATAAGTAAAAGCGGAAAGATTTTCATTGACAAACGCCCCTCCCTGTGGTAACCTATGCAAGGTGCCCCCACAGGGGGCTTGTTTTTGATGGAATACCACGAGAAGGAGAAACACCATGCGCGTTAAGATCACGTTGGCCTGCACCGAGTGCAAGCAGAGGAATTACAATACCTTCAAGAACAAGAAGAACGATCCCGATCGTTTGGAGTTCAACAAGTATTGCCGGTTCTGCCGCAAGCAGACCCTCCATCGGGAAGCGAAGTAAGAGGGCTTTCCCATGGCAAAAGAAGTGGAAAAGAAAGCTGCGGCTGAAAAGCCCGCCAAGAAGAGCAAGCTGAACATCAAGCAGTATCTCAAGGAGATGATGGGCGAGGTCAAGAAGCTGACCTGGCTGTCCTTCGGCGACCTCGTGAAGCATACCGCCATGGTGTTCGTGTTCGTGCTGGCCATGTCCGCCGTGATTTGGCTGCTGGATCTGGGCTTCTCCGCGGGCGTCAAGGGCCTGGCCACCATTACCGGCGCGGGCACCAGTCAGACGGCGGAGTGAGCTCATGAGCCAGCAGGAAGCCAAGTGGTATGTGGTCCATACCTATTCCGGATACGAGAATAAGGTAAAGGAGGACCTGGAGAAGTCCGTGGAAAACGCGGGCTTGTCCGATATCATCCTGGAGGTCAAGTACCCCACGGAGGAGACCATCGAGATCCTGCCTACCGGCAAGCGCAAAACCACCACCCGCAAGGTCTTCCCCGGCTATGTCATGGTGAAGATGCTGGTGGACGTGGTGGAGAAGGAGCGGCCCGCGGAAAAGGGCGGCGGCGTCAGCCGGGAGCTGGTCATGAACCCCCGCGCCTGGTACGTCATCCGCAACACCCGGGGCGTCACCGGCTTCGTCGGTCCCGGCAGCAAGCCCGTGCCCCTCACCGATGAGGAGGTCACGGCCATGGGCGTGGAGCGGATCCCCATCATCCTCAACATCGAGGTGGGCGAGAACGTCCGCGTGGTCTCCGGACCCTTGGAGAACTTCATCGGTCGGGTGGAGAAGCTGGACCCCGAGCGGCAGAAGGTGAAGCTCACCGTCTCCATGTTCGGGCGGGACACCCCCGTGGAGCTGGATTTCATCCAGGTCCAAAAACTCTGATCAACACGGGCTTAGCCCGTTTTGATAGGCAGCAATCTGCCTAAGGTGGGAGGGGAGGCACCCCGCACCACCGACTACTAAAAAATCTTTAGATAGGAGAAACAGCAATGGCAAAGAAGATCACCGGTTATGTCAAACTGCAGATCAATGCCGGCAAGGCCACTCCGGCCCCCCCGGTAGGCCCCGCCCTCGGTTCCCAGGGTGTGAACATCATGGGCTTCTGCAAGGAATTCAACGAGCGCACGAAGAACCAGGTCGGTCTGGTCATCCCCGTGGTCATCACGGTGTACGCCGACCGTTCCTTCACCTTCATCACCAAGACGCCCCCCGCCGCCGTCCTCATCAAGAAGGCCTGCAATCTGGAGCACGCTTCCGGCGTCCCCAACAAGCAGAAGGTGGCCAGCATGACCAAGGCCCAGGTCAAGGAGATCGCGGAGCTGAAGATGCCCGATCTCAACGCCGCTTCCCTGGAAGCCGCCATGAGCATGGTCGAGGGCACCGCCCGCAGCATGGGCGTCACCATCGTGGACTAAGAGGAGGACAGCAACATGAAGCACGGAAAGAAATACGTTGAAAGCGCTGCCCTCGTCGATCGTCTCAAGCAGTACGATCCCATGGAGAGCATGGAGCTGGTCTGCAAGACCGCCAAGGCCAAGTTCGATGAGACCGTGGAAGTCTCCGTCCGTCTGGGCGTCGACTCCCGTCACGCTGACCAGCAGGTCCGTGGCGCGGTGGTCCTGCCTCACGGCACCGGCAAGACCGTCCGCGTGTTGGTCTTCGCCAAGGGCGACAAGCCAAGGGCGACAAGGCCCACGAGGCCGAGGAAGCCGGCGCTGACTACATCGGCGACGAGGCCACTGTGACCAAGATCCAGAAGGAGAACTGGTTCGACTTCGACGTGTGCGTGGCTACCCCCGACATGATGGGCGTGGTCGGCCGCATCGGTCGTATCCTGGGCCCCAAGGGCCTGATGCCCAACCCCAAGTCCGGCACCGTGACCATGGACGTGGCCAAGGCCATCAAGGACATCAAAGCCGGTAAGGTGGAGTATCGTGTGGACAAGACCAACATCTGCCACTGCCCCATCGGCAAGGTTTCCTTCGGCCCCGAGAAGCTGACCGAGAACCTGACCACCCTCATGGAGGCCATCATCAAGGCCAAGCCCGCCGCCGCCAAGGGTACCTACATCAAGAGCCTGGTGGCTTCCACCACCATGGGCCCCGGCGTCAAGGTCAACGCCCAGAAGTTCTAATCCACAATCAAACGAAAAACGCGAGACGAAAGTCCCGCGTTTTTATTTATACAGGTGTTGTTTTATCAGGTTGTCATCCTGACCGAGGGAGCGAAAACGAAATCGACACGTCTGTATAGCACCTTGAGCGACCGAGTGGAAGGATCTGTGAATGCGGTTGCTTTTACCACGGGGAAGCAGCTTGTCAAGTCAGCAACGATCAGAGATCCTTCGCTTTACTCAGGATGACACCAGGGAGGCCTGTGAGCCGATTCTTGTAGCAGAGCTAAGGGGAGGCAAAGGCGGGTAAAGTTTATTCCGAAAATTGTCGCTTTTCACCCGTTGCAATTTATATATAAATAGGATATACTATAAACAAACCAAAGAGGAGGCAAATGATCTATGGGTAAATTTGTGATGAAGACCAATGAAAAGGGCTCCCGTTTCGTGCTCAAGGCCGGCAACGGGGAGATCATCGGCGTCAGCGAGACCTATTCCTCCGAATCCGCCTGTAAGAACGGCGTCGAGAGCGTCCGCAAGAACGCCGCGGCCGCCGGGCTCGAGGATCAGACGGTGGAAGGCTCCAGCTGCAAGAACCCCAAGTTCGAGGTCTACAAGGACAAGGCGGGCGAGTTCCGCTTTCGTCTCAGGGCCGCCAACGGCGAGATCATTCTCACCGGCGAAAGCTACAAGGCCAAGGCCGGCTGCCTCAAGGGAATCGAGAGCATCCGCCGTAACGCCGCCGAGTCCCCGGTGGTGGAGGAGAAGGCGTAACCAAGTACCAGGAGAAGGAACGGTTTCGGCCGTTCCTTTTTTGCGCCTTTTTCTCTTTATACAAAGGAGAAAAAGGCGCCCCAAAAAGAGAAACTTAAGAAGGGGTCAATGATTCTTCCCGAACCATCTTCCCCTTCTTGAAGTTCTTTTGGACACCTTTTCTTTCAAGAAAAGGTGTCCGCTTTCAATAAATTCCTATTGTTCCAAAAACTTCAGCGCCGCCGCGGTCATGACCTCGATGCCGATGGGGAACGATTCCTCCATGGGGGCGAAGCCGCCGTTGTGGATGGGCACCATCTTCTCAAGGGGCATCTTGGGGTCCCGGCAGCCCAGCCAGATGAAGGCGCTGGGCACCTTCTCGCAGTAGAAGGAGAAGTCCTCGCCGCCCAGGGCCGAGGAGGCGGGGATCACGAGGGCGTCCTCACCCTGGGTCTCCTTCACGGCCTCGCAGACCAGCTCGAACTGCTTCGGGTCGTTGACCGTGGGGGAGTAGCCCATGAAATACTGGAACTCATACTGGCCGCCCATGCCTTCCGCCACACCCTTGACGATGTTCTCGATCCGCTCGGGCATCTTTTTGCGGACCTCGGGGTTGAGATTCCGGCAGGTGCCCTCCATCTTCACCGTGTCCGCGATGACGTTGTACCGGTTTCCGCCGGTGATCTTGCCGATGGTCACCACCGCGCTGTCCAGGGGGCTCACGTTCCGGGATACGATGTTCTGCAGGGCCGAGATCACCTGGGCGGAGATGGCGATGGCGTCGATGCCGTTCTCCGGGGCCGAGCCGTGGCTGCTCTTGCCCTTCACGGTGATGAAGAACCGGTCGGAGGAGGCCATCATGGCGCCGTTGCGCACGGCCACCTTGCCCACCTCATACTGGGGCCACACGTGCTGCCCGAAGACCCCGTCCACGTGGGGGTTCTCCAGCACGCCCGCCTCGATCATCTTCTTGGCGCCGCTGGCCATGGGGTCCTCCTCGGCGGGCTGGAAGATCAGCTTCACGGTGCCGTCGAACTGATCCCGCAGCTCGTTGAGCACATAGGCCGCGCCCAGCAGCATGGCCGCGTGGGAATCGTGGCCGCAGGAGTGGGCCACCCCCGGATTCTCCGAGGCGAAGGGGAGGCCGGTGCACTCGGTCAGCGGCAGGGCGTCGATGTCCGCCCGAAGGCCCACGCACTTGCCGGGGCCTCTGCCCTCGATGAGGGCCACCACGCCGTAGCCGCCCACGCCCTCCACAGGCTTGAGACCCATGGAGCGCAGGGTTTCGGCGATATAGGCGGCGGTCTCCTTCTCCTGGCCGGTGAGCTCGGGATGCTGGTGGATGTGGTGCCGATGCTCCAGCACCTGGGGCAGATACTTTTGGATCAATTCTTTCAGCTCGGGCATATTGAATATTCCTCCTTGTTATGCAATGAAAACGGCCGGAGAATATCCGGTCGCAGGCTTTTATTTTTGTATAGGATCGTTGGCCACGCTGAACACCAGCTCGGCGAATATCCGAGCCGCCAGGGGGATCACATCCTCCTGCACATCGAAGCACCCGTTGTGGTGAGGGGCCTTCAGCGGCATACAGAACACCAGCTCCGTGGCCATGCCGCCGTGGGCCTGAACGTCCGCCATCATGGTGGTCACGTCCTCGCCGCCGCCGAAGTCCACGTCGGGCAGCACCTTGGTGACCCCGGGGACCCCCTGCAGCACATCGACGACCCGGTCCACCAGAGGCTTGTCGCAGGTCACGTTCCCCGCGCCGCCCATGTAGACGGTCTCGGCGGTGCAGCCGTACATCTGGGCCGCCGCCTGGCAGACCCGCTTGGCCGCAGCCTCCATATACTCGTTGATGGCCGTGGTCTTGCCCCGGGTCTCCACCCGCATCTCCGCTTCGGCGGGGATCACGTTCCGGCCGGTGCCGGCGGTCAGGGTGCCGATGTTGATGCGGCTGGCGCCCTGGCTGGTCCGGGAGATGGCCAGCATGTTGGTCACCGCCGTGGCCGCCGCCGCCAGGGCGTTGCAGCCCAGTTCCGGGGACGCCCCCGCGTGGGCAGGTACCCCGTGGATGAACACGTCGAACTTGGTGCTGGCCAAAAAGTCGTGGCCGCTGGCCGCCACCTGGCCCACGGGCCCGTCGATGAGGCCCACGTGGCCGCCGAAAAAGTAGTCACACTGGGAGAAGTGCCCCTTGGCCGTCAGACTGGCCGCGCCTCGCAAGCCCTCCTCGCCGGGCTGGAACACCAAAATGACCTTGCCGGAGAGCTCCTCCCGCAAGGCGCACAGGACCTTGGCCAGGCCCAAACCGATGGCGGCGTGGGCGTCGTGGCCGCAGCCGTGCATGCAGCCCGGGTGGACGGAGCGGAACCCCTCCGCCACGGGGATGTGTTCCGGCACGGTGGCCTCCTCCAGATCGTTGCAGTCGATGTCCACCCGGACCCCCACGGTGGGGCCGGGTTTGGCTCCCACGATTTCGGTGATGCAGCCGGTGAACCCGCCCTTCATCTTCTCCACCAAATCCGGCCGGTCCGTCTCCGCCAGGGCCCGCTCATAGCAGGCCGCCATGACGGCGGGCTTGGGCAGGCCGAACATCTTCTCCGGCGTGTGGATCTCGGGGCCGAATTTCACAGGCAGGCCCAGCTTTTCCAGCTGCGAAATGATCCGGGCCGTGGTGCGATACTCCGTCCAGGCGCTCTCGGCGTATTTGTGGAAGTCCCGGCGAAAGGCGATGAGCTCCCGGCCCAAAGCCTCAAAATCCATGCGATCCAATGTGCTCATGGCTCCCTCCTCATTCGGCGGTCAGCAGCTGGAAGGCCATCTCGGCGATGTTGTTCAGATTCTCCACCTTCAGCGTTTCCTCGGTGGTGTGGACCTTGGTCATGCCGGTGCCCAGCACCACGGCCTCGATGCCGTTGCGGTTGAAGATGTTGGCGTCGCTGCCGCCGCCGCCCAGGGTGGTGAAGCCCTTGACGCCCACCCGCTTGGCCGCGTCCAGGACCATCTTCACGGTGTCGCTGCCCTCGTCCACGTTGTAGGAAACGTAGTTGGTCCTAAGCTCGATCTCCAGCTTGGCGCCGGCCTCGTCGCAGGCCGCTTGCAGGCAGTCCCTGATGTGGGCGGCCTGGGCGTTCAGCTTGTCGAAATTGCGGCTGCGGACCTCGGCGATGAGGCTCACCCGGTCGGGAACGATGTTGGTGGCGTATTCGGCCTTGATGGTGCCGATGTTGCAGGTGGTCTCCTCGTCGATGCGCAGCAGGTTCATCCTGGCGATGCCCTTGGCGGCCACCTGGATGGCGCTGATGCCCTGTTCGGGGGCCAGGCCCGCGTGGGCCCGGCGGCCCACCACGTCCGCAAAGATTTTGATCTGGCCCGGGGCGCCCACGATGATCTTTCCCACGTTGCCGGAGGAATCCAAAACGAAGGCCCGGCGGCTCTTGAGCTGGGTCATGTCGAAGGCCTTGGCGCCCCGCATGCCGCCCTCCTCGCCGATGGAGAAGACCACCTCGGCGGTGCGGTGGGGGATGCCCTTCTCCAGAATGGTGGTGATGGCCTCCAAAATGCCGCAGATGCCGGACTTGTCGTCGCCGCCCAGGATGGTGTCGGGACCGCTCTTGATGATGCCGTCCTCAATATAGGGCTCGATGCCCTTGCCGGGGACCACGGTGTCCATGTGGGCGGAGAGCACGAAGGGGTCCCCGGGCAGGGTGCCGGGGAAGCGGAAGAACACGTTGAAGCCGTCGGAACCGAAGGTCTCCCCGGCCTTGTCCGTGATGGGGTCCAGGCCAAGAGCCTTCACATCCTGCACCAGGGTCTGGCCCATGGCCTTCTCGTGGCCGCTTTCGGAGTCGATCCGAACGTAACGGAAAAAGGTGTCCAGCAGTCGTTCAGCGTTGATCATATACGTTTCCTCCTGTCAGTATTGTGAGCACGGATGTGGAAATACGCTATTTGGCGGAGCCGTTGGGGAGCATGGCCTCCTCCAGCAGGGCGCAGACCCTGTCCACGTCGAAGAACAGGCGCTTGGCCAAGGGGAACTTCCGGCGCCACGCACCCAAATATTTATAGGTGTAGATGGAAGAGAAACCGTCGATCTTGAACCGGGGCGTCTCATAGGTGTCGGCGCAGATGACCATGGGCTCCACCATGATCTCCTCGAAGCCCTTGGCGGAGAGATAGGGGAGAAGGGCCCGTCGCTGGTTTTCCAAGGCGGGCAGCGGGTTCTTCATGGCGTCGTTGACGCTGCCGCCCAGCTTCCAGGTGCTGCCGGAACTGGAGCCCGAAATGCGGGTCCCCTGGGGAATGACCTTCACCACATAGAGCCTGTCCCGGGCCACCCACAGCATCTCAAAGGGCGTATCCCCGGCGAAGGTGCGCAGCGTAAAGTCGGTATAGACCCGGCTGCCCTTGCCGCCCAGCTTTTTGAGGCGCTTGGCCACCCGCTGCAAAGCCACGTCGGGCCGCCGGTTGTGGTTAATGCGGCGGATGATGAGGAAGAAGACGAGGGCGCCCGCCAGGATGAGCAGGGCGTAACTGATCAAACCGCTCCAGGTGTTGATCTTCCACACCCGGATGCCGTCGAACCAACCGTTCAGGATCATGATGCACACTCCTTTTTTACGCTTTTTTTCCGCATATTCGGCAGAAAAATAAACATACACTTTCTCGCATATAATCATAGCACAGTTTGGACGGATTGAAAAGGAGGAAAATGACCCCGAATCCCCAGGAAACCCGCACAAAACAGTAAATAAGTGCAAATAATTGAAAAAAATATTTGACAACAATGTGAAATGGCCTTAGAATTTTAGCATAGGAGTATCCGAGGAATAAAAGGGGAAAAGTGCATATACAATGCATATGCTCCAATTTTCAAAGGAAACTCCGGTTCACCGTTCTCCACGCAAAGAGTGGAAGTAGTCCCCACATCGTTCCCAAACTAATTTTTTCAGGAGGAAAATTTCATGGGAAAGAACAAAAATGAAGGTGCCGTCAAGCAAGGCTGGTTTGATCGGTTCCTGTCCGCGCTGGAGCGTGCCTGTAACAAGCTGCCCCCTCCGGCGATCCTGTTCATCTATCTGTTCGTGATCGTCGCTGTCCTGGGCTGCGTCTTCAACCTGCTGGGCGTGTCCGTCATCAACCCTGCGAAGAACGAGCCCGTCTATGCCCAGAACCTGTTCACCAGCGAGGGCCTGATCTGGTTCCTGTCCAACATGGTCAAGAACTTCACCGGCTTCGCCCCTCTGGGCCTGGTGCTCACCATGACGCTGGCCATCGGTATGTGCGAGGAGTCCGGCCTCATCCGGGCCCTGCTCACCGATAAGATGAAGAACATCCCGCCGGTGATCCTGCCCTTCGTGGTGGCCTTCGTCGGCACCATCGGCAACCTGGCCTCCGATACCGCCATGGTCGTCATCCCGCCCATCGCCGCCATTCTGTATTTGGCCGCGGGCAAGCACCCTGTCGTGGGTATGATCTGCGGCTACGCAGGCGCTCAGGCCGGCTTCTCCGCCAACCTGATGATCGCGGGCACGGACTCCCTGCTCCAGGGCATCACCAACACCGCCCTGAACGGCTTCCTGGGTGAAGGCGTCTACGCGGTGGACGTGACCTGTAACTGGATCTTCATGTTCGCCTCCACCTTCCTCTGCTCCGCCGTCATCGGCTGGGTCTGCAACTGGATCGTGGATAAGCGGTTCGGCAAGTACGAGCCCAACGAAGAGGTGAAGGCCGAGATGTCCCTGGAGGAGATCTCCGCCGATGAGAAGAAGGGCCTGCGCTGGGCCGGCATCTCCTGCCTCATCTACCTGGCCATCGTCCTCGTGCTGTTCTTCTTCGGGCCTCTGGCAAAGATCAACGACGCCGGCAAGCGCGTCCTGGTCGGCTCCCCCCTCATCAGCAACCTGATCCCCGTGCTGTTCTTCTTCTTCACGATCCCCGGATTGGTGTTCGGCTTCGTCTCCAAGAAGTTCAAGAAGAGCGCTGACGTGGTCAAGGGCATGAACCACCAGATGGCCGCCATGGGCAGCTACGTGGTGTTCTGCTTCTTCTGCGGCCAGTTCCAGGCTCTGTTCAACTGGACCAACCTGGGCACCATCATGGCCGTGGCCGGCGCCAACCTGCTCAAGTCCGCAGGCTTCACCGGCATCGGCATGATCATCGCCTTCATCCTGCTCACCGGTCTCATCAACCTGCTGGTGCCCTCCGGCTCCGCCAAGTGGGCCATCCTGGCGCCTGTGTTCGTGCCCATGCTGATGCTGCTCAACTACCACCCCGGCTTCATCCAGCTGATGTACCGCTTGGGCGACTCTCCCACCAACGCCTTCACGCCGCTGTCCCCCTACATCTGGGTTACCTTGGGCGTGGCGCAGGTCAAGTACGACAAGGATCTGAAGATCGGTACCTTTGCCGCCGGCCTGTTCCCCATCGGCATCATACTCCAGATCTGCTGGATCATCTTCCTGGTCATCTGGATGCTGCTCAAGCTCCCCATCGGCCCCGGCGTCGGCATCAACCTGCCTGCCGAGCTGGCCTATCTGGTCGGCTAAGAAGCGCTGCGGCGCAGAACGGTGATCGAATGACAAACGCCCCGCTTTGGCGGGGCGTTTTCGTATGTCAGGCTGCCGAAGCCCGTTGCTTCGGCAGCCTGGGCTCCACCTTCGTTCCGCTTCCAGGTTCTGCCTATAAACCTAACGGTTTACCGGGCGGCAGAACCTGCAAGGTGTGAGATTCACCGCACATGTCGCTGAATCTCACATAGTAAAAGCTCTGCGTTCACTCTTCGCAAATTGCGTATGCGCGGCTACACCGCGCTTGCATGATCCGGCGAAAACCTTGTTGCACACATGAAAGAGGAGCCGCTTCCCGGCTCCTTTTGAGGTCGGATAATTGGGTCACATCAGCCCGCCGGTCAGCTCGGGATGGTTCATGGCGTAGGCCACCAGGACCATCATGGCGCCGCTAAGGAGGATGAAGAGGATCATGCCGACGTTAGCGAACATGGCGCGGCCCACCTCGGGTACGGCGTTTTGCGCCACATGGATGCTCTTTCGGTAGATAAAGAACAGCACCACCCCCGCCAGGGCCACCAGCATCACCAGGAGGGAGGCCGCCGGGAACAGGATGGGCAGCACGCCGCCCAGGAAGTTGATGCAGGCGTGGATGCCGATGGTGTAGAGGATGTTCCCCGTGCGGATATACACGTAGGACAGGATCATGCCCAGCAGAAAGGCGTAGAAGAACTGGGTCAGATTCCCATGGAACAGACCGAAGGTGATGCCGGAAAAGAGGATGGCGGGCCACTCCCCATAGGGCAGCACCCTGTCCACCAGGACCTTGCGGAACACCAGCTCCTCGAATACCGGCGCCAGCACCACGAAGGCCACCACCGTCTCCACCGTGGCGCCGGAGGCGGCGGCAAGATTGGACACCAGATCCACGGACCCGGGGGAGAGGAGCAGATTCACGCCGATGCCCACCAGATTCCCCAGGATCATGCAGGCGTAGCAGATGCACACCAGGGCCAGGAACTTTCCGGCGTTCAGGGCGCTTTTCTCCGGCCGGCGGGCCGGCAGCCGCCTGGTCAGCAGGGCCATCAGCGGCAGGGTGAAGCAGCCCGTGCACAGGCCGCCCACCAAAAAGGCGTGGGCCTGCACGTCGAAGTCGGGCAGGATGACCTGCAGCAGGGAGGGGACCAGCTCGCTCGCCAGCAGCCCCAAACACAGCCCCAGGGCCATACGGCTGAAGATACGCCCCATCTCCTTTTTGGACGGCGTCGTCCCCAAGCCTTCATCCACCGGGGGCATATCAACGGTATACTCTTTCGTTTCTTCCATTTCTCATTTCTCCTAAATTCGATAGGAAACACCATACCAGAAAAATTGCCCGTTGTACAGGACCAAAATTTGCATATGCTGAAATATGAAGAAAGAGCTGTTGAAACGGACGCTTCGGCTTCTGGATCTGCCGGAGGATATGGACCCGCAGGTACCCCGGATCACCATCCTGGGCCGGGAGAAGATGCTGGCGGAGAACGTGGCCGCCATCCGCCGCTGCACGGAGCATGAGGTGGTGCTGCTGACGGGCAGCGGCACCCTGACGGTGGGCGGGGAAGGGCTGCTGGTCAAGGAGCTGGGGGAGAGCCGGGCCCTGCTCACGGGACGGCTGGAGCGGTGGGCCTATGGGGAATAAGAAAAAGTGGCAATTTTGCAACGGGTATGTTATAATCCAAATTGAAGGAGTATATCCCGAGCGCCTGGCGACCCTTTTGAAGGGGGCCGGCGTGCCCCTGTGGGACTTGCATCGGCTGGAAGCGGGGGGCCTGGTCTGCACCCTGCCCGCCCGGGACTTTCGGCGGCTGCGCCGGCTGAACCACCGGTGCCGCTGCCGGGTGCATATCCTGAAAAAGGGCGGCGCGCCCTTCCGGCTGAAGGCCCTGTGGCGGCGCCGGGTGCTCATCCTGGGCATGGCATTGACCTTGCTGGCCGTGACCTGGTGCTCCCATCGAATCTGGTTCGTGGAGGTCCAAGGCTGTCGACGCATGGACCAGGGGGTGCTTTTGGAGGCCCTTCGGGAGCAGGGCATCTGCCCGGGCCGGGACGTGCGAAAGCTTCCGCTGTCGGACTTGGCTGACCTGGTGGCGGCCCGATACGAGGAGCTGGCCTTCGTGGAGCTCCATGTGGACGGGATCTTCCTCCGGGTGCGGGCCCGGGAGGCCCTGGCGGAGGGGGAACGTCTGGATTTGACCGTGCCCTGCGACCTGGTCTCCACCCGGGAGGGCATCGTCACCAAAATCAGCGCCTATGGGGGCCGGGCCCAGGTGAAGGTGGGGGACAAGGTAAAGAAGGGCCAGCTGCTGATTGCGGGCCACGTCACCGCCCGGGACGGGAGCATGACCTACACCACCCACGCCTATGGGGAGGTGCTGGCCGCCGTCCTCTACAAGGCCCAGGTGGAGGCGCCCGAGACCCAGGTGGAGTGGGCCGAAACGGGGCAGGAAAGCCCCTATGGGGCCCTGTATATTGGCCCCTGGAAGGTTTTCGAGCGGGCCTGTCCCTTTGCGGACGGGGAGCTGGCGGAGGCTCAGGAGATACTTTCCCTGTCGCCCTGGCCCGCCCGCGTATGCCGGGGGACCTGGCGGGAGAAGGTAAAGCGGGAGCGGCCCCTGACTCCGGCCCAGCGGAAGGAGGCGGCCCTCTTCGAGGCGGAGCGCATGGCCCTGCTGCAGGTGCCGCGGCAGGCGAAGATCATCATGATCGACCGCTATACGGTGGAAAGGGACGGCAGGCTATACGGCGTCTGCAAGCTGACCACCGAGGAGAATATCGGATACACAAAGGAGATCACCTAAACAGCCTATGGCAGTCATAACGGAACGGATCGAACTTAGCAGCATGGAGGACGCCGCGGGGCTCTTCGGCGTGCTGGATGAAAACATCTCCGTCTTCGAGCAGGAGACGGGCACCCTCATCACCGTCAACGGGGACGGCATCGGCATCGAGGGGGAGGCGGAGAACGCCGCCCTGTGCCGGATCGTCCTGGAAAAGCTTTTGTCCATGCAGCGCAAGGGGGAGCCCATCAACAGGAGCCGCATCCGCTACGCCGTGGACCTGGCCCGGGAGGGGAACGCGGACTTGATTTCCGAGATCATGGGGGACGTGGTGGCCCTCACCGCCCGGGGCAAGCAGATCAAGTGCAAGACCCTGGGCCAGAAGAAATACGTCCAGGCCCTGAAGGAACATGAGCTGGTCTTCGGCGTGGGCCCCGCCGGCACGGGCAAGACGTACCTGGCCGTGGCCATGGCGGTGCTGGCCTTCAAGAATAAAGAGGTGGACAGGATCATCCTGACCCGGCCCGCCGTGGAGGCGGGGGAGAAGCTGGGGTTTCTGCCCGGAGATTTGCAGAACAAGGTGGACCCCTATCTGCGGCCTCTCTACGATGCCCTGCAGGAGTTCTTCGGCATGGAGACCTATCGAAACCTGATGGAGCGGGGGGCCATCGAGGTGGCGCCGCTAGCGTACATGCGGGGCCGGACGCTGAACAACGCCTACATCATCCTGGACGAGGCACAAAACTGCTCCATCGAGCAGATGAAGATGTTTTTGACCCGCCTGGGGGAGGGGAGCCGGGCCGTCATCACCGGCGACATCACCCAGATCGACCTGCCCCGGGAGAAGAAGAGCGGGCTCATCCACGCCATCGGCATCCTGCGGGACGTGGAGGGCATCCGGGTCATCCAGCTCACCCACAAGGACGTGGTGCGCCATGAGCTGGTCCAGCGGATCATCCAGGCCTACGAGCGGAGCGAGAAGCAGCGCGACTGAGCGCGGAAGGGGGAAGGGCTATGGACGGCCAGAGAACGACGAAAAGGAGGGGCCTGGGACAGGCCATGGGGCTGTCGCTCCTTCTTTTGGTGTGCCTTGTGAACCTGTTCCTCCTGTGCCTTCGCTATCCGGACGTGCGCCTGGACGTCCAGGCCGGGAGCGTGCTCACGGAGGACGTGGTCTATCCCTTCTCCACCACCGACGCCTTTCGGACGGACGAGCTTCGGCAGGCCGCCCGGGATAGGGTGGAGCCGGTCTATCGGCTGGACGAGGACATCGTCGCCGGGCAGGCGGCGGCCCTGGATGGCTGGTTCGACCAATACGATCTGTTTTTGAAGGAGATGGCCCTCCGCTGGGAGGAGAGCGCCCAGGAGTATACCGGGGGCTACCTCTATAACCAGACCGCCTGGAACGCCCTGATACGGGAGCCGGAGCTCCAATCGAAGCTCAACGAGTACGGCCTGGGCGACGCCCTGGATTCGGTCATGGCCTATTCCCTGCTCAACACCTATCTGCCCAGGAGCAGCCTCCACGCTGCCGGCAGCGTGCCCGACACGGAGCCCTTGAAGACCGCCGTGAAGGAGGTCGTTCTAAGCGGGATGAACGCCGGGGTTCGGGAGAACGAGCTGGAGAGCGCCCGCTATCGGGCCCGTGAGCAGATGAAGCAGACCAGCCTTCCCGCCGTCAGCAAGACGGAGCTGGCCGGCAACCTGATCGACCGGTTTTTTATCGCCTCCGCCGTGGTGGACCAGGTGGAGACGGAAAAGGCCCGGACCGCCGCCGCAAACGAGGTGGCCCCCGTGGCCGTGCGCAAGGGGGACATCCTGTTCCGCCAGGGGACCGTCCTTAGCCAAAAGGACATCGTGCACCTGGTGTCGCTGAATATGCTCCGATCCGAATCGAGCCGAAGCTCCTTCGGAAGCTTTCTGCTGTACCTGCTGCCGATCTACCTGGTCTACGGGCTGTATCTGCTGCTGTTCGAGGGCGACACGGCCCGATCCCCCGGGGTCATGGGGCGGCTGTCGCTCCTGCTGGTATTGAATCTGGCGGTTTGCTGGGCCTTCACCCTCTTTGAAAGCCGCATCGCGCCTATCCTGCTGGGGCCCCTTATGATCGCCGCCACCCACAAAAAACGGACGGCCCTTGGCGCCAGCGTGCTGGTGGCCGTGACCGGCAGCCTGCTGCTTCCCGAGACCGGGATCACGTCGGGGGAGACCTTCGCCTTCCTGGTGGGGACGCTGATCTCCGGCGTGGTGGCCGTGTCCATCCTGACGGTGGACGACAAGCGGACCACCTTCGTCCCGGCGGCCATCATCGCCGGCGGCGTGGGCGGCCTGATCCCCGCGGTGCCCAAGCTTCTGATGGGAGAGGGGCTGCTGGTCAGCGTCACCGCCTTCGGCCTGTTCTTCGTGGGCGTCATCATCGCCCTGGTGCTGGCCATAGGCCTCACGGCCATCTGGGAACGGCTGTTCGACCTGCCGTCGCCCACCCGGCTCAATGAGCTTTTGAGCCTGGACCATCCCCTGCAGCGGCGGCTCATGAGCAACGCCCCCGGCACCTATCATCATTGCCAGATGACGGCGCTGCTGGCCGAAAGCGGAGCCCAGGCCATCGGCGCCGACGCCCTGCTCGCCAAGGCGGCGGCCGCCGTCCACGACGTGGGCAAGCTCAGATCCCCCCGAAACTTTGCGGAGAACCAGGCCAACGGCGTGAATCCCCACGACGAGATGCTCCCCGCCGAGAGCGCCCGGATCATCATCGCCCACGTGGCCGACGGGGACGCCATCCTCCAGCGGTACAAGGTGCCCGCCACCGTCCGCGCCATCGTGCGGGAGCACCACGGCACCACCATGACCGCCTACTTCTATGTGAAGGCCAAGAAGATGGACCCGGACGTGCGGGAGGCGGACTTCCGCTACCCGGGCCCCCGGCCCGGCTCCAAGGAGAGCGCCATCGTCATGCTGGCGGACAGCTGTGAGGCGGCGGTCCGGTCCTTGGGCGGTCCCAGTCCCGAGCAGGTGCGGGACATGGTCCACCGGGTCATCCGGGGGAAGATGGAGGACGGACAGCTGATACACTGCGATTTGACGCTGAGCGAATTGAACCAGGTGGAGGAGTCCTTCCTGCAAACCTTTGCCGGCATCCTCCATGACCGCATCACCTATCCCAAGGAGGGCGCATGATCGAAGTATACGCTGAAGACGAAGCCCTGACCTCCCAGGAGGAGGCGGGCATCCGCACCGCCTGCGAAACGGCCCTTGAAATGGAGGGGGCGGCCGGGGACATCACCGTGCTGGTGGCGGGACCGGACCATATCCGGCAGCTGAATCGGGATTTTCGGAACGTGGATCGGGTCACGGACGTGCTCACCTTTCCCAGCGGGGAGGGGGAGGCGCTGCCAGGCGCCCCCGACGGGTATCTGGGGGACATCATGATCTGCCGCAGCCGGGCCGTGGAGCAGGCAGCGGAATACGGCCACAGCCTGAGCCGGGAGCTGGCCTTTTTGGCGGTCCACGGCACGCTGCACATCCTGGGCTACGACCACATGAACGAGGCGGAGGAGCGGATCATGCGCGCCCGCCAGCGCACTATTTTGGAAAGGATCGGTGAAACCAGATGAAACCATTGACGCAAGCGGAGATAGATCGTCTGCTGGATTTGGCCCAGGAGGCCCGGGACCATGCCTACGCCCCCTATTCCCACTACAGCGTGGGGGCGGCCCTGCTGACCGCGGAGGGCCAGGTGTACCAGGGCTGCAACATCGAGAACGCCGGGTTCACCCCCACCATCTGCGCCGAGCGGACGGCCTTCTTCAAGGCGATCTACGACGGCCACAGAGCCTTTCGGGCCGTCGCCGTCATCGCCACGGGGGAGGAGATGGGCTTTCCCTGCGGGGTCTGCCGCCAGGTGATGGCGGAGTTCTGCGACAGGGACTTCATCATCGTCACCGCCAATCGGGATCGTTCCAAGGTGGACGTGTCCACCTTCGAGCAGCTGCTGCCCCACTCCTTCGGACCCAAGGATCTGAACGTATAGCTATGGCCTATAAAAGCGGTTTTTTCAGCCTCGTCGGCTGCCCCAACGTGGGCAAATCCACCCTTCTCAACGCCCTGGTGGGGCAGAAGATATCCATCGTCACGGACCGGGCCCAGACCACCCGGAACAGGATCACCGGCGTCCTCACCCGGGACGAATACCAGATGATCTTTCTGGACACGCCGGGCATGACCACGCCCAGGAACAAGCTGGGCGAATATATGCAGAAGACCGCCACCGACTCCCTCTCCGACGTGGAGGCCATCCTCTTTCTGGTGGACGCCCGCAAGGGGGCGGGGGAGCGGGATCGGCAGATCATGGAGCGGCTCAAGCTGGCCAAATGCCCCGTGCTGGTGCTCCTCAACAAGTGCGACATCGCCACGAAGCTCCAGATCGACGAGGCGGAGGAGGCGATCCGATCCGCCGGGTTCACCGAAATCCTGCGCATCTCCGCCTTCCAGGGCACGGGCCTTGCCGAGCTCGAAGCGAGGCTGGTGAGCTATCTTACCGAGGGGCCCCAGTATTACCCGCCGGACATGGTCACGGACCAGCCGGAGCGATTGATCTGCGCGGAGATGATCCGGGAGAAGGCCCTGGAGCTTTTGAAGGACGAGGTGCCCCACGGCATCGGCGTCAGCATGGACAAAATGCAGCTGCGGCCCGACGGCCAGCTCATGGACTGCTACGCCACCATCCTCTGTGAACGGGACAGCCACAAGGGCATCATCATCGGCCGGGGCGGGTCCATGCTGAAGAAGATCGGCTCCGCGGCCCGGGAGGACATGGAGTGGCTCCTGGGCGTGAAGGTGAATCTGCAGCTGTGGGTGAAGATCAAGGACGACTGGCGCAACCGGCAGAGCGTCCTCAATGAACTGGGCTACGAGGGATAGATAAGCCGGTTTCGGGGCCATACTTTCTTTGAAAGGAGGCGAGCAATGGCATTGCTTATGACACCGGAAGAACGAAAGGCCTTTCAGGCATTTTATGAAAGCGGCCGGGTGGAGGCGTATCTCGACTACGCCCGACTGCGGGAGAAACAGCATGGCGGACGTGACATACCGGGGCCTGGTGATCCGGACGGTGGATTACCGGGACAACGATAGAATACTGACCCTGTTCACGGCGGAATCGGGCCGGGTGGACGCCAAGGCGCGGAACTGCCGCAAGGCCACCTCGCCCCTGCTCGCCTGCACCCAGCCCTTCACCTACGGGGAGTATCAGCTCTTTTATCACAAAAACAAGTACATCGTGGACCAGGGGGAGGTGCTGGAAAGCTTCTATCCCCTGCGGGAGGACATAGGCCGCTTTGCGGCGGCCTCCCTTTGCGCGGCCCTGTGCCTGGAGGGGGTCCAGGCGGAGGAGAGCAACGAGCCCATCTTCTCCCTGCTCTACCACACCCTGTCCTTTCTGACCTATGGGGACAATGACCCGGGGGATCTGGCCGCCGCCTTCCTGGTTCGCTTCCTGTCCCTCTCCGGCTTTCGCCCCGCCATCACCCAATGTGCCGTCTGCGGCCGGGACATGCGGGAGGACCCCGTCATTCGGTTTCTGCCCGACAGGGGCGGGGCGGTGTGCGCCGCCTGCTCCCCCGTGGGGCGGCGGATCGGCAAAACGGCCCTGGAGGCCATGCGCCGGATGCTGCTGCTGGACGACGACCAGCTGGGCCGGGTGAAGCTGAAAGCCCCCCTGCGGGCGGAGGTCTTGTCACATCTCATCCCCTATGCTAAACTATACCTGCCCGGCATCGAAAAGGCCGCGGCCCTCTTCACTTCATTGCATATGCCGCCAGAGGCGACGGAACAGGAGTAACCCGTGGAACTGTTGAAAAACACCTTTTTGGCCCTCTTTCCCCTGTATTTTTACATGGGCACCGGGGCTGTGCTGCGGCGGATGAAGGTGCTGAAAACGGAGGATCTGCCGAAGCTGAACGCCTTTTTGTTCCGGTCCTTCCTGTTCTTTTCCCTCTTCAACAACGTGCGCAACGCCAATTTCTCCGGCATGGACAGCGGCAAACTCATGCTGTTCGGAGGATTGTCCGTTCTCTTCCTGTTCGGCCTCTATATGCTGGTCGTGCCCCGGATCATCAAGGACTATCGCCAAAGCTCCGTGGCCATTCAGGCCATGTACCGGAGCAACTTCGTGCTGCTGGGCATGGCCTATGCGGAGCAGCTTTGCGGGGCGGAGAACCTGGGCCCGGTGAGCCTGCTCGTGTCCGTGGTGGTGCCCATGTTCAATCTGCTGGCGGTGCTCACCTTCGAGCTGCTGCGGGGCGGCAAGGTGAACGTGGGCAGGATCCTGCTGAAGATCATTCAGAATCCCCTGATCATCGCCTCCCTTCTGGGGGCCGTCTGCGCCGCCCTCAAGATCCAGTTCCCCGAGTATCTGGACAAGCCCATGAAGTCCCTGGGGAGCGTGGCCACGCCCTTTGCCATGGTGCTGGTGGGGGCGTCGCTGACGTTGAAATCCCTGGAGAAGAACAAGAAGCTGGTGCTTTTCGTGTCCGCCGCCCGCCTGATCCTGTCGCCCCTGCTGGTGGTCCCCGTGGCCGTTCTGCTGGGCTTTCGGGATGCGGCCCTGGTGGGCATCCTGACCGCCACCGCGGCCCCCACCGCCGTGGTGTCCGTGGCCATGAGCTACGAGCTGGGGGGCGACGGGGAGCTGGCCGCCGAGATCGTGGCCACCACGTCCCTGCTGTCCCTCCTCACCATGTTCCTGTGGGTGTTGGCCCTCAGGGGCATGGGGTACTGCTGACAAGTCGATATACCGGGAGGCGGCTCAGCCTCCCTTTTTTGTGCATAATTTTCTGCAGCAGGCGTGTAAACGAATGAAAAAACCTTGCAATCCTGTCGATGGGCTGCTATAATAAATCGTTCCAAACCAAATCTTGAACGGGAGGAAATGAACTTGGCACACAAATACGTTTACCTGTTTTCCGAAGGCTCCAAGGACATGCGCAACCTGTTGGGCGGCAAGGGCGCGAACCTGGCCGAAATGACCAACCTGGGTATGCCCGTGCCCCAGGGCTTCACCATCACCACCGAAGCCTGCATCAAGTTCTACGATGACGGCGAAAAGATCAACGATGAGATCCTGGCCGAGATCGACGAGTACGTGGAAAAGCTCCAGAAGATGAGCGGGAAAAAGTTTGGGGATCTGAACAACCCCCTGCTGGTCTCCGTTCGTTCCGGCGCCCGCGCCTCCATGCCCGGCATGATGGACACCATTTTGAACCTGGGTCTCAACGACACCGTGGTGGAAGCCTTTGCCCGGAAGACCGGCAATCCCCGCTTCGCCTATGACTCCTATCGTCGGTTCATCCAGATGTATTCCGACGTGGTCATGGAGGTGGGCAAGAAGTACTTCGAGGAGCTCATCGACCAGATGAAGGCCGAAAAGGGCGTGAAGCTGGACACCGAGCTCACCGCTGAGGATCTCAAGAAGCTGGCCGAGCAGTTCAAGGCCGAGTATAAGGCCAAGATCGGCGTGGACTTCCCCTCCGATCCCAAGGAGCAGCTGCTGGGTGCCATCAAGGCTGTGTTCCGCTCCTGGAACAACCCCCGCGCCATCTACTATCGCCGCATGAACGACATCCCCGGCGACTGGGGCACCGCCGTCAACGTGCAGATGATGGTCTTCGGCAACACCGGCGACAACTCCGGCACCGGCGTCGCCTTCACCCGTGACCCCGCCACCGGCGAAAAGCACCTCTTCGGCGAGTTCCTCATGAACGCCCAGGGCGAGGATGTGGTGGCCGGCGTCCGCACGCCCCAGACCATCGACCAGCTCAAGGAGGTCATCCCCGAGGCGTACAATCAGTTCGTGGACATCTGCGGGAAGCTGGAAGCCCATTATCACGACATGCAGGACATGGAGTTCACCATCGAGGATAAGAAGCTCTACATGCTCCAGACCCGCAACGGCAAGCGGACCGCCAAGGCCGCCTTGAAGATCGCCTGCGATCTGGTGGACGAGGGCCTCATCACCGTGGACGAAGCGCTGCTCATGGTTGACCCCAAGCAGCTGGACGCCCTGCTCCATCCCCAGTTTGACGCCGCCGCTTTGAAGGCCGCCACCCCTGTGGCCCACGCCCTGCCCGCCTCTCCCGGCGCCGCCTGCGGCCAGATCGTCTTCAACGCCGAGGACGCCACCAGCTGGGCCAAGGCCGGCCATAAGGTGGTCCTGGTCCGTCTCGAGACCAGCCCCGAGGATATCGAGGGCATGAACCACTCCCAGGGCATCCTGACCGTTCGCGGCGGCATGACCAGCCACGCGGCCGTGGTGGCCCGGGGCATGGGCACCTGCTGCGTCTCCGGCTGCGGCGAGATCGTCATGGACGAGGACAACAAGAAGTTCACCCTGGCCGGCCGCGAGTACCACGAGGGCGACTGGATCAGCCTGGACGGCTCCACCGGCAACATCTACGGCGAAGCCATTCAGACCACCGACGCCTCCATCTCCGGCGAGTTCGCCCGCTTCATGCGCTGGGCTGACGCCGCCCGCCGGCTGAAGGTCCGCACCAATGCCGACAATCCTCACGACGCCGCTGTGGCCGTGAAGTTCGGCGCCGAGGGCATCGGCCTGTGCCGCACGGAGCATATGTTCTTTGCCGCCGACCGTATCCCCGCCGTTCGCGAGATGATCGTGTCCACCACCGAGGAAGCCCGCCGCAAGGCCCTGGACAAGCTCCTGCCCATGCAGCGCGGCGACTTCGAGGGCATCTACAAGGCCATGGAGGGCCGCCCGGTCACCATCCGCTTCCTGGATCCCCCGCTGCATGAGTTCCTGCCCACGGCGGACGAGGACATTCGGGAGTTGGCCAAGGACATGGGCCTCACCTTCGAGTCCCTCAAGGCCACCGTGGAGAGCCTCCACGAGTTCAACCCCATGATGGGTCACCGTGGCTGCCGTCTGGCCGTGTCCTATCCGGAGATCGCCGAGATGCAGACCCGCGCGGTCATCGAGGCCGCCCTGAACGTGCGCCGTGAGACCGGCATGGATATCGTCCCCGAGATCATGATCCCCCTGGTGGGTGAGGTCAAGGAGCTGGCCTTCGTGAAGAAGACCGTCACCGAGACTGCCGCCAAGGTCATGGAGGAGCGGGGCGAGACCATCAAGTACCATGTGGGCACCATGATCGAGATCCCCCGTGCGGCCCTGACCGCCGACGAGATCGCCCAGGAGGCCGAGTTCTTCTCCTTCGGCACCAACGATCTGACCCAGATGACCTTCGGCTTCAGCCGCGACGACGCCGGCAAGTTCCTCAAGGACTACTACGATCGCAAGATCTACGAGTCCGATCCCTTCGCCCGTCTCGATCAGAAGGGCGTGGGCAAGCTGGTGAAGATGGCTTCCGAGTTGGGCCGTCAGACCCGCCCCGACATCAAGCTGGGCATCTGCGGCGAGCACGGCGGCGACCCCTCCAGCGTGGAGTTCTGCCACAAGGTGGGCCTCAGCTATGTGTCCTGCAGTCCCTTCCGGGTGCCCATCGCCCGCCTGGCAGCCGCCCAGGCCGCCATCCGGGACAAGCAGTAAACAATCCCAAACCATCGCATACGTTGACCAAGGGGCGCAGCTTTCGGGCTGCGCCCCTTTCCTGTGGTTGCTATCTTCGACAGGTTGTGATATACTACCCGTTAATTCGGAAAAGGAGGCGCGGTATGAGGCGTCGGATGGTTTGGGTCATGGCGGGTCTGCTGGCGGCAGGCCTGCTCTTCGGTTGCCGGGACACGTCCGTTTCTTCGCCCGCTGTGGGGGAGGCGCTGACCGCCACCGTGGCGCCCGTGGACACCCAGGTGCCCACCCCTGACCCCACGGCCACCCCCACACCGACGCCGACCCCCACGCCCACGCCTACGCCCACGGCGACGCCGACCCCCACGCCCACGCCCACGCCTACGCCGACGCCGACCCCCACGCCCACGCCGGAGCCCATCACGGAGGAGCGGCTCAGCGCCGGGGAATTCGACAGCTATTTCGACGGCGCGGTCATCATCGGCGACTCCCTGACCAAGGGCTTTTCCAACTATATCGGGCGGCAGCGGGCCGCCGGCGTCAAGGCCCTGGGGTCGGCCGGCTTCATGGGGACCGCGTCCATGAGCGTGAAGAATGCCTGTCGGGATCTTAGCAGCCTCAAGATCCATTTCACCTATCGGGGCAAGGCCGTCTCCGTCACCGGCGGCATCAACGCCATGGGGGCCAAAAAGGCCTTCGTCCTTCTGGGACTCAACGATCTTGGATATCGTAAGTGGGCGGACGTGGAGGAGAACTTCGTCGATCTCATCGAGGTGATCCGGGAAAAGTGCCCGGACACCGAGCTCGTCATCCAGGCGGTCCTGCCGGTGACCAGCGCGTTCTGCCGGGAGAGGGGTCTCAAGATCGAGAATTGGAACGGCTTCAACGGGGAGCTGCGCCGCATATGCGAGGAGCGTCAGGTGGGGTTCTACGATTTCACCGCCCTGTTTATGGACGAAAAGGGATACATGAAGCCGGGCTATTCCGACGGAGGCTTCCATCTGAGCGCGGACGGCGCCGCCGTCTGGCTGCGGGCCCTGCGGCTCTACGCCGCCCAAAGGCTGTATCCCGGGGCGGAGCTGCAGGTGGACGCGCCCGTGACTTTGATCCCGTGATCGGCTGTATATTGAGCGCATACGGAGAATATTTATGCAGATTAAACAGGATTTCTTAGTGCGTCTGGAGGACACGGGCGCCGGCTTTCAGCTGTCCAACAAGGGCTTTTTGACCATGCTCACCAACCTGGCCTGCCTCCATGGGAATCGGATCGGCCAGGGGCTTATGGACAGGGAAAAATGCGGCCTGTCCTGGATGGTGGTGGGCTGGCGGATGATCGTGGAGCGCCGGCCCCTGCTTTCCGAGACCGTTCACGGCGTCACCTGGTCCAGCGGCTTTGGGCGGCTGCAGACCAGCCGGGATTTTATGCTCTATGATCAGCAGGGGACCCTGGCGGCCAGGGCCACCTCCAGCTGGCTGGTGCTGGACGAGCACAACACCCACATTCTGCGCATGACCCCCGAGATCGTGGAGCCTTACGGCCCGGAGCCGGACAAGCAGACCTTCCCGGGCTACGCCTTTCCCCGGGAGTGCCCCGCCTTTCAGCCGGTGCGGACCGTGCCGGTCCAGGTGACCCGGGCCATGATCGACTGCAACGACCACGTGCATAACGTGGCCTATCTGGATTTGTTCCAGGAGGCCCTGCCAAAGGACGAGGACATGGACCGCTTCGGGGACTTCACCCTGGTCTATCGCCGGGAGATCCGCCCGGGACAGCGGATCACGGCCGCCTACGGTCAGGCCGGGGCGGACCGGGTCCTGGCCCTGAAGGATGAGGACGGGGAACAGGTTCACGCCTTTTTGCTCCTTCGATAGGGAATAGGGGGAGGGGGATGTGTCTACACTCTCCCCATGAAGCTTTTTGAGACCATCGGGCGGAAGCTCCGCTTTGACGAACCGGACGGCAGATTCGAACTCCTGGAAACGGAGGCGGGGCAGCCGTCCTTCTTTCATGGGCAAAATCAGCCGCCCGTCCCCGAGATGCGGGACGAGCGCCCCGTGCCCCGGCGCCTGAAGGAGAGCCGGCGGTGGCTGGCGGCGGCCTTCTTCACCGAGGTGAACACGGACCTTATCTTGCGGGCCTTTCGCCTCTGCGGGTCGGTGGACGCTCTGGCCGTCTTTCTCAACGGCATGGCGGATGGGGAGGAGATCAGCGATTTCATCCTGAAGCAGGCCATGGCCGCCCCTCGGCCGACCCGGGGCCAAAACCTCGTCGACTATGCCCTCCATCAGGTCTTTTCCCTTCAGGAGGCGGAGAGGACGGACCGCTGGGCCCAGGTGGTCTCGGCCATTTTGGAGGGGCGGACGGCGGTGCTCCTGGAGGGGGCGGGGGAGGCGGTGCTCCTGGACACCCGGGGCTACGCCGGCCGGGGCGTGGGCACGGCCCAGAACGAGAGCACGGTCATAGGCCCCAGCGAGGCCTTCCACGAGAATCTGCGCATCAGCATCACCCTCCTTCGGCGCATCCTGCGGCGGACGGATTTCGTGTGCGAATTTCGGGATTTGGGCAGCCAAAACAACGTGAAGATCGCCCTGTGCTATCTGGGCGGCGTGTGCAGCGAGGCCTTGCTTGGCGAGATCAAAAGGCGCCTTGCCCGGGTGAAGCCGGACCTGCTTTTGTCCGCCGGGACCCTGGGCCAGCGGATCGAGGATCGGCCCTGGTCCCCGGTGCCCCAGACCCTGCTCACCGAGCGGCCGGATCGGGCGGCCCAGGCCGTCATGGCCGGAAAGGCGGTCATCCTGGTGGAGGGGAGCCCCCAGGCCCTGATCCTGCCCGTGACCCTGTGGGGCCTGCTGCTCACCCCCGAGGACAGCTATCTGCGCCGCCCCGCCGGGACCATCCTTCGGTTCGTTCGGCTCTTCGGGGCGGCGGTATCCGTGTTCCTGCCCGCCTATTTCCTGGCCCTCGCCTATCATCACCAGGGGCTGCTGTCCAGCGATATCCTCTCCACGGTCATCGCCTCCCGAAGGCTGGTGTTTCTGCCCATGGGGGCGGAGATGGTCTTTTTGCTGCTGGTGTTCCAGCTGGTGCGGGAGGCGGGCGTCCGGGTGCCGGGGGCCGTGGGCCAAACCGTGGGCATCATCGGCGGCCTTATCCTGGGCCAGGCGGCGGTGTCGGCCAACTTCGTCTCCACCGTGGCCCTGATCATCGTGGCCCTGACGGGGCTCGGGAACTTCGTCATCCCCAACTACGACCTGCAGATCGCCGTGGCCCATTACCGGGTGGCCCTGTGCCTGCTGGCCCTTCTGGGGGGCCTGCTGGGCCTTGCCTGCGGGATCATGGTGGCCCTCATCCTCCTGGCGGATCAAAAGTCCTTCGGGGTGCCCTTTCTCGCCCCCTATGCGCCGAAGACCGTGGCTCGGGAGTCCCTGCTCTTTCGGGGCGATATCAGGGGACAGGGGAGGACACAGGACGATCTTAACGGGGAGGCGGGGCTATGAGCCTGCGACTGGGCCGCTTCGGCCTCCAGGAGAGCGCCTCGGCGGTGGGCCTTGCCGCCCTCGTCTCCGGCACCTTCAGCCTGAACGTGGGGGAGACCTTCGCTCGGGGAAACGTGTGCTATATGGCCACCGCCGCCGGGGCCCTGCTGGGGTTGGGCATGCTAAGGTTCCTGGGCGGGGCCATGGAACGGCGGGGGTGCAGGGATTTGGGGGACCTGCTTTCGGGGGGCCTTGGGCCCCTATTGGCCCTGCCGCTGGTCCTCGCCCTGGTGCTGGCGGGGGCCTTGCCCCTGCTTCGCTTCGCCGTCGCCATGGAGCGGTATATCTTCGTGGAGGCGGACTACGTGCCCATCGTCCTCTATCTGCTGGGGGTGCTGCTCCCCCTGGTCCTGTCGGGCATGGAGTGCGTGGCCCGCATGGCCAAGCTCCTGCTGATCCCCGGCGCCCTGGCCCTGGGGCTGACGCTGCTGCTGGCGGCCCCGGCCTTTCGGCTCAGCCATCTATACCCTCTGTTCAGCCCGGGCTTTTCCGCCTTTTGGGACCAGACGAGGGAGGCCCTGCTTCGCTTTTTGCCCCCGGGCGTGGCCTTGTATGTGGCGGGGCGGGGCTGTCAGGGCCAAAAGCATACCGTGGACGGCGTCCGGCGGGGCCTGCTGCTGGGCGGCGCCGGGGCGACCCTTATGCAGCTGGGCCTGGGGCTCACCTTCTTCGGACCGGACATGGCCGCCTTGAGCAGCCCCGTCTTTTGCATGACCATGGCCGCCCGGCAGGAGCGATTGGGGCTGCGGCTGGACGTGCTGGTGCTGTTTCTGTGGGTCATGACGGGGCTGGTGGCGGTCGCCTTCTATACCTATGGGGCTTCCCTGCTTTTGTGCCGGGTCACGGGGGTGGAGGACATCCGGCCCGTGGGGGCCCTGCTCTCCCTTCTGGCGGCGGGGCTGGCTTTGCTCTTCACCTTCGACGCCGAGCCTGTTCAATCCCTTGTGCGCTGGATCTATCGGCAGGGGTATCTGCTGCTCCTCGTCCCCCTGGGCCTGGTGCTGGGCCGATCCATGCTGCTTGGGGGGGGCCGATGAAGCGGGCGATCCCTCTTGTGCTGCTGCTGTCCCTGCTGTGCGGGTGCTTGCGGGGGGTGCCCCTGGACCGATACTGCTATGTGCTGGACATAGGGGTGGAGCGGGGGAACACCCTGCCCTATCGGTTCGTGTTCCTTTTGAACCAGGACACCGCCGGACAGGGGGAGGCGGAGGCCGACCGGGGCCAGGTGTCCATGGTCAGCGCCGAGGAGCGAAGCCTCTTTGCCGCCGTCGACGCCCTTTCCGGGGCCCTGCCTGCCCAGCTGTCCTTTGAGCGCACCACCCTGCTGGTCTTTTCTCGGGAGCTGGCGGAGGCGGGGGAGATCGAGGCCGTGACGGAGGGGGCTTTGAGCCGCCTGAAGATACGGCAGAACGTGTGGGTCATGGTGGTGAAGGGGGATATGCGAAGCGCCCTTTCGGGCCTCGTCAGCCCGGGGGACCCCAGCATGAACCGGCTGAAGGCCAACGTGACGCTGTTCGAGGAGAACTACGGCTATGTGGAGGACTGGGGCCTTAGCGGCATGCGGGAGGCCTTTCATACCCACACCGAGGACGCCCTGCTGCCCTATGCCGCTTTGACGGGCGGGGCGTTGGAGGAAGACATGGCCGCAGGTCAGCCCTATCCCTATCTGGGCGGCGGCCTTCTGGGGGAGGGCCAGCTCAAAACCACCCTGTCCGGCAGCGCCGTCTTCGCCGGGGATCGGATGGTGGGGGTCCTTTCCGGCCAGCACACCATGCTGGTCCTCATGGCCAAGGG
This sequence comes from uncultured Eubacteriales bacterium, assembly GCA_902798825.1. GTDB lineage: Bacteria > Bacillota > Clostridia > Christensenellales > CAG-138 > RUG472. The sequence goes on along the minus strand of CADBYI010000011.1, from coordinate 17,957 downwards.
GACCTTTCGGGCGGGCCACGTGAGCCTGCCCTGGGGGGAGGGCACGATCGATCTGGCCCTCTATGCCCTGAATCGGCCCAAAAGAAGCTGGTCAAAGGGGCGCTTTGGCTGTGAAGTGTTCCTGGAAGCGGATCTGGAGGACCCCACCCGGCTGGATGTGGACGCCAGGGAGCTGATCGACGCCGTCCAGGGGTATCTGGCGGCGGAGATGGACCGGGTGTTCCGGGCCACCGCCCGGGCAGGCGCGGACGTGTTCGGGGTGGGGCGGGAGGCCATCCGCGCCTTTCATAGCTGGGAAGAATGGGCGGCCTTTGGGTCCACCGGCTGGCTGCGGGACGTGGAGGCGACCTTCACCGTCCGGGTGAAGCTGAGCCACAGCCCTCATGACCCGGCCCTGGAGTGAAGGAGAAAGAGGATGGGTCTGTTTTTGCTGACGGCGGCCGCCGTCCTCGTCTATGGGGCGGCCTATGGTTTTTTTCGCATGAAAAAGGGCGGCATCGCGGCCGCCCTGCCCATATGGTGTTTGCTGCTGGTGGATGCGGGCCTGCTGGCCCTGCTGATCCACTATCGGATCAACACTTAATCCAAATCCTCGGGGATGTAGGCCCGGGCCTCCAGAATGTGGTCGTGGAGCAGGCCGCTGGCCTTCTCCGCGTCCCCTTCCCGGCAGGCGTCCAAAATGGCCTGGTGCTCGCTGATGGACTGGCCGCGGCGGTTGGGGTCCGAATACAGGGCGTCCCTGAGATACCGATCCGCGTTCCAGTGGATGAGCTCGATGAACTTATCCGCCACCTTGTTCTTGGCCCGGCGGGTCAGCACCTCGTGAAATTTATAGTTGAGCCGCTCCTCCTCGAACAGGTCCGACGCCGCCTTCTGCTCCTCGATGACGGTCTGGAGCTCGTCCAGATCCTCCGCGGTCAGCAGGGGGATGGCCCGCCGAGCGATGTAATAGGAGATGCTGGCCCGAATCTCCATCATATCCTCCAGATTGGAGCGACTGAGCTGGGTCACGGTGGAGCCCCGATTGGGATGGATGGTCACCAGCCCCTGGGCCTCCAACTGCCGCAGAGCCTCCCGCACGGGGATATGGCTCACGGTCAAAGCCGCGGACACCTCGTCCTGCTTGAGCTGGGTGCCGCCCTTGAGCTTGCCGCTGATGATGCCCTCCCGCAGAACGCGCAGCACCCATTCCTGGGTCGCGCCGGTGCGGGGTCCCACGGATTCCGCCAATTCTCGATAATCCATACTACACCTCTCTCCATGATGTTTGCGCTGATACTTTAATATAGTATATAATCATTATCAAGAACAGTCAATCTCTTAATTTCGCACGGCACGCAAAAAACATTTCAATTTTCCGGGGATTTCAGAAAAGAATCCGGTGCGTACAGGAACAGCGACGCTTTTTTGGAAGCCGGGCCCGCCAGGGGGGCGCCCTCCACGGTGATCTGGGGATGGACGCCGATCACATAGTAGGAGACCGTCCCCGAAAGGCCCGACACGTCGTCCGTATACAGGGCGGCGTCCGCCCCCTCGAAGGCAGCCAGGAGCGTGGCGTAGCCGTCCGCGCTCTCCCGGTAGAGGAGGTAGCGGATATAGCTCTCCCTGGGCGTGAACCGGACCGTCACGAAGCCGGCGGCCCGAGACAGGGTCAAATCCTCCGGAGGCTCCGGCACGGACCAATAGGAGCTCTGTTCGGTGGGCTCGGTGCCCCGGAGGAAGTATTCCCATATCCCGTAGCTCTCCGGCGTGTAGGCCGTGGCCAGGACCGTCTCGTGCTGGGTGTCCATGGTATAGCTGTCCAGACGCACCCGGACCACGGAGTCGGGCTGGCGGAAGACGGGGGCCGTTCGGCCCGCGTACAGGCCCGTCAGCACCTCCTTCATCAGGGCCGCCGGGTAGCCGCCGCCCCCCGAGTCCGGGGGCAGGAGCTTGCCGTGGCTGTTTTCGTCGAAGCCCATCCAGATCACCGCCGCGTGGTCCGCCGTATAGGCGGCCAGCCACACGTCCCGATTCCCCCGTTCGTCCCCCACGGTGCCGGTCTTGGCGGCCACCTCCATGGGCAGGTCCGACAGGGCCTTGGCCGTGCCCCTTTGGACCACGCTTTGGAGCATGCTGGTCAGCAAAAAGGCGCTGCCCTCGCTCATGACCCGGCGGGCGAAGGGATGGGATTCATAGACAACCCGGCCGTTTTGATCCTCGATCCGACGGATCAGGATGGGGGTCCGATACACGCCCCCGTCGGCGAAGGCGGCGTAGGCGGCGCACAGCTCCTGGGGGGACACGCCGTAGGTGAAGCCCCCGAGGGCCAGCGCCAGGCGGGTATCGTTTTTGTCGAAGGGGATGCCCAGCTGCCGGGCGAAGCTCTTGCAGCGGCCGATGCCCAGCTGCTCGAACAGCTCCACCGCCGGGATGTTCAGGGACCTTGTCACCGCCTCCCGCATGGTGACCCAGCCCCGATAGCGGCGGTTGGCGTCGGAGGGGGCGTAGTCCCCGAAGGTGGACGCCTCGTCCAGCAGCATATCCGCCGCCGTATACCCAGCCTCCAGGGCGGGGGCGTAAACCAGGATGGGCTTGATGACGGACCCGGGCTGCCGGTGGATGTTCACGGCCCGGTTGAAGCCCAAGGCGACGCCCTCGTCCCGGCCGCCCACCAGGGCGCTGATATGGCCCGTGTGGGCGTCGATGAGGCACAGGGCCCCCTGGGCGCTCTCCCCGTTCACCTGGGGGAAGTAGCCGTCGTTTTGAAACAGGCCCTCGCACAGGGACTGGGCCTGTCGATCCATGCCCGTGTAGACGGTGTATCCCCCCGTCAGCAGCCGGTTCATGGTGATCCCCAGCAGGCGGCAGCTCTCCTGGAGGGCGTAGTCCACATAGTAGCCCCGCCGCTCCAGGGCGGGGTCCTTCTTCAGCCTCAGGGGACGGGCGGCGGCCTGGTCCGCCTCCTCCTCCGAGATCATGCCGTATTCGGCCATGAGATGGAGGATGACGCCCCGGCGCCCCACGGCCGCCTCCGGCCGCCGGTGGGGGGCGAAGCGGGCGGGGGACTTGAGCACCCCGGCCAAAAGGGCGGCCTGATCCACTGTCAGCTCCCCTGCGCTGACGCCGAAATAGCCCCGGGCCGCGGTCTCAAGACCGTAGTACCCGGAGCCGAAATAGACCGTGTTGAGATACATTTCCAGGATCTGATCCTTGCCGTAGACCCGCTCCAGCTGCACCGCCAAAATGGCCTCGTCCACCTTTCGGGAAAGCTCCTTGCGGCTGGAGAGGTGGGTGAGCTTGATGAGCTGCTGGGTGATGGTGCTGGCTCCCTCCACGAAGGCTCCCGCCTTGAGGTCGCTCCAGGCGGCCCCCAGGATGCGGACGGCGTCCACCCCCGGGTGGTCGTAGAACCGGGCGTCCTCGGCGGCGATGAAGGCGTTCTTCACCTGCTCCGGCAAATCCCCGATGCGGGTGAGCAGCCGTTCCTCGCCGGCGCCCAGGGCGGAGAAGAGCTCATCGTCTCCGTCCAGTATCCGGACGGACAGGGCGTCGTAGCCAAGCTTCTCCTCGTCCAGCATATGCCAGGCGTCCCGGCTCATCACATAGGCGACGAGGGCCAGGATCGGCACGAGAACAACGGCGGCCCATACAAACAACCACCGCTTCAGGCGGTGGGGGCGCGGGGATTTGGATGCGTTTCGTTTTCGTCCCATGATGGCTTAGTATGGGACGAAAGACGGATCGATATGCTATCGAAGGAGGAATCGGCGCACCCGCTTCAGATACAGATTGACGGCGGCCTCGTAGAGGATGTCCAGCAGGAAGAACACCGCCTCCACGATGAGGATCAGCACCACGATGGGTATGTCCGGGAGCTGCTGCAGCGCGTCCACCCCGGCCACGGTATGGATGGCCCACAGGCCCAGGGCGGCGCCGAGATTGCAGTAGAGGACGGTGAACAGCGACCGGACGGCGGGGACGGTGATGAACTTGCGGAAGAACCGGCGCACGATGCCGTAGTGGCCGATGAGAGAAACATACAAGAACCAGCTCATGCGGTCGGGACAGAGAACGAAGCCCAGGACGCTGACCGTCAGAAAGCACAGCCAGGCCGTGCCGAACAGGTCCTCCTCCGTCAGGATCACGATGAACAGCCCGCTGACGGCGGCGCACAAAAACCGAAACCCCGTCAGCACCTCGGAGGCATAGAGAAACAGCAGCGTCAGGGCCGCCACCATGGCGCCCAATGACAGCCGGCGGCTCAGCGGCAGCTTCTTTTTCTCCATCAGTGGCAGCCTCCGCAGTTACACAGACAGTTGAGACACAGCATGGTGGAGCACCAGTCGCACATATCGCACTCCTGCCCGCCCATGTTGATGGGCCCGTTGGAATAGGACCGGCCCGTGTTCATGACGGTGGTATAGGCGTTCTGATACTCCATGTTCCCCGGCTCCATGCTGCAGGCCATGGAAAGGTGCTGCCGGGCCTGGTCATACCAGCCCCAGCGGAAGTAGAGGATGCCGTAGAGATAGTGCCACTCGGCGTTGTGCAGGGGGATGCCGTCCAGAATGGACCGGGCGGCGTTCAGATTGTTTTGGGCGAAGTAGCTGCGGACCCGGGAGAACTGCTGGGCGTACTCCCCGGCGTAGCTCCCCTGGTTCTGCCAGTAGCCGCCCTGGCCATGGGTGCTCTGGCCGTAGGCGCTGTAGCCGCCGTAGTTGGAGGAGCCGCCGTATCCGGCGCTCTCCTTCTTCTTGGTCAGCAGCTCATAGGCCTGGTTGATCTCCTTGAGCTTCTCGTTGGCCATGTCCCTCATGGGCCCGTCGGCATAGCGGTCCGGGTGATACTTCTTCACCAGGGCCAAATAGGCCTTGCGGATCTCCTCCTGGGTGGCGTTCTCGCTGACGCCCAGCACCTTATAGGGATTCATGGCCTTCCTCCTTGTCCGTCTTCTCCAGCACCCGCCGGGTGCGCTCCGGGCACCCCAGGGTCAACACGTTTTCCATCAGCCCCCCGTCTCGGCTGGGGCTGAGCAGATCGAAGGCCTTGTGGGCCTCCTCCAACGAGGCGTACAGCCCGAAGGCCGCGTCCTCCTTCGAGGTGTTCGCCATGAGATAGGGGTTGAAGGTCCCCTTCTTTTGGTCCTTCTCCCGATCGTCCCAGGCGTCCATGAGATAGATCCACCGGCCCAGGTTGTACAGGAGCCACTTCAGGGGCGTCTTCTCCGCCTCCGGGAAGGGGAGCATATCCGCCAGGGACTCCAGATACCGGCCCGTAGGGTCCGCCGCGGCGTCCGGCCGTCCGTCGCTTTCCTCCATCCGGGCCTGGTCGGCGTAAAACTGACGCGTTCGCTCCAGGAGCGCCGGATAGTCCCGGCCGGCCCGCTTCACCGCTCCCTTCAAAAGCAGGGCGGCGGCGCCCTTCTTGAGGTCCCGTTCGTCCCGCCAGTCGTCATAGCATTTATAATAGGCAAGCAGTACGTTCACCGCCGCGGCAAACCGCAGGGCCGGCGTCTCCAGCCGGTACTTGCGCTGGGGGTCATGGCATCGATGGAGGCAGTGGCAGCGCTTGGCGTCCACCGCTTCCCCCAGCTCCCCCGAAAAGAGCAGGGCCAGGAACGCGCAGTCATACTGGAGAAACAGGGTACAGAAGGGGCCGTAGCGGCGCTTCATGCATTGGCACAGGCCGCAATACCAGCTTTTATAGCTGGCCGCCTCCCGCACCTTCAGCTCCGACTCGATTGTCCCGATATACCCAAACATACAGCCTCAATAGGGGTATTATAGCAGAAATCCGCGCCTGTGCATGATCGAATTGTGAAAAAGATGGGAAACCGTGCGTGAAAGGCGGCCACAGGGGCAGACTGATACCATGATCATGCTTGTTGCGGGGGTGTTGACGGGGCTGTATCTGCTCTTCTGGCCCTTCAGCCTCCGGCTGGACGCCCGGCTGAGCCCCACTTCGGGCCGGGCGGAGGTGGTGGCAGCCTCCCTTTTTCGGCTTCGGCTGGAGGGGGACTTCCTCCAGACCCCCTATCTGACCCTCTGGCGGCTGGATGGCCGGGGCCGGCGCAGGCCCCTTACCGGCCCAAAAGGGAGGCGGGGCGGCTTTCGGCCCGTCCTCCGGGATGTGCGGCTGGCCGCCACCCTCCACGTGGGCCTGGAGGGGGACGGGGCCGCCACCGTGGAGGCTTTGGGCCTTGCGTATACGCTTCTTGAAACGCTTTCGCGATCCCTCCGGGCGGAGCTGACCCTGCGGCCCGTCCCCTGCTTCGACAAAACCATCTGCGCCTTGGGGCTTTCGGGAATAGGCCGCTTTGTCCTGGCACAGAATATCCTCGAATATCGGAAAGGAAAAACACAACATGCAAAGCGTTGAATCCATCATCGAGACCACCATGGCCCGCTTGAAGACCATCGTGGACGTGAACACCATCGTGGGCGAGCCCATCCCGGCGGGGGACGGGGTGGTGGTGCCCGTGTCCAAAATATGCTTCGGCTTCTTCTCCGGCGGCGGAGAGTACGCCCCCGGGGGCAAGGTGGCCGGGGCCGCCCTGGCGGAGCAGAAGGCTTTCCCCTTCCTGGGCACCGCCGTGGCCGGCGTGTCCATGACCCCCAAGGCCTTTTTGGTCACCACGGAGGAGGGGGTCACGGTGGTCCCCGCCAACTATGATTCCACCCTGGATCGGCTGGTGGGGCAGCTGCCCCGGCTGGTGCAGGAGGTCAAAATGAGCCGGCAGCAGAAGGAGCGGGAGACCGAGGGGGACACCTGGTGAGACGGGTCCGGCTCCTGCTCTTTGCCCTGCTGCTGCTCCTGCCTGCGGAGGCCCGGGCGGCCCAAAAGGAGGAGCGGATCACCGCCAGGGGATGGGCCCTGGTGGAAGCGGGCAGCGGGCGGCTCCTGCTGGGGGAACATGAGCGCGACAGGCTCCCCATGGCCAGCACCACCAAGATCATGACCGCCCTGCTCCTATTGGAGGCGGGGGAGGACTTGGACACCCAGATCGCCGTGGACCCCCGGGCGGCGGGCACCGAGGGCTCCTCCCTGCATCTCGAGGCGGGGGAGCGGATGAGCCTAAGGGACCTGCTCTACGGCCTTATGATGCAGAGCGGCAACGACGCCGCCGTGGCCCTCGCCATCCACGCCGCTGGGTCCGTGGAGGCCTTCGCGGAGCGGATGAACGCCAAAGCGGCGGCCCTGGGCCTTGACGACACCCATTTCGTGAACCCCAACGGCCTCCACGACCCGGCCCATTACACCAGCGCCCTGGACCTTTGCCGCCTGGGGGCGGCGGCCATGGAGCTGCCCCTCTTTCGGGAGCTGGTGACGACCGAGCGCTACACCACCTCCACCGGCGATCGGGTTCGGACCTTCAGAACCAAGAACCGGATGCTGACGGAGGTCCCCGGAGGCTGCGGCGTCAAAACGGGCTTCACCAGGAAGGCGGGGCGGTGCCTGTGCTTCGCCGCCCGACGGGAGGGGATGCTGCTCGTCGGCGCGGTGCTGAACGCCCCCGATATGTGGGGCGACGCGAAAAGGATCCTGGACGGGGGCTTTTCGGCCTACGAACTGCGAACCTTCCTGGACTCGGAGGAACCCCTGGGGACGGTCCCCGTGGTAGGCGGCAGGAAAAAAGCGTTGCCTGTGGCCGCGAAAGAGGGTATACTGTATCCCGTCAGGGGGGACGGACAGGACCGGATCAGGCTGGACCTTCGCCTGGCGGACAGTCTGACGGCTCCGGTGGAGCCGGGCACGCCGGCGGGAGAAGCCGTCCTCGTCGTCAACGGGGAGATAGTGAGCTCCGTTCCGCTGTTTACCCGGGAGGGGGCGGAGCCTTTGACCCTGGGCTGGTTCTTCCGGCGGGTCATGGGCGCATACCTCGCCTGACAGAAAGGAAAGCGCATGGGGGAGCGATTGCAAAAATATCTGGCGTCGGCGGGGGTGGCCTCCCGCCGGGCCTCGGAGAAGCTCATCGAGGCGGGCCGGGTCACGGTGAATGGCACCGTGGCCACCTTGGGTATGTCCGTGGAGGAGGGGGATAGGGTGCTGCTGGACGGGAAGCCCGTTGCGGCCGACCAAAAGCGGATCGTCATCCTCTTCTATAACCCCCGGGGCGTCATCTGCTCCAGCTCGGACCCGGAGGGCCGCAGGACCGTCCAGGACTTCTTCACCGAGATACCGGAGCGGCTCTACAACATCGGCCGCCTGGACCTGAACTCCGAGGGGCTGCTCCTCATGACCAACGACGGGGAGCTGTGCAACAAGATGACCCACCCCAAATTCAAGGTGGAGAAGACCTATTACGCCGTCTGCGACGGGAAGCTGACCGCCGGCCAGCAGGCCCAGCTCGTCAACGGCGTCATGCTGGAGGACGGCATGACCGCCCCTGCCCGGATCAACTACACCACCACCAATCAGAAGGGGGACACGGGCCTTTCCATCACCATCCACGAGGGGCGAAACCGGCAGATCCGCCGGATGCTGGAGGCCGTGGGCCACAGGACCCTTCGCCTCAAACGGGAGGGCTACGGGCCCCTCACCCTGGGGGACCTGAAAAGCGGCCAGTGGCGGTATCTCACCGACAGGGAGATCGATTCGCTCCTGAAAGCCGCGAAGGAATAAAATATAAAACCACTGGTTCCTCACGGAAAGAAACCAGTGGTTCTTTTTTTGCAGAACCTAATGAAAAGGAAAAGGAAACTGAAAAAGGAAAAAGAAAAGGAAAATGGGAAGGAAAAGGAGAGGGAGACTGTTATTTTTTTCTCATTGGGAGAAAAAAGAAACCGCCTCCCAGGGGGGAGGCCGCGCACTCTCTATACCTACAGCTTCCATGCAGCTTGACATACGCCGCCTGCATATGGTAAAACAAACTATACTGCGCTCATGGAAAGGAGATTTTCACATGGTAAAACTTTTTGACATTTCCGGACAGACAGCCATCGTCACCGGCTGCTCCACGGGCTTGGGCGTCCAGATGGCCCACGCCCTGGCGAATCAGGGCTGCAACATCGTGGCCGTCGCCCGGCGGCTGGACAAGCTGGAACAGGTTTGCAAGGAGCTGTCCGAACAGCACGGCGTCAGGGCCCTGCCCATCAAGTGCGACATCACGGACACGGAACAGGTGGAGAAGGCGGTCAAGCAGGCCCTGGAAACCTTCGGCAGCATTGAGATTCTGATCAACAATGCGGGCACCGGTGCGGTGGCCCACGCGGAGAACATCACCGATGAGCAGTTCGAGCAGGAGTTCGACATCGACCTGTTCGGCACGTTCAAGTTTGCCCGGGCCGTTGCCAATCAGGCGATGATCCCCGCCCATTACGGCCGCATCATCAACATCTCCTCCATGTACGGCCTGGTGGGCAACAAGGTTGCCGGCTCCGCGCCCTATCATGCGGCAAAGGGCGGCGTGGTGAATCTGACCCGTGCCCTGGCGGCCGAGTGGGCGGTCTACGGGATCACCGTCAACACCATCTGCCCGGGCTACTTCTACACGCCTCTGACCGAAGAGACGCTGAACTCTCCCTTCTTCCAGCAGCACGCCAAGGACACCATCCCCATGGAGCGCTATGGCCACGAGGGTGAGCTGGATACCAGCGTCATCTTCCTTTGCTCGCCGAAATCCACCTATGTCACGGGCGTCGCGCTTCCCGTGGACGGCGGCTACACCTGCATCTAACCTGATCCTTTGTAAAACGAAAAAGAGCGTCGGGGCTGCGAAAGGGGAACCCTTTCCGGCCCCCTTTTATATGCCCATGACCCACAGCTTCCACACGGCCAACGCCTCCCGCAGATACATGCCCGTCATGTAGATGGGAAAGCCGTCGACGCTCTTTAGCCCGTCCGCCGCCATGCCCAAACCGGCGGCCATGCGCCGGGCACGGTATAGATGGTAGGAGCTGGACACGACGGCCACATGGCTGCTGTCCCCGCCGGCTCCTTCGATGACCGCCCGGGAGAAGGTCAGATTCTCCAGGGTGGAGGTGGATTTGTCCTCCAGGAGGATGTGGCTTTGGGGCACGCCCTTTTCCCGCAGATACCGCCTCATGCATTCCGCCTCGGAGATGTCCTCGCCTTCTCCCTGTCCGCCGGAGAGGACGGCCAAAGCGGCGGGATTGGCCCTCAAATGCTCGACCGCCCGGTCCGACCGATGCCGAAGGGAGATGGAGGGGGTCTGGCCGTAGACCGCCGCCCCCAGCACGATCACATAGGGGGCGTCGCTCTTCGTGGCGGTCAGGGCGGCGTATCCAATGGGCACCTCCGCCGCCAGCACCAGGGCCAGGGCGAGGCCCGTCACGGCGCCGACGAGCCCCTTGAGCCACCGCTTCCCGAATCGAAACACCATCAGCAGACCTGCGGCCGTCAGGGGGAGGAGGGCGGCATAGTGGTAGCCCGAGGCCCGGAAGGTCATGAGGAACGCGCCCATGCCCACCAGGGCCAGCAGCACGATACAATAGATCCCCCTTGGCCATATCACCAGGGGAACGATCAGGGCGATCATGCCCGCCGCCGCGAAACGGCTGCCGCTCGGCAGTCCGAACCACAGGGCGGCGCCCAGGAGCAGCAGCACCAGTACGCCCCGGAGGGCTGTTTTTGTGAAAGCCTTTTTCATACCCGGAGTATACCGTTTTTCGACGCTTTGTGGCAAGAGGTGTGGCCTGTGTTAACAGCCCCGTTGCGAAAAAGTTACAAAAGCAGCCGCAAGTCCCCCGTTTCGATGGACAGCATGCACGCCAACGCCTGCCTAAACTCCGCCGCCGCGGCCCGGAGGGAGACCCCGTCCCCCGCCGACAGGTATACGCCCATGAGCTCCAGGGGCACCGTGGCGTCGTCCATGACCCGGTGGTCCAAAAACAGCTCCGCCACCCGGCGCATCATCTCATACTCCGTCCGCAGCGTCCCATAGGCCCTCTCGGCGGCGGACGCATCGGTCTGCTCGAAGAAAAGCACCTGGTCGCACAGCTCGTTGAGCTCCTCGGACCAGCCCCGGAGGAACCGGGCGGGGAGGAGGAACAGCAGCAGCAAAAACAGCACCGTGGCCAGGGTGAACCCCCGGCGGACCTTTATGAACACAGCTCCCTGACCTCCTTTCTGGGGATATCCATCACTTTGGACCCGCGCCGGGCCTTGAGCTGCAGATGCAGCGAGCCGTCCCCCAGATATTGAAGGTAGAACACGTCCGCCGCCTCCTGCACGCCGTAGCGCCGAAGGAGGGCGCGCAGGGCCTTGGGCGAAAGGCGCAGGTGCTTCAGGGCCGTTTTGCACCAGGCCCCGTCCAGGATGAGCATATAGCTTAGGCGGGGCTGGGGCTGGTCCGCCTTCTGCTTTTCCAGGACGGACAGGGTGCCGTTGGTCTCCAATATGGCGTACTGAACGGTCTTGAGATCGAACACGGACCCGGCCCTAAGGTGGTCCGACAGGTCCGCCACGGTGTAGTTGGCCTGCCGCATGATGTTCTCCTGGAGCACCCCCTCCCGGACCAGCAGCAGGGGAGAGCCGCAGACGAAGGCGCGAAAGCGGCCGGACTTCAGGCTCAGGTGGGCCACGGTCTGCTGCACCAGGTACAGGGCCAGGATGGGCACCACGCTGTAGAGCAGGGGGATGTCCGTGTCCGCGATGGCCGTGGCGGCCAGATCCGCGATGGCCATGGTGATGATCAGGTCGAAGGGCTGCAGATCGGCGATCTGCCGCTTGCCGGTCATGCGCAGGATGAACAGGATGAACAGGTACAGCAGCACCGCCCGCAGAAATAGTATCAGCATAGGAACAGCATGACCGAAAAATATATTTCTGATTCTTTAAAAGAAAGAAGGGAAAAGAGGAATTACGTCGAATTAGATAAAAGATGGGTCATAATGAAGACTCATAATGCATGAAAACTTGCAGGAGGGAAAAATGTTGACCAACATGAGTCTATGGGTAATGGCTGCGGCGAACACCGATCTGCCGTTTCTCACCGTATTCGTGCTGGGCTTCGGCACCGTCTTCGTAGGCTTGTTGGCTTTGATCCTGATCATCACCCTGTTGGGCAAGATCCTGGGCAACACAAAGGCCAAGGAAGCACAGAAGACGGTTCAAGCCGCGCCCGCACCACAACCTGCCGCGCCTGTAGCAGCCGCGGTCGAACCGGAACCGGCGCCTGAGCCTGTGGAGGAGATCGAAGATCGCCAGAGCATGGTGGCCGCCATCTCCGCCGCCATCGCCACCGTCATGGGCGAGGACGTCAGCGGCATCCGCATCGTATCCATTACAAGAATGAACTGATTTTAGGGAGGAAACAAAAATCATGCGTACCTTTAACGTGAATGTGAATGGTGTTCTGTATCAGGTGGAAGTGGAAGAGATCGCTGCCGGCGCCCCCGCCGCTGCGGCTCCCGCCCGTCCCGCCGCCGGTCCCCGTCGGCCCATCCCCGGTGCCGCCGCGCCCAGAGCCGCTGCCCCCAAGGCCGCCGCGCCCAAGCCCGCCCCCAAGGCGGCTGCTCCCGCGCCCGCTGCCGCGCCTGCCGGCAAGGGTGAGAACATCAACGCTCCCATGCCCGGCAACATCCTGGATGTGCGGGTAGCGAACGGCCAGGCCGTCAACTCCGGCGATATCCTCATGATCCTGGAGGCCATGAAGATGGAGAACGAGATCATCGCCCCCTGCGCCGGCACCGTGTCCAACCTGTCCGTCCAGAAGGGTTCCACCGTTTCCTCCGGCCAGCTGCTGTGCTCCATCGGTTGATTGTGAGGTCACCGAACTATGGGCACCGCCATACTTGAATTCTTAAAAACGACTGGCTTCTTCCAGATCTTCGATAATCCGCTGCAGCTGGTGATGCTCCTCATCGCCTGCGTGCTGCTGTATCTGGCGATCGTGAAGAAGTTCGAGCCGTTGCTGTTGCTCCCCATCGCCTTCGGCATGCTGCTCACCAACCTGCCGGGCGCGGGGCTCTATCACGCGGACATCTACGCCGAGGGCCACGTGAACTGGACCATGCTGGCTGACCCCAAGCACTGCGGCCTTCTGGACTACCTGTACTTGGGCGTCAAGCTGGGCATATATCCGTGCCTGATCTTCATGGGCGTGGGCGCCATGACGGACTTCGGTCCCCTCATCGCCAATCCCAAGTCCCTGATCCTGGGCGCAGCCGCCCAGCTGGGCATCTACATGGCCTACGGCATCGCCCTGCTCCTGGGCTTCACCACGCCCCAGGCTGCCTCCATCGGCATCATCGGCGGCGCGGACGGCCCCACGGCCATCCTGGTCACCACTAAGCTGGCTCCCGAACTGCTGGGCGCCATCGCCGTGGCTGCCTACTCCTACATGGCCCTGGTGCCGGTGATCCAGCCCCCCATCATGCGGGCGCTGACCACCAAGGAGGAGCGGCAGATCACCATGAAGCAGCTCCGTGCCGTGTCCCAGACGGAGAAGATCATCTTCCCCATCGCGGTCACCATCTTCGTCAGCTTCCTGGTGCCCGATGCGGCGCCCCTGGTGGGCTGCCTGATGCTGGGCAACCTGTTTAAGGAATCCGGCGTCACCGACCGTCTCAACAAGACCGCCCAGAACGAGCTCATCAACATCGTTACCATCTTCCTGGGCATCTCCGTGGGCGCCACCGCCACGGCCGCCAACTTCCTGAAGCTCCAGACCCTGGAGATCATGGCCCTGGGCATCTTCGCCTTCGGCGGCGGCTCCGCCGGCGGCGTGCTCCTGGCCAAGCTCATGAACCTCTTCCTCAAGGAGAAGATCAACCCCCTCATCGGCTCCGCCGGCGTGTCCGCGGTGCCCATGGCGGCCCGTGTCTCCCAGGTGGAGGGCCAGAAGGCCAAGCCCGGCAACTTCCTGCTCATGCATGCCATGGGTCCCAACGTGGCCGGCGTTATCGGCTCGGCCATTGCGGCGGGCGTGTTCCTGTCCCTGTTCAAGTGAGGTAGACTATGGCCAATAAACTGTACATCACCGATACCATCCTGCGGGACGGCCACCAGAGCAAGGCGGCCACCCGGATGCCCCTCTCCGATATGCTCCCCGCCTGCGAGGCCCTGGACAACATCGGCTACTGGTCTTTGGAGGTTTGGGGCGGCGCCACCTTCGACGCCTGCCTGCGGTACCTCAACGAGGACCCCTGGGAGCGACTCCGCCAGCTCCGCAAGGCTCTGCCCAAGACGAAGCTGCAGATGCTCTTCCGCGGCCAGAACATCCTGGGCTACAAGCACTATGCCGACGACGTGGTGGAAGCTTTCTGCCGCAAGGCCATCGAGAACGGCATCGACATCATCCGCATCTTCGACGCGCTGAACGACACCCGGAACCTGGAGGCCGCCATCAAGTACACCAAGAAGTACGGCGGCTGGTGCGAGCCGGCGCTGAGCTACACCATCTCCCCGGTCCACTCCGAGGACTACTTCGTGAAGCTGGCCAAGGAGTTGGTCCAGATGGGCGCCGATTCCATCTGCATCAAGGACATGGCGAACCTGCTGCTGCCCTACGATGCCTACAGCCTCATCAAGAAGATGAAGGCGGAACTGGGCGACATCCCCATCCACCTGCACACCCACAACACCACCGGCACCGGCGACATGACCAACCTGATGGCCGCCCAGGCCGGCGTGGACATCGTGGACACGTGCCTGAGCCCCTTCGGCAACGGCACCGCCCAGCCCGCCACCGAGTCCCTGGTAGCCACCCTCAAGGGCACCGAGCGGGATACGGGCCTCGATCTCGCCGCTCTTGCCGAGGTAGCCAAGCACTTCCGCAAGGTCCAGGAACGGATGATGCAGGAGGGCATCTACACCACCAAGTCCATGATGGTGGATACCAACACCCTGATCTATCAGGTCCCCGGCGGCATGCTCAGCAACCTGGTCAAGCAGCTCAAGGACGCCGGCGCCGAGGATAAGTACTACGACGTGCTGGCGGAGATCCCCCAGGTCCGCAAGGACTTCGGCTATCCGCCTCTGGTGACCCCCACCAGCCAGATCGTGGGCACCCAGGCCGTGTTCAACGTGCTCATGGGCCGGTATAAGACCTTCCCCAACAACAGCAAGGACCTGCTCAGGGGCGCCTACGGCAAGCTGCCCGGCGAAGTGAACGAGGAGGTCCGCAAGATGGCCATCGGCGACGAGAAGGTGATCACCTGCCGTCCCGCCGATCTCATCGAGCCGGAGCTGGAGAAGTACAAGAAGGAGCTGGGCGAGCAGGCCCATCAGGAGGAGGATGTATTGAGCTACGCCCTCCTGCCCCAGGTGGCCAAGAAGTTCTTCGACGTCCGCGACGGTCTCGTGGAGCCGGAGCCCAAGCCCGAGCCCAAGAAGGAAGCCCCCGCCGTGCGGGAGCTCTACGTGGAGGACGTGTCCCTCTGATCCCATCCCTGCAAGCCAACGGGAGCCGCGCTGTCCGCGCGGCTCCTTTGCTAAGGAGACTATATGATCGACACCAAGGACGTTATCGAATTCTTTGACCGCCTGGCCCCCGCCTGGGACGGGGGCATGGTCCGGGACGAAGCCGTCATCGCGGCCATTCTGGACGCCGCAAACGTGGCGCCCGGGGTGGACGTGTTGGACGTGGCTTGCGGCACCGGGGTCGCCCAGGGCAAGTTTGCCGGGGACGATCGAATCACCGTCCTTTGCCGGGACGCCCAGACCATGGACCTGGGTCGGACCTTCGATCGGATCCTGATCTACAACGCCTTTCCTCATTTTTCAAACCCGGAGGTCCTCTTTGAGACCCTGGCCCGCCATCTGGCGCCCGGGGGCCGCCTCACCGTGGCCCATGGCATGAGCCGGGAGCGGATCAACGCCCACCATCAAGGCGGCGCCAGCCGTGTATCCGGCGGCCTCCCGCCTGTTGGGGAGCTGTCTGCCCTCCTGGCCGCCTGTCTGACGGTGGACAGGGTGGTCTCCGATGAGGCCATGTACCTGGTTTCAGGCGTGCGGAACGGAACGAATGTATAGCAAAAGGACCGCCGCTTGCAGGCAGTCCCTTTGCCGGATTGGGGATTATGTATGATCGTGCGCTGCCGTTTGTCAGCGAGGAAAAAAGCCGTATCGTCGCCGTTTACCCGTTCACGGCCAGCCGTTCCAGGGGGCGGCCGCTTTGCCACTGCCGATAGTATACGTCGGTGCACTTTTTGAACTTGGCGAAGGTCCGGCGGGCGGCGTCTACGTCCCCGTACACCTTCCAGAAGCCCACGCACTTGCAGCCCTCGTCCCTATGCTCCATGAAGCCGGACACGTCCTCCGGGGGATAGCCCAGGAACAGGCCGATCTCGTGGGGGAACTCCTCCGCTTCCCGCAGCCGATCGATGAGGCAGGCCACGCAGCGGGACGGGGTGTCGGTGCAGTAGCCCCGCTGCTGCAGCAGCTCACAGGCGCGTCCGTCCCGGAGATCCCGCGCCAGGCGAAGGGGCCGATAGATGTAGATGAGGGCGCTCCCCTTCTGGAACCGGAGGGGGACGACGCGAAGGCCCTTCTTCGCCAGGATAACGTTCCAGTGCCGTATATCCTCCCGCATTTCCCGGCGGCTAATATAGCTGGACCGAAACAGATTGCCCGTCTTCATGCCCGCCAGGGTGGGGGAGCAGTGGCGAATGATGGACTCCTCTGACATAGCAGCTCCTTCGTTCTCTAAGATGGCACCGGCCATGGTTAGCAAAGACTAACCACTTGGCGAAAAATAAAACGCATATCTCTATGCAGCTCCGACGAAAGTTAGCAAATGCTAACTACAGGAATATAGTACCACATTTTTCGTCCATGTCAATAGGGTTTTCAAAAAAAGCCGACGCGCCGCCATTTGTGTGAAATTTCTCTTGCGCTTTTGGACAGGCTATGGTATACTTACCATCGTTGGAATGAGTAACAATTGTGGAGAGTGGGGCGACCCACTCTTTCCTTATGAGAGGGGAGGAAAGGCGTGAAGACCACCGAAGTGTGCGAAGGACTGTGCCGCGAAACCGTGGAGAAGCTGGGCTTCGTCCTCTGGGACGTGGAGTTCCAGAAGGAGTACGGCGACTGGGTGCTGACCTTCTACATCGACAGGGAGGGCGGCGTCACCATCGAGGATTGCGAGACGGTGAGCCGGGCCCTGGAGCCGGTGCTGGATGAGGCGGACCCCATCGAACAGGCCTATACCCTGTCCGTCAGCAGCCTGGGCCTGGACCGGCCCTTGAAGCTTCCGAAGGACTATGAGCGGAATCTTGGCAAGCCCATCGAGGTGAAGCTCTATTCGCCCCTCAAGATGGCCTCCGGCAGGAGCCTGAAGCAGCTCCACGGCACCCTGGTGCGCTACGACGATATGAGCTTCGTTCTTTGCACCGAGGGGGGCAAGGAGCACACCATCCAAAAGAAGGACGCGGCGCTGATCCGCCCGTATATCGAGTTTTAATAGACCAGTTGGACCACAAGAAAGGACATGACAATGAACGCAGATTTTATCGAGGCTCTCAACGCGCTGGAAAAGGAGAAGGGCATCAGCAAGGACGTGCTGCTCTCGGCGGTGGAATCCGCTTTGATCTTCGCCTATAAGCGCAACTACAACTCCCAGGGCAACGTGCGGGCCGAGATCGACGGCACCACCGGCGAGATCCACATCTACGCCAGCAAGACCGTGGTGGAGGAGGTCACGGACCCCACCGTGGAGATTTCCCTGGCCGCCGCCAAGAAGGTCAACGCCCTCTACGAGGTGGGCGACGTGATGGAGGAGGAGGCGGACACCCGCAAGTTCGGGCGCATCGCCGCCCAGACCGCCAAGCAGGTGGTGGTCCAGCGCATCCGGGAGGCCGAGCGGGGCAACATCTACGAGGAGTATGCCGAGAAGGAGAACGAGATCCTCACCGCCATCGTGCAGCGGGTGGAGAAGGGCAACGCCTACGTGGAGCTGGGCAAGACCGACGGCATCCTGACCCATAACGAGATGATCCCCGGGGAGAACTACGAGAACAACCAGCGGATCAAGGTCTACGTGCTGGAGGTCCGCAAGGACAACCGGGGCC
>CADBYI010000010.1:9133-91595 GCA_902798825.1 uncultured Eubacteriales bacterium | reverse complement strand
GTCCTGGCCCTTTTGTAACCGGTCCAGGGCAAAAACGCATATATCTACCATCACCCCACGTGGTATCCGGCCTTCCGTGCCCGCGGGCGGAATCGCCAAGGCTTATGCGGCGGTGACGGACGCCTTCGACCCGGCGACCGGCGCCTTTGCCGCATAGATGGCGTGAGTTTGTTTTGCCGCTTTTTCTTTTCTGTGAAAAGAAAAAGCGGCGCAAAAAGAAAAGCGCAGGAAGCCCATTGAATTAGGATTCCTGAGCATTTTTGTATTCCTAAAGTTCTTTTGGCGTTTCCTTTTCTTTCAAGAAAAGGGAACAAGCTATACATCCATTCCTTTCAAAAAATCAGCGTCGCCTTGAACAGATCTCCGTCCACCGTCAGCTCCAGGGTACCTCCGTTCAATTCGGTGAGGCTCCGGGCGATGGAGAGGCCCAGGCCGCTGCCCTCGGTGTTTCGGGACGCGTCGCCGCGGACGAACCGCTCCATGAGCTCATCGGCGGAGATGTTCAGGGGCTCCCGGCTCACGTTCCGAAAGGCGATCTGCGTTTTCCCCTCCTTCACCTCGGTGGACAGATACACCCTTGTGCCGGGCTGGGCGTACTTGCACACGTTGGAAAGCAGGTTATCGAACACCCGCCACAGCAGCCGCCCGTCCGCCTGGATGTGGGGCTCCGAGGGGTCCAGGGTGGCCACCGGCACCAGGTTCGCCGCCGCCAGCCGCTCGGCGTACTCCCCCAACCCCTGGGACAGGAGCAGGTTCACATCCGTGTCCTCCTTTGTGACGGTCATGTTCCCCGTGGACGCCTTGCTGGCCTCCACCAGATCCTCCGTCAGCTTCTTGAGCCGCTGGCTTTGGCGGTCCAGCACCTCCACATACCCCGGGGCGTTTTCGGAGGCAAGGCCCTCCTTCTTGAGCAAGTCCACATAGGAGATGAGGGAGGTCAGGGGCGTTTTGATGTCGTGGCTCACGTTGGTGATGAGCTCCGTCTTCATGCGCTCGCTTTTGAGCTGACGTTCCGCCGCCAGGACCGCGCCTTTGCCGATGCTGTTCAAATATTGGGCGTGCCGCTTCTCGGAGGGGAACAAAAACTTTTCCGGCACGGGGGCCATGTCCCCGTCCGCCATGCGCCTTGCCCCGTCCTGGAGCTTCTTGAGGCCAATGACGAAGGCGAACAGGGCCGCCGTCAGCACCAGCTTCTCCAGGAACCAGAAGACCGCCAGGGGGCCTCCGGCGTACCCGGCCACCATCACCATCTCCACAAGGCTGATGCCGCCCCACACGAGGATGGTTTTCCAGATGAGGGGCAGGTTTTTGAGCACGTAGCCCAGCCACCGTACCCCCGCCCAGGCCCAGCGCAGGACCCAATAGAGGAGGGTCCCCTTCACCAGGGTCCCGGTCTTGCAGCGGACGGCGAAGGTCATGCAGAACAGCAGTCCCAGCGCGAGGAGCAAGGGCAGGAACAGGCCCATCACCGTCGCCGCCCGATCGGTGAACGCCGTCATGCCGACCCCCAGCGCCGCCGCCATGGCCAGGAGCACCAGCTCCAAAGGCACTTTATCGAACCAGTTCCGGCTCACCTCGGCGGTGCCGGTCCGGTGCCCCGCGCTGACCAGCAGGAAGATGAAAGTCGCGACGGTCAGCGCCAGGCACACCGCCGTCACAGGGATGGCCCAGCTGCGGCAGGCGATGAAGGCGTTCACCAGGGGCAGCAGGAGGGAATACCGATCCACCACGGGATAGTTGCCGTCGATGCCGTAGCGGGCGGTGACGGTCACCGTCCGGGGGGACTGGTAATTGGCCTCCATCTTCCAGCCGGAGGCGGTCTCTTCGACCTGACCGTTAAAAAACCAGCTTTCCTCACGAAGCTGTTCCCAGGCCTGATTTGCTTCGTCCTCGGTGGCATAGGTCTGCGCAAAATGGCGAACCTCTTCATCATACAGATACAATGTCCAGGGCTCCTCCCGATACTCAAGGCAGCCCGTGGGATCTCCGTTGGAAATGTGCACGTTCTCGTTGCTCACATAGAAGCGGAAGTTGGTGCGCCCGCTCTGCAGGTGAGTGGGCACAGCAATCACCCAGGGCCCGTTTGGAAGGGGGGCGATACTGTCGGCGCTCTCGCCCCCGTCCCCCTTATTCACGTTCCATCTCAGCACATCGCTGCCCTCCAGCCGTTCCCGTACGACTGCGGTATCCCGGCCCATGAGAGAACCCGCCGCGGCATCGAACAGCTCCGCCCCGCCGTCGTTGAAGGCGTTGTACTGGAACAGGGCCGCCACGCCGCCGGCGCCCAGGATGGTCCCCATGGCAAAGATCATAAACAGCACGCCGGCCACGATCCGGGCCGCCAGAGTCAGATTCCATTTCTTCATTTTACGTTTCCTCCGTCAAAACGATAGCCCTTGCCCCAGATGACCTTGATGTATCGGGGATCAGCGGGGTCGAATTCCAACTTTTCCCTGAGATGCCGGATGTGGACCGCCACCGCGTTCTCGGCCCCGTAGGGGGACTCGCCCCAGACCTGCCGATAGATGTCCTTGGGGGAGAAGACCTGGCCCGGGTGGCCCATGAGGAGCTTCAGGATGTCATACTCCCTTGGGGTCAGGCTGACGGGCTCGCCATCCAGGGTGACGGCCTTGGCGGTATCATCCAGGGACACGCCGCCGATGGTGATCGTCTGGGGCCGCTGTTCGCCGCCGCCCAGCTGCATATACCGCCGCAGCTGGGATTTGACCCGGGCCAGCAGCTCCACGGGGTTGAAGGGCTTGGTCACATAGTCGTCGGCCCCCAGATTCAGGCCCAGGACCTTGTCCGTGTCCTCGGACTTGGCCGTGAGCAGGATCACGGGCACGTTGCTCCTTTCCCGGATGCGGGTCATGGCGGTGATGCCGTCCATCTGGGGCATCATGATGTCGAGAAGGACCAGGTGGACCTCCTCCTTCTCCAGCGCCGCCAAAGCCTCCGCCCCGGTGTAGGCGGCCAGAACCTCATGGCCCTCCGCCTCCAGATAAATCCGCAGGGCGCTTACGATATCCTTCTCGTCGTCACAAACCAGGATGCGATACATTTGCTCTCTCCTTCCCTTTTCCACCGCCATCATACCGAAAAGAGGATTAAGAAACAAGGCGGGAAAGTTTAAGAAGTGATTAAGATATGACAGTATTATTTTGCCGCTTTTTCTCTTTGGAAAAAGAGAAAAAGCGGCGCAAAAAGAGAAATCAATCGGAATATGAAAATAGTTCCTAAAGACTTAGTATAAGTGAAAGTTCTTTTGGTCCTTTTCTTACAAGAAAAGGATCAGGCTTTCAATACAATCCTATTCGTCGATCAAATCGTCCTCTTCTTCGTCCTCGTCCACCCAGTTGGGGTCCTGCTCCACCTGGAGCCGAAGGACCCGCAGGTTGTTGCGCTTGAGGATGGTGACGGTCAAATCCTCGAAGGTGAAGCTTTCCCGAAGCTTCGGGTAGCCCCCCAGCATCTCCACGGCCCAGCCGCCCACGGTGGCGTTGTCGTCGTCGATCTCCTCCTCGTCCTTGTCGAACTCGGCGAAGAAGTCGCTGAGGCGCATGTCCCCGTCCACCTCGAAGACGTGGGGCCGCACCTCCACGAACTCCTCCTCGATCTCGTCGGACTCGTCCCAGATGTCCCCCACCAGCTGCTCCAGCACGTCCTCCATGGTGAGGGCCCCCATGGTGCCGCCGTACTCGTCGGTGACGATGACCATGTGCCGCTTCTGCTTGCGCATGATGTTGAACACGTCGTCCAAGGGCATGGTCTTGTGCACGAAGATGGGCGGCAGCAGGAGCTGTTCGATGTCCGCGTCAGGGTCCTTCACCAGGGTCTTATAGAGGCGGTTCAGATGCAGGATCCCCACGATGTTGTCCATGGTCCCCTGATAGACGGGGATGCGGGTATAGGGGGACGCGAAGGCCACCTTCAGCATCTCCTCCCGGCTGTCGTCCAGATCGATGCCCACCAGGTCCACCCGGGGGGTGATGACCTCGTAGGCCAGCACGTCCCCGAAATCGAGGGCGCTTTGCAGCAGGTCCGCCGTGTCCTCGTCCACCACGCCCTCGTCCTCCACGGCCTCGATGATGGTCTCCAGGTCGTCCTCCGTCACCGCCGGGCCGGCGTCCTGGCCCCGCTCCCACAGCCGGGAGATAAGGTGCAGAAGCTTGTCGAAGACCCAGGTCAAGGGCCAGGTCACGATCATCCACAGC
Organism: uncultured Eubacteriales bacterium; assembly: GCA_902798825.1. GTDB lineage: Bacteria > Bacillota > Clostridia > Christensenellales > CAG-138 > RUG472. The sequence continues at coordinate 87,381 of CADBYI010000010.1, read as the reverse complement.
CGAAGGGGCGCCGCCGCCAGGTTGCAGAACCGCTCGGGCTGGGCACTGGAAACGATCTTGGGGCCGATCTCCCCGAAGGTGATGATGAGCACGGTCATGACGGCCGTGGCCGCCCAGGCCCCTTTCTCCCCCATGAGGCCCACGGCGATGACCGTGGCCAGGGAGGAGGCGCCGATGTTCACCAGGTTGTTCCCCACCAGGATGGAGATCAGGGCCGTTTCAAAGTTTTTCTTGACCTTCAGCGCCAGGCCGTAGGCCCCGCCCTTCTCCTGGGCCGCATGCTCAAGGCGCAGCTCCTGGGCCGCGGAATAGGCGATCTCGGAGCCGGAGAAGAAGGCGGAGAGCAAAATGCACACCACGATCAGCAGCAGGTTCACGATCATCCCTCGTCACCTCCTGCCGGGGCCTTGTCGTCCTCGTCGTATATCTCGCCCACCAGCTCCTCCAGGATATCCTCCACGGTGATGATCCCAATGGGCTTCTCGTCGGCGTCCCGGACGATGGCGATGTGGACCCGCTGGCTGGAAAGGGTGTCCAGCAGCTCGTCGATGGGCGCGCCGGCGGTGACGAAGGTGGGTCTGTCCATGACCCGGCCCAGGGACACGTGGCCCTGGCGCTGGATATAGGACTTGAGATACTTTCGGATCTGGAGCATGCCCACCACGTTCCCCTCCCGATCCACCACGGGCAGCCGGGAGTGGGGGGTATCCTCGATGAGGGAGACGATGGTCTTGGGGGACATATCCCGCCGAAGGACCGTCACCTGGTCCCAGGGGGTGAACACGTCCCGGACCGGGGTCTCGGTGAATTCAAGGGCGCTCTGTACCAGCTCCGCTGTGTCCTCGTCCACGCCATTTTCCTCGTCGGGGACGATGGAGTCGATGATGTCGTGGAGCTCGTCCTCGGTGACGGTGGGGTCCTCCGCCTCGGGGACCCGAAAGAGCTTCTTTAGGCCCTGGCTCAGGCCCGTGAACAGGCGCACGAAGGGCTTGAGCACCTTCATGAGCATCAGCAGCGGCGTGGCGCAGAACAGGGCGAACTTCTCCGAGCAGGCCTTGGCGAAGGATTTTGGGATCATCTCCGCCGCCAGGAACACCAAAAGGGCCGTCACCACGGTGGTCAGGGCCACCGCCCCCTCGCCCCACAGGCGGGTGGCGGTCAGCGTGGCCAGGGCGGCGCTGCCGATGTGCATGATGTTGTTGCCGATCAATATGGCCGACAGGGCTTCCTCGAAGTGGTCCAGGATATAGAGGACCCGCCGGGCCCGCCTATCGCCGTCGTCCGCATAGCTCATCATGCGGATCCTATTCACGGTGGACAGGGCCGTCTCGCTGCCGGCAAAGAAGGCGCTGCACAGCAGCAGCACCAGGAAAAACAGAACCAGACCAAAGGGGCTTTGCCCCCCGGCTTGGGGAACGGACTCGTTCAGCAGCACACGTATGGGAATGCTACTGGGATCTGCGTCCACGAAAAAACCACCTCGCTACGTATAAGATAACGGGCCCATTATACTGGAGAATCGCCCCTGTTGCAAGCTTTTGCGCCTCTTTTTCACACTTTTTGCGAAAAATCCCGGCAGGAAGCACGGTCGGCGGACGGAACGGGCCCGGACGGAGGCCGCCGGTAATGAATATCCATAAATAAATCTTTTATCCTTATCACGAATCATAATTTGCATTTTTGACGATTATGGCATAGTATACTGGCATAGAGGGAAGAAAAGCCCAAATCTATCGGAAAGGAGGCGCCAAGCCATGTCCAGTGCACAGGTGGACCTGTTCGAAAACAAATCCCCTTACGCGGCGGTGATGAAGCTGGCTCTGCCGGCAGTCCTGGGGCAGATCATCCTGGTGCTGTATAACATGGCCGACACCTTCTTCGTGGGGCTCACCGGCAGCGACGTGAACATCACCGCCGTCACCGTCTGCATGCCCGCCCTCATGTTCCTGCTGGCCATCGCCAACCTCTTCGGCGTGGGCGGCGGCGCGGCCTTCTCCCGGGCCCTGGGCCGGCGGGACATGGACCGCTGCGGGAACATCGCGGCCCACGCCCTTTCGGGCTGCCTGCTGTTCTCCCTCCTGTACGGCGGTCTGTGCTGGCTGTTTTTGGACCGGTTCGTGGACCTTTTGGGCGGGACCCACGGCGCGGTCCACGATCTGGCCGCCCGGTATCTTCTGGTGACCGTCATCTTTGCCGGCGTGCCCACCGCCCTGTCCGCCCTGCTGGCCCACCTGCTGCGGGCCGAGGGCCGCTCCGCCCAGTCCAGCTTCGGCACCATTTTGGGCGGCGTGTTGAACATAGCCTTGGACCCGTTGTTCATGTTCGTGCTCCTGCCCCGGGGCAACGAGGTTTTGGGCGCCGCCGTGGCCACAGGGCTGTCGAACGTGATCTCCTGTCTGTTCTTCGTGGTTCTCCTATGCCGCACTCGGACGTCCCTCCGGTTCCGGTACAGCCGGGCGGCTTTTTCGGACGGGTCCGCCCGGGAGCTGGTGCTGACGGGTCTGCCCGCCTGCCTCATGACCCTGTTTGAAAACGTGTCCTACGCCATTTTGGGCGCCAACATGGCCCACTGGGGCGTGGCGGCCCAGGCGGGCATCGGCGTGGCCAAGAAGGTGAATATGCTGGCCCACTGCGCCGTTCGGGGCATCGCCCAGGGGGTGCTGCCCCTGCTGGCCTATGCCTACGCCTCCGGGAATCGGGCCCGGATGAAGGGGGTGCTGCGCATCTCCCTCACCGCTTCCGTGTCCGTGTCCGCCCTGCTCATGGGAGCCTATCTTCTCCTGAGCCGCCAGCTGGTGGGGCTGTTTTTGCCGGCGGGGGAATCCCGGGAGTACAGCGCCGCCTTTTTGCGCATCCTGTGCCTGGGATGCCCCCTCTCGGCTCTCGGCTATACCGTCATCTCCTTCTTCCAGGCGGTGAACCAGGGCGGCAAATCCTTCCTGTTGGCCAGCCTCCGCAAGGGAGCCGTGGATATCCCCCTCATGTTCCTGCTGCAAAGCGTCTTCCAAGCCCAGGGGCTGGTGGCGGCAACACCGCTGGCTGATCTGGTATGCTGCGCCGCCGCGGCCCTGCTGCTGGGGCAGTGGTTCTGCCGCACCTCCCGACAAGACCTCCCCTGCCTGACTACCCGTGAAAGGATGGCCCACGCATGATCGACAGCAAGCTGTACACCCTGTTGAAGGTGGCGGAGCTGGGCAGCTTTACCCAGGCGGGCAAAGCGCTGAATCTGACCCAGCCGGCCATCAGCCAGCACATCCACGCCCTGGAGGGCGAGCTGGGCGCCAAGCTCTTTGAGCGCTCCGGCAATCGACTGCTGCTCTCCCAGCAGGGGGAGCAGGCGGTGGCCACCGCCAAAGCCATGGTGGCCCTGTACAACAACCTGAAAAGCGACCTGTCCGGGGAGACGCGGGGCGCCCGGGTGCTGAACATCGGCATCACCCACACCGTGGAGAGCAACCGCATCAGCGACGTCTTTGCCCGGTATGCGGCGGCCAACGCGGGGCTCACCATCAAGCTGGTGACCGCCACCCAGACAAAGCTCAAGCGAAAGCTGAAAAACTACGAGCTGGATCTGGCCATCATGGACGGGACCGTGGCCGACAGGGAGCTCATCAGTCAGGAACTGGACGTGGACAAGCTGGTGCTGGCCACCAGCCCCTCCCACCCTCTGGCGGGCAAGCCCTTTGTGACCATCGAGGAGCTGAAGAAGGAGAAGCTCATATTGCGGCTGCCCGGCTCCGGCACCACGGATATGTTCATCTCCTCCCTGGAGAGCCGGGACATCGACTTGGACGATTTTCACATCATCCTGGAGGTGGACAACGTGGCCACCATCAAGGATCTGGTCCGGCGGGAGTACGGGGTGTCCGTGCTGGCCGAAAGCGCCTGCTACGACGAGGTGATGAAGAAGAAGCTGGTCACTTTGCCCATCGAGCATCTGGACATGGAGCGCACCATCAGCATCGTCTATGCCCCCAACTTCCCCTACGGGGACTTCATCGAGGAGATCCAGGATCTGTATCACTCGGTCTGATTTTCGCCCTTCTAACAAACAAACGCCTTCTTCCAATACACGGAAGAAGGCGTTTTTTCGCACAAAAAAGGCCGACGGAATCGCTTCCGCCGGTCAAAAGGACGCGGCTGTCAGGAGATCATATCCCCCTGATGGGCGATGAGGGTGGCATCGTAGACGCCCTCCACCCGCATGAACTTGTCCACGAAGCCGGTCTCGCTCTGACGGATGCGCAGCTCCACGGTCATCTCGATGCCCTCCCGCTGGACGGTCTTGGACTTGATCCGGCCCTGGGGCAGCTGGGCCACCATCTGCTTGATCTGCTTGCTGGCGCTCTCGTCGTAGTGGAGGATCAAAAGGTAGGGCATGGTGGACCGACCCTTGATGACGGAGATCAGGATCATGCACAGACCGATGAACACCGCCGCGATGATGCCCGCGATGAAGTAGCCCGCACCAAGGGCGATGCCCTCCGCAATGGCCCAGAACATGAACACCGTGTCGATGGGGTCCTTGATGGCGGTACGGAAACGAACGATGGACAGAGCGCCCACCATGCCCAGACTCAGCTTCACGTTGTTGGCCATGAACATGATGACCGTGGCGGTGACCATGCAGAGCATGACCAGGCTCAGATTGAAGGTCCGGGAGTAGATGACGCCGGCGAAGGTGATCCGGTAGATGAAGAACACATAGAGCCCCACCAGAAAGGCCGCCAGCACCGTGAGGATGGTGAGCATGGGCTGATAGTTTTGCAGCTGCAAGATGTACTGAAATACGTTGTCCATTGTTTTCTCCTTTTTACTACGATGATTCTATCAAAAGTCAAACTGACGACAGTAGAGGTATTTGCTGGCTGCCGTGTGGGAGGCCGCATTCACCTGGATGAGGGAGCGCACATAGGCGGGCAGGTATTTGTTGAACTTGACCTCCAGTATGCACCCGTTTGCAAAGTCCGTGGCGGGGAAGGTGGGGGTGTGGGGGTCGAACAGCTCCGTGCACCGCAGGCCCGTGCGGATGTTCCGATCGATGGTGATGCGCACGTCCTCCAGGGGGAAGATGAAGGGCTCCCGGTCATAGTCCACCAGCACCCGGGGCCGCCAGCCCTCGGTCCTGAGCGCCGCATACAGCTCTGCGGCGAAATCCTCCTGCCGATGGAGCAAAAAGCCGTATTCCCCGGCTATGACGGCGTCGCACTGCTGCCGGGTCAGATTCAGGCTCTGCTTGCCGATGAACTGGCCGTTCTTGTGCTTGCGCTCGAACTTGATGACCTTGTCGGACATGTTGTAGATGCGGATGCGATACTTGTCCCGAAACTCCACGCCGTCGGCCTTCTCCTCCACCGCCTTCTCGAAGGGGGTGTCGAAGTAGAGGCTGCGGATGAAGTAGGTCCCGCCGCTCTTCACGGCGTGGGGGTCCTGGGACAGGGTGAGCCGAAGCCGGGTGGCCAGAAACTCCGCCTCCCCCAGGCTGATCAGGTATTTAATCTCATGCCTGTATTCCATGCCCTTTACTCCGCTCTTCCGAAGATCTCCATCATCTTCTGGTCCGTCAGCTTATAGTTGGTGTTCTTGTTGATATAGTTCTTCAGGTACTTGAAGTAGTACTCCTGATAGTGATTGGCGTAGCCCCTCACGTTGTTCAGATGGGCGTTCCAGTTCTTCACGGTGAGGCTCCAGCGGGGGAAATCCCAATTGATCTCCGACGCGATGTTGCCGGAAAGCTCGTCCACCTTGTTGACGATCTTCTCCGGAGAGTATACATCATTGGTCAGCTTGGCGCAATACTTCAGGAAAATTTCCACAAAGTCGTTGTTTTTCAGCAGGGATCGGGACAAAACCGTGGAAAAGCCCTTGCCGGCCCCGTGTCCGGCGGGATGGAAATACTTGGTGAAGAAGTCCCGCCGATAGCCGTTGGTGACGGAATCGTCCTTGTCGTCGTTCCGGGCCATGGCGTCGTCGAAATCATAGAGGATCCAGCGCCACTTGTTGTCCTTTTCGCTGGAGCGCCACCACTTGATGTTGCCGGAATCGTTGTTGCCCACCAGAACCTCGACGGCGCAATAGAGAGCATAGTTCTCCACATCGATCTGGGAGCAAACATACTCATAGTCCCCATAGTTGCTCAGATCGCAGTTTTTGCTCTCGCAATAGCTGATGAGGGCCTTGTAGTCGTCCACCGCCTTGGGGTTGCCGGAAACAGCCCGGCTCACCTTCTCCCGCAGGTTGTAGCAGCCCCAGTATTGGCCGTTGAGATACAGGGCGGTCTGCACATAGGCCTGGGTGCAGGTGTCCAGGCCCGCATCGTCGATGAGGCCCAGGATCATGATGTCCCGCAGCTTGGTGGCCACGGCGTCCTTGGCGGAGCAGCGCAGCACCAGCGATTCATAGCTCTCGAAAGGCCGGTTGGAGAAAAAGGGATAGTCCAACGTGGAGCCGCCGTAGCCCTTGCGGGCGATGAGGGCGAAGTTTCGCTGCTTCTGATACCGGGAGAAGGCGCCGAAGATGCGGATCATCAAATCGCTCTCGAACAGAACGTCCTTTCCCCCGACGCTGGTATAGGTCCAGTGGGCCGGCCGCTCCCACTCCCTGCCCCGCTGGTTGTAGTTGGCGCCCAGCTTCCGATCGTTAGAGGGGGTGGTCCATTCCGTGGCCGCGGTCTTGCCCTGGTAGTGGCTGCCCACCACGTAGATGCCGTAGTCCACGTTCCACAGGTTCTCGGGGTCGGTGACTAAAAAGCAAACGGGAAGCGTGGAATCGTGGGCATCTATGGTCTGGGTGTCCCCCACGATGACGTAGGTGTTGGAGACCACAGGGCTCTTGTACAGGGTCCCGTTCTCGCTGAAGGCCCGGGCCCGCAGCACCCCGTTTTCCCGGAAGGTCAGCTGCTCCCCCGCCCGATAGCGGGTGGAGGATTCCGTGGGCACGGTGCAGTCCAGGGTATAGGTCACATAGGTCCCCGCGGGGACCTCCATGGACACGCTCTGGGTCCCGTGATAGACACCGCTGTTCAGGGAAACGGCAGGCGCGTCACAATAGGCGCTGCCCAGCAGGGGCGCCGTGTTGGCCGTCCCCTGGGTGGGCGTTTCGCACAGGCCCCAGCTGTCCCCCACCTTGGCGTAGGACACGCAGGCCAGGGACAGGGGCACCGTGACCCGATCGATGAGGGTGCCCTCGTTGTTGTAGAGATACAGGGTCTCCCCCTGACCGGAGACGGAAAAGTTCAGCGTGCGCGCCTTCATCTCGGCGGTGACGCTCTTCTCGTCCTTGCCCTCCAACGGAAGGCTGCCGCTCATGTAGAGGATGAGATATCCTTTCCCGGCGATACTCGTTCCCTCAGGAAAAACCCATTTCGTGGGCTTTTTTTCGTTGTCCGACAGGGAATACCCCGCCAGGGACACGGTCTGGTCGGAGCGGTTGTACAGCTCCACCCACTTGCCCTGGTCGTCGTCGTCGGGAACGCCCTTGCTGTCCAGCTTGTAGCGATAGCCGTCGGAAAGGATCTCAGAGAAGGTGATGTCGTGAACGCCCACGTCGGGGTTGCGCTGCTTGTCAAAGGCGGCGTAGCCCGCGGAGGTGTTGGGATAGCCCGGAGTGGGCTTGTCCGTGGCCGCAAAGCCGCCCTGGGTGTCCAGATCGCCGCCGGCGGTATAGCTCCGGATCATGCTGTAATCCTTCTCCTGGGCGGTGAATTCGCACATGTCCAGGATCCCGCCGTTCTTATCCACCAGGATCACCGAATCCCCCTTGCTGCCCGACAGGTTGAAGGGCAGGGAGATGTAGCCCTCCATCTGCTCGGCCATGCACCACAGCACCAGATACTGGCCCGGGTCGATGGTTGTACCCTGGGGGAAGGTGAACTTGTAGGGCTTTCGGATATCGTCGCTGATGCCGCAGCCGCTCAGGTCCACCTGGCCGTTGGTGGTGTTAAAAAGCTCGATCCAGTCGGGATACTGGCCGTTGGGGCCCGCGGTGGTGGTGCCGTTGCGGGCCATGAACTCGGAGATATAGACCCCGTTATGCTGGGCGGTGGTGCCCACGCTGAGGGGGGCGTTCGTTTCGTTCAGCTTCCGGCTCTCCTCATAGGCCGCCACGCCGGCGGGGGTGTTGGGATAGAGGGGCGAGGGCAGCATGTTCTCATACTGCCGCGTCTCGGCGTTCCAGCTCAGGGTGTAGCCGGTGTAGACGGAGGGGATCTCCATGGTGAACAGGGGTTCCCCCGCCCCGTTGGTGAGCCGGATCACGTCCCCCGCGCCCAGCTTGAAGTCGGCGATCAGGGCGTTCTCCACCTTCTCCCCGGTGCACCAGACCAGGATGTACCCGTCGGGGGGCAGCACGGTGCCGCTGGGGAAGGTCCAGAGCCGGTCCTCTCGATCCGACAGGCCCCAGCCGGAGATGTCCTGATTCTGAGCGGAGATATTGTGAAGCTCCACATAATCCGGATGGTTCCCGGCCCCGTCGGAGACGATGCCCGTGTTGCTGGTCATGATCTCGCTGATGATCACGTCTGTGGTCAGCTCCATAGCGGAGGTCTGAGCCGCCTTCTTCTTGCGGCAGGAGGCCCAGCTCACGCCGATGATGAGCAGTATCACCAGCACGATGGCAGCGGCGGGCTTGACCATTGCCTGTTGTGCGCGCCTACGCTTCATTTCCTTTCCTCGTTTCCTGGATAGTGATTCAGTGTACTATAGCATATAGGGGAAGCGCTTCCAATGGCGCGGAGGGAGATTTTACATTCTGTATACAATCCCGCCACGATCTTCCCTTTATGCCTGGGGTTCGGGGGCGGGGCCTTCCTCGGCCTCCTCCTCGGCGTGAGGCGCCAGGGCCACGCAGACCACCCTGGTCCCCTCGTCCACCCGCATGAGGCGCACGCCCTGGGTGGAGCGGCCGATGTTGGGCACCTGAGCGACGGGGGTGCGGATGATGGTGCCGTCGTCCCGGACCAGCATCATGTCCTCGTCGCCCAAGGTCATCTTGCAGCAGGCGAGATCCCCGGTCTTTTCCGTCAGGTTCATGGCCTGGATGCCCTTGCCGCCCCGGCCCTGGGACCGATACTGATCCTCGTCGGTGCGCTTGCCCATGCCCCGTTCGGTGACGGTGAGCAGCGCCCCGCCGGGCACGATCTTCACCATGTCCACCACCTCGTCCCCGTCGTCGAGACGGATGGATCTGACGCCCTGGCCGCCCCGGCCCGTGGCGCGCACGTCGGCTTCGGAGAAGCGGATGCACTTTCCCTTCTTGCTGGAGATGAGGAACTCGTCGCTGCCGGAGGAGACCTCCACGCTCATGAGCTCGTCCCCCTCCAGGATGGACTGGATCAGCAGGCCGCCCTTGCGGATGTTGCTGCACTCGCTGATGCGGGTCTTCTTGATGAGGCCCTGCCGGGTGGCGGTGACCAGATACCGATGGTCGGTCTCCTCGCCCCGGCCGCCGGGATACATGGCCGTGACCTTCTCCCCGTCCTGAAGCTGGACCAGGTTCACCACGGGCACGCCCTTGGAGGCCCGGCCGGTCTCCGGCACGGCGTAGCAGCGGACCTTGAAGACCCGGCCACGGGTGGTGTAGAAGAACAGGTCGCTGTGGGTGGAGGTGACGAACATCCGCTCCACAAAGTCCTCCTCCTTGGTGGAATGGCCCATGACGCCCCGGCCGCCCCGGTTCTGGGTCCTGTACACGTCGGGGGAGATGCGCTTCACGTAGCCGAAGTGGGTCATGGTCACCACCATGTCCTCCTCCTGGATCACGTCATCCAGGTCGATATCCTCCAAAAGCTGGGTGATCTCGGTGCGCCGCGGGTCGGCGTACTTCTCCTTGACCGTCAGGGCCTCCTGCTTCACGATGAGCATGAGCTTGTGCTCGTCGGAGAGGATCTCCTGCAGTTCGCCCACCCGGACCTTCAGGGCCGCTTCCTCGTCATGAAGCTTGTCCCGCTCGAGGCCCACCAGGCGCTGGAGCCGCATGTCCAAGATGGCCTGCCCCTGGCGCTCGGTGAGGCCGAAGCGCTCGGTCAATCTGGCCTTGGCCTCCTGGGCGTTGGCGGAGGTACGGACGATCTGGACCACCTCGTCGATGTTGTCCGTGGCGATGATGAGGCCCTCCAAAATGTGGAGGCGCTCCATGGCCCGGTTGAGGTCGAAGCGGGTCCGCCGGGTCACCACGTCCTTCTGATGCTCCAGGTAGTAGTAGAGCATATCCTTCAGGTTCAGGATGCGGGGTTCCCCGTCCACCAAAGCCAGCATGATGGCGCCGAAGGTGTCCTGCAGGGCGGTGTGCTTATAGAGGTTGTTGAGGACCACCTGGGCGTTCACGTCCCGCTTCAGCTCGATGACGATGCGGGTGCCCTCCCGGTCGGTCTCGTCCCGAAGGTCCGAGATGCCCTCGATCTTCTTCTCCTTCACCAGCTCCGCGATCCGCTCCACCAGGCGGGCCTTGTTCACCTGATAGGGGATCTCGGTGACGATGATCCGGCTCCGGTTGGCGCTCATCTGCTCGATCTCGGACTTGGCCCGAACCACGATCCGGCCCCGGCCGGTCCGATAGGCCTCCGCCACGCCCATGCGGCCCATGATGATGCCGCCCGTGGGGAAGTCGGGGCCCGGGATGTACTGCATGAGGTCGTCCACGGTGATGTCCGGGTTGTCGATCATGGCGCAGAGGGCGTCCGTGACCTCCCCCAGATTGTGGGGTGGGATGTTGGTGGCCATGCCCACGGCGATGCCGCCGGAGCCGTTGACCAACAGGTTGGGGAAGCGGCTGGGCAGCACGGCGGGCTGCTGCAGCGTCTCATCGAAGTTGGGCACGAACTCCACCGTGTCCTTGTCGATGTCCGCCATCATCTCCGTGGCCATCTTGGAGAGCCGGGCCTCGGTGTATCGCATGGCGGCGGCGCCGTCTCCGTCCACGGAGCCGAAGTTGCCGTGGCCCTCCACCAGCAGATACCGGGTGTTGAAGGGCTGGGCCAGGCGCACCATGGCGTCGTAGACCGCGGTGTCCCCGTGGGGATGGTATTTGCCCAGCACGTCGCCCACGATACGGGCGCTCTTACGGAAGGGCTTGTCGGGCTGGAGCCCCAGCTCGCTCATGGAGTAGAGGATGCGGCGGTGGACGGGCTTCAATCCGTCCCGCACGTCGGGCAGGGCCCGGTCCGTGATGACCGCCATGGCGTAGGAGATGAAGCTCTTGCTCATCTCGTGCTCCAGGAGCATGGGGACCGTGCGGGCCACGATGCCGTTGCCCATGTTGCCGTTGTTGTTCTCGTTTTCGCTCATATGTCTATATCCTCAATTACACGTCCAGATAGGTGACCAGCTTGCTGTTGGCGATGATGAAGTCCCTTCTGGGCTCCACCTGATCGCCCATGAGCAGGGTGAAGAGGCCGTCGGCCTGGGCCGCGTCCTCCATGGTCACCTTGAGCATCATGCGGGTCTCCGGGTTCATGGTGGTGTCCCAAAGCTGCTCCGGGTTCATTTCGCCCAGACCCTTGTACCGCTGGATCACGGGCTTGGGGTCCCGGCCGATCTCGTCCAGGCACTCGCTGAGCTCCTCGTCGGTGTAGACGTACCGCTCGAACTTGTTCTTCTTCACCAGATACAGGGGCGGCTGGGCGATGTACACGTACCCGTGCTCGATGAGGGGCCGCATGTGCCGGAAGAAGAAGGTGAGCAGCAGCAGCCGGATATGGCTGCCGTCCACGTCCGCATCGGTCATGCAGATGATCTTGTGGTAGCGGAGCTTGGTCTCGTCGAAGTCCGTGTCCATGCCGGCGCCGAAGGCGGTGATCATGGCCTTGATCTCGTTGTTGGCCAGCATCCTGTCCATCCGGGCCTTCTCCACGTTCAGGATCTTGCCGCGCAGGGGCAGGATGGCCTGAATGGTCCGATCCCGGCCCATCTTGGCGGAGCCGCCGGCGGAGTCGCCCTCCACGATGAATATCTCGCACTTGCTGGGGTCCTTCTCCTGGCAGTCGGCCAGCTTTCCGGGCAGGGCGGCAGAGTCGAGGACGCTCTTTCTCCGGGTCAGCTCTCGTGCCTTTCTGGCCGCGTCCCGGGCCCGGGAGGCGGTGATGCACTTCTCGATGATGAGCTTGGCCTGGGCCGGGTTCTCGGCCAGATACTCCGAAAGCTTGTCGGCCACGGCCCCGTCCACCAGAGGCCGGATGTCGGCGTTGCCCAGCTTGGTCTTGGTCTGGCCCTCGAACTGGGGCTCCTCCAGCTTCACGGAAATGATGGCGGTAAGGCCCTCGCGGATGTCGTCACCGGAGAGGGGCTGATCCGTGGCCTTCAAAAAGTTGAATTTCCGGGCGTAGTCGTTGACCACCCGGGTCAGGGCCGCCTTGAAGCCAACCAGATGGGAGCCGCCCTCGTGGGTGGCGATGTTGTTGGCATAGGTCATGATAAGCTCGTTGTAGCCGTCGTTGTACTGCATGGCCACCTCCACGGAGGCGGTCTCCACCTCGCCCTCCATGCGGGCGCCGGAGAAGTACAGGGGCACGGGCTGCAGCAGCTCCTTGTTCTTGTTGAGGTAGGTGACGAACTCCCGGATGCCGCCCTCATAGCAGAAGCTTTCGCTGTGCTGGGGCTCCACCCGCTCGTCGGTGAAGGTGATCCTTAGGCCCGCGTTCAAAAACGCCAGCTCCCTGAGGCGGCGCTTCAGGGTGTCATAGTTGAACTCCAATGTATCGAAGATGTCCGGGTCCGGCCAGAAGTGGACGGTGGTGCCGGTCTCGCTGGCCTCCCCCTCCTCCACGTGGACGCTGTCCAGAGGGATGCCCCGGGAATAATCCTGGACGTGGAGCTTCCCGTCCCGGCGAACCTCCACCTTTAGCCTTTCGGACAGGGCGTTCACGCAGGACAAACCCACGCCGTGAAGGCCGCCGGAGACCTTGTAGCCCCCGCCGCCGAACTTGCCGCCGGCGTGGAGGATGGTCAGGGCCACCTCCAGGGCGTCCTTGCCGGTCTTCTCATGGTAGCCCACGGGGATGCCGCGGCCGTTGTCCCGAACGGTGACGCCGTTGCCCTGGTGAAGGAACACCTCGATATGGGTGCAGAAGCCCGCCATGGCCTCGTCCACGCTGTTGTCCACGATCTCGGTCACCAGCTGGTGCAATCCCCGCTCGTCCGTGGAGCCGATGTACATGCCGGGACGGCGGCGCACGGCCTCCAGCCCCTCCAGCACCTGGATTTGGGAAGCGTCGTAGCTTCCGGTCACTTCGTTGCGAATGTCTTCCATGCTTTCGTTCTTTTCCTTTTCGTTGCTCTAAACTGTTTTAAACTTCGATCAAGCGGCCGTTTCCGGCCCGGAACACCTGCAGGGGCTGATCCTGGACCTGGCCCAGCTCGCCCAGATGAGTGCAGGTGATGAAGGCCTGACAATCCTGGATGGCAGACAGGAGCAGCTCCCGTCGCCCCTCGTCCAGCTCGGAGAACACGTCGTCCAGCAGCAGCACCGGTTTCTCCTGCCTGAGCCGCTCCATGAGGGCAATCTCGGAGAGTTTCAGGGACAGGGCCGTGGTCCGCTGCTGGCCCTGGGAACCGTAGGTCCTGACGTCGCAGCCGTTGAGCTCCAGCAGCAGATCGTCCCGGTGGGGTCCCGCCGAGGTGAAGCCCCTGAACAGGTCCCTATCCAAATTCCCCACCAGCGCGTCGGCGATGGCCTCCCGGACCATATCCTCGTCCCCGCAGGGCACGTTGGGCTCGTATTCCACCGAAAGGGCCTCCCGGCCGCTGCTCATGTGGTCGTGGAGCTCAAAAGCCAGCTCCCGAAGGTCCCGGCAGAAGGCGGCCCGCTCCATCTCGATCCGGGCGCCCAGACGGCTCAACTGCTCGTCCCACAGCTCCAGCATATCCCCGGCGGTGTCCATGCCCTCCTTGAGCAGGTTGTTTCGCTGCTTCAGAGCCTGGTTATACTGCTGCAGGTCATAGTAGTAGGCGGGCTTGAGCTGGGATATCTCCATGTCCATGAACCGCCGCCGCTCCGCAGGGCCGCCCTTCACCAGGATCAGGTCCTCCGGGGAGAACATGACCACGTTGAGGCAGCCCATGAGCTCGCCGGACCGGGCCACCGGGGCCCCGTCCAAAAATATTCTCTTGCGTTCGCCGAAGGTCAGCTCCTCCCGGATGCTGCGGCTGCCGCCCCGGGTGGTGAGGTTCAGGAGGACCATGGCCTCCATCTCCCCCATTCGGATGAGCTCCCCGTCACGGCTGGTCCGGTGGCTCCGGCCCAGGGCGCAAAGGAAGATGGCCTCCAGGACGTTGGTCTTTCCCGCACCGTTCAATCCGGTGAACACGGTGAACCCCGGTTCAAAGGCTTGCTCCAGGTCTCGATAGTTGCGAAAATTATGCAGTTTCAGCCCGGTTATGCGCAAAAGCCCATACCCCCACAAGATTACCGCATTATACCATATGTTGTTTTGTTTGTAAACTATAATAGGAAAAGAATTGGGGTCCCGCCCAATATTTTGTGGTTTCGACCCAACAAAAAGCGCCCCTCCCCCAGGAAGGGCGCGGACCGCCTCGCCTATGGCTTATTCACTCCATTTTTCGCCCCGATAGGACGCGCACAGGCTCTCGTTCTCCCTGTCGCAGCTCTCGCTGCAGCAGCTCACCTCGATGTGATCAAGATCGCACCGCACGCCCTCGTGGTTGTACACGCAGCTGGTCACGTCGCAGCCGATGGTCTGTTTCTTTTCCATACGAAAAACCTCCTTTTGGATTTCGGCCATAGCCTGCACCAAAAGGAGGGTTTTTATACTTCGGTTCCCTTTATACCTGGATGCCCCGGGCCGCCAGCTTCATGCGCTGCTCCTTGGAGAGGATCTTCTTGCGCATGCGGATGCTCTTGGGGGTCACCTCCACCAGCTCGTCGTCCGCGATGAATTCAAGGCACTGCTCCAACGTGAAGACCACCGGCGGGGTCAGCCGCAGGGCTTCGTCGGAGCCCGCAGCCCGCATATTGGTCACGTGCTTCTTCTTGCACACGTTCACCACGATGTCCTCGTCTCGGGCGTTCTCGCCCACCACTTGGCCCTCATACACCGGGATGCCCGGGCCCACGAACATACGGCCCCGCTCCTGGGCGTAAAAGAGGCCGTAGCTGGAGGTGTCGCCGGTCTCGTGGGCCACCAGGCTGCCGCTGTTGCGGCTTTCGATGGGGCCCTTATAGGTGTCGTACCCGGCGAAGATGTGGCTCATGACGCCGTTGCCCTTGGTGTCGGTCAGAAGCTCGCTCCGATAGCCCATGAGGCCACGGGCGGGGATGATGAACTTCACCCGGGTGCTGTAATCGCCGATGGCGGTCATGTCCGTCATCTCGCCCTTGCGGGCCCCCAGCTTCTCCATGACCGGGCCCATGAACTCCGTGGGCACGTCGATGGTCAGCTCCTCCATGGGCTCCAGCATCTCGCCGTTCTCCCCCTCCTTCATGATGACCTTGGGGCGGGTCACGGCGAATTCGTACCCCTCCCGGCGCATGGTCTCGATGAGGATGGACAGATGCAGCTCGCCCCGGCCGCTGACCTTGAAGGTGTCGGTGGACTCGGTCTCCTCCACCCGCATGGACACGTTGGTCTTGACCTCCTTGAACAGCCGCTCCCGGATGTTCCGGCTGGTGACGTACCGGCCCTCCCGCCCGGCGAAGGGGCTGTCGTTGACCTTGAAGAGCATGCTGACCGTGGGCTCGTCGATGTGCACGAAGGGCATGGGCTCCACGCAATTGGGGTCGCAGGCGGTCTCGCCCACGTTCAAATCCTCCGCACCGGCCATGCAGAGGATGTCCCCCGCGTGGACCTCCTCCACCTCCACCCGGTGGAGGCCCTCGAAGCGATAGAGCCGGGAGATCTTGGCGGGCCGGACCTTGTTGTTTTCACCGCCGCAGAGGACGATGCTCTGGCCCCGCTTCGCCACGCCCCGCTCGATGCGGCCCACGCCGATCTTGCCCACGTAATCGTCGTAATCGATGGTGGAGAAGAGGATCTGCAGGGGGGCCGTATCGTCCATGGACGGGGCGGGGATGGCCTTCAGGATGGTGTCGAAGATGGGCTTCATGCTGTGCTCCAGCTGGTCCACCTCGTAGCCGGACATGCCGTTTCGGGCAGAGGCGTAGACGATGGGGAAGTCCAGCTGCTCGGCGGTGGCGCCCAGCTCGATGAACAGCTCCAGGGTCTCGTCCACCACCTCGTCGGGGCGGGCGTCGGGCCGGTCCACCTTGTTGATGACCACCACGGGCACCTTGCCCAGCTCCAGCGCCTTCTTCAGCACGAACCGGGTCTGGGGCATGCAGCCCTCGAAGGCGTCCACCAGCAGCAGCACGCCGTCCACCATCTGCAATATCCGCTCCACTTCGCCGCCGAAGTCGGCGTGGCCCGGAGTGTCCACGATGTTGATGCGCACGTCCCCGTAGCTGACGGCGGTGTTCTTGGACAGGATGGTGATGCCCCGCTCCCGCTCCAAGTCTCCGCTGTCCATGACGCGGTCCACGCCCACTTCGCTCCGGCGCAGCACGCCGGCGTCCTGAAGCAGGTGGTCCACCAAGGTGGTCTTGCCATGGTCTACATGGGCGATGATCGCAACGTTTCTGATTTCCATTGTTTTTCCTCGAAATAGTAAGCCTTGGTTCGTTTGTGAAACCGTAATAGTATACCACATTTTTCTGCCAGCGCAAGCTTTTTTCATCGGGAAGGCAGAAAAAGCGCACCCCGTTCCGGAGAAAGGGGTGCGCGCAGGGGTCGTATTCGGATCATCTGGCCAGGCGGGAGGCCACGTACCGCAGGATGGCCCTGGCGTCCATGCTGGTGACCTGGTCGTCTCCGTCCATATCCGCCGCCTTCAGCTGGGCGCTGGAAAGCTCGATCCGGCCTGCGTCGTACCGCATCACCATGGCCGCGTCCGCGGCGGAGATCAGGCCGTCCCCGTTCACGTCGCCCTGGCTCAGGCGGATGGACGGTTCGGAATCGTCGTCGTCATCGTCGCTTGTCCGCTTGGTGGGCTTGGGCGTGGGCTCGTCGTCGTCGGTCAGCTTCACGTAATTCTTGTGGACGTAGCCGTACTTGCCGGTCTTGTCCACCCGGAGGAAGTACCAATCCCCATCCCTCAAATACACGGTCAGCTCCATGCCCTTCTTCAGGTCGCTGTCCGCCAGACCGTACTTGGTGCTGGGGCCCTTGCGCACGTGCACGCCGCTGCTGGTGGCCACGGCATCCTCCGCGTTTTCGATCATCTGCCAGGTGGGCTCGGTGTAGGGGCCGCTGGGCGTGGGGGTGGGCGTGGCCCGCTGGATCACGGGGACGTCGCCGTCGGGCTGGATATACTTCACAGCGCCATAGCCCTCGATGTTCGTGCCGGGGATCTTGAGGTAGTAGTAGGAATCCTCCTGGTAATAGATGTACACCAGCTGTCCCTCATACCACTGGCCCAGGGCCTGATAGCTGGAAGCCGGGCCGGTCCGGATGGCCAGGGTATTGGCGGTGATGACGCCCTGAATGGTTCCGCTGGGCTGATCCGGCTCCTCGGTGGGCGTGGGCTCCGGCGTGGGCGTGGGCACGTCCGTGGGCACCGGGGTGGGCTCGTCCGTAGGCACAGGCGTGGGCTCCGCCGTTGGCTCGGCGGTGGGAATCACCACCGGCTCGGTCGTGGGGGCTGCAGTGGGTTCAGCCGTGGGTTCGGCGGTAGGCACATCCGTGGGCGCCGCTGTAGGTTCGGCCGTGGGAACGTCCGTGGGCACCGCTGTGGGTTCAGCCGTGGGCACGTCCGTGGGCACTGCTGTGGGCTCGGAGGTAGGCTCTGCCGTAGGTTCGGCGGTGGGCTCCTCCGTGGGCTCCGGTGTGGGCTCCTCAGTGGGCTCCGGTGTGGGTTCCTCGGTGGGCTCCGGCGTGGGCTCCTCGGTGGGTTCCGGCGTGGGTTCCTCGGTGGGCTCCGGCGTGGGTTCCTCGGTGGGCTCCGGCGTGGGTTCCTCGGTGGGCTCCGGCGTGGGTTCCTCCGTGGGCTCCGGCGTGGGTTCCTCCGTGGGCTCCGGCGTGGGCTCCTCCGTAGGTTCCGGCGTCGGTTCCTCCGTGGGCTCCGGCGTGGGCTCGGGGACAGGGTCCTGGGCCTCCACGCTTTCCGCCAGCATATAGCCCATGAGCTCCGTGCTGGGGATCTGCACGTAGTAGAAATCCCCGGTCCGATAGAAGATGTAGACCACCTGGCCGGCTTCGAACTCGCCCAGGGAGCCGCTTCCCTCGTACTCCTCCGCCCAAAGGGTCAGGGACTCCGCCAGCACGGTGCCCAAAACGGTGCCGTCCGGCTGATCGTCTCCGGGCAGATACTCCGGGTCAGCCAGGACCGCCGGTTGCCCGGCAGCAGGGGCCGGGCCGCTGCTGGCCGCCGCGGTCGAGGGGGTTACGGTTATGAATCCCGCCAATAGGACGAGAGCGATGATCAGACACAATTGCTTTTTCATAGCTCTGTATATATCATACATTCACCAAAAAGGAAATAGCGGACGCGATTTGTTGACGATTTATTCGAAATTTGTACGAATATCAGCCTGTTTGAGGGCAAAATTGGGAAATGATGGCTTCCGCCGCCCTAAGTCCGTCCACCGCGGAGGAAACGATGCCCCCGGCGTAGCCCGCCCCCTCCCCCACGGGGTACACGCCCCGATGGGTGAGGGACTGCCCGTCCTCCCCCCGCAGGATGCGCACCGGCGCGGAGGTGCGGGATTCCACGGCGGTCAGCACCGCGTCGGCCATGCCGAAGCCCCGTATCTGGCGGGTGAAGGTGGAAAAAGCCTCCCGAAGCCCCGCCGCCACGAAGGGCGGCAGGCACCGGTTCAGATCCGCTCCCGTGACCCCGGGCCGAAAGGTGGGCCGCACCGAGCCGAAGCGGGCGGTGCCCCGGCCCGCCAGAAAGTCCTCCAGCCGACAGGCGGGAGCCAAGCCCTGGCCGCCGCCCAGATTCCAGGCCGCCTGCTCCAATCTCTGTTGGAAGGCCACGCCGTCCAAGGGGCCGCTGCCGAAATCCTCCGGAAACACCTGGACCACCAGCGCGGCGTTGGCGTTCTCCCCGGCCCGATCGAAGTTGCTCATGCCGTTGACCACCATCTGGCCCGGACCTGCCCCGGCGCCCACCACCAGGCCCCCGGGGCACATGCAGAAGGAATACACGCCCCGGCCGCCGGCCTGGCTCGTCAGCTTGTAATCCGCCGCCCCCAGCCGGGGATGCCGGGCAAAGGCGCCGTATTGGCTTTCGTTGATGAGCGTCTGGGGATGCTCGACCCGGACCCCCACGGCAAAGGGCTTGGGGGCCAGGGCAAAGCCGCTGTCGGACAGATACCCATAGGTGTCCCGGGCCCCCTGGCCGATGGCCAGGACCAGGGCGCCGCAGTCCAGTCGCTCCCGGCTGCCGCCGTGGGACAATGTCACCGCCTGCAGCTGCCCGTCCGGCGCATGGATGGCCTCCAATTTCGTGGAGAAGCGGACCTCTCCGCCCAGGGAAACGATCTGGTTTCGAAGGTTTTTCACCACCTGCCGCAGCCGGTCCGTCCCCACATGGGGCTTGGCCAGGACGCCGATCTGCTCCGGCGCCCCGCAGGCCAAAAAGGTGTCCAGCACCGTAGCGCAGCGGGGGTCCTTGGACCGGGCCGTCAGCTTCCCGTCGGAGAAGGTCCCGGCGCCGCCCTCGCCGAAGAGGGGGTTGCTCTCCGGGTCCGCCCGGCCGCTGTCCCAATAGGCCTCCACGTCCCGGACCCGCTCCTCCATGGCCTTCCCCCGGTCGATCACCAGGGGCCGATACCCCTCCCGGGCCAGGAGCCAGCCGGCGAACAGGCCGCCGGGGCCCATGCCCACCACCACCACCCGGCCCTTGAGGGGCCGTTGGCCATGGGCAACGGTCAGGGGCGTCGGCTCCTCCCAAAGCTGGGCGTGGCGGTTTTTGTCCGCCAGCACCCGCCGGGCCGCCCGAGGGGGCAGGTCCACCAGGGCGTGGACGCTGAAGAACACGTCACTCTTTTTCCGGGCGTCCACCGCCTGGCGCAGGACCCGAAGGGAACCCATCTCCCCCGGGTCCACCCCCAGCTGCCGGGCCACGGACAGGCGAAAGCTGTCCCCGTCGTCGTCCAGGGACTGCCGCAAGGCCGGTATCATCACACGCATCATATCCATATCCTCAAAAAAGCCCGACCGCCCCTGGGGCAGCCGGGCAGCTATGTCGTTTTACGGGGTGGTCACGTCCACCGGGGCGGGCTCCGCCGTGGGCTCCGGGGTGGGTTCCGGTGTGGGCTCCGGGGTAGGCTCCGGCAATGTGCTCAGCAGGGTCAGCAGTATCCGCTGCTCCTGGAGGGTGAAGCTCACGTCGGGGAACTTGCCGGGATTGGTGGGTCCCTGGATGGAGGGGACCAGCTCCCATTCGCCGGGGGCGTAGTTGGCCAAATCCACCTGGACCGTGAAGAAGTCCGGCGACAGCAGCTCCAGCTGCCGCAGGGGACCCTCCGCCAGGATGTTCACATAGGTGGGCGCGCCGTCGGCTATGGCCATGTCTTCCTTGAGATGGGCATAGGTCAAGGGCACCTCCAGCGTCCGCTCGCCCCTGCGCTCGATCACGCTGGCAGAGAGGGCCACGGAGCTGCTCTGGCCCCGCTTCAGAGAGATTCCGTCCGGCAAAATCAGCTCCAGATCCTGGGACACGATGTTCTCCGCCGCCGGGAGCACCAGGCTCTGGGTGGAGATGCTGTCGATGGCCGCCAGCTGCTCGCTGGTGCCGTAGATGACCACGGAGGAGGGATTGACCTCGCTGGTCAGGGCATAATAGGTATCGTCCGTCAGGGACACCGCCTGCCGGACATCCACCCGCTTGAAAGCGGACAGCGACAGGCGCACGGTCACGTTGGGAGAATTCTGGCTGCGGGTGACCACGGTCAGCTCGTTGTCGTCCTTGTCGTAGAAGGTCACGTTCACGCTCTCCTCTATGTTCTCCGTCCGATCCGTCAAATCCACGGTGGCCACGGCCCGGACCGCCGGCTCGATGTAGCGGGCGGCGCCTTCGATGGTGATGGTGCCGGCCACACTCTCCCCCACGATCTCATAGCCCTCGGGCAGGGTGCCCACCAGCTCCAGCTTCACGGGCACGGTTTTGAGGACCAGGTTGTCCACCTCCACCGTGACGGCCCGGGGGTCCACCCGGGCCACGGTGCCCAGATTGGACTGGACCGTGACGCTGAGCGGCAGCCGATAGGTCCCCGCAGCGGAGATGGTGCTCAAATACGCCCTCGCGTTGACCCGGCTGGAATCCAGGTCCGCGTGGTTGGTGATGGTGGCGTTGACCTCCACGTTGGCAAGGCCCAGATCGGAGTCCACCAGGATCAGGTTCCGGCTCAGCAGGTCCGTATACCCCTCCATGGTGATGGGCACGTCGCTCAGGGACTTGGTGCGCACCGGGTTCAAAGCCACCAGCACATAGGCCCACAGGAGGATGGAGAAGACGAAGGCCACGATCTTCAGCCCCAGGTTCCGGGTGAAGAAGCCCTTGAGCCGGGACAGAAGTTTTTTCGAAAAGTCAGACTGCTTCATGGCTCACTTGCCCCCCTTTCGGCGCCCCTGGCCCCGGCCGATGGAGATACCGCTGCCCTTCTTCAAAAAGACGCTCTCCAGCAGATGTCTGAGCGCCACGCTGTCCAGATACCGGACCAGCTTCCCGTCGTGGGCCATGGAGATGGCGCCGGTCTCCTCCGAGACCACCAGCACCAGACAGTCGGACACGGAGGACACGCCCAGGGCCGCCCGATGCCGGGTGCCCAGCTCCCGGGAAATGCCCGTCTCCTCGGAGAGGGGCAAGAAGCAGGCCGCCGCCACCAGGGTACTGCCCCGGCAGACCACCGCCCCGTCGTGGAGCGGCGTGTTGGGCTCGAAGATGTTTTCGATCAGGGCGCCGGATACCAGACCCTCGATGGCCGTGCCGGTGCTGATGATGTCCCCCAGGCCCGTCTTCTGCTCAAAGACGATGAGAGCGCCTACTCGCCGGCGGCTCAGCCGCAGGATGGTCTTGTGCAGATCCTCGATCAAATCCTCCACGCCCATGTTCCCCGCCTCGCTGATGAGCTTGCCGATGGCCTTGCCGCTGCGGCCCAGCCGCTCCAGCACCCGGCGGATCTCCGGGGTGAAGAGGATGAAGATGACGATGATGATG
Source organism: uncultured Eubacteriales bacterium (assembly GCA_902798825.1). GTDB lineage: Bacteria > Bacillota > Clostridia > Christensenellales > CAG-138 > RUG472. The sequence goes on along the minus strand of CADBYI010000010.1, from coordinate 65,212 downwards.
GTACCGGATTGGAGGATGGAATCCAGGAGCCACTTGAGGGTGTAGAGGCTGAGCAGCTGGGTGGCCGCGGAGGCCACGATCAGCAGGCCCACGCCCTTTAGAACCTCGTACGCGCGGGTATCCTTGGTCCAGACGATGAGCTTGTAGAGCAGCACCGTCAGGATCGCTATGTCGAGAAGGTCGTTCCAGCCGAACTGGCCCAGGCCGCTTCCCAGCGTTTTTAAGATCTCTTCAAAGCTCAATCTGTATCCCCCGCATTCCTAATCTTCAGGTCAACTATACTATACCATCACTGTGTACAAATTGTCACGAAATTATTAAAGGTTCGTGAGCATTTTTTCCGACCGCTTTTTCAGAGCAAGCCGGATGGGCAGCGCCACCAGCACCAGCAGCGCACACAGAGCCAGTCCCCCCAAATATCCGAAGAAGATGACCAGGGCCCCGCCGCCGCCGATGAAGACGAAGGTGACCAGCATGCTCAATAGCACGCCGCCGCCCTGCTTCACCACCTCCGCCGGGTTCTCCCAGTCGAACCGGGCAAAGCGCAGGCCCAGCGCCAGCTCCACCACCGAAAAGGCCCAGGCGATGAGCAGGCACAGGCCCAAAATCAGCGGAAAGTTCCATACGGGAAGCCGCCAGGCGACGGTGAGAAGCAGTCCGCACACCAGGCCGCCCACGGCGGGGGGCAGCATACTGACCAGGAGCTTGCTCCGCAGCCAGGCGTCCGCCTTCACGGGCAGGGATTTGATGAGCCAAAGGCCCTTCCCCTCCATGGACACGGAGGAGGTGGCGGTGAGATTCACGCACTGGACCGCCGCGATGATGAGGCCGAACAATAGCCCCGCCTCGCTGCCCCGGCCGAAGACCTCCTCCAGCACCTCCAGTACGGGCGCCTTCCCCGCCACGACCAGGGCCACGGTCATGAGAATGGCCATGAGGGTGCCCATGTCCGTGTTCATGATCCAGATGGGGGTGTTATACTTCTGCCGCAGCTCCTTTTTGCACAGGGTCATGAGGGCACCGGTGCTCTTCTGCCGCCCCAGGCGGAAGGAGCCGGAGCTGGCGGTGGCGTTGATGGCGCCATAGAAGAAGGCGAACCCCTTGACGGCCGCCAGGCACAGCAGCCCCAGGGCCAAAAGGGAGATGCCCGCGAACAGCAGAAGGGCGCCACCGTTCCCCGAAAGACCCGAAACGAACAGCCGGGCCGGAGGATAGAGGGAGAAGAGGCGGGTCTGGAGGGAGGCCGCGATGTTGGCCATGTCGTTGAACATGGTCCCGGCGTTGAAGGAGAGGAACATGATCAGGGCCATAAAGGCCATGGAAAAGACGGTGGTGAACAGGCTCTTGCTCTTCATGCGGGCCGTGAGCATGGCCACGAACAGGCCGATGAGGCCGCCCACCCCCAGGGGGATCAGGGGTGAGAGGAACACGATCAGCACCAGCACCGGCCAAAACGCCCCGGGCAGGTCCCCGATGACGATCTGACAGCAGACGCCGGAGGTGAGCAGCATCCCCGCCTGGATCAGCAGCTCCTCAAAATACAGGGAGAACAGCCGGGAGAGGACCACCGTCCGCCGGGAAAGGGGCAGGGACAGCAGGGGGTCCAAGCTGGCGGCGGAGAACAGGACGGTGCCCGCCTTAGTGAGGGTGGTGATGGCGCCCAGCACCGAGCCCGCCACCAGCATGAGGGCCGGGGCCAGGGTGTAGGTGGCGGCGTCCAATCCTCCCTCCAGCATGCCCATGCTGTACACGGCGGACATATACACGCAGGCCAGAAAGGTGACGAAGGTGGAGGTGAGCCTGCGCCTGGCCCGCTTTTTCGCAGCGGCGTCGGAGGCGTTCTTCACCGCCTGAAGGGGAAAGAACCCCTGCAGCTGTATGCGGATCAAAGGCCAAAGCTGTTTCATTCCTTTTCCACCAGCTCCATGAAGAGCTCCTCCAGAGAGTCGTTCCCCTTCACCGTGTCCATGTCGCCCTGGGCCACCAGTTGGCCGTGGTTGATGATGGCCACCTTGTTGCACAGCTTTTCCGCCACCTCCAGCACGTGGGTGGAGAAGAAGATGGCGGCGCCGTTTTCGGTCATCTCATGCATGAACTGCTTCAAGGTGAAGGCGGCCTTGGGGTCCAGACCCACGAAGGGCTCGTCCAGCAGCAGGAGCTTGGGCTCGTCGATCAGGGCGCCGATCAGGGCCAGCTTCTGCTTCATGCCGTGGGAGAAGGAGCCCACCATGTCCCCCAGCCGGTGGGTGATGCCGAAGGCGTCGCCGTACTTTTGGATGCGCTCCTGGCGGACCTCCTCAGAGAGGCCGTAAACGTCCGCCAGAAAGTTCAGATACTGGATGCCGGTCAGGTATCCGTACAGGTCCGGATTGTCGGGGATATAGCGCATGATCCGCTTGCAGGCCAGGGGGTCGGCCTTGATGGACACGCCGTTGATGAGGATATCGCCGCCCTCGAAGTCATGGATGCCCGCCACCGCCCGAAGGGTGGTGGTCTTGCCGGCGCCGTTGGGGCCGATGAAGGCGAAGATGTCGCCGGGGGCAACGTGCAGATTCAGATCCGCCACGGCGGGCTTGCCCTTTCCATAGGACTTGGTAAAGTGTTCGATGCGCAGCATGGTTTTTACTCCTTGTTGGGTTTCTTTCGGTACATAAGTTTTTTGGCGAAGAAGTTCCACAGCAGCACGATGACGGCCGCGATGGCCTTGCTCAGCAGGTAGAACAGGCCCAGCCCGTCGGTGAACGCCCACATGAGCAGCTCCGTGAGGCCCAGGCCGATGAGGGAGATCACGATGAACAGCATGAACTCCGCCTCCCGGCTCATGTTGGCCTGCTTGCCGGAGAAGGCCAGGGACTTGCTCAATATGTAGTTGACGGTCACGCCCAGGATAAAGCCGAAGACCCCCGCCACCAGGTAGTGAAGGCCCAGCTCCTTCAGCAGCCACACCGTGCAGAAGTCCGCCACGAAGGCGCAGCCGCCCACGATGAGGTAGCGGAGGAATTGGAGGGTGGCATTGTCCGTGGGCTTGTAGAGGAGCTCCCGCCAGCGCCAGGCCTTGAGCAGGGAAAAGATCTCCGTCCAGTTCCCCCTCATTTCTTCTCCTCCGGGGCCTTTCGGTAGATGACGATCTTCCGGCCTATGCACTGGATGGGCTCGGCGCCAAGGGCGGCGCAGATCCTGTCGCACAGGTCCTTGGCCCCCTCGTCGCAGCTTTCGAGGACCGTCAGCTTGATCAGCTCCCGCTTGTTCAGCGCGTTGTCCACGCCCACCAGCATGTTCCCCGACAGGCCCTCCTTTCCGATCTGGAAGATGGCGGGCAGGGCGTTGGCCTGCTTGCGGAACGCGGCTCTTTCTTTTCCGGTCATGTATGTATTCTCCTTTTATTCTCTCTTGTGTTCCTTTTTTCTTTTCGGTGTGAAAAGAAAAAAAGAACCGAAAAAAGAAAAGCGCAACTGGGATAATGTGAAAGGTCTCCGTATTGCTTATCCCAATTAAAAGTTCTTTGGCTGCACCTTTCTTACAAGAAAGGTGCGGGCTTTCAATACATACCTCTATTCCACAAAATCAAATTCCCACTCACCCAGCTTTATGGTGTCCCCTTCCTGGGCGCCGGCCTCCCGCAGGGCGGAGATCATACCGGTCCTGATGAGCATCTGCTGGAACCGGCGCATGCTGACCTCATTGTTGGGGTCGGTGGAATCGAGGAGCTTGTCCACCTCGCCACCGGAAAGCACATACGCCCCGTCGTCCCCTCTCGTCAGGGTGAACCCCTTTTCGTACCGGGGGCCCGTCTCCAGCTCCGTTTCCGGATACACCAGCACCGGCGGCAGCAGCTCCAGGAACCGGATCACCGCGTCCAGCATCCCTTCGAACCCCTCCCCCGTGGCGGCGGACACGGGGTACACGGTGTACCCCTCCTCGTCCAGGGCCGCCCGGATGCGGTCCAGATTCTCCCGGGCCTCCGGCAGGTCCATCTTGTTGGCGGCCACCACCTGGGTGAGCTCGCCGAGGGCCGGCGAAAACTTGGTCAGCTCCTCGTTGATCTTGTGAAAATCCTCCACCGGGTCCCGGCCCTCCAGGCCCGAGGCGTCGATGACGTGGATGAGGAGCCGGGTCCGCTCGATGTGCCGCAAAAAGTCGTGGCCCAGGCCCGCCCCCTCGGCGGCTCCTTCGATGAGGCCCGGGATATCCGCCATGACGAAGCTCTTGCCCTTGTGCTCCGCCACGCCCAGATTGGGGGTCAGGGTGGTGAAATGATAGGCGGCGATCTTGGGCTTGGCCGCGGTGAGCACGGACAGGATGGAGCTCTTGCCCACGGAGGGCAGGCCGATGATGCCCACATCCGCGATGGTCTTCAGCTCCAGCTCCATCTCCCGCTCCTCCAGCTTCACACCGTTTTGGGCGAACTGGGGGGCCTGCTTGGTGGGCGTGGCGAAGCGGGCGTTGCCCTTGCCGCCCCGGCCGCCCCGGATGACGGTCTTCCTCCGCTCGGGCTCGGACATATCGGCCACGATGGCCCCGGTTTCAAGGTCCCGGACCACGGTGCCCACGGGCACGTGGATGACCATGTCCGCCCCGTCCTTGCCCCGCTTCAGTTCGATCTGGCCCTTGCCCCCGTTCTCCGCCCGGTAGAACCGCTGGAAGCGGAAGGGCAGCAGGGTGTTGAGCCGGGGATCGGCATAGAAGATCACGCTGCCCCCGTTGCCGCCGTCGCCGCCGGAGGGGCCGCCCTTCATGACGAACTTTTCCCGATGGAAGGCGGCGCAGCCGTCGCCGCCGTTGCCCGCCTTCACGACGATGCGGACCTTATCCAAAAAATCCATTCAGCTATCCTTTCGCATATAGAAATCGCAAATCCGGTTCAGCGCGCATTCGCCGCACTTGGGCCGCTGGGCGGCGCAGACCCGGCGTCCGTGAAAGATGATCCAATGGTGGGCGTCGCTCCAATCCTCCCGAGGGATGTGGGCCATGAGCTGCTCCTCGGTCTTCTCCACGGTCTTGGCCTCGGCCAGGCCGATCCTGTTGCTGACCCGAAACACGTGGGTGTCCACGGCGATGGCCGGGATGTGGAAGGCGTTGCTGACCACCACGTTGGCGGTCTTGCGGCCCACGCCGGGGAGCTCGGTCAGGGTGTCCCGATCCGCGGGCACCTCTCCCCCGTACCTCTCCACCAAAATGCGGGAGGTTTCCAAAATGTGCTTCCCCTTCATGCGGAAGAAGCCGCAGGAGTGGATCATGGTCATGAGCTTCTCCTCGCCCAGGGAGAGCATCTGCTCGGGGGTGTTGGCCACCCGGAAGAGCTCGCTTGTCACCTTGTTCACCTGCTTGTCCGTGCACTGGGCGGAGAGCATGACCGCCACCAGCAGCTCATAGGGGCTGGTGTAGAGGAGCTCCGGTCGGGGGTTCGGGTATAGTTCCGCCAAGATGCGCAGGGCTTCGGCCCGTTTTTCTTCCGTCAGCAGCATGGTTCACCCCAAAAGACCAACATATTCCACCGCCTTGGTGGCCGCCACGGCCCCGTCGGCGCAGGCGGTGACCACCTGCCGAAGGGGCGTGTTGCGGATGTCCCCTGCGGCAAAGACCCCGGGAATGGAGGTCTGCATATTCTTATCCGTGACGATGAAGCCGCCCCCGTCCAGCTCCACCTGCTCCTTGACCAGCTCCGTCCGGGGCAGGATGCCCACGGCCACGAACAGGCCGCTGACGGGCAGCTCCCGCATCTCATGGGTGAACTTATCCTCCACGGTGACGGAGGACAGCTTGTCCTCCCCGGACAGGCCCGCCACGGTGCTGTTGAGCACCAGCTCCACGTTCTCGGCCCGCTTCACCCGATCCACCAGGGTGGCCGCCGCCCGAAACTGATCCCGGCGGTGGATGAGATAGACCTTGTTGCACAGGGCGGACAGGTACAGGGCGTCCGCCACGGCGGTGTCGCCGCCGCCCACGATGGCCACGTCCTTCCCCCGGTAGAAGGCCCCGTCGCAGGTGGCGCAATAGCTGATGCCCGCGCCAACGAACCGGTCCTCGTCCGGGTGCCCCAGCTTCCGGGGACCCGCGCCCATGCACAGGATCACCGCATCGGCGGCATAGTCTTCGCCGTTGACGGTGAAGGTCTTTTCCGTCTCCGCAAGCTTGAGATCGGCCACGGACCCGTAGACCACGGGCAGGTCGAATTCCGCCGCGTGCTTCTCCAGGGCCGCCGCCAGGGTGTACCCGTCTGGGCCGCCGGTGAGGCCGGGATAGTTCTCCACCTTATGGGTCTTCACGATCTGTCCCCCGGGGAACAGCTCCTCAAACAGCTTCACGTTGGCCCCGCCCCGAGAGGCGTAGATGCCCGCCGCCAGGCCCGCCGGACCGCCGCCGATGATGGCGATGCTCAATTTTTCCATATGGTATCTCTCTTTCCGGCGCAAGGCCAAGTCTTAATTATTTAGTATATCCGGTTTCCGTCTCCCCGTCAACGAGGAAGAAGGGCCGCGTGAAGAGTTCAAAATCCTTTTTCATTTTGACCAGCCGCTTCTCCGTAAAGGACCAGCAGCAGCGGCCCTGCAGCCTGGTCAGCTGGCAGCCATAGGCCCCGCCGGCCCACTCCACCACCCGGCCCGCCCCGGCATAGAGGCCGATGTGGCCGTCAAAGCCCACCAAATCCCCGGGGAGCAGGTCCTCCTTTTGAATGGGGAAGGACAGGGGTTCGCGCAGCAGCTGGTTGGCCACGGCGTCGAAGGTCCCCTCCACCAGATCGAACTTCCGCCACAGGCCCACGATGGCCCCGGAGCAGTCCGCAGCGGACAGCCTGTCCCCCAGGCTCGCGGCGTTCTGCAGGGCGGAGAGCATCATCTCCCGGCGGCCCCCGTCAAAGAAGGCGGGCTTTCGGGCCGCCATCAGTTCAATGGCCGCGGACGTGGGACAGTACAGCGCCTTGTCCGTCCCAAACAGGTCGGCGCCCCAGAGGTACAGGCTCCTGGGAAAGGCCGCGACCTGGGCGCCGTGGGGGTCGCAGGCAAAGGGCAAGGCCGCCTCCACCAGCTGCCGCCGAAGGGGGGTCACCCCCCGCAGCGCCTGGTCGATGGCCCGCCGGGCGTCCGTTCCCACCCCGGCGTCCGGGCCGATCCAGGGGGCGTTGGGCTTGGGCGCGGCCCGACCGATCAGGCACTTTACCAGATAGCGGGCGTCCTGCCAATCCACCTTCCCGCTGCCGTCAGCGTCCAGGGCCACGGTGGGGGCCGTCCTACGGGTGAGCAGGCTTTTGAGCACCAGGCCCACGTCCTTCACGGTCAGCTGGCCGTCCCCGTCCGCGTCGCCGTAGAAGGCTTCCTCCGGGTCGTTGCAGCTAAGCAGCGTCAACAGGCTCCGGGTGCGGCCATCCCCCTGGCCCGTGGGCTCCAATCCCCGGTCCGTCTGCAGGGCACAGAGGCCCCGGGCGGTGCTTTGGGTGAATCTGTCCCCCGCCCCCGCCTCGTAGCCCAGGGCCCGCAGGCCCCCGTTCAGCTCCCGCACCGCCCGGCCCCGATCGCCGATGGTCAGCGTTTCCTTCATGGCTCCGTCCTCCTTGCGTTCCTTGGGTCCCATTATACCACGATTCCCTGAAAATGTGCTTGTTTTTCGCGGTCGCCCGTGATAGGATACTGCCCATGAAACAGACGAAATACAGTCTCATCCTCCTGGGCTGCTCCGTGATCTGGGGCAGCGCCTTCGTGGCCCAGTCCGCCGCCATGGACTACGGCATGGCGCCCTACGCCTTCACTGCCGTGCGGATGCTGGTAGGGGCCCTGTGTCTCGTACCCTTCATCCTTCTGCGGCGGAAGACGGCCCTGCCCGCCACCCGGGAGGACCGGGTCCGGCTGGTGAAAAGCGGCGTCCTCATCGGGCTGACGGTGGCGGTGGCCTCCTGGCTCCAGCAGGTGGGGCTCCAATACACCACCGCGGGCAAAGGCGCGTTCCTCACCGCCCTCTATATCCTGCTGGTGCCCATCGTGGGGGCCGCGTTCTTCCACCGAAAGACCGGCGTCTGGACCTGGCTGTGCCTCATCATCGGAGCCGTGGGGCTCTACCTTTTGTCCGTCACCGAGGCGTTCACCCTGGAAAAGGGGGACGCCCTGGTGCTCCTGTGCGCCCTGGTGTTCACGCTGCAAATACTGCTGGTGGACAAGTTCGCCCCGGAGTTCGACGCCCTGACCCTGTGCTGCATCGAATTTCTCACGGCGGGGCTGCTGAGCTTTCTGCCCATGGCCCTCTTCGAGGGGTTCGGGTTCGAAAACATCCGCCCGGCCATTTGGTGCATCCTCTATTGCGGCATCTTCTCCTGCGGCATCGCCTACTGGCTCCAGATCGTGGGACAGCGGCATCTGCCGCCGGCCCTGGCCTCCCTGCTCATGAGCTTTGAATCCATGTTCGGCGCCCTCTTCGGGGCCCTGCTCCTCCACGAGCGCATGACCGGCCGGGAGCTGCTGGGCTGCGGCTTCATCTTCGCGGCGCTCATACTGTCCCAGCTGCTGCCGAAAGGAAAGGGCGAGACAGTATAAGCTGTATTTATAATCATCCATATTCGCGTCTTCCGCTGTTGATAATTCACAGTTTTTCCTTATTTGTCTATATTTTTCATGTGCATTCCGCATTGACTGGAATGCATTTTTATTGTAATATATATTATTATATACAAGAAAGGACGTGGCAGAGATGACGCATGATCAACCGCCTATTTCCACCGATGAGCTCTGGCCGGGACAGGAGCGCGCCTATGTGTTGACCAAGAGGATCACCCATGAACAGCGATTCATTCTGCGCCGCTGCGCCAGACAGGATCTGCCCGCCATCATGCTGATCCAGCACCGGGTCCGTCGCAAGGTCTCCAGCCGTTCCCTGTATGTGACGACGCCCCGAAAGCAGGTGGCGGAGAGCATCGAAAAGGATTTCACCCTTGGCGCCTGGTCCGGCCGCCGGTTGGTCGGCTTCGCCATGGTGCTGTCCCTCCGGGAGACGGAGCGAAATTTGGCCTACGCCCTGGGGTATGAGCCGGAATACGCCCTCCGATGCGCCACCTTTGACGGGGCCTGGATCGACCCTCGGTATCAGGGCTATGGGCTGCAGATGTGCTTCTGTCTGGAGCGGGAACGGTATGCCCGGCGGGTGGGCGCCGCGGAGATACTCACCTGCACCTCTCCCCAGAACCACGCCTGCCGCCGCACCCTGGAGAAGTGCGGCCACGCCCCCATTCGGGAGGTTGAGCTCTTTGGCGGGGAGCGCCGTGTGATCTACTCCAAAAAACTGTGAGGGGAAGGCCCTTGGAGCCTCCCCCCCATCTTTCCGAAAAAACGCTTACAGCTCTATCAGCTCATACTCGCGGCTGCCGAAGCCCAGCTCCGCCGCCGCTTCCACGGTGTGCACGCCGTGGCGCGACTCCACCCGCTCGATGAAATGCTGCTGGCCGGGATCGTCCTTGGCCCCATAGACCAGATCGAGGCACGCCTGATCGATGGCCACCGGGTCCAGGGAGGCCAGGATGCCGATGTCCTTCATGCAGGGGTCCTCGGCCACGGAGCAGCAGTCGCAGTCCACGGACAGGTTCTTCATCACGTTGATGAACGCGATCTTCCCCTCGAAGAACTTCACCACGCTGGAGGCCGCGTCCGCCATGGCCTCGCAGAACCGGTCCTGCTCGGCGTGCTTCTGCCAGGCTTCGATGTTGCTGTCGCTAACGCCGCCGGAATGGATCAGGGCCTTGCCCGCCCGGGAGGCGCAGCCGATGGACAGCTGCTTGAGGGAACCGCCAAAGCCGCCCTGGGGGTGCCCCTTGAAGTGGGCCAGGACCAGCATGGAATCGTAGTTCTTCATGTTTTTGCCCACCAGGTTCTCCTTGAGGACCTTGCCGTTCGGGATGGGCAGCACGTCGTCCGGCCCCTCGGCGTCCATCAGGTCCATGTCGAAGGCGTCGGCCCAGCCGTGGAGCTTCAGGAGCTTGAGATGGGATTCCGTATGGTCCCGGACCCCGTCGAAAGCGTCGCCGTAGGCGGTGTTGCACTCCACCACGGTGCCCTTGACCTTCTCCACCATGGGGGCCCAGAAATCGGGATGAAGGAAGTTCTGGTTGCCCTTCTCCCCGGAATGGACCTTCACGGCAACCTTGCCGGGCAGGTCGATGCCCAGGGCGTCATACATCTCGATCACCTTCTCGGGGGTGATGGTGCGGGTAAAGAATACTTTCGGCTTCATGTGGTTTACTCCTTTGCTATAGTATGTTTATAAACTCACAGCAGGGGCAGCAGGTCCCGGAGGAGGGCGTCCACGCTCTCCTTTTTCGTACACCAGCTCATGCAGATGCGGGTGGCGGTGTGGTCATCGTCCACCCGGCCCCAACCCTCGAAGGCGTAGCGGTCGGAAAGCGCTTCCACCACCCGGTCCGGCAGGATGGGGAACTGCTGGTTGGTGGGGGACTCGTAGAGGAATCGGACCCCCTTTTCCCGCAGCGCGTCCCGCAGGACCATGGCCAAATCCACGGCGTTTTGGGCGATGCGGGTGTAGAGGCCGTCGGTGAACAATGTCTCGAACTGGATGCCCAGCAGCCGCCCCTTGGCGAGCATGCCGCCCTGGTGCTTGATCATGTAGCGGAAGTCCTTTTGAAGGTCTGGATGGAGCAGCACCACCGCCTCCCCGAACAGGGCGCCCACCTTGGTGCCACCGATGTAGAAGGCGTCGGTGAGCCGGGCGATGTCCTTCAGCGTCACGTCCGTGTCCGGGGATACCAGGCCGTAGCCCAGCCGGGCCCCGTCCAGATACAGATACAGCCCGTGCTGCCTGCACACGGCGGACAAAGCCTCCAATTCGGAGAGGCTGTACAGCAGCCCGCCCTCGGTGGGGTGGGAGATATAGACCATCTTGGGCTGGACCATGTGCTCGTGGGTGGGGTCCGCCCAGTGGGCCTTCACGTAGGCGTCCACGTCCGCCGCCCGGACCTTTCCCTCCCGGTCGGGCAGGGCCAGGACCTTGTGGCCCGTGGCCTCGATGGCGCCTGTCTCGTGGACGTTGATGTGGCCCGTGGCGGCGGCGATGACCCCCTGGAAGGGCCGCAGGGCCGCGGCGATGACGGTCTGGTTGGTCTGGGTCCCGCCCACCAGGAACTGCACGTAGGCGTCCTCTCGGCCCACGGCTTCACGGATCAGGGCCCGGGCGTGCTCGCAGTGGGGGTCCTCGCCGTAGCCGGGGTTCTGTTCAAAATTGGTGGCATGGAGGGCCGCCATGATCTCGGGGCAGGCCCCCTCGTCGTAATCGCAGGCAAAGCGGATCATCTTACAGCTCCTTGTAGATCGTTTCCAAATTGGCCACGAATTCCTTCAGCGGCAGGGGCTTCTCGTGGCCCGCCACCAGCCAGGCTTCCGTCCGGCCCTTCAGCTTCTCGATGAAGGCCCCCAGGCGCCCCTTGTCGTACTGCCGATCCAGCTCATAGAAGTCCTCGTACCCGGCATCGCCGATGATGAGGCAGTCGTCGGCGCTGACCAGCAACGCGTCCCGGCTGTGGGGGGAATCGCAGGTCTCGCAGCGGATCGTCACGCCGCCGATGTCCATGGTTCCCTCCCCCTCCAGCGTCATGTCGGGCAAGGTCACCTGTATCCACTCGGGCCGCCGGTATTCCAGGCAGATGTGCTCATGGCAGAAGGGGACGTCCTCATGGGTTTTGAGCCGCTGTTCCATGGCCTCGGGGGTCCACGCCCAGGCAGCCACCTCCTTCAGCTTTTCGTTGGTCTTTTTGGAGGCCAGGGTGAAGCCGTTCACGGCGCAGAGGCCGAAGCTGTGGTCCCAGTGCCAGTGGGTCAAAACGGTGATCTCGGGGAGGGGCAATCCCTTGTCGGTGATGGCGGTGTAGAACTCCCGCACGTGGGCGGGGCTCGCCCCGGCGTCCACGGCCACGGACAGCTGATCCCCCTCTATATAGGTGAGCACGGGCCGATCCGACGGCTCGTCGTGGGGCAGATACCAGACCTTCTCGGTCAACTGTTGGAGCATATGCATACCTCCTGCATCTTTGCTTTTCATTGTATCGCGTTTGGGACCGGGGGTCAAGGAAAACAGCCTTGCTATTTCCCGGGCCCTGTGCCATAATGGGTGCGGAATCAAAAAACGAATGCAGGAGGCAGATGCATGAAGAAGCTGTTGTTGGGCAACGCCGCCGCCGCCCGGGGTCTCTTTGAGGCGGGGTGTTCCTTTGTATCCTCCTATCCGGGCACGCCCTCCACGGAGATCACCGAGGAAGCGGCCAAGTTCCCGGAGGTTTACGCCGAGTGGGCGCCCAACGAGAAGTGCGCCTTGGAGGCGGCCTTGGGCGCGTCCATCGCCGGGGCCCGGGCCCTGTGCGCCATGAAGCACGTGGGCTTGAACGTGGCCGCCGACCCCCTGTACACCGCCGCCTATACGGGCGTCAACGGGGGCTTGGTCATCGCCGTGGCCGACGATCCGGGCATGCACTCCTCCCAGAACGAGCAGGACTCCCGGCACCACGCCATCGCTTCCAAGGTGCCCATGGTGGAGCCCTCGGACTCCGCCGAGTGCCGGGACTTTATGAAGCTGGCCTTCGAGCTGTCCGAGCGGTTCGACACGCCGGTGCTGTTTAGGACCTGCACCCGGGTGGCCCACTCCCAGAGTCTGGTGGAGCTCCATGACCGTCAGGAGCAGCCTTTGAAGGAGTACGTGAAGAACCCCCGCAAGTATGTCATGGCCCCCGGCAACGCCATCCCCCAGCACGTGGTGGTGGAGGAGCGGACAGAGAAGCTTCGCGCCTATGGGGAGGACTGCCCCTTCAACCGGGTGGAGATGGGCGATACCCAGTGGGGCGTCATCACCTCCGGCATCAGCTATCAGTATGTGAAGGAGGCCCTGCCCAACGTCAGCGTGCTGAAGCTGGGGTTGGTGAACCCCCTGCCCGAGCAGCTCATCCGGGACTTCGCCGCCAAGGTCCAAAAGCTGGCCGTGGTGGAGGAGCTGGACCCCGTCATCGAGACCCATCTTGCCACGCTGGGCATCCATGTGGATCTGGGCAAGAAGGAGCTGGGCCTTTTGGGCGAGTTCTCCCAGAACCGCATCCGGGCCGCCTTCGGCTGCCCCCTGCCCGAGAGCCGGAAGCTGGACGAGGCCCTGCCCGTCCGGCCCCCGGTGCTCTGCCCCGGATGCCCCCATCGGGGATTGTTCCATGTGCTCCACAAGCTGAAGGTCACCGTATCCGGCGACATCGGCTGCTATACCCTGGGCGCCTCCGCGCCCCTGTCCGCCATGGATTCCACCATCTGCATGGGCGCGTCCATCGGCGTCATGCACGGCTTTGAAAAGGTCCGGCCTGAGGCGGCCAAGAAGACCGTGGCCGTCATCGGCGACTCCACCTTCATGCACAGCGGCATGACGGGCCTTGTGAATCTGGTCTACAACCAGGGTGTGGGCGTGGTGCTGATATTGGACAACTCCATCACCGGCATGACCGGCCACCAGCAGAACCCCCTCACCGGCATGACGTTGAAGGAGCAGCCCACCGCCCAGCTTTCCGCCGAAAAGATCGCCGAAGCTTGCGGCGTGAAGCGGGTCCGGGTGGTGGACCCCCAGGACCTGAAGGCCACGGAGGCGGCGATAAAGGAAGAATTGGCGGCGGACGAGCCCTCGGTCATCGTGGTCCGGCGGCCCTGCGCCCTTTTGAAGTGGGTGAAGCATAAGCCCGCCTTCCACATCGATCCCGACAAGTGCAGAAGCTGCAAGGCCTGCATGCAGATCGGCTGCCCCGCCATCGTCTTCGACGGCAAGGCCGCCATCGACCCCACCCTCTGCGTGGGCTGCGGCCTGTGCCAGCAGCTCTGCAAGTTCGGCGCCATCGCAGAATAAGTAGGAGTCGTGTGAAAAACAGGTTTTTCACACACGTAGTTTGTGCCTTTGCCGCGGACCGGCGCGGCAATTTCGCGGGCGAAACCGGCAAAACTACCGAAAAGGAAGAAAACACTATGGAAACGAAATCCATTATGATCGTAGGCGTAGGCGGCCAAGGCACGTTGCTTGCCTCCCGTCTCATCGGCAACGCCCTCATCTCCACAGGCGCGGACGTGAAGCTGAGCGAGGTCCACGGCATGTCCCAGCGGGGCGGCTCCGTGGTGACCTATGTGAAGTACGGGGACACCGTCCACTCCCCCCTCATCGACCTGGGCGAGGCGGACTACATCCTGTCCTTCGAGGCCCTGGAGGCGGGAAGGTTCCTGCCCTACCTCAAGAAGGGCGGCACCATCATCACCAACACCCAGCACATTTTGCCCATGCCCGTCATCACCGGGCAGATGGCCTATCCCGAGAACGTCCTGGACGAGCTCAAGGCGAAGGCCAACGTGATCGCCGTGGACGCCCTCTCTCTGGCCGAGCAGGCGGGCAGCCCCAAGGCCGTGAACGTGGTGCTCACCGGCGTCCTGTCCAAGGCCATGGACCTGCCCGAGGAGGTTTGGCAGCAGTCCCTCGAGACCACCGTGCCCCCCAAGTTCCTGGAGCTCAACAAAAAAGCCTTCCGGCTGGGCCGGGAATCCTGACCCCAAAGCACACGAAAGCCTCCCGGCGGGGAGGCTTTTTCTGTATAGTCGGGAGAGCCAGCGGTCTGCGTATAAGCTATTGCGTTCAGAGGTCCTTCGCTGCGCTCAGGATGACAAGTTTTTTTGACGACCTCCGTCTTGTAACACTCCACATACCCCCTCTTTGTCATCCTGAGCCGCAGGCGAAGGATCTCTGAACCGTGTCGGCTCATAGGAGCCGCTTCACGAACGCGGTATCGGACCCGCGGTGAACCAATCCGCTGCCAAGTCGATCCACGCAGGATTAGTCCTTTCTATCAGCTCATCCTTCCTGGCCCGCCGCCAGCCCTTCAGCTGCCTTTCCCGGGCGATGGCGGCCTGGGCGTCCGTGGTGGATTCAAAGTACACCAGCTTGTGGACGTGATACCTTTTTGTAAAGCCGTCAACAAGATCGTTTCGATGCTCCTGCAGCCGCCGCAGGAGGTCATTGGTCACGCCGATGTACACGGTGGTGTTGGTCTTGTTGGTCAGGATGTAGACGTAATACATGAGACAGCTCCTGTGAAAGGTATTGCGTTCAGAGATCCTTCGACTCGGTCGCTGACGCTTCGCCCGGCCTCTCTGAAAAGGCCGCACAGCAGTCTTTTTCAGGTGTTCGGCCCTCGCTCAGGATTGACAGTTTTTAGGTCCCTCCCCATTGTCATCCTGAGCGTAGCGAAGGACCTCTGAACGGCATTGGTCTAAGAGAGGCAGGACAATATTCTCCATTATGATATCACAAGGATTTCTCCCTGTCGACCTTCCCTTACGGCATCTCCAGGGGGAAGGAGAGAAGGGGCTTGGCGCTGGTGGTGATATCCCAGCCGTTCTCCGGGAAGGTGGTTTGTTTCCAGTCCTCCCCCACGGGTTCCCCATCGAAGGAATCCACGGTGTGGAGGGTCAGCCGGATGGTGACGCCTTTTTGCTTCAGAGCCTCATAGTCCGAGGGGAAGAGGGGCAATATCACCGTGTAGGCCCAGGTGCCGTCCTCCTGGGCCACCACCTCCGGGAAGCTGGGTTCATAGACGGTGTCGTCCCCGCCCAGGGTGTAGCTCACGGACATGCCCTCGAACTTGCCCTTCTCGTTGGTGGGGTCAAGGAGGCTGCGCCGCATCTGGGCCGTCCAATCCGCAGGCGCTTCCTTCACCCGGTAGCTCAGGTAGACGCCGGTGCTGCGGAAGCTGGCGGTCTCCTCCAGCACCACCCCATCCAGGTTCACGGGCTGATTCCACATGGTGTCGTAATCCATGGTGAGCACGGCGTTGCCCGAGAGGCGGCGCTCGGTGATTTTTGTGTTCGCATTGGTGGCGGCCAGGGCCCCGTCTACATCAAAGGAGAAGGTGTAGTAGATGGTCCCCAGCAGGCCAACGTGGGCCATGTCGTCCACGTTCACGTCCTGGACGCTGATCTCGGCGGTGAAACTGACTCGCCCGCTGCCAACGAGGGGCCCATCCAGGCTATACTCGCTGTGGAGCGTGATGCCATTCTCCGTCAAAGTCTCCTCCTGCAGGCCGGTCTCCCCGGTGACGGTGGCGATCTCCTCCCCTGTGCTCGTGTACAGGGTCTGCTCCACGCAGGCGTCCAGCCACTGGTCCCCATGGTTCTCCTGGGAGAAGGCGGCGGCGTGATCTGTGTTAAGCCGGATGGTGTAGGCAAAGGTGGTGCCGTCGTACAGGACCTCCTGTATTTCGGGCCGAATGTCCCGGACCCAGGCCCAGGCCGCCTCATCATATTTCGGCTGGCCCATCTTCACCCGCCACTGGTTCAGGGTGTCGGCGTCGGCCATCTCGGGCAGCATGACCACCCGAACGCCCTCGGACTTAGGCGCGGCGTTTTGCACCACCTGCTCCACCTCGGGGATGGCCGAAGCTTCGGTCCGCTGCTCCGGGGGCGTGTCCAGATAGTCCCCGGGCTTGTAGTCGTCCCGGTGGAGCCAGCCCGCCACGGCGTAGGCCGTACCGGTCACCAGCAGTACGATGGCCACGCAGGCCGCCGCAAAGCCCACGGGGGTCCGCCGGGCGAAGACACCCAGCCGCGCAAGGGGCGAGGTCTCTATCCTGTCCAGGGTCCGCCGCACCCGCTCCCGGCTCTCCCGGGTGGGCTGGGGCCGGTTGTCCCGCAGCAGATCGAACAGGGGGTCATCCCTGAGTTCCTGTTCCATTCTCTTGATATCTTCCGTATTATTCATAATAATCTTTCAGCTCCTCTCTCAAGCGCGCCCGCCCCCGGTGGAGGTGGGAGATCACGGTGCCCTGGGGAATGTCCAGAGCCTTGGCGATGTCAGCCACAGCCATGTCCTCAAAGTAGAACAGGATCACCGGCAGCCGGTACTTTTCGGGCAGGGCGTACACCAGCTCCACGGTGAAGCCGCGGCGCATCATGTTCTTGCTCTCGTTGATGGCGATCCTCACCAGCCAGGGCTTGAAGCTGTCCACGTCCTTCACGCTGTGGCGATAGCGCCAGCCCTTGAGCAGGGCGGATTGCACCGCGTCCGCCGCCAGATCCCAGCTGTGGAGCACCCCATAGCTTACGGAGAGCAGCAGCCGCTCCAGGGGCGCCGCCGCCGTCGCAAACCCCTCCCGGGTGGTCACGTCGTGTGTGTTCGGTCCTTCCGTCATGTTGTTTCCTTTCTTGAAACGCGTTTCTGCCAATAGGACACGGGAGGGCATCGAAAGATTGCAAAAAAAGGGGACGGTCTTGGCTATACCGTCTCCGCGCGCTTGGCCAGGCGAACAAAATCGCTGCGCAGGCCCCACGCCTTCTCCTGTTCCGGCCAGCCGAATTGGACGGTGTGGCGGGTCCCGCCGTCGGGAAAACGCAGGACGGTCATGGTCTTCAACTGCTCCCGGTCCAGAAGGAAGGTCAGCAGCTTTTCCGAACAGAAGCAGGCCCCCTCCCCCAGGCGGCACATCTCGATAAGGGTCTCCATGTTGCCGGAGGTGGCCTTGATCGTGGGCAGGATGGCGGCCTGGCGGATCAGCTTTCGGGCGATGCGGCCGGACACGCTCAGGGCGCTGCTCATGAGGAAGGGCACGTCCGCCAGCAGACGGATGTCCCGGGTCTTCATGAGGGCCGCCCGCTGCTCCTCCATGCGGTCCCCGAAGTGAGCCTTCAGCAGCCCGTTGGACAGGGCCAGCACGATCTCGTCCTCGTAATAGGGCTCCATGGCGACGCCCCGGCTCGCCCCGGGAAAATCGGCGATAGCCAGGTCGATCTCCCCCTCCAGCAGGGCCTCCAGCAGAGCGTCGTTCTTCCCCTCCACCATCTCCACCTCCACCAGGGGATGAAGCTCATGAAAGGCATGGATGACCTTGGGCAGCAGGAGCCGGCCGCGGACGCTGGCCACCCCCACTCTAAGACGCCCCCGGACCCCCGCCCCGAGCTCGGCAAAATCCCGGTTCATGTGCTCGTACTCCTGCCAGTAGGCGGTGGCGTACTGCAAGAACAGCTCCCCGCCGTAGGTCAGCTCCAGGGGGATGTGGCGAAGGAACAGCCGGCAGCCCAGTTCCTTCTCCAGGGAGGCGATGCTGGCGCTCAGGGTCTGCTGGGTGATGAACAGCTCCTCCGCCGCCTGGGAGAAGCTCCGCCGCCGCGCCACCTGCAAAAAGTATTGTATGCTCTGAAAGTTCATGTTGCGCCCCCAAAATACAAATTCTGTTTGTATTATATACAACTATTAACAGTTTGACAACGATATCTTTCCGCTGTATCCTGAAGCCAGAAAAGAACAAACGTCCCATACAAAGCTTGACACAGGAAAGGAGATCATCATGAACAAACGGTTGAAAGCGGAATCCCGTTCCCGGCTGCCCCAGGCGGCGGCCTATGAAACCTTTGAGCTGGATATCGACGTGCTCAACACACAGATCAGTGACTACATCCACACCGGCAGCGGCTGCCCCCTGATCGTGTCCGGTTTGGGCCCCATCTAACCTTCCCGCCTCCTGCTTGCCCCTCTGACGCAGCCAGCCTCTGCGTGCTGTCGGCAAGAAACAAGCCCGGCTCCTTCCCTTGGAACCGGGCTTTTTGTTTGTTCAGGATTGGCTCTCGTCATGCCAGGGATTGTCCAGCCTGCGCTTGAGGAACGCCTGGAGGAACAGGAAGAGGCCCCCTGTGGCCAAGCCCAGGACCCCGCCCGCCACGATCTTGATGGGCGTGGACGCCGGGGCGTCCGTGCGCACGTTGCCGTACTCCAGGGGATCGTACAGGATCTCCGCCCGATCCCCCGCGTTCAGATTCCCCTTCTCATATGCCAGGAGGGCCTCATGGGTGGCGCCGTCGGCTTCGTAGGTGATGTAATAGGCCCCGCCGTGGATGTATTCCTCCGTCACCGTGGCCATGGCTTTGCTCATGGCGTTTCGGCTCCTTCGGTCCCTGTCGAAGGCAAAGGCCCCCAGCAGCAGAACGACCATGCCCGCCACCAGCAATATGACGCCGAAGGTCTTGACCAGCGCCGCCAGGGCCAGGTTCTCCCGACGCCGGGCGGCTTCGTTCATAGTATCCATAGCTTCCTCCCGTTTCACCACAGCCACAGCAGGTATCTCAAATACCACAGCGTATACCAGGGCAGCTTCCCCTCCAGCTCCCGCCGAGCCGCCCGGACGTATCCGGCCATGGCGCGCTTCTCCTCTTCCCCCAACGCGTGGTCGGAGAAGGCGGCCTCGTCCGCCAGGGCCCGGGCCTGGGCATTGGCGTCTGCCCCGTGGCGCACGAGCTTTTGCAGCTCCCCATAGCCGTAGAGCACGGCCTGTTTGCCGTCGCCCCGGAGCATCCGCTCCATGCGGCTTCTCACGATCCGACGCCGCAGCCGGATATAGAGGAAGATCAGGACCGGCAGCAGCAACAGCCACAGCAGCCAAAGGACGAAGGATCGCCGGTTGCCCCCCTCCGGGTCCGGCGCCGGGGACGTTTCGGGGGTGGGGGTGGCCGTGCCGCTGTCGGAGCTCTCCGGCGTGGGCGTGGTCACCTGTATCTCCGGCGTGGGTTCGGGGGTGGGCTCGGGGGTCGGTTCCGGGGTGGGCTCCGGCGTGGGCTCGGGGGTATCCTCCGGCTCCGCCGTGTCCTCCGGTTCCCCGCTGGGCTCCGGGGTGGCCTGATCCGGCTCCTCGCCGGGGTCATCCGCCTCCGGGGCGGGCATATCGAGCCGGGGATCGTCCCCACCGGTGGCCTCCACGGGCAGCCAGCCCCAGCCGTCCACATAGACCTCGGTCCAGGCGTGGGCGTTTTTGTCCGTGACCTCCACCCAGGTGTCCGCCTGGTCCACCATGAGCACATACCCCACCACGAACCTGGCCGGGACCCCCTTCGCCTGCAGCAGGGCGGTGAGGGCGCTGGCGTAGTGGACGCAGTAGCCCCGCTTGCGCACCGTCAAAAAGTACAGGGCGAAGTCCTGATCCCTGGGGGTGTCCCCCGGTTCCAGATCGTACTCCGCGTTGCCCCGGATGAGGGCCGCCATAGCCTGGGCCAGGGCGTAGGGGTCGTCGGTGCCCGGCAGCTCATAGGGGCTCAAAAACGCCAGGAACGCCTCCCGCTTCGCCCGGCTCAAGGTCACATAGGTCCGCTTGGCCCAGGCGGCGTAGGCCTGCTCCGCCTCGTTTCCCAGCCGGGGCGTCAGCCGGGCGGGCACGGACCGGACGTTCCAGCTGTAGGCGGAAAGGGCCCTGTCGGCAACGATATAGTTCTCTCGGACCTGGCCATCGATCCCGCCCTTGACCAGGGCATAGGGGGTGTAGATCAGGGAGGTATCTGCGCCGCGCACGTCCACCCGCTCCTTGGGATCGGGCAGGGAGCCGCCCAGGGTGAACAGGGATTCCCCCTGGGGATACTCGCCGGCGATGGTCCAATACCGGCCGTCGTACTGACCGTAGGAGGTGCCCCGCAGGTACAGCCGGCCGGCCTGGGTTGTCTTCACGTCCATGATGTGCTCGCCGGTGGATTTGAGCTCACCCTCCCGGCTCAAATCCTCCCGCTCCCGAATGTCCCGGTCCATGAGCCGGCTCATCCGTTCCCAGGCGCTGGCCACCTGGCGCATGACCTGCTCCACCCGCTCCTGGGTGGACATGGGCTCGAATTCGGACCGGGGCAGCAGCTTCACCAGCAAGCCGATGGTCAGCAGCAGCGCCGCCAGGGCCAGCAGGGTGACCCTGCCGATGCCGCCTCCCTGATGGAGCCGAAGCCCGCCGGTGAACAGCACGCCGCCGTAATAGAGGCACACCAGCACCCCCGCCCAGCCGGCGGGGGGCATATCCGTGTAGATGAGGGACAGGGCCACCAGGGGCAGGGGCACCAAAAAAGGCAGAAACATGGATTCCCCGGACACCAGGCCCCAGCTGATGAGCAGGGCCATGGCCACCATGACCGCGCCCACGAAAAAGCCGATGAAATAGGCATAGTTCTCCGTCCCCGCCGGAAGATTTCCGGGGTCGGGGATGAAGGCCAGGGTCCGGGAGAGCACGCTTTGGATGGTGCGGATGGCCACCGCCGCGCCGCTATAGAGCTTTTTCCAGCGGAAGACGCTGACCAGCAGCACCGTGACGCCGAAGGGGATCAGCATATACACCCCCAGCTCGGGCATGGTGAACAGCAGCGTCATGAACCCGCTGATGAGGGCGGCGGCCAGGATCATGGTCCCCAGATGGTGGGGCAGATCATAGGCCGTGACCACGCACAGGGGCGCGCCCAGCGTGCCGCAGAAGACCAGCAGCCAGGTGGAGAAGAAGGTCAGATAGGGGAACTTTTTCATTTCCGCTTCGCCCCCTCTCTCCCCGCGGGCCGGATGGAGTATACCAGCTCGTCGGATTTGTTCCGGTCCACGGGGCCCCGGGAACCGTCGGGCTGGACGGAGAGGATCATGAGCAGAAACTCGTCCAGGCTGTTCTTATCCTTGATATACGCCTCCATGTGGCCGCCGAAGCAGATGCGATGAGGGATGCCCTTTTCGATCAGGCTCTCGCTCAAAAACAGCAGCTGATCCAACTGGCTCTCCAGCTCCTTGGGGCCGCCCTTGGGCGTGACGGACAGGGCGATCCGCTTTCGCTGCATGAGCTGGGGCTCCCGCACGATGGGCTCGTCCAGCTTGGAGGAAAGCTTCCAGTGGATCACGTTCAGGGGGTCCCCCTGCCGATAGGGCCGCAGCTCGTGCTCCTCGGAGTAGCCGCCGCCGGGCTTTGGCTTCAGGGTGATGGCAGAGTCCTGGTCCAGCTCCGGCATGGGCTTGGGCTCCTGGGGGATGGGCAGCACGGTATAAATGGCCGGGTCGCACCGGCGCACGGGGATGGCGAAGATGCCCATATAATCCCAGGCCCAGACCCGGCCCAAACTGCAGGAGATGACCCCGCAGCGCTCGCTGGGCAGCAGCAGGTCCTCCTCCGCCTTCTGCACGCCCCAATAGCGGAACTTCTGCTTGTCCACCTTGTCGCCGGTGAACTTGTTCTCCCCCATGAAGGTCAGCGAAAGACAGCCCACGGGCAGAAAGAACCGGCTGTCGATTTTAAGCTTCGCCGCCGCCTTCTCCCCCCGGGGGGAGGCGCCGGAGGCAGAAAGGCGCACCCGGACCCGCAGCATGGCCGGCAGGCTCACCAGCAGGGACACGAAGGGCAGCACGATCAAAAAGCGCAGCAAAATATAGGACAGATACTGTCCGTACAGGCTATGGAACACCGCGCCCATGACAAGACCGGTGAGATATACCAACCGGCGGCTGCTCATTATTTGGCCACGGGGGCGGGAATGGATTTGAGGATGCTGTCCACGACGGCCTCCGCCTTTCGACCGGCGGCTTCGGCGTCGGGGGTCAGGATGATCCGGTGGGCCACGGTGGCGGGATAGATCAGCTTCACGTCCGCCGGCAGCACATAGTCCCGGCCCTGGACCCAGGCCGCCGCCTTGGACATGGACGTGACCGCCAGGGACGCCCGGGGGCTGGCCCCCTGAAGGATGGCGGGGTCGCTGCGGGTGGCGTTGTTAAGGCGGATGATGTACTCCAAAATCTTGTCGCTGACGTAGGTCCGCTCGCACTCCTGGCGCATAGAGGCCAGCCCCCCCTTGTCCGCCATGCAGCGGACCGTGTCCAGGGGGTTCCCCTGCTGCTTGCGGGAGAGCATCTCCTTCTCGTCGGAGGGCTTGGGATATCCCAACGACAGGCGGACCATGAACCGGTCCATCTGGGAATCGGGCAGCAGCTGGGTGCCGGAGGCCCCCACGGGGTTTTGGGTGGCGATGACAACGAAGGGATCGGGCACCGGGTGGGTGACCCCGTCCACGGTGACGGTCCGCTCCTCCATGGCCTCCAGAAGAGCGGACTGGGTGCGGCTGGTGGCCCGATTCAGCTCGTCCGCCAAAAACAGGTTGCAAAGGATGGCCCCGTCCTTATACTCCATGGCACCGGTGGCCTTGTTGTACACGGAGAAGCCCACGATATCCGAGGGGAGCACGTCCGGGGTGAACTGGACCCGGTTGTATTTCAGGGACAGGGCCTTGGAGAAGGCCAGGGCCATGGTGGTCTTGCCTACGCCCGGGATATCCTCCAGCAGGATATGGCCCCCGGCCAGGATCGCCAGCAGCGCCATGACCAGCACGCCGTCCTTGCCCACCACCGCTTTCTTCACTTCGTCCAGGATGCCTTTAGGATCGTTCATATACGCCTCCACAATAAAACTACAGCTTATATTATACCGAAAGATGTCACAGAATTGCGACCTGGAGGTTAATAACGCGTAAACCTTTTGCCGGAGGGGCATTCTTGCCCCGCCCACATATCCCCTTTATATTCTGTGCCTCCGCCTTGAAGAAGCGGTTCGAATGTGGTATGGTTAAGGCAACCTGTAAAGGAGTGTATCGAATATGCTTTCTGTTGTCTATCGCGGCAAGGGGGATTTTGCCCTGCTGGAAAAGCCCCTGCCCAAGCTCCTGGACGAAAGGGACGCCATCGTGCGGGTGACGCTGTCCTCCATCTGCTCCAGCGATCTGCACATCAAGCACGGCAGCGTGCCCCGGGCCGTCCCCGGCACCACCGTGGGCCATGAGTTCGTGGGCGTGGTGGAGCAGGTTGGCGCCGGCGTGAAGAAGCTGCAGCCCGGCATGCGGGTGGCCGCCAACGTGGAGACCTTCTGCGGGGAGTGCTTCTTCTGCAAGCGGGGATTCGTGAACAACTGCACCGACAAAAACGGAGGCTGGGCCCTGGGCTGCCGCATCGACGGGGGCCAGGCCCCCTATGTGCGGGTGCCCTTCGCGGACAACGGCCTCACCCCCATCCCCCAGGGGATCAGCGACGAAAAGGCTCTGTTCACCGGCGACATCCTGGCCACGGGCTATTGGGCCGCGGAGCTGGGTGAGATACGCCCCGCCGACACCGTGGCCGTCATCGGCGCGGGTCCCACGGGCATGTGCACCCTCATGAGCTGTAGGCTCTACAGCCCCGCCACCCTCATCGCCATCGACACCGACGAAACGCGGCTCCGCCTGGCCAAGGAAAAGGGGTTGGCGGACGTGGTGTTGAACCCCCTGACCTCGGACGTGGAGGCGGAGGTGAAAGCCCTGACGGAAGGTCGTGGCGCGGACACGGTGCTGGAGGTGGCCGGGGCCAAAACCACCTTTGAGCTGGCCTGGCGGATCGCCCGGCCCAACGCGGTGGTCTGCGTGGTGGCCCTCTATGACGAGCCCCAAATCCTGCCCCTGCCCGAAATGTACGGCAAGAATCTGATCTTCAAGACCGGCGGCGTGGACGGGAACAAGTGTGAGGAGATTTTGAAGCTCATTCAGGCCGGGCGGCTGGACCCCAGCTTCCTCATCACCCACCGCTATCCCCTTGCGGACGCCATGAAAGCCTACGACCTGTTCGAGAAAAAGGAGGACGGCGTGATCAAGGTCGCGCTGGTACCGTGATATGAAGACGTTGCTATATGTGGATTGCTGCATCCGACGGGAACAGTCCCGCACCCGCCTTTTGGCGGAGGCGTTCCTGAAGAATCTGCCGGAGGGCTGGCGGGTCGAAACCGTCACGCTGATGGACGAGCCGTTGCTGCCCCTGATGGAAGGGGGCTTTTTGCAGCGGGACGAGCTCCTCACGAGGGGAGACCTTCACCACCGCCGGTTCGACTATGCCTGGCAGTTCCAGAAGGCGGACGCCATCCTCATCGCCGCCCCCTTCTACGATCTGTCCATTCCGGCGCTGCTGAAGGTCTACATCGAAAACGTGTCCGTGGACGGCATCACCTTCCTCTGCGACGAGAAGGGTCTGCGGGGCGCCTGCCGGGCCGGAAGCATGACCTTCCTCACCAGCCGGGGCGGCTTCTACGACGGCAGCCCCGAAGAGATGGGCTCACGGTATATGGAGGCCATGTGCACCTTCTTCGGCACCGGCGTCTACCGCTGCGTCGCCGCCGACGGGGTGGATATGGACCCCGCCAAGACCCCCGCCATCCTGGCCGACGCCTGTGAGCGGGCCGCCCAGGCCGCCCAAATGCTATAGCGCCAAAACGAGTCGGCCCCTTTCCTTTCGGGAAAGGGGCCGTGTTTTATTCTGCATTCTTTTGCGCTTCAGTCATGATCTCGTCCCACGCCGCCGAAGACAGGTGAAACTCCCCGCGCAGCTGCTCTTGGACGGCCTTGTGCCGCTTGGGGATCTCCTCCCGCATGGAGGCAATGTATTTTTCCCACTCCTTCATGGACGCAGGCGCGTGATAGAGGGCGATGTGCCGCTCCATCTCGGGGCGAAGGGTCGCCGCCATCTCGTCCAGAAGGGACTGAAGCCGCTCCACGGAGAAGTCCGTGCATAATAGCTCCGCATACCGGCGGAGGAACCTGTCGCACCAGGACGGGTTGTCCCGAAGATAGGCGTACAGGTCCATGTTGGCCACCTTGCCGGCGGTCTGATCGTACACCACGCCCCGCTTGTTGAAATAGCCGTTGAACATATTGCGGTTGGAGGACCCGTCCGTGAAGCACCGGTCGATATCGTAGAACACCGGCCGCCAGCGGACGGCATAGTCCTCCGTGGCCCAGTAGCTTTGGTTCTTGATGTCGTAGTTGCAGAACAGGGTCTGGGCCACCAGATAGTCGGTGATGTAGTCCACGTCCACCCACGCTGAAAAGGTCTGCAGCACCCCGTCGTCGGAGAAGGGGTTCCCCCGGGCATAGGCCCGCACCCGGAGAAAATCGTCGTTCTGGCCGTAACGCACCGTGGAGTTGGTGGACACGTGGCTGATCTTCGTCGGGTCCGCCTGAAAATGGGTCACCAGATAATCCTGGTTCATGCCCTCGTTCAGGTCCATGATCCCGTAATACTGGCCGTTCACGTACACGATCACGGGCCGGGTCCGGGCGCTGTCCAGAGAAAGGTTTTCCACGGCCCTGAGGGCGAAGGAATCCCGCAGCCGGGCCTTGGGGTAGTCCTGGCTGCCGTTGCGGAGGATCAGCGTACCGTAGTCCAGGGACGTGCCCGGGCCCCAGAAGGGATAGTTCACCGTCCCCTGGCCCAGCCGGTTCCTAAGGTGAAGGGACAGGGACTTCTGGGGGTACTTGATGGACTGATTCCCCCGGGGATTGATATCCGCCGGGAAGGTGGTGCCCCAGCTGCCGTCCGCCTCATAGAAGGTGATCTGGGCGTCGGTGTGGGGGTAGCGGCCGATGGTCTTCACCTGGGTGAAGGCCTTGAAGGCGGCGGGGTCGCAGGCGACGGACACCACCGGCAGGGTGTGGGGAGGTTCGAACAGGTAGGTGGCCGTGATCGGCTGGCTTTCAAGGTACCCTTCCCTCTTGGCCACCGCCCGAAGGGTGGTGTTCCCAGACACGGTGAAGGGGCTCTCATAGACGGGGGACGCCGCCGTGGGCTCGCTGCCGTCCAGGGTGTAGTGGATCACCGCCAGGGGATCGGCGCAGCGGAGGGTCAGGGTGAAGGGTGTCTCGTGATACAATGTCGCATCCGAAGCCAGGGGCGCGGGGGTCCGGCCCAGGGCGTAGGCGGCGCTGTTGCCCGCCCCCGGGGTGGCCTCCAGGAAGAACACCCTTCCCCGGGTCCCGTCCCGCAGGCGGCCGCTGGTGATCGCCCGATCCAGGGCGCCGGTGTCGAACAGATCCCGGAGATGCCCCTCCCCGTCATACAAAAAAAGGGTCTCCCCCGTGGCGGCGATGCCGAAGGCTTCCGGTGAAACGAGGGCATAGGCCCCCGCCGCCAGGGTCCCGGACAGGGGCTGCCGCGGCTCCCCCGCCCGATTGTCCGTCAGATACCAGCCCGCCAGATCGCAGGGGCGGTCGGACCCGTTCAACAGCTCCACCCAGTCCCCGCCCTCTCCGGCGGCGCTGACCTCGCTGATGTGCACATCCGTCACCGGAAAAGCGGCCAGCAGGGCCAAGTCCTCCACCGCGGCGGCGTTGGGCGCCCCGGGGGTGGGGTACTTATAGTAGCGGATCGTGCCGTCGGGCAGCAGACCCAGGGAGGTGTTTTTAGGGATCTGATCCGAGAGGGGTATCCGCCGGTAGGTCCGGCTGCTGCGATGGAAGAGCATCAATCCCTCGTCCCGGGACGAAAGGGAGAAGGGGGCATGGACCTCGCTGTCCGTGGAATCATGGCCCGTCAAAAAGATCAGATAGTATTCGCCGGGCGCCAACGTGGCCTCCGGGCAGCGCCACTTGAGGGGCTGGGAAAAATCGTCGCTAAGGTAGTATTCCCCCAGGGCCAAAGGCTCGCTGCCCCCGTTGTAGAGCTCCACGAAATCGGCGTGGTCCCCGTAGCTGTCGATGATGGAATAGGTGTTGCGGAACAGGACCTCGCTGATGAGCAGGGGCGAGCTTTCGTCCGCCGGGCAGAGGGGCTCGATGCCGATGCGCCCGTCCTCGTTCTCCTCCCCTGGGGTGGGCTGACCGCAGTAG
The DNA here is from genome assembly GCA_902798825.1 of uncultured Eubacteriales bacterium. Lineage (GTDB taxonomy): Bacteria > Bacillota > Clostridia > Christensenellales > CAG-138 > RUG472. Next base: position 37,787 of record CADBYI010000010.1, on the reverse strand, counting down.
CCGAAGACGCCGTTTTTGTTCCTGGCCCAGGACTGGCCGTCCATAAGGGCCGGCACCGTCAGGCTGTCCACCTTGGCAAGGGCGCTGTCATAGAGGAGCAACGTCTCCCCCGCCGAGGAGATGCCCATGTCGACGCCGCCCTCCCCCGGGATGCAGGGGATGGCCGCATAGCCTCCCGCCGGGACCGTCACCGCAGGCAGGGGGGCCTTGTCCGGCTTGTCCTCCCGATCGGACAGGAAAAACCCCTCCAGCGAAACGTCCTGGTCTCCGGGGTTATACACCTCGATCCAGTCGCTGCCGCCGAAGGCCCCGTCGCCAAGATCGTTGGAGACGACCTCGTTGAAGAGAAGGTCGATCTCGGAGTCCGCCGGCGGGGTCTCCTCCGCCGGTCCAGCCGTCTCGACCTCGGGGCAAACGTCGGATATCTCCCCGTCGTTTTCCTGGCCGGGGGTGGGCAGCAGGCAATAGCCGAAGGTGTCGTCCGCCCGCCGGGCATAGGACACGTCCTGGGGCAGGGCCGGAATCTCCAGCCGCTCCAGGAGCGTGCCGGAGGCGTTCAGCAAACACAGGGTATCGCCGCCCTTGGACAGGCCGAAGGGCAGGACGAAATCATCCGATTTCAGGTCCGCCTTGGCGTAGAGGACCACGAACCCATGGGCCGGGATCCGGCGGCTGGGGAGCAGGTTCCCCAGATCGTAGCTGTCCTGCTTGTCCGTCAGGATGAAGCCGGCCAGATCCACCTCCCGATCGGACCGGTTGTACAGCTCCACCCAGTCCGGGGAGCCCAACGCCTCGTCGGGATAGGAAAGCTTGTTGGAGGAGACCACCTCGCTGATGACGAGGGGCGGCTCCTCCGGCGCGCAGCCGAAGAGCCCCCACCAGCACAGCAGCAGCCCGGCGCAGCAAAGGACCCGCCGAATAAGGTAGGGCATCCTCTGCTTGTGTCGCTGCATTTGGTTCCGTGTGCCGTTCATGGGGCCTCCTGTGAAAGGGGCGCACCCCGGTCCGGCGGGCCGACGTGCGCCGCTGCGTCTGTGTTCGTTTCGGTTCAGTACCGCCGAAGCAGATCCATGACCGTCTCGACGAGCTTCTCCCGGTCCACGTCTAGTAGGACCAGGGCGTTTTTGAAGGGGAACTGCTTGTCGGAATAGAGATCGGTGACGGTCTTGCCGTAGGTGATGGTGCCCTTGGTCTCCACGGCCACCCCCGCTTCCTCCCCGGAGAACAGCTCCGGGTACAGGGGGTAGAGAACGGCGGTGGGGTCATGGAGGGCCATGCCGTCGATGCCGTGGGCCTGGGAATAGGCAAGGCCGTGCTGGGCCGCGTCCCGAAGGAACTTGGCCGTGGGGTTCAGCTGGCCCATCCTGTCCAGCTCCGCCGGGGTCATGACCGTTTTCAGCGTCATATCCAGACCGCACATCACGATGGGGACCCCGCTTTGGAACACGGTGCTGGCCGCCTCGGCGTCGCAGAGGATGTTGGCCTCCGCCGCGGGGCTGGCGTTGCCCCAGGAGGCGGAGCCGCCCATGATGACGATCCGCTTCAGGAGCTTGTGGAGGGAGCCGTGCTTGCTGAAGGCCAGGGCGATGTTGGTCAGGGGCCCCACGGCCACCAGGATCAGTTCGCCGTCGGCTGCCTTGGCCGCTTCATAGAGGGCGTCCCAGGCGGGAAGCTTCTCCACGGGGGCGTCGGAGGCAGGAAGCTGCACATTGCCCAGGCCGTTCTCCCCGTGGACGAAATAGGCCGTCCGGGGCTCCCGGAACAGGGGCCGGGCTGCGCCTTGGTACACAGGCACGTCCTTGCGGCCGAAGAAGGCCACCAGGTCACGGGCGTTTTGGAAGGTCTTCTCAAGCTCCACGTTCCCGGCCACCGCGGACACGCCCTTCACGTCGTATTGGGGCAGGGCGAACAGCAGGGCCATGGCCATGGCGTCGTCCACGCCGGGGTCCGTATCCAGCCATAGGGGGATGCGTTTCGTATCAGTCATAGGTCTTCACCGCCTCTACCAGCAAATCCACAAAGCCCTGCCGATCGATGTCCATGATGCAGGAGACGTTGGGGGCCTTGCCCAAAACGCTGTACCAGTCGCCCACGGTGCAGCCCTTGCAGTAGTCGCCCTTTGTCTCCACCTGGACGTACAGGTCCTTGAAGGTCAGCAGTTCCGGCTTAATGAGGGCCGCCACGGCCACCGCGTCGTGGACCGGCGCGCCGGGATAGCCCAGATTCCGATGGAAGCCGTAGAAGAACTCCAGCCACTCCGCCACCACCCGGGCCACGTTGTTGCCCACGGCCCGGATACGTTCGAAGTCCTCGGGGAAGACCAGGGCCTTCTCCGTCACGTCCAGGCCCGCCATGAAGATGGGGATGCCGCTTTCATAGACGATCTTGGCCGCCTCCGGGTCCACCAGGATGTTGAACTCCGCCGCGGGGGTCCAGTTGCCGTAGGCGATGCCGCCGCCCATGAGGGAGATGCGGGCGATCTTTTTCTTCAGGTCCGGCCGGGTCAAAAGCAAAGCCGCCACGTTGGTCAAGGGGCCCGTGGGCACGATGGTCACGGGATCAATGCTTTCCTCGATGACCTTCTCCATCAGGGCCGGGGCGTCCAGGCCGCAGGGCTCAAAATCGGGCTCCGGCAGCACCGGACCGTCCAGACCGCTTTTGCCGTGGACCGTGGGCACCACGATGGGTTCCGCCACCAGGGGGCGGGGCCGGCCCACGCCGAAGGGGGCATGGTTGCCGATGAGGGTGCAGATACGCAGGGCGTTGTAGGTGGTCTTTTCGATGGTCTGGTTGCCGCACACGGAGGTGCAGGCCCGAATGTCCAGCAGGGGGCTGGATTTGGCCAGGACCCAGGCGATGGCGTCGTCATGGCCCGGGTCGCCGTCCAATATGACAGGGATGGGTTTCTTGCGCTGCTCCATCTTACGCCGCCGCCTTCTTCTGCTCTTTCTTCTCCTGCCGGGCCCGGATCTTCCGGGTCTTGTTGAAGGTGGAGATGGCATAGATGGTGATGCCGAGGATGGTCACCACATAGGGCAGGGCCTCCACCAGCCGGGCGGGCAAGTTGGTGCCCTTCACGTAGTTGGCCAAGGCCTGGGCAAAGCCGAAGAGCAAGCTGGAGAGCATGACGCCCACGGGCTCGCCCCGGCCCATGGCCTGGGCTGCAAGAGCGATGAAGCCGCGGCCCGCGATCATGCCCTTAGAGAACATGGTCATGTAGCTCATGGACATATAAGCGCCGGCCATGCCGCAGAGAAGGCCGCAAATGACGAGGGAGATGTACTTGATCTTGTACACGCCCACGCCCACGGAGTCGGCGGCGTGATCGTTTTCGCCCACCGCCCGGATGCGGATGCCCAGGGGGGTCTTGTAGAGCAGGATCCAGACCAGCAGCACGCAGATAAAGGCCACATAGGTCAGGATGGACTGGTTGGTGAAGAAGATCTCGCCGATGACGGGGATCTTGGAGAGCAGGGGGACGGTGACCCGGGGCAGGTTCCAGGCGCCCATGACGGTCTGGGTGTCGCCCTTGGACCCGGTGAGCAGGTACAGAAGCAGCACCGCACCGCCCTCGCCCAGGGTGTTCACGGCGATACCGCAGAGGATGATGTCCGTCTTGAACTTGAAGGCGAAGAAGCCGATCATGAGGGACAGGAGCACGCCCAAGGCCATGGCGCCCAGCACACCCACCAGGGTGCTGCCGCTCTTCCAGGCGCAGGTCACCGCGATGAGGGCGCACAGGGACATGGTCCCTTCGAGACCGATGTTGACCACGCCGGCCTTTTCCGTCACCGAGGCGGCCAATGCTGCGAACAGGATGGGTACCATGATGCGGATGATGGAGGCCGCAAAGGAAGTGGTGAGGATGGAAGAGAGGATGTTAGACATGCGCCTCACCTCCTTTCCCGGTCTGCTGGGCCGCTTTTTCGGCCAACTCCTTCTTGGTCTCCCGGACCACCAGCTTCTGCCTGAAGCCGGAGAGGAACTGCTCGGCGGCGAAGAACAGGAAGATGACCACGGAGATCAAGTCCATCATCTCCACCGGCACCGTGGTCCAGGTGTTCATGAGCTCGCAGCCGTACTGGAGCCAGGCCACGAAGAAGGCCGCCACAGGAATGAAGATGGGGTTGTTGGCCGCCAGGATGGCCAAGGTGATGCCGTCCCAGCCGTAGCCGGTCAGGGCCGTCCAGCGGTACTGGGAGAAGTAGCCCAGCTGGGTGACCACGCCGCCCATGCCGGCGAGGATCCCGCCCACCACCTGGCACAGGATGATGATGGCGCCCACCTTGATGCCGGAATACTGGGAGAATTCCTTGTTGATGCCCACCATGCGGATGGCATAGCCCCACTTGGTGCGGTACAGGAAGAACCAGCACAGAACCGCCATGGCGATGGCGATGAAGATGCCGTAGCTCACCTGCTCCCCTTTGAAAATCTTGGGGATGATGGCGGTGCTCTTATAGGGGAAGGTCATGGTGGCGCCTTGGGACCGGTCCGCGAAGTTCTGGGTGAGGAACTGCATGGTCACGTCCAGGATGATGTAGTTGAGCATCAGGGAGACCACCATCTCGGAGACCCCCCACTTGGTCTTGAGGAAGCCGGGGATCAGCATGATGAGGCCGCCGATGATGGCGCCCGCCAGGATGCAGACGATCTGATGGAGCACGGTGGGCATGGGGCAATAGATGGCCACCAGCGCCCCCACGAAGCCGCCCGCGGAGATACAGCCCTCGCCGGCCAGGTTGAACTGGTTGGCGGAGAACATGATGCAGGTGCCCAGGCCCGTGAACGTGATGGGAATCATATAGGCCAGCACCCGGCAAACCTTGCTCCAGCTGGCCGCCGGACCAAGGATCATATAGCGCAGGGCCGTCAGAGGCTGATCGCTGCTCAGGAAGATCAGCACCAGCGCCACCAGGAAGGCCACCAGCAGGGCCGCAGCGCCCCGCACATAGCCGAACAGACGTAGACTCTTACTTTTCATGGACCACCCTCCTAACTTCCTCGGGGCTCTGCCGCTTGAGACCAAGCATATATTCGCCCATCTCCATTTCGTCCATCTTCTTGGTGTCCTCGAAGTAGGCAACGATCTCGCCGCCGTGGAAGACCACCAGGCTGTCGGAAAGCTCGATGACCTCGTTCAGATCCGCGCTGACCAGCAGCACCGCGGCCCCGGCCCGACTAAGCTCCACCAGCTTCTTACGGATGAACTCCGTGGCGCCCACGTCGATGCCACGGGTGGGCTGATCGGCGATGATGAGGACGGGCTCGGAGGAGAACTCCCGGGCCACCACCACCTTTTGGATGTTGCCGCCGGAGAGCATCTTCACCTGCTGCTGGGGGGATTTGCACAGGACCTGGTATTCCTCCACCAGCCGCTGGCTCTCGGCGTGGATGGCCTTCATGTTGAACAGGGGCCCATTGTTGAACTCCTTCTTGTCGAACCGGTCGGAGATCACGTTCTCCTCGATGCTGGCGGAATCCGCGATGCCGTAGATCATGCGGTCCTCAGGGATCAGGGAGATGCCCATGTCCCGAAGCTTGTCCTGATGGAGGCCAAGGGTGGACTTTCCGCCCACGGTGACCTGGCCGGCATCAGGCTTGCTGAAGTTGTAGAGGATGTCCACCAGCTCCCGCTGGCCGTTGCCCTCCACGCCGGCGATGCCCAATATCTCGCCCTTTCGCACCGTGAAGGATACCTTGTTCAGCATCTTTCGGTTCCAGTCGTTGGTGTACTCCAGCTCCCTCACCTGAAGCACCGGCGCCGTGGGCTGGGCCTGGTCCTTCTGAACGGTGAGGATAACGTCCCGGCCCACCATGAGGCGGGAAATCTCCTGCTCGGAGGTGTCAGCGGTGTTGTAGACGCCCATGGACCGGCCGCCCCGCAGGATGGTCATGCGGTCCGTGATCTCCTTGATCTCCTTGAGCTTGTGGGAAATGAAGATGATGGTGTAGCCCTGTTCCTTCAGGTGGACCAGCTCCCGGAAGAGCTCCACGGTCTCCTGGGTGGTGAGCACGGCGGTGGGCTCGTCCAGGATCAGGATCTTGGCGCCCCGGACCAAAGCCTTGAGTATCTCCACCTTCTGCTTCATGCCCACGGGGATGTCCATGACCTTGGCGTTGGGGTCCACTTCCAAATTAAACTTTTTGCTGTATTCCTCGGTGAGGGCGATGGCCTTAGAGAAATCCACGAAGAGCTTCCCCTTCCTGGGTTCCATGCCCAAGACCACATTCTCCGCCACCGTCAGGCTGGGCACCAGCATGAAGTGCTGATGGACCATGCCGATCCCGTGGGCAATGGCCACGGTGGGTGAAGTGAGGGCCACCTTCTCCCCATTGATATAGATCTCGCCGTTGGTGGGCTGCTCCATGCCGAAGAGCATCTTCATCAGGGTGGATTTGCCCGCCCCGTTCTCCCCCATGAGGGCATGGATCTCGCCTTTCTTCACCAGGAAGTCCACCCCCTGGTTGGCGGCGATGCCGTTGGGGTAGATCTTGTCGATGCCACGCATCTCAACGACATATTCGCTGTTCTGCATCCGCTTTCCCCTTCCTTTGCTTTTATAATCCAAATGGGGGGAGCCGGCGTGTTGGCTCCCCCTTCCCTTAGCGATAGCCTAAGGTTGCTGTTTGATTAGTTACCGGACTTGACCTGGTTCATGAGGCCGTAGTAGTCGAAGTTGGCATCGAAGGCGGTGTCGACCTTGACTTCGCCGGCGAGGATCTTGTCCTTCACAGCGTTGACGGCATCCTGGATGTCCTTGGACTGCTTGGCGAAGTTGCCGGCGGTGGCGATGCCCACGCCGTCCTCAGCGAGGCCCAGATAGGAGCAGGTGCCCCAGAAGGACTTGTCGCCCTCCAGGTACTTCTTGATGACGTACTCCAGGGAGGTGCCCACGTTCTTGAGGCCGGAGGTCATGGTGATGGCCGCGTACTTGGGATCCAGAGTCTGCTCCTGATCGGAGTCGACGCCGATGAAGTACATGCCCTTCTCATAGCAGGCTTCCACGGCGCCGGTGCCGGCATTGCCGCCCACGCCCCAGATGATGTCCGCGCCCGCTTCGATCTCGGCAGCGCCGATCTCCTTGCCCAGGGCGGAGTCGGTGTAGTTGCCGATCCAGCGCCAGTCGACCTTGATGTCAGGATCGATGGACTGGGCACCCTCGATGTAGCCCACCAAGAAGTCGCAGATGACGGGGGAATCCTCGCCGCCCACGAAGCCCAGGATCTTCTGCTCGTTGAGGCCGGTCAGATCGGACTTGGTCTCGAGGAGGGCCGCATAGACGCCCACGAGATAGCCCATGTCGTTCTGGTTGTACTGGATGGAGGCCACGTTGGGCAGATACTTGTCGTCCACCTTCACCTCGGTATCATAGATGATGAAGAGCTGATCGGTGTACTTCTGGGCCACGGGGATCAGGTTGTCGGGCATCTGCCAGGTACCGCAGACGATGATGTCGTACTGCTTGGAGGAGGCGACCTCTTCCACGTAGTTCTGCCAGGTGCTCTCGTCGGTGCCCATCTCGATGGTCTTGTACTCCACGAGGCCGGCATCCTGCAGGGCCTTCATGCCGCTCTCGGCGGAATCAAAGAAGGATTTGTCGCCCAGGTTTCCGTTGACCAGGTTGACGACCTGCAGCTTCTTGGCTTCGGTGGTCTCGGTCTTGGGCTCGGTGGTGGCGGTCTCAGTCTTCTTGCAGGCGACGATGGCCAGTACCATCACCAGGCACAGCAGAATAGCAACAAACTTTTTCATGACATTTTCCTTTCTATCTTTTTATTCTGCAACGGACCCCATAGGCCCGCTACATACCAGAATCAGTGTACCACAAAGGGTCCGCTTCGTCAACCTTCCGGCACAAGGTATACGATCCCGCCGGACGGGGGCAGGCGCCTACATCCCGCCCCGCAGCAGATTCAAAAACAGGTAGACCAGGGACGTGGTCCCACAGCAGAGGACGGAGGTCAAAGCCACGCACTCCCCTGCCAAGACGCTGTTTTTGTCGTACTGCACGCAGAACATCAGGGGCACGCTGCCCACGGAGAAGCCGCTGGACAGCACCACGATGGTCAACAGCATGGGGTCCACCGGTAGCCAGAACAGGCACAGGGCCACCGCCATGGGCAGCACCAGCACCCGCAGCAGGGAGATCTTGTACACCATGGGGTCCCGAAGGCCCTGCTTGAAGTTGGCCCGGGCCACCACAGCCCCGGAAATCAACATGGCCAGCGGCGAATTCATGTCCCCCAGCTTCCTAAGGGGCGAAACGATCACCTCCGGCAGGGTCCAGCCGAAGGAGAAGCAGACCAGGCCCACCACGATGGCTATCAGAGAGGGGCTCACCAGCCGCTTCAGGGTGTTTTTCAGGCTGTCCCGCTGGCCGGACATGAGGATGACCCCATAGGTCCAGAGCAGAACGTTGAACATGGTGATCATGGTGGTGAGGAAGAACACGCCCTCCACCCCGTAGATGCCCGAGATCAGGGGGATGCCGAAGAAGCCCACGTTGGGAAAGGCGGTGAGCAGCAGCCCCACCTCCCGATCCCGGCTCCCCCTCTTAAAAAACAGGTAGGGAAGCAGGATCATGATGAGAAAGGCGGCGGCGGCCAGGGCCATGCAGATCATGAAATCCCTGAGCAGGCCCCGGTCAAAGGCCCGCTGGTAGGCCACGAAAAGGTACACCGGTTGGACCACTTTCAGCAGCAGGCCCGTCAGCTTCTTTTCCGCTACCTCGTCGATCAGGCCCACCTTGCAGCACAAAAAGCCAAGGCATAGCAGCAGGATCAGACCCAGCACGGTTTGTAAAATGGTCAGGATCATGGCGTTTGGCTCCCTCGTTCAGGTTGTGCTTTTAAGTGTATAACCTGCTTCCCCTTCCGTCAACAAAACTTTGCATGAATACCCATCTGGTTTCACAATGGGTTCAAAATGATGCGTCATACTGATGCCATCAAAGGAGGGACGGGGAAAAGCCGATGAAGGAACGACTGCGCAAGTTCATGGTGGGCCGCTACGGGGCCGACGAGCTGAACCGATTTTTGACCATCTGCGGGTGGGTGCTGCTGCTCGCCGGCTTCGTGCTCTCCAGCATCCAAAAAAACGCCACCCAGATTTTGGGCTCGCTGATGGTGACCCTTTCCTGGGCCTTGCTCATCTGGAGCATCTTTCGGACCCTGTCGAAGAACACCCAAAAGCGGGCGTCGGAGAATTATCAGTATTTCGTGTACAAGAACAAGGTCGTGAGCTGGTGGAAGCAGCGCAAAACTCGCTGGCAGGATCGGAAGGTCCATCGGTACTTCCGCTGCCCCCAGTGCCGCGCCACCGTCCGGGTGCCAAAGGGCAAGGGGAAGATCCGCATCACCTGCCCCCACTGCAAGAATCAATTCGTCAAAAAGAGCTAAACGCTCATACCTCTTTTGAAACGGCTTCCAGCAATCGTTGCAGGAGGCTTTTGTTTTCCATATCCGTCACCAGCAGCATCTCCCGGCCCCCGGGATAGGGCAACTCCCGGGGCGCTTCGGGCAGCAGGGCCCGGGCCGATTCCGTGTCCTTGACCAGGAGCCGATCGTCGTAGACGCCGCCCACCACCCTGCCCCGGCAGTAGAGCAGATATTCCCCCATCATGGGCCGATAGCGCAGACCCTCCACCTGTTGGAGCTGCTCCAAAACATATTCCAAATACTCTTTGCTGGACGCCATATCATCTGCTCCTTATCCGCAGGGTCTTTAAATACTGCTTTTGCGCCGCCGACACCCGGTAGCTCTCCACCGCCTTCTGGATGGCCTTTTGGTGAGTCCAGGGGTCCAGTTGCCGCTGCTCCAGATAGGGCAGGGCGGCCTCGTACTGCTTGGCCAGGGCCGTGGCGAAATACCAGGCCCGCATCATGTTCACGTAGTAGGCCTCGGAGCGGATGTCCGCCACGATCTGCAGATACCGCGGGTCGAAGGCCTCGTCCAGATAGTGCTGCATCAGCATCCCCACCCCGAAGCGGACGGGGTAGGTCTCCCCCGAGTCGATCCACCTTTCGATATAGGGCAGCAGCGCCTGCCGGTGCTTTTTGAAGCATTTGGGGGACAGCTGGTCGCTGGTGGCCCAGTTGTCCACATAGGACAAAAAGCGGTCCACCGCCGCCACGCACCGGTCGAAGTCCTTTATCTCGGAAAGGAGAAAGGCGTGGAGCTGGTCCTCGTCGAAGTAGGCATGGGGCAAATCGTTCAAAAACGCCGCCGCCCCCTCCCGCGTCAGCTCCTTGGCGTAGCTGCGCAGGATCGGGGTCCGCACGCCGATGATCCGCTCCGCGGGCACCGTGGGGAGTATCTTCACCTGCAGGGCCCGATACCCCTCGTCCCGATGGCGGAACAGCTCCTGTCCAATGGCTTCCCTACTCATGAGCGATCTTCCTCCCGCTTTCGCACGATCTTCTCCACGATGCGATCCACCGCCTCCTTCGCCTCAGGGATGGGCAGCAGGGGATAGACGTGGAACATCCCCTCCCTGACGATCAGCTCATTGTCCCCTTCGGGGTCCAGCCGCCCATACAGCTTCACGCTGTCCGGGTTCAATACCTCCCGGGTCCCACAGAAGACGGTCACATGGCGAAGCTCCTCTACGGGCCCGTAGGCGGGGCTCACCCGAGGGTCCCGCACATCCAGCGCCCCGGCCCACCAGCGGCCGCAGGCCCGGTAGGCGGGGGTGATCCAGGGGTCCAGGGGAACGAAGGGCCCTATGTCCGCTTCCTCCATGGTCACGTCCATCCAGGGGGACAGCAGTATGAGCTCGTCGGGGCGCCGCTTCCCCTGTTGCGCCAGCTCCAGAGCCAGGGCTGCCGCCAGACCGCCGCCCGCCGAATCCCCCATGAGGATCAGCTTTCGATCGGGGTGGTTCTCGGCGCATCGGATAAAGGCAGGCAGGATGAGCCGAAAGGCCTCCGCCCAGGTGCCATAGGGGGCCAGAGGATAGGCCGGGGCCACGACGGCGGCGCCAGTCCGGTCCATAATCTTCTTCAAAAACCGCCAGTGAAAATAGGAAAAGTCGTTTGTATAGCCCCCGCCGTGGCAATAGAAGACGGTATAGGGGCTGTCGGCCCGTTCGCCAAAGCAAAGCAGGCGCCCCTCCTCCCCCGCCCTCTGGCAGGGGCCCATGAACCGGGGCGGCCGGGCGGACCGCTCCGGCTGCGTCTTTCGTCCGGTCAGCAGGGCGTCGAAGTCCCCTTCCGTCCGCTTGGGTTTCAGGCAGAAAAAGAGCTCCGCCACATGGTTCATCAGACTTGTGCCCATATGTCCTCCCTTTTCATATGAAAACGGCGTCGGGAGACCCCGACGCCGTTGGGCGATTCTTCATCCAATTCTATAGGCCATCAGAAAGTGCTGCTTCCAATAGCTGCCGGATAGGACGGAGTTGGTGATGCGGACCTGGCCCGCGCCGGAGCTGGCGTCGATCATCTTGCCGCCACCCAGGTAGATGCCCACGTGGCCCGTGGCCATGGAGTTGCCCTTGAACACCAGGATGTCGCCCCGCTTGATTTGGCTCATGCTGGTGATCCTGGGATAGCGGGAACAGGAGCGCCAGGTACGGCTGGTCATATAGCCGCCGCTGAAGCCCGCCTGTTTCATGCAGTAGTAGACAAAGCCGGAGCAGTCGAACCGTTCGGGGCCCTTGGCGCCACTGGAGTAGGAGCAGCCGATCTTGCTCTCGGCAATGGCGATCAGCTTCTCCACGCCCTTCTTGGTGGTGCTCACCGGCTTGGAGGTGGCCTTCGGTTTGGCGGTAGCCTTCGCCTTGGCGGTAGCCTTCGCCTTGGCGGTGGCCTTCGCTTTGGCGGTAGCTTTGCTCCCCGCCTTGGTGGTCTTGGTGCTGGCCCTCTTGGTGGGCTTGGGCGTGGCTTTGGGCTTTGCCGTCGGCTTCGGGGTGGCGGCCGCCTTCTTGGCGGAGGAGCTGTTCAGCTTCTCCAGGGTCTTCGGGCCCACGGTGCCGTCCGCGGACAGGTTGTTCCGCCGCTGGAATTCCTCCACTGCGTCCTCCGTGGCCTCGCCGTAGTAGCCGTTGACCTGGGAGTTGCTCTTGAGATACCCCAGAGCCTTCAGCCGCTTTTGGACCGCCTTCACCTCGGACCCCTTCATGCCCAGCTTCAGGGTATAGGCCTTGGCGTCCTTGCTGTCCATGGCGGCCATGGTGGTGGGGCCCAGGCACCCGTCGGGGGTCAGGTCGTTGTTGTCCTGGAACTTGCGGATGGCGGTGATGGTGGCGTCATCCATCTTGCCCTTCACCTTATAGCTGTCGACCAGGTAGCCCAGCTTCTTGAGCCGCTCCTGGTAGGTGGCGATGGTGTCGTTCACCTCGCCCTTGGAGAAGAAGTTGCCCACCACGTCGTCGGCATAGAGCACGTCCAGGGTGTCATGGCCCACCATGCCGGTGGAGGCAATGCTGTTGGCCTTCTGGAAGTCCGACACGGCGGCGCTGGTCTTTTCGCCATAGGTGCCGGTGATATAGTTCTTGGCCAAATACCCCAGCTCATAGAGCCGGTTCTGGATGTCGGCCACGTCGTCGCCTTCGTCCCCGTCCCGTATGACGCACTCCTGCACGCCCTCGTTCATGAGTAGGACCCAGGTGGTCTCCCCCAGCTGGCCGTCGGCCTTCAAATCGTTATGCTTCTGGAAGCGGACCAGGGCCGCCTCGGTGATGCTGCCGAAGTGCTCCGTGGGCTCGTCGCTGTCCATATAGCCCAGCTCCATAAGCCGGGTCTGAACGATGGCCACCGTGGGGGAATCGTCCCCCTTCTTCATGATCTCGCCCTTCATGGGCTCGGGGATAGGGGAAGCCGTGGGCGCCGCGGTGGGGGCCTCGGTCTCGCTGACGACGGGGAGCACGTTGTCGGGGGTGGCCTGGGCCGCCAGCATGGCGGTCCGGGACACGTGGGCGCTGATCATGAGAGCGATGATGAGCAGCACCAGCGACCCGCTCACCGCCCCGATGCCGATCTGCATGGCCTTGTTGAGACCCTTGAACCGGGTGGTCAGATAGGCAGCCCCGGCCTTGACCTTGTTCCCCAGGAACAGGATGCCGGGCTTGATCCACTGCCAAAGCTTGCGACAGGCGGGGCCGATCACCTTCCAGGCGGCCCGGCCAGCCACGGCCACGCCGTGACCGATCTTCTTACAGACGGGGCCCACCACGGCCCATATCTTCAAGAAGAAGGCCGCCACCGAATCGAAGGCGCTGCGGACGCCCCGGCAAAACCGGTTCCGAACCTCCACCAGCTTTGCGCGGCGGGAGCCTCCCTTCCGCTTCGGCTCGGAGGCGCGCGCCTGGGCGCTCTCCTGCTCCGGCTCTTCTATATTCAAAGTTTCTCTTGTTTCCTGGTCCATGCCGTATACACCTCTATGGTTGCCCATTTTTAGTTGTCTCAATTGTACCTGAGCCGCCTGTTTTTTTCAACCGTCTCCCGCAAATATGGTGCAAAAAATCCGTGTCCGAAGTGTAAACTATCTGCTTCGACAGGACCCGAAATGGAACATTTTGGTAGAAAATGCGGGATTTATTTGTGTTTTTCAGAGAAGGTGGTATACTGTATCCATCCTCTTTTAGGAGGGAACGATATGGAAGCCTCGAAACAAACCGAAACGAAGAAAAAGCTGCGCTCCGCCGCCATCAAGGCCGCGGGGACCGTGACTGCCGCGGGCATGCTGCTCAACGGCACCGTGGATTCGGAGGACCTTTTGACCTCCCCCGAGCAGAAGGCCCAGAGCGCCGAAACCGCCCACATCCAGTTTGGAAAGGCGCCGGTCTACACCGTGAAGGGGACAAAAGCAGAGCCCGTACCCGTCCCCACCCCGAAGGCGCTTTTGCGGGAGAGGGTGCTGGCCCTGCCCGCCCCGGTGAAGGGGCTGATCCTGCTGCCGCTGTGGACCGTCGGCGCCGTGGCCAACTATGCCCTGTCCCTGGGGCTGGGTTTCTTTTCCAGGGTCTTCGGCGGGTCCATCCTCACGTTCCTGTTCCAGTTCGCCCTTCTCTTCGGCCTCTTCGCCCTGGCGCTGAAGCTCCTGTTCCCCCGCAAAAAGCTGAAGGACCTGTTGACGAAAAAAAGTCTGTTGGGAATGGCCCTGGCCGCCCTGGTCCTCACCACGGCGGACATGGTCCTCAAGACCTGGTACGAGCCCTATGCTAAGGTCCGGGCTCTGATCCTCCTCATCCTGGCCCTGATCCTCCTCTCCCTCCTCGCCTGGCGCATCCTCTACCGGCGCAAGCGCCCGGCCCCCCAGGCCCAGGAAGCCACCTACGAAATAGTTTGACATAATACAGACCCAGGGCCCGGTGTAAACCGGGCCCTGGCAGCTTGTCAAAAAGCTTTTGACAAGCTGAGCAGGCTGTCAGCAAAGGATGGCAGAAACGGCGTTCTTTGCCCCGATGCTGTACAAAGGTACTGCGGGGCGCGAAGCCGAGCGCCCGCTGCGCGGGAATCAGCGAGGTGAAGTGCGCCGGAAGCAAGGAGGCGGAGGAGCTACGCGACGCACGCCGACTATGCTTCTGGCATGGGCACAGGCAAAAACGCCGTTAATTTGCGACATCTCTATTCAAAAGAAATGGCGGTTTACGCCATTTCCTCCTACCAGTGATTCTTCAATTATACTTGTCGCAAATGGTCTGCCGCCTTTTTCGACAGCCTAACAGGGCCCGGTATAAACCGGGCCCTGTGCTTAGTTTCGTATGCGTGTTATTGCGCCGCCGCCCACTGCTCCAGCCGATCGGCCAGAAGGTTGAAGTAAGAGGGGCCGTAGCTCAGATACTGGGCGTCGAAGGCCTTTTGATTGTACTTGGTGCCCAGGGCCGCCTTGGCGATATCGTGCAGCTCCACGAGCCGGGCATAGCCGTAGGCGTAGGGCATGCCGTAGAAGGGGTTGCCCACGATGTAGGTGTCATAGTAGGCGTCCATGAAGGTATCCTGGGGCACGCTGAAGTAGTCGGTGAAGGTCTGGTAGGCGGTGATGAAGGAATCGCCGAAGTAGTTCACCCGGATGCTCAAATAGAACAGCAGGGCGTAGAACACGATGGTGAACGCGTGATCGTACTGCATGTCGACGGAGTTGAAGGGGTTGCCGCAGCGCCGGGCGAAGAGCCGCTCGGAATACTGGCTCCAGGCCTCGGCATAGGCGGTGCCCTCCAGCAGCTGCTGGGTCAGGCTCAGCCCCGGCATGGATCGATGGTACACATACTGATACATATGGCCGTTGATCCCCTCGTGGGCCAGGGTGGAGATCAGGTTGATGTTGTTCTCCGGATCGGCCACCACGATATGGTTCACCTGCCAGTCGTCGAAGGGGGAGATGAGATAGAAGGCCGTGGACCGACCGTTCCGCAACTCCTCGGGCATGTCCTCATACTCCACGTCCACCTCGGGGATGGCCGGGAACAGGGGGTCCATGACCTGGTGCAAATAGGCGATGTTCTCCTCCACGGTGCCGGCGGAGGTGACGCGGGGGTCCCTGCCGCCCAGCTTGGCCGCCAGGGTATAGTCGTTCATGGCCTTGTTGAGGCTGTCCAGCAGGCGGTTGCTCAGGGTCTCGGGGTCCGCCTCCTCGTCACAGGTGACCTTCAGCTGATAGGCGAACCAGCGCAAATAGGTCTCGTCCCCGGTTTCCTTCACACCCATGGGCTCCCGGCAGTAGGGGCGCAGGGCCTCCAAGCCCTCCTTCAGATTCAGGAAGGCCTGATAGTATTCGTTGGTGACCAGGGAAAGGTTCCTCTCCTCATAGGCCTGGATCTCCTCCTCGGTGAGACCCGGCACCTGGGCCACCCGCTCGTTGAACAGGGGGATCAGGAAGCTGGTTTCCCGGGCCGCCAGGATGGGTTCCAGATCGTTTGCGATGATGTTGTCCAGGCTGGCCTTGGGCATGAAGATGTTCAGCTTTTCGGCCCGATACCGCTCATACTCCAGCAGATCGTCGAAGAACCGGGGCATATCCGCCATGAGGGTCAGATAGTCCTCCACGTCCTGCTTGGTGTTCAGCTCATAGAACCAGAACACGATGGGGATGTCCGTCTGGATGCCGGTGAGCTCCGTCAAAGGCTCATAGTAGCCGTAGAACTCCTCCCCCTCCAGGTCCCAGGTAATGAACTGATGCAGGGTATCATAGGCCATCTGGTCCTGCTCGGACAGAGCGCTCCTGTCCAGCTTTTCCATCCGCTCCAGGATGCCCTCCTCAAACGTATACCACTCCCGGTTCTCATCCGGCAGGAAAGTGCCCAGCGTGCGCTCCACGCTGTCGTAGTCGATGCCGAATTTGGAGGGGTCCTTCACCATCTGATGGAGCGAGGTGAGGTCGCTGGAAAGATACTCCCGGAAGAAGTCCCTGTCGATGTCCGCCCAGGTGTCCTGCTTGGGCGCCTCGGTGGGTTCCGCCGTGGGTTCCGCTGTGGGTTCTGCCGTGGGCTCCTCCGTCGGCTCCGCGGTGGGTTCCTCCGTGGGCTCAGCCGTTGGTTCCGCCGTCGGTTCCTCCGTAGGCTCGGCTGTGGGTTCGGCGGTGGGCTCAGCCGTGGGTTCCGCCGTAGGCTCGGCGGTGACAGCCGGGGCAGCGGTGGCTTCGCTGATGGTCAGGTTAGGCACCCGGATGCAGCCTGCCAGATTCAGCAGCATGGCCAGCGCCAGCAGCAGGGAGATGGTTCGTTTCATGGGTTTTGTCTCCTTTTCTGTCATTTATGATACGTCTCGTGGTTCAATATCTTCCAGCTCCGATAGAGCTGCTCCAGCAGCACCAGCCGGGCCAGGCGATGGGGCAACGTCAGCTTGGACAGGCTCAACTCCTCGTCCGCCCGGTCCACCGCCTCCTTGGAGAGGCCCAGCGAGCCGCCGATCAAAAAGCTCACGTTCCGCCCCTGGTCCCGCAGGGCGCCGATTCGCGCTGCCAGTCCCTCGGAGGTGTAGGCCTTGCCCGTGACCGTCAGGGCAATCACATGGTCCTTGGGGTCCAGAAGGCTCAGCAGCCGCTTCCCCTCCCGGGCCTTCACCTGCTCCTCCTGGGCGGGAGACAGCTCCTCCGGGGCCCGCTCGTCCGGCACTTCCCGGACCGTGAAGGTGCAGTAGCGCTGAAGGCGCTTGCTGTATTCGGCGCAGCCCTCCTCGAAGAACCGATCCTTTAGCTTGCCCACGGCCAGAACGGTGATATTCATGCGACCTCGAAGATGCCCGTGGGCTCGCTCCGCTGGGCCAGGGCGATGCTCATGCCCTCGTCGGGGACGCCGCTGTCCCGCAGGACCCCCCGTACCGTGGCCACAGCCAGGGGCGGATAGTTGTTCTCCGCCGACAGATGGCCCAAAATGAGGTGCTTCACGCCCCGCTCATACAGGGCCGCCGCCGCTTTGCCGCAGTCCTCGTTGCACAGGTGCCCCCGACCGGACAGGATCCGCTGCTTCAGGGAATAGGGGTAGGGCCCGGCCATGAGCATGTCCACGTCATGGTTCGCCTCCAACAGCAGCACCGAGCAGCCGGAGAGGACCTCAATGATCCGCTTGTCCACGTGCCCCAGATCCGTGCACACGCCGCACTTGTTTTCCCCGTCAAAGAGGGTGAAGCCCACGGAATGAGCCGCGTCGTGGGGGGTGGTGAAGGGGAATATCCGAAGCCTCCCCAGGTACAGATCCTTGTCGCTTTCGAACACGCACCGCTCCGAGGGATACACCCCGGCCAGGGCGGTTTCCATGGCCCCCCAGGTGTCCGCGTTGGCGTACACGGGGATATGGTACTTCCGGGACAGCACGCTGATGCCCCGGATGTGGTCGATGTGCTCGTGGGTCACCAGTATGGCGGTCAGGGACCCGGGGTCGGCCCCCACCTGGCCCAACAGCTCCGTGATCCGACGGCAGGACAGCCCCGCGTCGATGAGCAGCCGGGCGTTGCCCGCTTCAATATAGGTGGCGTTTCCCGAGGAACCGCTGCACAGGGGCACAAAGCGCATATCTACCTCCAATGAGAAAGTAGTATAGCACATTTTTCGCCAAAGCGCTACCCCATTGAAAAAACTTGTGCTATACTCTTTTTCATGGATCGTGTGGAAGAAAAGGCCTATGCCAAACTGAATCTCACCTTGGGCGTCCTCTACAAGCGGATGGACGGGTATCATGCCCTGGACACCCTCATGCAGACCGTGAGCCTTTTCGACCGGGTGACGGTATCGCCGTCGAAAACCGTGGAGGTCCACGTGACCGGCGCCGATCTGCCCTTTGAAAACACCATGTACAAAGCCGCAAAGCTCTATCAGGCCGCCTCCGGCAAGGGGGCGCTGATCACCTGCGAGAAGCGGCTGCCCTCGGAGGCAGGCATGGGCGGCGGGTCCGCGGACGCGGCGGCGGTGCTGCGGGGCCTGCAGCGGCTCCACCGGATGCTGACGGACGGGGAGCTGCGGCGGATCGCCCTGACCGTTGGTGCGGACGTGCCCTTCTGCCTGCAAGGGGGATTGTGCCGATGCGAAGGCGTGGGAGAGATTTTGACCCCCGTGGTGGGCCCCATCCTCCATTTCGCCGTGGTGAAGCCGCCCCGGGGCGTGTCCACCAAGGCCCTGTTCCAAAGCCTGTCCCTGCCCCGAAAGCGGGTGGAGACGGTTCGATGTCTGGCGCGGCTGGGCAAAAACGATCTGCCCGGCGCCGCCGCCTGCATGGAGAACGCCCTGGAGGGCCCCGCCATCGAGCTGGTGCCCGAGATCGGCCAGATCAAAACCGCCCTGCTGGAAAAGGGGGCCCTGGCCGCGTCCATGACCGGCAGTGGGTCCGCGGTGTTCGGGCTGTTCGAAAGTTTGGAAGGGGCGCAGGCCGCCCTGGTTGGATTCCCTGCAGACTACTACTCGGCATACTGCCACAGCGTATAATCTATAAAAGGAGCCCCCCACAATGGAAAACAAAATGGATAAAAAAACGAAGCGGCTCGCCCTGGCGGGGCTGTTGAGCGGCGTCACGCTGCTGCTGACGCTGATCTCCCTGCCCCTGCCCAGCGGATATGGGTATGTGAACCTGGGGGACGGGGGCGTATACCTGTGCGCCGTCCTGCTCTCCGGGGGCCTAGGCGCCCTGGCCGCCGGGGTCGGTGCCGCGCTGGCGGATCTGATCCTGGGCTGGGCCATGTATGCGCCGGTGACCCTGCTCATAAAGGGGCTCACCGCCCTCCTCGCCGGGCTCATCCTGCGCAAGGCGAAGCGGATGGCCACGCCCCTGTCCCTGCTCTGCTGCCTGCTGGTGCCCCTGGGCTACTTCCTCTATGAAGCCGTCCTCCTCACCGCCCCCGTGGCGGCGGTGAACATCCTGCCCAACACCCTGCAGGCCGTCCTCGGCGCTGGCCTGGGCACCCTGGTGGGCCGGCGTCTGCCCCAAATCTAACCCAAACTACAGCAAAAGCGGGCTCCGAAGAGCCCGCTTGTTTTTCTTTTTGTCAGGGTGCCAGCACCTTCAGGATGACGGGCTTGGAATCCACCGAGCCGCCCCGGCCCTTGGCGGTACACTTGTACTGGTAGCCGTTGGTCCCAGCCCCCACCGTGAAGGTCAGGATGGGCTGGGTGGCGCCACTGTAGATGATCCATGCGCCATTCGACGAAGTCCGATAGTACCACTGGTAGGTCTCAGCATTCAGGGCCTTGACGGACAAGGTTACCACATTCCCCGGCTGGACAGCGTTCTTCCACATGGGCTGCTTGGTGATCTTTACTTTGGGCCAGGGGGCCAATTTCACTATCGCAGATTTGGATCGAACAGTGCCCGCCCTGCCGGTGATCTGGCAGGCGTACTGCCGTCCGGCCATGCCCTCCTGGACGTCCACCACATAGCTGGTGCCGGTGGCACCGTCGATCGCCGTCCAAGCAGCTCCGGAATTGGGTCGCGTCAACCACTGGTAGCTGTCCGCCCCCTGGGCCGTGATGCTAAGCGTCATCTTCGTCCCGGGCAGACTCTTCTGGTTCCATTTAGGCTGTTTCCTCACCTTTAGAGGCTCATACACATACAGCTCATATATATCAGAATAGCTGATGCCGGAAGCACTCGTCACCTGGCAGCGATACTGCCAGCCGTCCATGGCCATGGTGATCTTCACACTAAGCTTGACCTTTCCGGCGCCCTTCTTGCCCATGGACTGCCAGACAGCATTTTTACTGGTGCGGAAATACCACTGATAGGTGTTCCCTTTCACCTTGGGCACTTGGAGCTTGACGGACTTCTTCACCTGAACCCTCTTGACAGTGACGGGCTCTGATGAAGATGCCGGCGTGGTTGATCCCGGCGTTGACCAATGAGCAAAAAGCCTATGACCGTAGATTCGTTCAAAATCGCCTTCCACGGAAAAGTCCGTTTCCAGATATGGATCAGTTGTATATTGTATAGCCACGGTCGAGGACGGAGTGACCTTTTCCCCGCCGCTTTCCTTTGTAAACCAACCGTCGAATACAAATCCCTCCCGTGTCGGCGTAGGCAGATCGCCATAAGCGGAGCCATAGGTCACGACTTTGCTTTCCGTTGCGACTGTTCCACCAGTGGCATTGAAATAGATCTTATATCCTGGATCCGGATACCAATGGGCATAGAGGGTGTGGTTCTCCGATGTAAGGCACACATCATCTACGCGTATCTGTTCACCGCCGGCCTTTTCCGTATACCAGCCATCAAAAAGATAGCCGGGGCGGCAAAGAACGGTGTTAAGATTATCATACGGCCATCTATAGTTATCGCTCGCATTATCCGAATCGCCGTATGTGCCGCAGTAAACAGTTTGATAGGAAGCCGTGTTTTCCTTGGGTCTAAGTGAACTGCTCTGATAATGCTCGCAGAAATATCCCCCGTTCGGATCATAGGTCACCGAAACATCAGGATATTCCTCACGCTCCCATTGCGCATGAAGCGTATGGTTCGTTGTAATAGTCACCTTGGTATCGGGCAGAATTTCATTGTCATCGTCATCCCACCAACCGGCAAAATGCACATCATCAACGAGATAATACGCGAGATTAGGCGTAGGCAGTTCGCCGTATGTCTGGCCAACAACAACCTGTTTCGATGTCGGACTGACCGTTGTATCGTTCTCATTCACTTCAAAACTTACGGTGATGTAGGAGGTGGTCGAACCGGATTTCACCACCACAAAGCCGTTGGAATGGACAAGATACTGTGCCCCTGTGCCCCTGGAAACCAGAGTCTTCCCGTCCTCGCAGTAATTGTAGGCACAGTGGACTTTCAGAACATAGGAATACTCTCCTGCCGCAAGGGAGCCAAACTTCAAATTGCGGTTCACGGGAGAATTGAAAATGCTATACTGCTTTGTCGCCAGCCCGGTAGCAGAGCTTGAAGTAGAGGCTGTTCCGCTGGTCGCCGTTCCCTTGTAAACATAGGCATATACACCCGAGAGTTGGTTGTATTTGGCTGTGACCGTCCCTTTGATATCAAATGCCTTCCCTTGGGTCAGAGATTTAGGCGTCGTAGGATTGACCAGTGTGATATCGGTGCCAAGCCAGTTTTTCCACTTGGTATCGCCTGAGTAAAGATAGCATGTCGTCCCGTTGTATATGACTTTATACCAATAATTGCCCGCGCTGTTTTTATAAATTGCAATGGGCTCCAGTGAAACGCCAGCAGGGAGAACAGCAACATCAGTCGAATTACTGTCAGTATCTTTCGAACATGGGAGCGTTTTGAGATAGGTTTGGCTGACGGTTTCCACCCTTCCATGTGTCGGATATTCCGTGCATTTCTTCAAGTAGCTTGAAAGTGCCCAATGTGCATACAAGGTATGGTCTGTCGTTTTCGTCACCGTAGTGGAGGCATTCACCAGACTTCCCCCGCTGGCAGCATCATACCACCCTGTAAACTCATACCCGTTGCAAGTGGGTGTGGGTAAGGTCCCGTAGGTCTTACTGCTGGTGACCTGCTTGCTGTCCTGGCTCACCGTGCCACCATTGGCGTTGAAAGAGACAGTGGAGGTAGTCGGGACAGCGTCATACATGCTGATAAACGTTGTCTTTTTCCCTATTACTTTATTATTCTTGTTTTTCCAATATGTATGCCAGATACTCAATTTTGCGGGCGTTACTTCCCGGCTGTAACATTTGCTCGCCGATTTAGCTCTTTGAGAAAATGTGATTTTACTGACTGACCCATTGCTATTGTACGTAACCTTTGTGACAATCATCACGTGTTCAACGGATGTTGAATATATAGCAATTACGTCACCAGGTTTGATTTTGTTTAGATTTTCTTTTGTTGCCGTTATTTCAACTCCATACTTCTTGTTTTTGAGGTTTTTAACTAAAGTAGGTGCCCATGAATTGGAAACATCCTTTATGCCCCCCGCTTCCAGCGCCTTGCTTACGAAGGTAGCACATGCCCCATTTTTTGAGTTCTTATAGTTTTTTGAGTCGGCTGCCCAGTTGGCCGCAACGGTCGGATTATATGCATAGGTCCCTGCAGCTTCTGCTTCCTGTAAAAGGCCAAAAGGCGTTGGCAACAGAATAGCAGCAAGAGTGAGCAAGGCAATGATCGCCGAGAGCAAACGTTTTTTCATAGATGATCTCCCCCCCATTTGTTGATAGATTCTGTGGAAATGTGCCATGGTTCCGAAGGTGTATCGAACGGTCAGGTCTCTGTTAGGATAAACGGTCTATTGCGCAGCATAAAAGAGAATAGGGAATGAAAAAATGCTTTAGTATCAAAAAAATCTTTTTCCCGAAAAATATAAGGTAAATACAATCGGTTATTTTTAATATAGCAGATTCAAAATAAAATAGCAATACACAATTATAAAAAACATGCGGCCGGGCTATGCCGGCCGCCGTGTAGCTTTTTGAATCAGACTGACGGGCTGAAATGGGTCAGCCGCCCAGGTAGGCCTTTTGGACGGTGTCGTCCTTGCGGAGGTTTTCGGCGGTGTCGGACAGGACGATGTTGCCCGTTTCCAGCACGTAGCCGCGGTTCGCCACCTTCAGGGCCTTGTTGGCGTTCTGCTCCACCACCAGGATGGTGATGCCCTGGTCGTTCAGCTTCTTTATGACATCAAAGCAGGTGTTGACCATGATGGGCATGAGGCCCATGGACACCTCGTCGATGAGGAGCATCTTGGGGGAGAGCATCAGGGCCCGGCTGATGGCCAGCATCTGCTGCTCGCCGCCGGACATGGTGGAGGCCAGCTGGCCCTTCCGCTCGCCCAGACGGGGGAAGATCTCATAGACCTTGGCCATGTTGTCGGCGATCTTTTTCTTGTCCTTGAGCTCGTAGGCGCCCATGCGCAGATTCTCCTCCACGGTGAGCTTGGCGAACACCCGCCGTCCCTCGGGCACGTAGCCGATGCCCAGGCCGGACCGTTTGTAGGCCGGCAGCCGAGTGATGTCCTGGCCGTTGTAGAGCACCTGGCCGGAGGTGGGCTTCACGAGACCCATGACCGTCTTGATCAGGGTGGATTTGCCCGCGCCGTTGGGGCCGATGACGGACACCAGCTCCCGATCCTCCACCTTCAGGGAGATGCCGTGGAGGACCTCCATCATGCCATAGGATACGAACAGATCTTTGATCTCCAGCATTTAGTCGTCCTCCTCTCCCAGGTACGCTTCGATGACCTGCTTGTCGTTCTTGACCTCCTCGGGGGTGCCCTCGGCGATCTTCTTGCCGTAGCTTAGGACGGTGATCCTGTCGCAGACCTTCATGGTGATGGGCAGGTTGTGCTCGATGAGCACGATGGACTGGCCCTCGCTTTTGAGCTGCATCACCAGGGCGGTGATCTCGTTGATGGCGAAGTTGGAAAGGCCCGCGCAGGGTTCGTCCAGCATGATGAGCTTGGGCTCCGTCACCAGGGCCCGGGCGATCTCCAGCCGCCGCAGAAACCCCAGCGACACGTCGGAGGCCTTCTTGTTGGCCACGGATTCGAGGCCCACCCGGCGGATCACCTGCTCCACCTTGTCCTCCACCTCCTTCGTCTTGGCCTTGTGGAAGTAGGAGGCGATGCCCGTGTACTCGTGGACGCCGGCGGCGGCCACCACGTTGTCGAAGATGGTGAGGCCGGCCAGGGGCTTGGAGATCTGGAAGGTCCGGGCGATGCCCTTCTTTGCCATCTCGTGGGCCGGGGTCCCCTGGACCTCCTTGCCCTCGAAGATGACCTTGCCGGCGGTGGGGGTGTACACGCCGCAGATGGCGTTGAAGAGGGTGGTCTTGCCGGCGCCGTTGGGGCCGATGATGCCCAGGGTCTCCTTCTCATAGATGGAAAGGTCGAAGCCGTCGATGGCCTTCAGGCCGCCGAAGTACATCTTCAATCCTTCGATGCGCATCAGTTCCTTCATGCCTGCTCCCCTCCTTTCACGGACTCCACGATGAGATCGGCCCGGGTCTTCTTCTTGGGGAACACCTTGCGCCAGAGGCCGGTGAGGGCGTTCCACAGGGGCGAATCATCCCCGATGAGGCCCTGGGGCATGAACCGGACCATGAGCACCAGCAGCAGCCCGTAGACCAGCTCCCGATAATCCTTGGCAAAGCGCAGGATCTCGGGCAGGGAGGTGATGAGTAGCGCCCCGAAGATGGGGCCGCGGATGGTGCCAAGGCCGCCGATGACCACCATGGACACCACCTGGATGGAGACCACGAAGGCGAAGTCCGAGGCGGAGATGAAGCCCATGCGGTGGGCGTAGATGCCGCCGGCCAGGCCTGCCATGGCGGTGCCGATGGTGAAGGCCAGGATCTGGTATTTGTTCACGTTGATGCCGAAGGAGCGGGCCGCGGCGGAGTCGTTGTTGATGGAGGCCAGGGCCATGCCGAACCAACTCTTGCGCATCTTGACCAGCAGCAGGCACAGGATGACGATGAAGATCACCGCCAGGAAGAAGAACTGCTTGTTGCCCATCTTGACGCCGAAGATCACGGGCTTGGATATGGTGAGGCCCAGGGTGCCGCCGGTGATCTTCATGCGGTTGAAGAGGGCCTCCATGACGAAGTTGATGCCGATGGTGGTGATGGCCAAAAAGTCCGCCTGGAGCCGCAGGGAGATGACGCCCAGGACCGCGCCGAAGGCCCCGGATACCAGCATGCCCGCCGCCAGGGCCAGGAAGAAGTTGCCGCCGTTGGTGGTGATGATGGCGGCGGTGTAGGCGCCGATGCCGAAGAAGGCGGCGATGCCCATCATGGCCTGGCCGGCGTAGCCGGTGATGATGTTCAAGGACAGGGCCAGCATGGTGAAGATGGCGGCGGTGGCCAGGATGGAATAGAGATAATAGGTATTCATGCGTCCACCTCCTTACACCTTGTTGCGGCGGCCCATGATGCCCTCGGGCTTTACCAGCAGCATGATGATGAGGACCACAAAGGCGATGGCGTCCTTGGGAATGGGTATCTTGGTATACACGGAAAGGAACACCTCCGCAATGCCGATGATGAGGCCGGCGATGACAGTGCCCAGGGGGTTGCCGAGACCTCCCAGCACGATGATGGCCAGCATCTTATAGGAGGGCACCTCGCCCAGGGCGGGGGTGATGTTGTTGTAGAGGATGCCGGTCATGATGCCCGCGGCCGCGGCGAAGCCGTAGCCCAGGATGTAGGACAGGGCCATGGCGTTGTTCGTGTTGACGCCGCAGATCAAAGCGATCTCCCGATCCCCCGCGGTGGCCCGCCAGGCCAGGCCCAGCTTGGTCTTGTTGAGGATGAACCAGAGGATGGCCAGCAGGACGGCGGTCAGCGCGAAGATCAGCAGCCAGGCGGGCTGGATGGTCACCTTGCCCACCTGGATGATCTCCATGGGGAATTTCAGATCATAGGTCTTGGAGTTGGGGCCGCAGATGAGGCGCACCGCGTCCGAGGAGATGGTGAACAGGCCCACCGCCGCCACCAGAGGGATGATGGACAACGTCCTTGGCTTTGCCAGGATGGGCGAATAGATGGTCCTTTGCAGGAAGATGCCCAGCAGGCCCACCAGCAGGATGGACCCCAGGAACCCCAGGACGATGCTTCCGGTGGCATAGTAGATATACCAGCCCACGTAGGCCCCCACCAAATAGGCGCCTGCGTTGGCGATATCCAGGATGCCCAGGATGCCGTAGATCAAGGTGGCGCCCATGGCCGTCAGCGCGTACAGGCTCCCGATGGTCAGGGCGTTGATCAGCTGTTGCAGAAACATAGTTTTCTTTCTCCCGTGTGTTCAATGGAAAAAGCGGAGATGCCTTTTGGCATCCCCGCTCCTGATACGGTTTTACCGGATGGAATTGCCGGAAAGGATGTGATGTTTGTTCCTATGCGGCGGTCTCTTAATAGTTGGCGGGATCGATGATCTGGGCATCGTCCACCACACCGAAGAAGTGATACTCACCATTGGTCACCAACTGGACCTGGATGGGCTTCACGGCGGAACCCTCGGCGTTGTAGTACAGCAGCGTACCGGTGACGGTGTCGAAGTTCTTCATGCCGGCGATGAACTCCTTCATGGCCTGGGTGTCGGTGCCCACGTTCTTCATGGCCTCGAAGAGGACCTGGAAGGCGTCGTACACGGAAGCGCCCACCATGTCGGGCTCCTTGCCGTACTCCTCCCGGTAGTTCTTGATGTAGGCCTGGGTCTGCTCGTTCTGATCGTCACGGTTCATGTTGGTGGTGATGTAGAGGCCATCAGCATACTCCTTGGCGATGTCCAGCAGCATCCAGGAGTCGGCGCCCTCGGTGCCCAGCACGGGGATGCCCAACTTCTGCATGCCCACCTGACGAAGGACCTCGGCGGCCTGCTCATAGTAGTTGACGGAGTAGATGAGGTCCGCACCGGCGGCGCCGGCGGCGGTGACCACGGAGGTCAGATCGCTGTCGGAGATGGCCACGCCCTGCTCATAGACCACCTGCACATCGGGATAATCCTTGGCCAGCTTGGCCTTGAAGGCGTTGACCTGGGTGGTGCCGAAGTCCAGATCCACATAGATGATGGCGACCTTGGTGGCCTTGAGCTGCTCAGCGGCGACCACGGCAGCGCCGGTGGCCTGGACCGCGCCGGGGAAGGACTGGGAGAAGATGAGATCACCGGCGCCGGTCACATCGGGATGGACGGCGTAGGCGGAGACCATCAGCTTGCCCGCTTCCTGGAAGATGGGGGCGGCCACCTTGGTGGGGCCGGAGTAGGAACCGGAGACCACGGCGGCGATATCCCTGTCGCCCGCCAGACGCTCGGCGATGTTGGCAGCCTGCTTGGTATCGAGGCCATCGTCAAAGTCGACCAGCTCGACCTGGGTGCCGTTGATGCCGCCGTTCTCGTTGACCAGCTTCACAGCCAGCCGGGCGGAGTTGATGGCGGACTCACCGTCGGCCGCCGCGGAAGCCGCGGACACGGGGGCAAAGAAACCGATCTTGATGGTGTCAGACTTGGCTTCGGCGATGCCGGTGGAAGCCATCATGGTCACGACCATGAACAGTACCAATACGATGGACAATACCTTTTTCATCATTGAATCCTCCTGTTTTGATTTCGTCTTTATTATAGACCCCAAGCTGAAATAATCAAGTATTTTTAAATAATTCGTTCTCATTTTAAGCGCCGATTCGCTTTTTCCTAATTATTTTAGATACGGGACCTTTGCCCTATGGGCCCGACAGGCAGGCATTCATTTTATATATTGTATGCAAAAAGCCCCGGCCCAAACGGGTCGGGGCTTTCCCTGTTCTGTTTCTCAATAGATCAGGTTCTTCTCCGTCTCGGGATCGAAGAAGTGCATGACCTTGCCCTCGAAGGTGATGTACACCTGGGCGCCGTTGGTCAGGGACTTGCGCTGCTGGGCGGTGAGGTCGATGGTGGGCACGCGGACGATCCAGCGGGTGCCGTCCGCGGTGAACACGTGCAGATGCAGCTCGCTGCCCATCATCTCGTTGACCTCCAGCCGGGCGGGGATGGTGTCGGCGCCGGCCTCGAAGGTCAGCTTCATGTGCTCGGGCCGGACGCCCAGCAGGATGGAGCCGCTCTTGACGTTCTTCTCGTTCAGCAGATCGCCCTTCTCGCCGGCGACTTCGATCTTGGCGCCGCAGGGGGTCACGAAGTACCGGTTGCCCTCCTTGACCAGGTCGGTCTTGACGATGTTCATCTTGGGGGCGCCGATGAACTCGGCCACGAACAGGTTCGTGGGCATCTCGAACACCTCGGCGGGGGTGCCCACCTGCTGGATGTAGCCGTCCTTCATGATGACGATCCGATCACCCAAGGTCATGGCCTCGGTCTGGTCGTGGGTCACGTAGATGAAGGTGGTGTTCAGCTTCTGACGGAGCAGGATGATCTCGGCCCGCATCTGGTTGCGGAGCTTGGCGTCCAGGTTGGAAAGGGGTTCGTCCATGAGGAACACCTTGGAATCCCGGACCATGGCCCGGCCGATGGCCACACGCTGCCGCTGGCCGCCGGACAGAGCCCGGGGCTTGCGCATGAGGTAGTCGGTGATGCCCAGAATCTCCGCCGCGTTGGTGACCTTGGAGTAGATCACGTCCTCCGGCATCTTCTGGAGGCGCAGCGAGAAGGCGATGTTGTCATACACGCTCATATGGGGGTACAGGGCGTAGTTCTGGAAGACCATGGCGATGTTCCGATCCTTGGGCTGCAGATCGTTGACCACCTCGCCGTCGATCTCCACGGTCCCGCCGCTGATCTCTTCGAGGCCCGCCACCATGCGCAGCGTGGTGGACTTGCCGCAGCCGGAGGGGCC
>CADBYI010000010.1:0-9058 GCA_902798825.1 uncultured Eubacteriales bacterium | reverse complement strand
GCGACCACGTTGTTATCGTAAACCTTTTTTACGTTGGTCAGTTTTACACTTGCCATAATAATGCTCCTTTTATCTCTTTCACGATTAGCCCTTGACCGCGCCGCCGGTGACGCCTTCCACGTAGTACTTCTGCAAGCACATGAACAGGATGACCACCGGGATCGCCACGACCACGCCGCCGGCGCAGAACATGGTGTAGTTGTTGTTGATCTGGTCGGGCGTCAACCAGTTGTACATACCTACGGCCACGTTCATGCCGGAGGAGTTGCCGAAGGAGATGTAGCTGGCGAACACATAGTCGCCCCAGGGGGCCATGAAGCCGGTCAGCAGGGTGTAGATGACGATGGAGCCGGCCAGGGGCAGAATGATCTTCCAGAGCACCTGGGCGCGGGTCGCGCCGTCGATGCGGGCCGCCTCGTCCAGGGACTTGGGGATGGTGTCGAAGAAGCCCTTGGACACATAGTAGCCCATGCCGGAGGAGGCGATATACACCAGGATCAGACCGGGGACCGCGTTGGCCTGGGTGAGGCCCAGATCCTTCAGCACCCGGTACAGGATGATCATGGTGAGCATGCCCGGGAACAGGCCCAGGATCAACATGAACTTCATCAGGGGCTTGCGGAGCTTGAAGCGGAAGCGGGAGAGGGTGTAGCTCATGCAGAGCACGATGACGGTCTGCAGCGCCGCCGCCACCACGGCGATGATGAAGGTGTTCAGGTACCACTTGGGGAAGTTGGTGTTCAAAAGGTTCCTGAAGTTGTCAAGGCCCCACTGCTTGGGCAGGATGTAGCCGACCTGCCAGGTGGACTCCACGCGCAGAGACTGGAGCACGATGCAGACGAAGGGGATGAGCCAGATCACGCTGATGATCACCAGCAGCACGTGGATGATGGTGTTGGAGATGGTGTTGGCCGTCCGCATGCCCATGTGCTGTTTCATAGATTTCGTTTCCATTATTGGAAGTCCTCCTCATTCTTGATGGATGGCAGGACGCCGTAGACGACCAGGGTGAAGATGGCCATGATCACGAACACCAGAATACCGATGACGGACGCCAGATAGTATTTCGACTCCGCGCCGGTGGTTATCTTGAACAGCCACGTGATCAGCAAGTCCGTATAGCCCACGCTCCCCGCCGCGCCGGAGGCGTTTATGTTTGTCGGCGCGCCCCCTGTCAGCAGGAAGATGACGTTGAAGTTGTTGATGTTGCCGGTGAAGCTAGTCAAAAGGTAGGGACCGGTGACGAACAGCATATAGGGCAGGGTGATCTTGGAGTACTGCTGCCAGCCGCTGGCGCCGTCGATCTTGGCGGACTCATACAGATCCGCCGGGATGTTCATCAGGATGCCGGTGGCGATCAGCATGAGATAGGGGATGCCGATCCACACGTTGATGGCGATGACCGTGATGCGGGCCCAGGTGGGGTCCTCCCAGAAGGGCAGGGCCTTGGTGATCCACCCCCAATCCATCAGCAGCCCGTTTATGATGCCGTTCTTGGCGAACATCTTGCTGACGTACAGCAGGGAAATGAACTGGGGGATGGCGATGGTGGTGACCAGGATGGTCCGCCACACCTTCTTGAGCCGGATGCCCTTCTTGTTGATCATCATGGCCACGGCCATGCCCAGGAAGTAGTTGGTGAAGGTGGCGAAGAAGGCCCACATCAGCGTCCAGCTCAGCACCTCGCCGAAGGTGGCCGCATAGTTGGTGCTGCCGCCGCCGGACCAGTGGAGCATGGTGTTGAAGTTCTCCAGGCCCACCCAGGTGAATAGGTTGTTGGAGAAACCGTCGTGGGTGCCGTCGTAGTTGGTGAAGGCCACCAGGATCATGAACACCAGGGGCATCACCGTGAAGATCAGAATGCCGGTGAGGGGCAGAGCGAGCAGGGTCTTGTGGAACTGATCGTCCACCAGGGACCTAAGGTCGTCCTTGCCGCTCTTGAGCTTTTTGCCGGAGCGAAGGATCTCCTCAGAGATCTTGTTCTGCTTGACGTTGAGGCGCCAGGTGAAGATGAACGCCACGATGAAGAACATGGTGAGCACGCCGTACAGCAGGATCTTGAAGGAGTTGTCGCCGTAGACGGTGACATAGGTGTCCAGGAGCTCGTGATACTCCTTGTGGGGCCCGATGAGGCCCAGACTGGGCAGCATGCTCATCCAGTATACGCCGTAGAGGACCATATAGCCGATGAAGACCACCTCAAAGATGAGGAACAGCAGGCCCCGCAGGACCTGGCCCCGAGCGATGCTGCCGAAGCCCATGACAAGATAGGACAGCTTGGTTTTCCAATCGCCGTTGACGAAGGTCTGCACGATGTCCTTCAGCTCGTTGGCGACGGCGAGGCCAGCCTTTTTGAACCACCCCCCGATGCCCAGAATGGCATGCCAGATGGCCACGGGGATGGAGGCAAAGAAGCTGACGAAGCGGTATTTGAACCGTTCCCATTTGGAAAGTTTCAAATACTCCAGATCAGAATATTTCTTCATACTTCCCCCTCAAACTAAAAACTCGGTTGGAGCCTTGTTCCGGCTCCAACCGAGATCCGATGAAATCAGGTCCGATCAAAGCGGTCACGCTTTATATCGAGGATCGAATTTCATTTCGTTTGCTTATTCAGCAGCGTAGACCAGCGTGTTGTCGTTCAGGTTCAGGGTGACGACATAGGTGCCGTCGGCCTCCACCTTCACGTTGGTGCCGTTGTTGGAATTGGCCACGCCGTCATCCACGCCGTAGCTCAGATCCCAGGCGCCGTTGGCGCGGACCTTGAACTCCTCGCCGGCCTTCAGCTCGAGGGCCTCGGACTTCCAGACGCCGGGCTCCACTTCGGTCATTTCAAAGTCCTTGTCCCAGGCGGTGCCGCAGATGCCGCCGATGACGGTGAACACGTCGGGCTCCTTCTCGGCAAAGGTCAGGGTCATGGCGTTCAAATCCAGGGTGACGATGTAGGTGCCGTCAGCCTCGACCTTGATGTTGTCGCCGCCCTCTTTGCACTCGGCGCCATAGTTCTTGTCCCACTTGCCGTTGGCGCGGACTTTGAACTCGTCGTCGGCCTTCAGCTCAACGGGAGCGGAGACCCACAGGCCCGCTTCCTTCTCGGTCATGGCCACGTCGTTGCCGTCGGCCCAGCCGCTGGCTTCGAAGCTGCCCACCACGCCCCAGGTCTCGGGCTCGGCCTCACCCTCGGGGGCGGGAGCCGCCTCGGGCAGGACGCCGTCCTGGTTCACGAAGGTCAGCGTGTAGTCGTTGAGGTTCAAGGTCACAGTGTAGGTATCGTCCGCGGGCACCTTGATGTTGGCGCCGTTGGCTTCGCAGTTCTCGCCGTAGTTGCTGGTCCAATCCTTGTTGAGACGGACTTTGAACTCTTCGCCGGCCTTCATCTCCAAGGGCTCGGACACCCAGACGCCGGCTTCGGTCTCGGTCATGGCAAAGTCAGTGTCCCAGTTGGTGCCGCAGGCGGTGCCGATGACACCCCAGGAATCGGGCAGCTCCTCTTCGCCTTCCTTCTTCAGGTAGTCGCCGAGGGACTCTTCATAGGCCACGAGGGCGGCCTTGATCTCGTCGTCGTTGGTGGCCTTCTGCAGGGCCTCGCCCAGGACCTGGGCGCTGTTGCCCCACCAGTTGCCGGGGATGTTGCCCTGGTACACGGAGTAGGGCGCCTGCTGCGCGATGGAGCCCAGCACGGCGTCGGCCAGGACCTTCTCGCTCTGGGCGGCGGCGGTGTTGGAGGGACCCCAGC
The DNA here is from genome assembly GCA_902798825.1 of uncultured Eubacteriales bacterium. Classification (GTDB taxonomy): domain Bacteria; phylum Bacillota; class Clostridia; order Christensenellales; family CAG-138; genus RUG472. The sequence goes on along the minus strand of CADBYI010000010.1, from coordinate 5,322 downwards.
CGGCGGCCTCAAAGCGCTCCACCTGGGCCTGCTCGCCGGTCAGATACTGGGCCAGCTGATGGCAGGCGGCGTTGAGCTTGGCATCGGTGTGAGGCTTGACACCCACCAGCTTGGAGCCGGTGAAGGGGCTGAGCTGATACTCGGTGCCGTCCACCACGAACTTGGGCAGGGGCGCAGCACCGAAGTTGTCGCCCAGGATGCTCTTGGCGTTCTCGGTGTTCCAGGTGCCGCTGACCACAAAGCCGGCGTTGTTGTCGAACTCAGAGGTCTCGCTGGTGCTGACGAACTTATCGGAGGACATGACGGTGTTCAGCGCCTTGGCGGCGATGAAGCCCTTGTCGGAGTTGAAGTTGTCCACCACGGCCAGGAACTTGCCGTCGCTGTCGGCTTCCCACACGGACTTGCAGCCGGTGCCGAAGAAGAAGGCGGGCAGATACCAGCCGTTCTTCAGATCGAAGCAGAAGGTCTTGCCGGCGGCCTCGCAGTCGGCGATCATCTTGGCGATATCGCCCAGGGAATCCTCCTTGACCACGCTCTTGTCATAGAACACGAAGAAGGTGTTGTCGGCGGTCACGGGGTAGGCATAAAAGGTGTCGCCGGTGGTGGCCGCGGTCACGGCGGCTTCCACGTTGCCGGTCTGGACGAACTCAGCGGCCTTGGTGCCCAGGGCGCCCAAAGCGCCGGCCTGCACCAGGCGGTTGAACTGATCCTGGGCGAAGAAGTACACGTCGCCGCCCGCTTCCACGTCGGTGATCATCTTGGTGGCCGCGTCGCCTTCGCCAACGGCCTCGACGGTGGCATTGAACTTGATGCCCATGTCGTTGCTGTTGTTGAAGTCCTCGATCTGCTTCTTGGTCAGATCGACGACCTTCTCGGCCGCCCAAACGGTGATGGTGTACTCACCCGCCAGTTCGCTGGACGCGGACGTGGTGGTCTCGGTCTTGGGTTCGGTGGTCGTCGTGGCGCTCTTGGGCGTGCAGGCGATCACACCGAGGACCATAACGAGAGCGAGTACGATAGCTAACGTCTTTTTCATGCTTGTCCCTCCTGTGATTTGTGCATTTTGGATGCCGTACGTTTTTTCATCCCGGGCGAAAGGCTCAGCGGATACTTCGCCATCCTCCCTATGATGATATATAAATTTACACCCGATTCAGGCAAAAGTCAATCCGGTTTTGGCTGAATTGCAAACTTTTAAAGCAAATTTTTGAAGTATATTTTTCCTGGTCGAAACCCACCTGACACGCAAATATCCTCAGGGCAGCACCAGGAACGCCCGGGCGGCCAGGATGGCGGCGTCGTCCGGAGAGCCGTTCCATGAGCCCAGGTGCAGGGAGCTGGCGTTGAAAAAGAGGTAGTACGTTTCCCCGGGAATGTAGGCCACGTATTTTGTACCGATGGCGACGCCCTGCCCCTCGTCGTAGACGCAGACGCCGTAGGCCTTCCCCTCGGCCTCATAGAGACGGCGGCCCGGAAAGGCGGACTCAGGGAGGGGGATACAGCTGGGCAGATACCGCTCGATCTGCTGGCCGGACAGGATATACACATCCCCCGCGGCCAAATTGGAGGGCTGGAACATCTCGTCGGAGAAGACGCGGGCCTCCATGAAGCGGATGGTGTCGGGCATGTCCGCCTCCAGGGCGGCGTCCAGCGCTTCCCGCTCCATGGCGGGGCAGTCAGCGTACAGCACCAGCTTTTTCGCTGCCGGCGCGTCGGTGATCAAGGTGAAGATCCAGGCCCAGAAAAAGAAGCTGACCGTGAGCCACAGCAGATACCGATGCCAGTTTTTCAGGATGCCCTTCATGCCTTGTCCTCCCGGAAGGCCACGATGCAGTCGTAGACCGTCTCCACCGCCCCCTCGAAGGCGTCGGGGAGCTGGGCCGCCTTCTCATCATAGACGCTGAGCAGCATCTCGTGGAATTCCTCCCGCTGCCGGACCTTCCGAATGGGCACGCCCCGCTTCACCCGCCAGGTGCCCTCCAGCTTTTCGAACCTCCCCTCGAATCGCTCCCGGGGGCCGGTGAGCATGAGCTCCACATGCCGGACCCGGGCCTTGGCCCCCTCGTAGCGGCTGTGGGACAGAAAGATCACGACCCACCCCGCCAGCACCGAGGTGCCGAAGGTCAGGGGAAAGGTAAGGCGCTGGTTCCGTCGGGTGGTGAGGCAGCACAGGAGCACGCAGACAACCAGGCCCGCCGCCGCCACCGCCAGCATGGCCCGTCCGGCCCGCTTTTGGGCGGTCCGGGCCTCGGTCAATTCTTCCGATCGGTATAAGCTATGCCATTCCATATCCCTATTTATAGCACAATCGGCGGCCAATGAAAAGGGTCCGTCTTGACAAAGCCGCCCTTCATCGGGTATACCAGTATATATAACCCCACAGGAAGGGAGAAAGACCATGGGTAAACGAGTATTTGTCCTGTTTTTGGCGACGCTGCTCCTGACCGGCTGCGTCAGCGTCAAGACCCCCTCTGCCCCCGCCGAGGCCACGGAGGCCCCCGCCGAGGCCCCCGCCGCAACCGCCGTGGTGAACGGGGAATACGTCATAACCGACCCCCTGCTTCAAACCGACTACCGGGTGAAGGACAATGACCGGGTATTCTACGAAATCTTCGTGGGGGCCTTCGCCGACTCCGACGGGGACGGCATCGGGGATCTGAAGGGCATCATCAACAAGTTCGATTATCTCAACGACGGGGACCCCAACTCCGGCCGGTCCCTGGGGGTGGAGGGCATCTGGCTCACCCCCATCTTCCAATCCCCCTCCTACCATAAGTACGATGTGACGGACTATTACACCATCGACCCCAAGTTCGGCTCCCAGAAGGATTTGGACGATTTGATCGCCCTGTGCCATCAGCGGGGCGTGAAGATCATCCTGGACATGGTCATCAACCACACCGCCAAGGACTGCCCCTGGTTCAAGGCCTTCACCGAGGCCCACAAGAAGGGCGACACCTCCGACCCCTACTACAACTTCTATTCCTATTATACAAAGGGCCAGTCCGCCCCCTCGGGCCGGGCCTTCGCCCCCCTCTCCGGCACCGACATCTATTATGAGTGCAACTTCTACGACGGCATGCCGGAGCTGAACTTCGACGAGCCCGCAGTCCGGGAAGAGGTGCTGAAGATCTCCCGGTATTATCTGGACAAGCGCGTGGACGGCTTCCGCTACGACGCGGCCAAATACGTCTACTACGGGGACCACAAGAAGAGCGTGGCCTATTGGCAGGAGTATCTGACCGCCCTGCGGGAACAGTATCCCGGCCTCTATACCGTGGCCGAAGTCTGGGACGGGGACGGGGTCGTGAATCTGTACTACCCCGCCACCAACTGCTTCAACTTCACCGTAAGCCAGGTGGAGGGTCTCATCGCCGAAACCGCCAAGCAGGGCAACGCCGGGGAGTATACGAAGTACGTTGAGAAATATCTTTCCGCCATCCAAAACACCAACCCGGACGCCATGTATCTGCCCTTCCTGACCAACCATGACATGGACCGGATCGCCGGCGCGCTGACCGTGGCCTCCGGGAATATGCAGATGGCGGCCAACCTGTACATCCTGGGACCCGGTTCCCCCTTCCTGTATTACGGGGAGGAGCTGGGCATGCGGGGCTCCCGGGGCGGCTCCAACACCGACGCCAATCGACGGCTGGCCATGCTGTGGGGGGACGGGAACCCGGTGAAAAACCCCGTCGGCGCGGACTACGGCACGGACAAGCAGATCAAGGACACCGTGAAGGAGCAAAAGGCGGACGAATACAGCCTCTACACCTACTATAAGAAGCTGATCATGATCCGCAAGGCCAACCCGGCCATCGCCCGGGGCGACTACAGGAGCGTGTCCATCGAGGGCAGCAAGGTGGGCGGCTTCACCTCCACCCTGGACGGGACCACGGTGCTGGTCCTCCACAACCCCAGCCGGGGGGCCCAGACCATCGACCTGGCCCCCATCGGCGACTTTACCGCCCTTCGGGCCGCCATCGGCATGGGCGCCGCGGCCCTGGACGGGACCACGCTGACGCTGGACGGACAGACCAGCGCGGTGCTGGGGAAATAAAGGAAGGATAAAAAGTATCCCAAAAAGAGCGTAAGGAAAGGGAGAGGCTGTGCTGCCTCTCCCTTCTTATCCTCCGGCATTTCTCTTTTTTGCGCCGTTGTTTCTTACTCTCCGCTGATGCTCAGCTTGATGCTGCCCGTGTCCGCGTAGGCCTCACAGCGGCCGTCGCCGGTGGTATCGGGGACCTTGACCGAGCCGGTGGAAGTCTTGGTGACGAAGGTCTTGGGGGTCCGGATGGTGCCGGTGATGCTGCCCGTGTCCGCCTTCAGATACAGGTTCGCGGCGTCCACATCCTCCAGCCGGATGGACCCGGTGTCCGCTTCGATGCGCATATCCCCGGAGCAGACCACGTCCGTCACCCGGACGCTGCCCGTATCCGCGTCCAGCTCCACAGCCTCCGGCGTCATGTTCGCGATGGCGATCCGGCCCGTGTCCGCGCTGATCTTCAGCTTCTTCACGTCCGCGCCGTCCACGGTCACAGCCCCGGTGTCCGCATCCACGTCCACCGCCTGGAAGGACACGCCGGCGACCAGCTTCACGGCCCCCGTGTCCGCCGCCACCCTCAGCGACTCATAGTCCGCCGCCGGCAGATACACGGTGACGCTGGGGCTCTTGACCACAAAGCCGATGTTGAAGTTCCACTTCTGGTCCTTGGCGGAATGGACGATCAAGGTGCCGTTCTCCACCTTCACGGTATGGGGGTATTTCTCCTGCTCCACGCAGATCACCCGGCACTTGCCATCCTCGGCGGGCAGCACGTCCACGTCCGCCGCGTCCAAATCCATCTCCACCCGGGTGAAAGCCTCGCCCAGCTCGTGGGTGTTGGTCACGTACTGGGCGGTGCCCAGATCCCTGACCTTGAAGTTCACCGTGCTCAGGCCCGCGAAGCACAGCCCCGCGCCGATGGCCACCACCAGCACAGCGATCAAAATAGCGATTGCCGTCTTTTTCATGCTCCCTCACTCCTTCTTTCTTTTTCCCACAAACAGGGACTTGATCCCCGTCCAAATCCATTTGCACAGCTTCACCGTACCCACGGTGATGAGCTTCATCAGCAGAAACGCCAGCGCGCACAGGCCCATACACATGAGCCCGCCGCCCAGGAGCACCAGCCCTTGGGCCAGATGCATCCGCACCAGCTCGATGACGCCGCCCACCATGGCCGCCAGGGCCGCCAGGATCACCGCCGCCACCACCGCCCACAGGGCGATGACCACGGCCCACAGGGCGATGAACAGGGCAAAGAGCACCACCAGCGCCGC
>CADBYI010000009.1 GCA_902798825.1 uncultured Eubacteriales bacterium | reverse complement strand
AAACGCCTGCATGGATCAACCCCTGCTGACAGCAAAAAGTTAGGATAAAATGAAGTCGACTATATTTTAGCCTAACTTATCATTGAAAGGCGCTACTTGACGATCGTCAAGTAGCGTTTTGGGGTATAAAGAGAGCCGCAATCAGCAGTGGCTCTCGCGTTTTCTTGGTTTGATCGTTACGGGGACGGTTTCTTCTTCAGTATGCGCTCCGGGAACAAGGAAGCGTTGATCAGCTCGGCAGGTTCGATCTCCAAGGCATCGGCGATATTGTAGAAGGCCTCCATGGACATGGCACGAACCATCCCTGGCGCTTCAATGGCGCTCAGATGGGAACGGCTGATGTTCGCTTTCTCCGCCAGCTGCTCCTGCGACATGCCCCGCAGCTTCCGCAGGGAGGAGATCGCTATGCCCAGTTGGATAAACCGATCCCTGTTCTTAAAGCTGACCTGTTCCTTTGCCATAGTCCATACCGCCTTTCCTTTGCATCCAGTATAGACGCAACGGCGCTTTGCATCAGCACTACGCAAAAAGCGATTGACTTGTTTATGGTGCAATATGTATAATTTTTGATGCAAACAACTTGGATAAAGGGCTGGTGCTTTTTTTATGATCGTTACCTTTTGCGGGCACAGGCAGGTCGAAAACGAAGAACAGGTACGACAGCGGCTTGAAAATGCGGTGGACGGTCTGATCCGGGAAGGAGCTGATGTGTTCTATCTGGGTGGCTACGGCGGGTTTGACAGAATGGCGTTGACGGTGGTTAACAAGGCAAAGGAAGCTCATCCCGGCGTGAGGGCCATCCTGGTGCTCCCCTATCTGGACAGGTCGATGGACCTTGACGCATACGACGGGTCGGTCTATCCGCCGCTCGAGAAGGTGCCGCGGCGCTACGCCATCTCCAGAAGAAACAGATGGATGGTTGATCAGGCAGACGTGGTCGTAGCCTATGTCATCCACGAATGGGGCGGTGCCGCCACGACCCTTAGGTATGCAGAAGCAAAGAAGAAGACGATCATACGCTTCCCTGAGTGAAAATCAGTCTTTTTTCATCGCAACTACTCTTCCCATTCCCCAAAATCAAAGAATTTGTGTTTTTGGGGAATAGATTGATGCGCTACTCGATGATCGTCAAGCAGGCGTCTTTTGGGGAACATTTTTGAGCTAAAACCATCAAAATGTTCCCCAATTCGAGCACCGACTTCTTTGTTTCACCGATGGATGTACATCCTCGACATGTGCTCTTCGCCGTCTCCCTGCACCATGCAGAGGAATTCCCATCCATAGCGCTCGTAAAAGCCCGTATGACCCGTAACGAGATAGACCGGCGAAACGCCTTTCGAGCGCAGGTCGTCCACCGCCATGTTTAGAAGCCGTCCCGCAATTCCCTTGCCGCGGTACGCTTCTTCCGTATAGACCGCGCATACGTTGGGCGTCAGGTCTTTTCTGTCGTGAAAGTCGTTCTCGATCACGCCCAAGCCGCCGACGATCCGATTACCGTCCGCACAGAGATACCAACCGTACTCGGTGGCGCCGTTCAGATAATCGGTCATACATTCTATATACGCTTCCTCGGGAACGCCCCATTTGCTGTGGAACCATGCGGCGGCTTTCTCTTCCCATTCGGGCTTGTCCCGCAACGTGATATACGTCAATTCATTCGCTCTGCCATTCATACCGTCAGTTATCGTTCATTCCAAACGCAATAGTTTGCAGCTTCTTTTTCCAGAGCGATTCTGTTTGAATGACCTCATCTGCAGTAGCTGTCTTCTCCAGAAGCTGTAGTATTGAAAACTGGAAATGCTTATATTGCTCTGGCTTCGCAGAAATCAGATCAACCATGAGCTTATTTCCGCCATGATAAGTTTCAACGTAGCAGCGCCATCTTCCCAACAGTCCGTCTTTTCCATATGCTGAACCGACGTACTGTTTGCCTGATTTTGTATCTACTATCAAGTAGACTGCGTAAACAGATGCCAATGCAGTCTGCCACAATTCATATTCGATGCTGTTCTGGACTACTTCCTCCAACTGATCGAAGCTGAGGATCACATTTTGATAACCGGGGAATTGACGCTTGGCTTCTGCCTGTATCGCAACTACTGGTTTTTCTGTTGTTCCCTTCTGATGCCACATGCGGGTGGCTTTCCCCCAATCAATAATCAGCCTTCCCTCGTACTGCTCTAAAACGTCCAGCCGTTCCAGATTAAAGTATGCGCCTGTGCCCTGGAAGCTGCCGGCAATCGGCCAATTCTCAGGCATGAGATCCGGAGTGTTTGGAACAGAACCGTTCACCTTGTAAAGCGTATAAAAACGGGAAAGGCTACCTTTATCGCTTGTGAAAACAGCCCAATAATCATACCCTTCGCTAAATCCTTGCTTTTGTTCCGCTGTATATTCTTTAACCAATCCGCGATTGAAGCATTCCCTGAAATGCCAAGAAGAGAAAGAATGTCGGATCAGTTTTATTTTTGCCGGATCGATTCCTGCTTTACCTAATAAATCTGAAAAGGTAAACTGTACCATTACCCTATCCTCTCTTGCTCCAAAGCAAACAATCTATCTTTTTAGTTTCGCTGACCCAAGCATACTCCGGAAGAAGATGATCGAATTCAGCAATATTTGTCTTTGCTTCTGCAGTGGTCAAGTAATCGTCATACCATCTCACGATTCGATCATACAAGTCCACAGCATTCTGTAGCTTCTCCTCCTGCGACTTGCCTGTCAGTTCAAGTCCAAGATTCTGAAGAACGTATTGATCCCAGATTGGCATTAACGGGTCTATCGTCGCCAACATCTTGGAGCTAAACGACGATTCCACGTTTCCAGTTAGCTGGTATAGTTCGGTAATGATCTGCTCAAAGGATAAACGCTCATCCTTTGCCTTAACGAACAGATCATAGTAGTGCTGTCTCCATTCCTCATTACGCCGGATGCGGTAATACCCGTTGAAAGCACGTCGGAATTCCGGAGAAGCTGGATCTCCACGCATGATGTCCGCATATCTATCAAGACCGAGACCTCGAGCCAGCTGTGCCTGCAAGACTTCTTTTGCGTTGATCATCCGAGCTTCCTCGCTTTCTAATAGGACTGAAGTGACTTCTTAACCTCTCTGTCGAATTGTTGCGAAAGATATCACATATTATACTTTCAAGCTGAAATAAAAACAATATGAAAAAGCAGCCTGCCGAGTGGCAAGCTGCTGGGTCATGAAAGCGGTTATTGGTAGATCAGCTCGGCGTAGACGATCTCCCGCACCCGTGCCTGGATGCTGTTTATGCGCTGGACCCAGGCCAGGGGGTCGACGGCCTTCAGGGATTCGGTGAGGCCTTCGGCGCGGGAGAGCTGGGCGGTCAGGTGCTCGGCCATGTCGGTGGCGTCGGCGTCGATGGCAAGGAGGTGAGAGAAGCAGGTCATCGTAGAGGAAGGGGCGGTGGGCCTTCAGGTAGCGCAGGCGGCGTCGGCCCCAGAGGCCAAGGGGCTGGGGAGCGGGATCGTCGTCCCCGGCGATCAGGTAGTAGTCGCCTACCAATTCGTAGTCAAGGCCCGTGCGGGGGTCGGTGATGTATTTCTCCATAGTCATGGCTCCTTTCAGTCGCAGTCGATCCTGTGCCGCAGCTTGTGTCGATAGCGGCGGTAGTGTTGGCCAACGATGTAGTCGATGGCCCGGATCTTGGGGATGTAGTAGGTGGTGCGGATCATGAAGTGCTCCACCAGGCCCTGCTGCAGAAGCCTGCGGGCGGTGCTCTCGGCGATACCGCCCAGCATGGCGCAGAACTGGCCGATGGTCAACAGGTCGGGGTAGGTTTCAAATTTGCGTTCATACTCGAATCTGGTCATGGGTTCATCTCCTAAGGTAGATTTGTCAATGGCAGATGGCACGCCTGTTCCAGATGGTCTCGGAAGGCCGATTTTGGGGTCGTGGCCTCCGTTTGGCCTCCGATTTCCGAGGTTTTTTCCGGTGCTCCTGAAAAAGCGCTTTGTCAGACGCAACGGACTTTTTTCCTTCTTCCAGCCAAAATGTCCTTGTTTTCCGGCCCTTTTTCATCTTCCCCAGGTTCTCCCGAGAGGCGGCGGAGCGAACCAACTTCGCTTTACGAAACAGGACTCAAAATCCCGTGGTGGCGACACCGTGCGGGTTCGACCCCCGCTTCCGGCACCAAAAACAAAGGCCGCCTTCGGGCGGTCTTTGTTTTTGATTCTTGATAGTACGGGGGTCGAAGCCGCGTCAAGAAAAAGCTCCGGTGGAGCTTTTTCAGCGGCANNNGCCGCGTCAAGAAAAAGCTCCGGTGGAGCTTTTTCAGCGGCAAGGGCAGACCCCCGCTTCCGGCACCAAAGACAAAGGCCGCCTTCGGGCGGTCTTTGTCTTTGATTCTTGATAGTACGGGGGTCGAAGCCGCGTCAAGAAAAAGCTCCGGTGGAGCTTTTTTCAGCGGCAAGGGCAGACCCCCGCTTCCGGCACCAAAGGAAAACACCACCCCAGGGGTGGTGATTGTATTTTTGAAAAGGACTGTGGGGGCGAAGGGTTCGGATGGGCCTTTTTGCAGCCCGGGACAGCAGGGTGGATCACAGAGGAAACGCTACGGCGGAAGCGTAGAGGCCTTTGAGAACGGCGAGAAACGCGGAGAGGGACGGCCGCCTGTCCTCCCTGTGGGTGCAGAGGACGCAGGAGAAGGTCTCCTTGCAATCGAAGGGGACCCAGGCGAACTGGCCGCTGTGGTCGTTCAAAAAGCCCGGCGCAAGGCACACGCCCCGTCCCGCGGCCACGTTGGTGAGCGTGGTGTCGTGGTCGGCGCTGTTGAAATAGCGGATCCTGTCGGTGGCGATCAGCCGGTGCTGGACCGTTTTCAGCGCCGGGGGCGACCCGCCGCCCACCATCAGCGTGCGGCCGTACAGGTCCGCCTCCGTGACGAGATTCTTCTGTGCCAAAGGATCGGTCTTCTGCGCGATCAGATAGATGCGGCTCTCGAACAGGTCGTGCACCCGGATGCCCGGCACCTGCCGGGTCTGCTCCTTCAGGGCAAAGACTATATCCGCTTCGTTTTGCAGGAACCGCTCCATGCTGTTTTCATACTGAAACAGGGGCGTGATCTGAACCTCGGGCATCCGCTGGGCAAACAGCCGCATGGCCTCGGGCAGAAAGTACAGAGCCTGCCGCACCATCATGCAGATGGAGATGCTGTCCCGATAGGTCACGCTGAAATTCTGTCCCTGCTCGATGGCCCGCTTGAGGTCCTGCCGCATGCCCGTAAGGAACGTCACGAACTGGGCGCCCGCCGGCGTCAGCGCCGCGCCCCGTCCGCTGCGCTCGAAGATCGTGAAGCCGACCTCCTCCTCCAGCAGCCGGATCTGATAGGAAAACGTGGGCTGGCTGACGAAGAGATTGTCTGCCGCCCGGCTGAAGTTCTGCGTATGCGCCAACTCGATGCAGTAATCGATCTGTTTTGTGGTCACAAACACCTCCGGCTATTTAAAAACTAAATCAATTATACAGTATTACAATTGGACTTTGCAATACTTCTTCCAGTATACTATAGACATCAAAAACACGGAGGACAAACCTATGGCAAAGACGTTGATCGCATATTTCTCCCGGGCGGATGAAAACTATTTCGGCGGCGCGATGCGCTATGTGAAGGTGGGAAACACCCTTCAAAATCGAGATGAAGGAGCCCTATTCCCCGGTGTATATGACCTGCATCGAGGAGGCGAAGGCGGACCTGCGCGCGAAGGCCCGGCCCGCGCTCGTGTCCCTGCCCGGGTCCATCGACGAATACGACACCGTTATCCTGGCCTATCCCAACTATTGGGGCACCATGCCCATGGCGGTGTTCACCTTCCTGGAGGCCTTCGACTTCTCCGGCAAGACGATCCTGCCCCTTTGCACCAACGAGGGCAGCGGCATGGGCGGCAGCGAGCGGGACATCAAGCGCACCTGCCCCGGCGCAACCGTGAAGGGCGGCCTGCCCATCACTGGAAGCAGCGCGGCGAACGCAAAGGGCAGCGTGGAGCGCTGGCTCCGGGCGAACGGGCTGCTGTAAGGAACAAAACGAATACAAAGGAGGCTTCTATATGGAATACATGACCTTGAACAACGGGATCGCCTGCCCGGTGGTGGGCATCGGCACCTTTATGCTTTCCCCTCGTGACGCGGAAAACAGCGTGCGCGAGGCGCTGAACATGGGGTATCGCCTGATCGACACGGCCAATGCCTACGTCAACGAACGGGCCGTGGGCCGCGGCATGAAAGCAAGCGGCGCGCCTCGGGAGGAAATCTTCCTCTCCACCAAGCTCTGGCCCAGCGAATATGAGAACCCAAACGCGGTGGAGGAAACGCTGCAGCGGCTGGGTGTAGACTATGTGGACCTTCTCTATATCCATCAGCCCGCGGGGAACTGGCTCGCCGGGTATCGGCAGCTGGAAAAGGCGTATCGGGAGGGCAAGGCGAAGGCCATCGGCATCTCCAACTTTGAGGGGAAATATCTGGCGGAATTGGAGAGCAAATGGGAGATCGTGCCCCAGTTCATGCAGGCGGAGGCCCACCCCTACTTCCCCCAAACCGAGCTTAGACGAACCCTCGACAAATACGGCATCCGGCTCATGAGCTGGTATCCGCTGGGCCACGGGGACAAATCCCTGATCCAGGAGCCGGTCTTTGGGGCGCTGGGGGAGAAGTACGGCAAGAGCCCGGCCCAGATCATCCTTCGCTGGCACACCCAGATGGGGTTCGCCGTGATCCCCGGCAGCAAGAACGTGGACCATATTCGGGACAACCTGGACATTCTCGACTTTGCGCTGACCCCCGACGAGATGGCCCAGATCGCGGCGCTCGACAAGAACAAGCGGTACTATCACCGCACGGACGAGCAGCTCCTTCAGTTTGCGGCCTGGCGGCCCGGCTTTGAAAAGGCTTGATCCCTTCGCCGGACAGGGAAGTTGGCGGCGCTACGCCCTTTCGGCGGCCCTTGTGCTGATGCTTTGCGCCTGTTCGGAAGCAAAGCCGGCCCCCCAAGCCGCCTCGTCACCCACGGCGCAAGCATCTTTGACCTCGGAGGAGACTATGACAGCATACGATACTTTACGCTTTCCAAACGTGGATATCACAAGGCTCGATCTTTCTTCTCTTACCCAGGAGGAGCTTGCTGTGCCGCGTCAGGCGGCGCGGTACTGCGAAGCCATGACGGAAGCGGACATCGACACCATGCGGGAGATCGTTTCGGAGGAGATGGTCTTCACCCACATGAGCGGAAGGCAGCAGACCCGGGAGGAATACTTTGCGGACGTGGCGGACGGAAGCCTCCGCTATTATACCATCGGCATGGAAAAGCCCACTGTCCAGGTGGACGGCGATCGCGCCACGGTGACCTACACCTCCGTTTTGAACGCCAACGCCTACGGTGCCCGGGGCACGTTCCGCATGAAGGGCACCCATCACTACGAGAAGCGTGACGGTGCCTGGATCGCGGTGAATCCTTGATGAGACGCATTCGGCCGCGGGCGTTGACCTTCGCCGAAGCGCAGCAGAATCATTTGAAGTACCCCGATTTGTAGATATCACGGTATTGACACGATGTCAATACCGTGGTATAGTTTCAATGCTGACACACTGTCAATGCTGCAGAGAGGGAGGGGAAGCCCAAAATGATCAAGGGAACGCCGGAATTGGTGGCGCAGCGGCGCGAGACGATCATCAACGCCTGCGAAACGCTCTATCAGACCATGAGCTTTCGGGATATCACGCTGAAGGAGATCGGAAAGGCGGTGCCGTTTTCGCGCCCCACGATCTACAACTATTTTGAAACCAAGGAGGAGATCTTTCTGGCCCTGTTCGAACGGGAATACGACCGCTGGAACAGGGACCTGGAAGCCATCCTTTCAAAAGACGAACCGTTGACGAAGGCGCAGGTGGCGGACAAAATCGCCCGTTCGCTGGAGAAGCGGACGCAGCTGTTGAAGCTCCTTTCCATGAACAACTTCGACATGGAGGCCAACAGCCGCCAGGAGCTTTTGACCTCGTTCAAGGTTTCCTATGGACGGTCCCTGGAAAACGTGCGGAACATCCTTCGAAAAGCCTGCCCCGAACTGGAGGCGGAGGCCGTCGACCGGTTCATCTATGTGTTCTTCCCGTTCCTGTTCGGCGTCTACCCCTACACGGCGGTGACGGAGAAGCAGAAAACGGCCATGCGGGACGCCGGTGTGGCATACGCCTATCCAACCGTGTATGAGATCATCCGCACCTGCATCTGCGGCCTGTTGGGAGAGGGGGAGGAAGGACGATGATCACGGTCCATCTGCTATATCATGGCCGGAACGGCAGCGCGCGGGCCTTTGCCGAGGAGATGGAGCACTCGGGCATCGCAAACGCCATCCGGGCCGAAACGGGCAACCTGCAATATCGGTACTTCGTTCCCCTGGACGATCCCGAAACGGTGCTTTTGATCGATTCCTGGGCGGATCAGGGGGCCATCGACCGGCATCATAAAAGCCCCATGATGGGGCAGCTGGCGGCCCTGCGGGAGAAATACGACCTGCACATGGAGGCGGCGCGGTTCACTTCCCTGGACGCGCCTCAATCGGACGATAAATATATCCGAAAATAGGAACGGAGGATTTGCATATGAGTGAAAAAATAGTCCAAACGGCCGGCCGGAACCAGCTGGGTTCCTTTGCGCCTCTATTCGCCCACCTGAACGACGACGTGCTCTTCGGCGAGGTTTGGAACGACGAAGCCATCGACGTGAAGACCAGGTGCATCGTCACAGTGGTCTCCCTGATGGCGTCCGGGATCACGGACAGCTCTCTCATCTATCACCTGCAGAACGCCAAGGCCCACGGCGTGACGAAGGAGGAGATCGCCGCCATCATCACCCACGCCGCCATGTACGTGGGCTGGCCCAAGGGTTGGGCGGTGTTCCGTCTGGCCAAAGAGGTATGGGGCGAGAAAGACGAGAATCTGAAATAAGGAGCCTTCCTATGAAAAAAACAATTTCCATCCTGCTGTTCGCCCTGTTGACCATGGGCATCCTTGCCTGCAGCAAGCCCGCTGGACCCCAGGTCTCCGCCGCGCCCGCCATAGCCACCGAGGTGCCGAAGAGCACCGCGGCCGAAGCGTCTGCGGCAGAGACGGCTGAACCGACGATCGATGTCGAGCCAGCCGAGCCTGCGGCTGCGCCGGAGGAGCCCACGGCGGAGCTGCCCGCCGAGCCCATCCAAGCGTCGGCTGCGGAGCCTACGGAGGCTCCGGCGACGCACAAAACCGTGCTGGTGGTGGTGTTCTCCGCCACCGGCACCACAAAAGGCGTCGCTGAGAAAATAGCCGCCCTGGAGGACGCCGACCTGTATGAGATACTGGCCGCCGAGCCCTATTCCGAGGCGGACCTGAACTGGAACGATCGGAGCAGCCGCACCACCAAGGAGCAGAACGACGCCGCGGTTCGCCCCGCCATCGCCAGCGAACCCCTGGACCTTTCCGGCTATGAGCGCATCTATGTGGGCTATCCCATCTGGTGGGGCGAGGAGCCCCGGATCCTCGACACATTCGTGGAAAGCTATGATTTCGGCACAATCACCATGATCCCGTTCTGCACCTCCGCCAGCAGCGGCATCGGCAGAAGCGGCAAGAACCTGGCCGAGCACGCCAAGGGCGGCAACTGGCTGGACGGCAGGCGGTTTTCGGGCGGCGTGTCGGAAAGCGACCTTGCCGACTGGATCAAGGGACTAGACTAAACGGGCGGAGGCCGCCATGGGGGCAAACCGGACAAAATCCATAAAACTGATCGTGGACGCGGGCATGACGGCCCTTCTCCTGTGCCTCACGGCGTATCAGGCGACCGGCGAATCGCTCCACGAATGGTTCGGCATCGGCATGACCGCCCTGCTGATCCTCCACCACGTCCTGAACCGCAGGTGGTATGGGGCCCTGTTCAGGGGCAAATACACCGCCTATCGGACCCTCACGACTCTCGTCAACACGCTGCTGCTCGCCTCCATCGCGCTGACGGCCCTTTGCGGCATGGCCATGAGCGCCCACGCGGTGCCGTTCCTCTATGGGATGCTGCCCGTGTCCTTCGCGCGGCAGGTCCATCTCGCCCTGTCCTATTGGTCGTTCGTGCTCATGGGGGTCCACCTGGGCCTGCACCTGCCCGCCATGACGGCCAGGTGGAACGGCAGGCTCAAAACGACCCTGGCGATCCTTTTCGCCGCAGGGGCGGGCGTCGGGGCATGGCTGTTTTATAGAAACGGCATCACGGACTATATGCTGTTTCGCGCCCCGTTCGCCTTCTTTGACTACGACAAATCCGCCGTCCTCGTCTTCCTGGAAAACCTGGCTATGCTGGCGGCGTTCGCCTGCTTTGGTGCCTGTGTGGCGTCGCTGATCCGGCCCGCCGCCGGGTCCATGCCGGGCGACGTAACGGCCTAGCTCGATGCAAACGGCATCCGCTGAAGACAAGACGCATACGAAAGGAAGGATGCAGATGAAACACCTTACGAAAAAGGCATGGATGTGCTTGCTGGCGGCGGTGCTTCTGCTCGCCGGGTGTGCCGGCCGGCCGGAAGCCTCCGCAGCCCGCCCGACGGACGCACCGACCCAAGGCGATGCCGGTTCGAGCCGCCTGACCGTCACCGCCCTGTCCCAGCGATCGGCGGAAGGGGCCGAGCCGCAGGCGACCGTCAACGGCGCGCCTGTGGTCTACTTCACCTCGGATATCTCCGCGGCGGGGCTGGTGAAGGTCTATGAGGCCCTGAACTGGCAGCCCACGGGCCCGGTGGCGGTGAAGATCTCCACCGGCGAGCCCCCGGCCAGCAACTATCTGCGGCCGGAGCTCATCGGCCAGCTGGTACAGAAGCTCAGCGGCACCATCGTGGAATGCAACACCGCCTACGGCGGCTCCCGTTCCAGCGCGGCCCTCCATAAGCAGGTGGCTGCGGATCACGGCTTCACGGCCATAGCGCCGTTTGACCTGCTGGACGAGGAGGGGGAGATGGAATGGCCGGTCACCGGGGGCACCCGGCTGAACCGGGCCATTGTGGGCAGCCACGCCGAGAACTACAGGGACTGGGTCGTCCTCTCCCACTTCAAGGG
Organism: uncultured Eubacteriales bacterium; assembly: GCA_902798825.1. Lineage (GTDB taxonomy): Bacteria > Bacillota > Clostridia > Christensenellales > CAG-138 > RUG472. The sequence continues at coordinate 65,868 of CADBYI010000009.1, read as the reverse complement.
CCACGCCATGGCGGGCTTCGGCGGCGCCATCAAGAACGTGGCCATCGGCATGTCCTCTCCCAGCGGCAAGGTCTATGTCCACACCGCCGGCACCAAGACCAAGGGCAGCATCTGGTACAGCGACCAGGACGCCTGGCTGGAGGCCTTGGGCGAGATGGTCACCGGCGTCCGGGATCACGTGGGGGCGGAGCACATCGTCTACATCAACGTGATGAATCGCCTCTCCGTGGACTGCGACTGCGACGGCAACCCCGCCGAGCCGGATATGCACGACATCGGTATTCTGGCTTCGACGGACCCGGTGGCCCTCGATCAGGCCTGTGTGGACCTGGTCTACGCCGCGCCGGACAGCGCCTCCCTGGTTCGCCGCATGGAGCGGCAGCACGGCATCCACACCCTGGAGCACGCTGAGGAGATCGGCCTGGGCAGCCGGACCTATACGTTGGTCGATATCGATGGCTGATCTCTGGGCCATCCTCCGGCGTGAATTCGTTTATATCTGGTACTATTTTGACCTGCAGCTGAAGCAGATCTTCTGGTACTGGGTGCTGGGCATGGGGATCGGGTCCCTGATCTCCGTGTTCGCCAAGGATAGGATTCACAGCCTGTTCGCCCGGATGCAGAGCAAAACATGGGGCCTGGCGGGCATCGTGCCCGCCTGCCTGCTGGGCATCGCTTCACCGCTATGCATGTACGGCACGATCCCCATCGCCGCGTCGTTCCGAAAACAGGGCATGCGGGAGGATTGGCTGGCGGCCTTCATGATGGGGTCCATCCTGCTGAATCCCCAGCTCATGGTCTACAGCGCTGCGCTCGGCACGATGGCCCTTGTCGTGCGGATCGTCACCTGCTTTTTCTGTGGCTGCGGGGCGGGCCTGCTGGTGCACCTGTTTTATCGCCGGAAGCCGTTTTTCAACTTCGAGGGGTTCGAAGCGGGCGCCAGCCGGGACACCCACCCGAATCTTTTCGTCCGGTATCTGTTGAACCTGTGGCGGAACGTGAAGGCCACGGGCCTATACTTCCTCTTGGGCGTGCTGCTCTCCGCCCTGTTTCAGCGATACGTGCCCCAAGCCTGGATGGTCCGGGCCTTCGGCGGCAACGAGGCCTGGGGCGTTTTGATGGCGGCCACCATCGGCGTGCCCCTCTACGCCTGCGGCGGCGGGACCATCCCCCTGCTGCAAAGCTGGCTCGCGGAGGGTATGAGCCTGGGCTCCGCGGCGGCGTTCATGATCACCAGCCCCGCCACCAAGATCACCAACCTGGGCGCCCTGAAGATTTGCATGGGCTGGAGGCGGTTTTTGCTGTATCTGGGCTATGTGATGCTGTTTTCGCTGCTCTCCGGCCTGCTCATAAATCTTGTGCTGTAAGGGAACAAGGAGGAGACCATGGCAGAAAACAAGTTCTTTCCCGAGATCCGCTGGGATAGCGGCTTCGGCTGCATGGGCCTGCCCATGCAGGACGTTTACCACAACATTTGAGAGGTGAGAAATATGGAATATCGCACATTGGGAAACACCGGCCTGTCCGTCAGCGTCATCGGCATGGGCTGTGAGGGCATGAACGAGGACAACTACGGGATGACCGGCCGGCTCTTCGACGCGGCGGAGGGGCTGGGGATCAACTATTTCGACCTCTATGCCTCTGATCCGGAGCTGCGCGCCGCCGTCGGCAGGGCGCTTTCGGGGCGCAGGGAGAAGTTCGTCATCCAATCCCATCTCTGCTCCGTCTGGAAGAACGGACAGTATCTCCGCACCCGCGACCTTGACGAGACGAAGCGGGGCTTTGAGGAAATGCTGCAGCTTCTCGGCACGGACTACATCGACGTGGGCATGATCCACTATTGCGACGCCATGTCGGATTGGGAGGCCATCGTGAACAACGGCATCCTGGACTATGCCCGAAAGCTGAAACAGCAGGGCTTCATCCGGCATATCGGGCTCTCCAGTCACAACCCCCTTGTGGCCGAGCGCGCCGTTTTGGAGGGCGGCATCGAGGTGCTGATGTTCTCCGTCAACCCCTGCTACGATCTGCAGCCCGCCAGCGAGGACGTGGACGATCTGTGGGCGGACGAGGCCTACGCCGGCGTGCTCACCAACATGGACCCTGACCGTCAGCGGCTCTATGAAACCTGCCAGCGCCTGGGCGTGGGCATCACGGTCATGAAGGCCTTTGCGGGCGGCGATCTGCTGAACGCGGAGCTGTCCCCGGCGGGGGTGGCCCTGACGGCCCACCAGTGCATCTCCTATGCCCTTTCCCGGCCGGCGGTGTCGGTGGTCCTGGCGGGGGCCCATTCGGTGGAGCAGCTGGAGCAGAGCGCCGCCTACTGCGAGGCCAGCGAAGCGGAGCGGGACTATGCCGCCGCCCTGGCGTCCTTCCCCCGCATCCACTGGGAGGGGCACTGCATGTATTGCAGCCATTGCGCGCCGTGTCCGAAGGGGATCAGCGTGGCGGACGTGACCAAGTTCCTCCACCTGGCCGAAGCGCAGGGGGAGGTGCCCGAGACCGTGCGGGAGCACTATAAAGCGCTGCTCCATCACGCCGGCGAATGCGTCCGGTGCGGGGCCTGCGAGGCCCGGTGTCCCTTCGGCGTCTCCATTCGGGAGAACATGAAAAAGGCAGCCCAGGTATTTGGGTATTGACCGCAACACGAATCGAAAAGGAGAAGCGTATGATGAAAAGAATCGGATCGATTCTTCTGGCAGTCGTCCTGCTGCTGACCCTGATGGGCTGCACCCGATCCGCCGCGGCGGACGGTTCCCTGCAGGCGGATGAACCCCAGCCATCCCCTGCGGCGGCTCCCGCTGAGGAGGAAGGCGCACCCGCCGAAGCAAATCAAAAAAGCGACGTTCTGGTGGTGTATTTTTCCCGCACCGGCGAGCAGTACAACGTGGGCGTCATCGAGGAGGGCAACACGGCCATCGTGGCCCGGATGATCGCCGCCGAGACCGGCGCGGACCTCTTTGAAATCCTGCCCACGGACGATCATTACCCTCTGACGTACAACGAGCTCACAGATGTGGCCAAGCGCGAGCAGAGGGAGAACGCCCGCCCCGGCTATACGGGACAGGTACCCGACCTTGCGCCCTATACCGCTATCTTCATCGGCGCGCCGGTGTGGTGGGGCGACTGGCCCATGATCCTGTACACCTTCTTTGAAACCAACGGGGACGCCCTGGCGGGGAAGACGCTGATCCCGTTCTCCACCCATGAGGGCAGCGGGCTCTCCGGCTTCGACAAAAAGCTTTCCGCCGCCTGCCCCAACAGCACGGTCCTCCAGGGCCTGGCGATCCGCGGCGCCGACGCCCAGAACGATCGGGACGGCGTACAGGAAAAGGTAAAGGCCTGGCTGTCTGCGCTGGAGTATTAGGGAAGATACGAAAACCGTGACACAGCTGAAACGAGCCGGCAGGGACTATATGGGTCCCTGCCGGCTCCGTGCGTTCAGTGGCTCATTCCTCCTGAGTGTCCGGCGCGTATTCCAGGATGTCTCCCGGCTGGCAGTGGAGGGCTTCGCAGATGGCGATGAGGGTGGAGAAGCGGATGGCGCTGATGTGGCCGTTCTTCAGCTTGGAGAGGTTCACGTTGGCCACGCCCACCTTCTCCGACAGCTCGTTGAGGCTCATCTTTCGATCGGCCATGACCCGATCGAGCCTAAGGATGATCTTACCCATGGCGCGCCTCACAGGGTCTCGTCGGCTTCCTGCTGGAGCTGGGCCCCGTAGCGGAAGATCATGCAGAGGAAGAACACGATGAGGGCGGCGAAGATGGGGTAGAGGTCCAGGGAGACGCCGAAGTTCTTGGCCCCCACGTGGATGCCCGCGTTCTGGAAGGCCATCACCGCGCTCTGGGCGGCGGAGCCGGCGAAGGAGCCCACCACGGCGCAGACGATCAGCGTCCAGGCGAAGATGTTCATCCGCCGGATCACGGCCTCGTCGAAGGGGGAGCGGCAGACCCGGAAGGCGTCGGAGAGCTTCAGGAACATGACCAGGGCCACGATGGCGCTGGCGATGCCCACGAGACCCGCCCAGATGGCGCCGAGGGCGTTTCTGAGACGAAAGACCTCGCCCTCCTCCATCAGGCGATCCAGGCGGATCAGGAGGCCCCGGTCCGTCTTATCAAATTGGATGACTTCGCCGTATTTCCCGGTCAGCGCTTCCTGAGCTTCGGCGACGATTTCGTCGATCCGGCTCCATTCCTGACCCAGGATAGACCTGCCCACCAGCACGTCTGCGTTGGGCCGGAAGGATACCTCCACCGTGTCCTCGGGCAGGACGGCGCAGACGCCCCCCGCCAGCAGGAGGGAGAAGGCCCCGATGGAGAGCAGCACGATCAGGACGATAGAAACGATCCTGCCGGCCCTGCCGATCTTGTTGACTTTGGTTTGGATACTGTTTTCCATAGCTGTTTCCTCCGTTCGCTTTCGTAAATTTATTAACGATTATCGTTAACTTCTGGACGCAGTATACACCTGTCCTTTTCGCTTGTCAATACTTTTTTTACGAATAACGTAAAATATTTTACGGAGCCGTCAAAATGGCCCCGCCGCATTGACAGCGGGCGGGGGGTCCGCTATACTTTTTATACAAAAACGAATCGAAACAGCGGAGAATCGATCATGCTGGATCATGTGAAGCGCTTCGATATGCAGCGGCCGCCCCTGCGGCAGCACCTGCTGCCCCTGGCCTGGGTCCTGGCGGCGGGAACGCTGATCCCCCATAAAAACAAGCTGACGAAGGTGAACATGGAGGGTGTGTGTGAAGCCCCCCTATCTGCTGCTGTGCAACCACAACGCCTTCATGGACTTCTCCGTGGCCACCCGGGCCGTCTTTCCCCACCGGGCCAACTATGTGGTGGCCATCGACGGCTTCTTGAAGCGGGAATGGCTGCTGCGGTTCATCGGCTGCATCTGCAAGCGGAAGTTCACCCGTGACGTGACCCTCATCCGCCAGCTGAAGCGGGTGGTGGATCGGGGCGACATCGCCGTCCTCTATCCCGAGGCCCGCTACTCCCTGTGCGGCACCACGGCGGTTCTGCCGGACTCCCTGGGAAAGCTGTGCAAGCTGTTGAAGGTGCCGGTGGTGACGTTAATGTGCCACGGCCACCATGTGAACTCTCCCTTCTGGAATCTCCACGATCGAAAGGTGAAGCCCACCGAGGCGGAGATGACCTGCCTGTTCACCCGGGAGGGCCTGGCGGCGGCCTCCGTGGAGGAGGTGAACGAGGCCATTCGGCAGAGCTTCCGGTACGACGACTTCGCCTGGCAGAAGGACCGGGGCATCCGCATCTCCTACGCGGGACGGGCGGAGGGCCTCCACAAGGTCCTCTATCAGTGTCCCCACTGCGGCGCGGAGTACCGGATGAACACCAGGGGCGCCCGCCTTTTCTGCGAAAGCTGCGGGAAGGTCTGGGAGATGGACCAGCTGTCTCAGCTCCACGCCCTGGAGGGGGAGACGGAGTTTTCCCACATCCCCGACTGGTATGAGTGGGAGCGGGGGAACGTTCGCCGGGAGGTGGAGGCAGGGACCTATTCCTTCACCTGCCGGGCCAGGGTGGACGCCCTGCCCAACGCCAGGGGGTATATGGACCTGGGCATGGCCACCCTGACCCACGACATGACCGGCTTTACCCTGGACGGAACGTATCAGGGGGAGGCGTATCACGTCCATATTCCCGCTGCATCCCTCTATTCCGTCCACATCGAGTATGAATATCTGGGCAAATTCGGGGACTGTGTGGATTTGAACACGGACCGGGACACCCTCTACGTCTACCCGAAGGACTGTCTGTTTGCCGTGACCAAGCTGGCTTTGGCCACGGAGGAGCTATACCAACTGTACGAGCGTCAGCGCAAAGGAGCGGAAGGGAAGGCTTGATATGGGACGGCTGGAAGAACTGATCCTGGGGAATTCCCGACGGGGCATGGATCGCCTGGCAGACCTGCTGCCGGCGGATTTTTGCGCCCAGGCCGGACGGTACGTGCTGTCCTGGCCCCGGGGCCGGGTGCTGCTGGTCACCGGCTTCTATGTGGACGGCCGGGGGGAGACCGACGGCCCGCCGGGGACCAGGCTCCTGTTCGACGCCCTTGTGAAGCTGGGCTTTTCCCCTATGGTGGTGACGGACCCCTTCTGCGAAGCCTACTTTCGAATGTCGGGCTTGCCCTGCGCCGTGTTCGAACGGACGGCGGGGGAGAGGGAGCTGCGGGACCTGCTGGCCTCGGAGCAGCCCGTGGGCCTCATCGCCGTGGAGCGGTGCGGCCGGACAGCCGACGGCCGATATGTCAACGCCAAGGGCAGGGATATCCGGGACACCATGGCCCCCTTGGACGAGCTATTCCTGTCCTTCGACGGCCCCACCGTGGGCATCGGCGACGGGGGGAACGAGATAGGCATGGGGAATTTGGCGGACGCCGTTGCCCGGCGGCTGGGCAGGGTGCCCTGCGCGGTGAGGGCGGGCCGGCTCGTCATCGCCACCGTGTCCAACTGGGGCGCCCTGGGCCTTTGCGGGGCCCTGGGCCAGCTGCCCACGGAATCAGACCTGCTGGCGGCCTACCGTCTCTGCACAGAGGCGGGCCTCATCGACGGCATCACGGGAGAATCGGCTCTAAGCGAGGACGGGTTCCCCCTGGCATATGTTTTGAAGCTGCGAAACGATCTGGAGGCACGGATATGAACGAGCACGCGGGACATAGGAACCGGCTGCGGGACGCGTTCCGGCAAAACGGCATTGAGGGCATGGCGGATCATCAGGTGCTGGAGCTGCTGCTGACCTATGCCCTGCCCCGGGTGGACGTGAATCCCCTGGCCCATCGGCTGCTGGAACGGTTCGGGTCCCTGACGGAGGTGTTCTCCGCCTCCCCCGGGCAGCTGCAGCAGGTCCCGGGCGTCGGGCCTTCCGCCGCCGTGTTCCTGAGCCTCCTGGGGCAGGTGGATCGGCGGTTGCTGCTGCAGCGGTTCTCCGGCCGAAGCAAGCGCCCCGTCCTGGGGACGCCGTCGGCCCTGGGCGGCTATATGCTGGCCCTGTCCCTGTCCGATCGGTATGAGACCTTGCGGCTGGTGTGCCTCAACAAAAGGTATGAGCTCATCTACGAGGGCGTCGTCTCCTCCGGCTCCCTCACGGAGGTGCTGGCCGATCCCCGTCCCATTTTGGAAACGGCCCTGGTCCACAAGGCCTGCTTCATCGCCGTCAGCCACAACCACCCCTCCGGGGACGTGACGCCCTCCCGGGAGGACGAGGCGGCGGCCCTGCGCATCGAAAGCGCGGCGGAGGCGGTGGGCATCGGGGTGGCGGACCAGTTTATTCTGGGCCGCGGCGCCGTCTACAGCCTGTGCAGCCGGCGGGTGCTGGCCTTTTCCTCCCCCAGCCTGGTCACGGACATGAGCCTGTCCGAGTACGCGGAGCGCCTGTGAGGCCGCCCCTTCACATCTTGGTTTGGGGCCGGGCCAGCAGGGAGAACAGATAGCCGAACAAAATGGCGGCGGCGATGCCCCCGGCGGTGGCGGTGATGCCGCCGGTGAAGGCCCCCAGCAGCCCCTGCTCCGCCACGGCCTTTCTGGCTCCCTGAGACAGGGCGTACCCAAAGCCGGTCAGGGGCACCGTGGCGCCGGCGCCGGCCCAGTCCACCAAAGGCTCATAGAGGCCCAGGGCACCCAGGACGACCCCGGCGGTCACATAGACGACCAGGATGCGGGCGGTGGTGAGCCTCGTCAGGGACAGGCCCAGCTGGCCAAAGAGGCACAGCAGCCCGCCGATCAAAAACACCTTTCCATACAGGATCCAATCCATACTTCACTCCTCAAAAACCAGGGACACCGCGTGGGCGATGCCCGGGATGCTCTCCCCCTGACAGGCGGAGAGGGGGCTCATCAGGGCGCCTGTGGACAAAAACAGCACCCGTTTCACCGCCCCCTTTTCCAGCTGGGGCAGCACGTATCCGGCCAGCATCACCGCGCTGCAGCCGCAGCCGGAGCCGCCGCAGTTATACTTCTGCTGGGGGCTGAAGATCATGCTGCCACAGTCCATGTGCCGCCCCTTCAAATCGAGCCCCGCCTCCGTCCACAGCTCCGCCAGCATCCGGCTGCCAAAGTCCCCCAGGTCCCCGGTGACGATCCAATCGAACGCCCCTTCGCTCATCCCCCTGTCCGTCAGATGCCGCTCTATGGTGTCGCAGGCGGCAGGGGCCATGGCCGCCCCCATGTTGTTGGCGTCGGTGATGCCCAAATCCAGGACCCGGCCCACCGTGGCCGCCTCCAGGCGAACGTGGCGAAAGCCGGTGTGGGGGAGGGGCGCGGCGCCCAGGAGCACGGCCCCGGCGCCGGTGACGGTCCGCTGGGCGTGAGGCGGGGCGGTGGTGCCCATCTCCAGGGGAAAGCGGTATTGGCGCTCGGCGGTGGAGAAGTGGGAGCAGGCGGCGCACAGGGCCCTGTCCCGGTAGCCGCCGTCCACCAGGGCGGCCCCCAAAAGCAGCGCTTCCGTCATGGTGGAGCAGGCGCCGTAGAGGCCCAGGTAGGGGATGGCCAGCTCCCGGGCGGCGAAGCTGGCGGTGACGATCTGGTTCAGCAAATCCCCGGCCAGCAGGCAGCCCGCCTCCTCCATGGACAGGCCCACCCGCTTCATGGCCCGGAGGAGGGTCTTCAACAGCATCTTTCGCTCCCCCAGCTCAAAGGTCTTTTCCCCCAGCCGATCGTCCTCCATGATCTCGTCGAAGACGTGACCGAAGGGCCCTTTTTCCTCGGCCTTGCCCGCCGTGCTGGCGGCGGAGAGCACATAGGGACGGTTCTCAAAAAGCAGCGTGGCGCTGCCGGCTTGCTTCATCTTCCGTTTCCTTTCGTTTTTCTTCTTACTTTGCCACGGGATCGAAAAACTATGCGAAACAAAAAGGAAGCCCGCAGCAACTGCGGGCTCCCCAAGTATTCCAAAAAGGATTTGGGTCCTCGTTAACGATCTGCTGACGGGGCGGCCGTCAGAGCCTCATATAGATCAGCACATCCCCCGGCTGGACCTTCACGTTGTCCTCCGGGATCACCACCAGATCCCCGCGGATCAGGGCCGTCGTGCAGATCTGATGCATGGTTTCCAGCTCTTTGATGGTCCGCTGGGAAAAGCTGGAATTCGGCTCCACCAGGATCGCGGCGGTGCTCTTTTTGTACGCCTCCGCGTCCTGCATGCGCTGCAGGCGCGTGTAATGCTCCACAAAGCCGGCGGAGAGGATGCCGGTGGGGATCGCCACCGCGCCCACGCCCAGGAAGGTGATGATCACCCCCATGATCCGGCCCAGAAGGGTCACCGGGTAGATGTCCCCGTAGCCCACGGTAAACACGGTGGAAACGCTCCACCAGATGCCGGTGAGCGCATTGCGGAACACCTCCGGCTGGGCCGCGTGCTCCGCGCTGTACATGCTCAGCGAAGCGGCCAGCACCAGCACCAGAATGATAAAGACCGAGTACAGGATCGCGCTCTTCTTCTCCTTCACGACGGATGTGATGACGTGGAAGGAATCGTACTGTGTGTTGATGCGAAACAGATGCAGGATGCGGGCGACGCGAAGGATGCGGAAGGCCCCGAACCCGGACAGGAAGAAGAACGGCAAAATGGTGAGCAGGTCCACAAGCCCGTCAAAGGAGAACAAAAACCGCCGCACCGCCCGGGGCCGGGTGTCCTCCGGGTACAGCAGATCCGCCGTCCAGATCCGAAGGGCGTACTCGGCGCAGAAGATGGCGACGGTCACGTTTTCTATCATCTTGAAGAGGGGCCGATATGCGTCCAGCTCGTCGAACGTCTCCAGAAACAGGACGGCGATGTTGCAGAGGATCACCGCCACGATAAAATAATCGAAAAGCCGGCTGGGCCCATCCTCCTTATTGCCGATTTGGATGATCTCGAAGACCCGTTTTTTCTTTTCTTTAGAAACACGCCCCATATGCTGTTCCTCCTGCCTGCCATTGTACACAAAAGCGCCTGCGGAGGCAAGGACTATTCGCTCAATAAAAATATAGTCAAGTACGATTTGGTAAATCATACTTGACTAAATCTCAGCTGAAGTTTACAGGTAACGGGCGCCACGTTCCATTTGGTAGGAGATGGGGCCGAAGCCGGTGTAGAGGAAGGGCGTGGCACTGCCGGCTTGCTTCATCTTCCGTTTCCTTTCGTTTTTCTTCTTACTTTGCTTTGCCACGGATTGAAAAACATGCAAAACAAAAAGGAACCCGCAGATGCGGGCTCCTGAAGGAATGACGGGATCAAAGACGGCCGACCTGGGCCAGCATGAGCCGGGCCTGGGGCGCGGCCTCCAATGTGAGGGCGTCCGTGTCCACGTCCTCCAGCAGCAGGCTTTCCCCGGGCGAAAGCCGGACGCCTGCGGCGGTGCAATGGCCCTCGGCGCAATAGAGCAGGGCCGTTTGGGCGCCGGGGGAGAGGGGGCAGGCGACGGTCCCGGTCACCTGCAGGGCCCGGAGGCTCCCCGTGGCCTGGCCCTTGCGGAGCATCAGATTGAAGTCCCGGCATCGGCCGTGGGACACCGTTTCGCTGGCCCCGTCGAAGGTATGGACCGTATAGGGCTCCAATGTCAGGGGCTCGCCGCCGTCGTGGGCGAGGGTGATGGTCCCCTCCAGGGTGGCGATGAGCCGGGTGTAGTCCGGCAGGGCCGTGAAGGTGGATTCCTCCAGCTCCACCGTGGCGGAGCTGATCCGGCACAGAAAGGCCCGCTGGCCGTATGCGGCGCCCCGGGGCCGAATGAGGAGCTCCGTGGTGGTGCCGCCGGACCAGCGGGTGGTGGTATAGTCCTTGCCTGTCAGGTGGGTCAGGGTCATTGGACCATCCCCAACACCTTGGCATACCCTGCGTCGCACAGGGGGAGGGTGGCGTCCAGCAGGGCCTGGCCCTTTTGACGGTACTCGTCGGCGAAGGCTTGGTCCTTGATGGAGGAGATGTTGATGAGCACGTTCAGCCAGGCGCCCCGAATGGCGGCGGACAGGCTCAAAAACGCCACACCCAGATCGCTGGCGGAGGAGTCGTTAAAGCCGTTGTCCGCAAAATCGGCGGCCAGCTTGGCCGCGTCCGCGCACAGCTCCATCATCTCCATGGGGGTCTTGGTGCAGGCTTTGAGCCCGGCCTGGATGGCGGCGGAGCGGGCGGCCTTCTCCTCGTCGGTGGCCTTGGGCATGGCAAAGGCGTTGCTGACCAGCAGGAACGCCTCCGTGTCCCGGTCCATGACGTCCAAAAGCTGGGCCTTGAGCTGGTTGCCCCTGGTCTCCACCTGGGCGGCGAAGGCGGCGTATTCGGCGTACTTCTTCCGGCCCTGGGTCAGATTCCCCACCATGGCGGTGAGGGCGGCGCCGATGGAGCCGGCCAGGGCGGCCACGGAGCCGCCGCCGGGGGCGGGGGCGTCGGAGGCCACGGTATTCACGAATTCCGTGACGGTCATATCACACAGCTTCATGGCGTCACCTTCAATGGTTCATGTCGATCAGGTGATACTCCATCACCTGGTTCTTGCAGTCGAAATCCTTGGCCTTCAGGTAGTATTCGGCGCAGTCGATAAGGGCCTTGGCAGGGGTGAGACCCACGATCTCGCTTTCGATGACCCGGGTGCCGTACCGCTCGGCCAGGGACTTGATCATCTCATAGGTCAGGAAGAGGGGCGTGTCCTCATAGTTCACCATGTTCATGGACACCTGGGCGATGCCCCTGTCCTCCAGCATGAAGCCCATGGCCTTGCAGCTGCGGAAGCCGCCGGAGGAGCCGCGGATGGCCTTGGCGATCTTCTTGGCGATCTCCACGTCGGAGGTAGCCAGATTGCAGTTGAAGGCGATGAGGGGCATCCGGGCGCCGATGGCGGTGATGCCGGCGGTGGGATGGATCTTCCGCTCGCCGAAGTCGGGGGCCCACTCGGGCTGCAGGAGCTTCTCGGGCATGCCCTCGAACTCGCCCTTGCGGCAGGTGGCCAGATTCCGGCGCTCGGGCCGGGTGGCGCTGTCCTCATAGAGGAAGGAGGGGATTTTGAGCTCGTCCCAGATCCGCTGACCCAGGCGACGGCTCATTTCGATGCACTCCTGGACGGTGACGTCCATCTGGGGCACGAAGGGGATCACGTCGGTGGCGCCCATGCGCTTGTGCTCGCCGTGGTGCTTGGTCATGTCGATGACTTCGGAAGCGGTCTTGGTCAGCTGGAAGGCCACCTCCTCGATGGCTTCGGGGGAGCCGATGAGGGTGAAGACGCAGCGGTTGTGGTTGCCGTCGGTCTGGGCGTCGAAGAGAGTGCAGCCGGGGACGCTGTTGGCGGTCTTGACGAGGGCGTTGTAGGCAGCCTCATCCTTTTCGCGGCTGCAGCTGAAATTGGGGATGGTCTCGACCAGTTTAGCCATGGGTGTTTCCTCCTGATATTCGATTCTTTTCTTGGGATTATACCTATCATAGCACAGTCGGCGGCCGGTGTTAATGAACATCGTTCGCTCCTTATCCGCCGCGGCCTTCTTTTTTTAGGGGTTTTGGTCCTTCTCCTGAAAGTGCAAAAAGCGCTCCACGCTGCCGGAACGGTAGGCGTTTTTGTCCCAGGCCAGCACCACCGAGAGGGTGGCCCGCAGCCCCTCGATGCCCTTGGTATAGATGCCCGAGCGGGGCATGGTTTTCACGATGGTTTCGGGCAGGAAGCTGACGCCGAAGCCCGATTGGACCAGCTGCATGACCATGGGGGTGTCGTAGCACTGGCAGACGATGTTGGGGGAGAAGTCGCAGCGCTGACACTCCTTCACCAAAGGCTCGTTGTAGCCCCACAGATCGTCGCTGCTCAACAGGCACATGGGCACCCCTCGCAGCCGCTCGATGGGGACCACGTCCAGCTCCGGGGCCGGGTCCGTCCGGGCGGTGACGATGAGCTTCAATTCGTCGTCCCCCAGCACCCGGCCGCTGAGGGACAGGGTCTCCCGGACGCCGCTGCGCAAGAACAGGGCGTTCAGGGTGCCCCGGTTGATGTCCGCCATCAGATCCTGGGGGGAGCCCAGGCGGATGTACAGCTCCACGTGGGGGTAGGCCGCGTGATAGGCTTGCAGATAGGGCAGGGCATAGGGGACGGTGGAGTAGAGCAGCCCCACCCGGACCAGGCCCCTGACGCCGGTGCCCAAGGAGCGGACCTGCTCCGCCAGCTGCTGCATGTCGGCGATGTACTGGCGCCCCTGCTGATAGAGGCTTTCCCCGGCTTCGGTGAGCCTCATGCCCTTGTTGCCCCGGTGGAACAGGATCGTGCCGAACTCCTGTTCCAGCAGCGCGATCTGCCGGGAGACGGGGGGCTGGGCCACGTGGAGCTTCCGGGCGGCGGCGGAAACGCTGCCCTCCTCCACCGTGGCGCAGAAGTATTCCAGCTGTCGAATGGTCATGGGACACCTCCATACCCAAAAAGTATTGTAAAAATACCGACTAAATATTTTTGATTATATCACAGGTACGGTATAATACAAGGTGGAAAAGCCAATTTGACTCTTCATTTATATCTTTCGAAAGAGAGGACACATGGATGACTGATCTCAACACGGCAGAAACTCTTACCCTGGATTACGATCTTCCTGAATACCCCGCTCTGGAGCCGGGCTATCGCCGGGCCCCCCGCCGGGAGTCCCATCTGACCGAGGCCGACAAGGCCCTGGCCATCAAGAACGCCCTTCGGTACATCCACCCCGACCATCACGCCCAGATGGCCCGTGAGTTCGCCCAGGAGCTGGAGGAGCACGGCCGCATCTACGGCTATCGCTTCCGCCCCGCCGGCAAGCTCTACGGCAAGCCCATCGATGAGTACAAGGGCAACTGCATCGAAGGTCGGGCCATCCAGGTCATGATCGACAACAACCTGGACTTCGACGTGGCCCTCTATCCCTACGAGCTCACCACCTACGGCGAGACCGGCCAGGTCTGCCAGAACTGGATGCAGTATCGGCTCATCAAGAAGTATCTGGAGGCCCTGACCGATGAGCAGACCCTGGTGGTCATGTCCGGCCATCCGCTGGGCCTGTTCCATTCCCACAAGCTGGCCCCCCGGGTCATCATCACCAACGGCCTCATGGTGGGCACCTTCGACGATCAGGAGAACTTCAACCGGGCGGCGGCCCTGGGCGTGGCCAACTACGGCCAGATGACCGCCGGCGGCTGGATGTACATCGGGCCCCAGGGCATCGTCCACGGCACCTTCAACACCCTGCTGAACGCAGGCCGGCTGAAGCTGGGCATCCCCAACGATGAGAACCTGGCCGGGAAGCTGTTCGTTTCCGCGGGCTTGGGCGGCATGAGCGGCGCCCAGGGCAAGGCGGCCATGATCGCCGGCGCCGCCTCCATCATCGCCGAGGTGGACGACTCCCGCATCGACACCCGCTATACCCAGGGCTGGGTGAGCCACCGGACCGGCAGCCTGGAGGAGGCCGTGCAGATCGCCCTCGATCACCAGAAGGCCGGGGAGCCCTGCGCCGTGGCCTACAACGGCAACATCGTGGATCTGCTGGAGTACCTCTATGAGAAGAACGTCCATGTGGACCTTATGAGCGACCAGACCTCCTGCCACGTGCCCTATGACGGCGGCTACTGCCCCCAGGGCCTTACCTTCGCAGAGCGCACCGAGATGCTGGACAAGGATCCCGACACCTTCCGCAAGCTGGTGGACAAGACATTGCACCATCACTATGAGATGATCTGCAAGTTCCACGAGAAGGGCACCTACTTCTTCGACTACGGCAACAGCTTTTTGAAGGCCGTCTACGATTCCGGCGTGAAGAGCGTCTGCAAGAACGGCGAAAACGATCTGGACGGCTTCGTGTTCCCCTCCTACGTGGAGGACATCCTGGGGCCCCAGCTCTTCGACTTCGGCTACGGTCCCTTCCGCTGGTGCTGCCTTTCCCGGAACCCGGAGGATCTGGACAAGACCGACGCGGCCGCCGCGGAATACATCACCGGGACGCCAAGAAGAACAAGCTGGTGGTGGGCACCCAGTGCCGCATCCTCTATCAGGACGCCATGGGCCGCATGAACATCGCCCTGAAGTTCAACGAAATGGTGCGCAACGGGGAGATCGGCCCCGTGATCCTGGGCCGTGACCATCACGACACCGGCGGCACCGACGCCCCCTTCCGGGAGACCTCCAACATCAAGGACGGCTCCAACATCATGGCCGAAATGGCCACCCAGTGCTATGCCGGCAACGCGGCCCGGGGCATGAGCTACATCGCCCTCCACAACGGCGGCGGCACGGGCATCGGCCGGGCCATCAACGGGGGCTTCGGCATGGTGCTGGACGGCTCCGAGCGGGTGGACACCATCCTTCGGATGGCCATGCCCTGGGACACCATGGTGGGCGTGGCCCGCCGCAGCTGGGCCCGGAACGAGAACGCCATGGCCACCGCGGCGGAGTACAACCGCCTGAACGCCGGCACGGATCATATCACCATGCCCTATGTGGCCGACGACGAGCTGGTAGCCGAAGCGGTCCGGGGCATGAAGGCCTGAAATTGAATCGAGGGAGAGGGCAGGGACTGTCCTCTCCCCTCCTGCTGTTTGAAAGGACACATCCATGCAGAAGATGATCGTCAAGAATATCGGCATGCTGGCCACCCCGGAGGGCAAAACCGCCCGCCGCGGGCCGGAGCAGGGCCAGATCCGGGTGCTGAAGAACGCGTATGTGGAGATCGAGGACGGCCTCGTCACGAAGATCGGCACCGACGCGCCCGACGAAGGGGGGGGCCAGGTCATCGACGCCGGCGGCAAGCTGGTGACCCCGGGCCTCGTGGACGCCCACACCCACCTGATCTTCGGCGGCTGGCGGCAGAACGAGCTGGGGCTCAAGCTCCACGGCGCCACGTATCTGGACATCCTGGCCATGGGCGGCGGCATCCTGTCCACCGTCAACGCCACGAGAGCCGCCAGCGAGGAGGAGCTGACGGAGAAGGCCCGGGAAGCTCTGGATGAGATGCTCTCCCTGGGCGTCACCACCGTGGAAGCCAAGAGCGGCTACGGCCTCGATATGGACAACGAGCTCAAGCAGCTTCGCACCATCCGCCGCCTCAGCGAGACCCACCCCGTGGACCTGGTTCCCACCTTCCTGGGGGCCCACGCGGTGCCCAAGGAATATAAGGAGGACAGGGAAGGGTACATTCGCCTCCTGCGTGAGGAGCTCATCCCCGCCGTGGCCGAGGAAAAGCTCGCTGAATTCTGCGACGTGTTCTGTGAGACCGGCGTCTTCTCCGCCCAGGAGTCCCAAACGATCCTGGAGGCGGGCAAGCGCTATGGCCTTATCCCCAAGATTCACGCCGACGAGATCGATCCCATCGGCGGCTCCCAGCTCACGGAGGCGGTGGGCGCCGTCTCCGCCGAGCACCTTATCGTCTGCCCCCCGGAGGGCATCGCCGCCATGGCGAAGGCGGGCACCGTGGCCTGCCTGCTGCCCGCCACCAGCTTCTATCTGGGCTCCACCTTCGCCCCGGCCCGGGCCATGATCGAAAAGGGCGTGGCCGTGGCCATGGCCTCGGACTTCAACCCCGGCTCCTGCCCCAGCTTGAATCTGCAGTTCGTCATGAACCTGGGCTGCCTTCGCTACAGGCTGACCCCCGAGGAGGTGCTGACCGCCGTCACCCTGAACGGCGCCGCCGCCATCCGCCGGGCGGACAGGCTGGGCTCCCTGGAGGTGGGCAAGCAGGGGGATCTGGTCATTTGGAACGCGGAGGATTTGAACTACATCTGCTACCGCATGGGCAGCAATCTGGTGAACACCGTCATCAAAAAGGGACAAAAGATCATCTAAAGGAGAAACGATATGGACGCCACCGATCAAAGGATACTGAACTTGTTGCAGGCGGAAGCCCGCATGACCCTGCGGGAGATCGGCGAACGGGTGAACCTGACCCCGCCTTCGGTCTCCGAGCGCATCCACAAGCTGGAGGACGAGGGGATCATCGAGGGATACAGCATCGCCATCAATCGGGAGAAGATCGGCTATGCCGTGGGCGGATACATCATGGCATCGCCGGAGCCCACCAAGTACGCCGCCTTCTGCGCCTTCTGCGAGAAGCACCCGGCCATCACGGAGCATCACCATCTGATCGGCACCTACAACGCCCTGCTCCACTTTTACGTTCGGGACACGGACGAACTGGACGAGCTGCTGTCCGTCATCAAGACCTACGGTGACTCCCGGACCTCCGTGGAGCTCAAATGCCTTTTCAAGACCAAGGATCTGCCCCTTGGCGAGGACGGGGAGTGAGCCCGTCGTCCGACGGTTTTTGCGGCGTGTAAACGCCTGAACAGTATTGGATTCTTTGGAGGAAATCACATGGAATACAAATCCGACATCATGATCGCCCAGGCCTGTGAGAAGCAGCCCATCCGCAGCATCGCCGCCCGCGCGGGCATCGAGGAAAAGTATCTGGAACAGTACGGCAACTACAAGGCCAAGATCGATCTGTCCCTGTTGCGGGACCTCAGCGACCGGCCCGACGGCAAGCTCATACTGGTCACCGCCATCACCCCCACCCCCGCGGGGGAGGGGAAGACCACCACCAGCGTGGGGCTGGCGGACGGCCTGCGCAAGATCGGCAAGAACGCCATGGTGGCCCTGCGGGAGCCCTCCTTGGGCCCCGTGTTCGGCGTCAAGGGCGGCGCCGCCGGCGGCGGCTATGCCCAGGTGGTGCCCATGGAGGACATCAACCTCCACTTCACCGGGGACTTCCACGCCATCGGCGCGGCCAACAACCTGCTGGCGGCCATGCTGGACAACCACATCCAGCAGGGGAACGCCCTGGGTATCGACCCCAAGCAGATCACCTGGAAGCGGGCCGTGGACATGAACGACCGCCAGCTCCGCCACATCGTGGACGGCTTGGGCGGCAAGGTCCAGGGCGTGCCCCGGGAGGACGGCTTTGAAATCACCGTGGCCAGCGAGGTCATGGCGGTCCTGTGCCTCTCCGGCAGCATCACCGATCTAAAGGAGCGCCTTGGCCGCATCATCGTGGGCTACACCTACGCCGGCAAGCCCGTCACCGCCCATGATCTGAAGGCCGAAGGCGCCATGGCGGCCCTTTTGAAGGACGCCATCAAGCCCAACCTGGTCCAGACCCTGGAGGGCACCCCCGCCTTCATCCACGGCGGCCCCTTCGCCAACATCGCCCACGGCTGCAACAGCGTCATGGCCACCCGCCTGGCGCTGAAGCTGGCCGACTACGCCGTCACCGAGGCCGGCTTCGCCGCGGATCTGGGGGCGGAAAAGTTCGTGGACATCAAGTGCCGCATGACGGGCCTCAAGCCCTCGGCGGTGGTCATCGTGGCCACGGTCCGGGCCCTCAAGTATCATGGGGGCGTGGCTAAGGCCGATCTGGGCGTGGAAAACCTGGCAGCGCTGGAGAAGGGCCTGCCGAATCTGCTGCAGCACGTGAGCAACGTCCGCAGCGTCTACGGCGTGCCCTGCGTGGTGGCCGTCAACGCCTTCCCCACGGATACCAAGGCGGAGCTGGATCTTGTGGCCGAAAAGTGCCGGGAGCTGGGCGTGAACGTGGCCCTTTCCGAAGTTTGGGCAAAGGGCGGCGAGGGCGGCAAGGCTCTCGCTGAGGAAGTGGTCCGGCTCTGCGAGCAGGAGAACCATTTCTCCTTCGTCTACGATCTCGAGCAGCCCATCCTCAGCAAGATCACCGCCATCGCCCAGCGGGTCTATCACGCCAAGGACGTGGAGTTTATGCCTGCTGCTAAGAAAAAGGCCCAGCTGCTGACGGATCTGGGCTTCGACAAATTCCCCATCTGCATGGCCAAGACCCAGTACAGCTTCTCCGACGATCCCAAGCTCCTGGGGGCGCCCCAGGACTTCACCCTGACCGTGACGGATCTGAAGGTCTGCGCCGGCGCGGGCTTCATCGTCTGCTACACCGGCGACATCATGACCATGCCGGGCCTGCCCAAGGTCCCCGCGGCGGAGAAGATCGACGTGGACGAGAACGGCGTCATTTCCGGCCTGTTCTGATTTGGAGAGGCATCCTATGGAGATGATCAACGGCAGCGTCGCAGCGTTTACGGAGCAGCTGGCTTCCCCCGCACCGGTTCCCGGCGGCGGCGGGGCCTGCGCCCTGGTGGGGGCCGTGGGCATCGCGCTGGGCGACATGGTGGGGGAGCTCACCGTGGGCAAGAAGAAGTATGCCAACGTGGAGGGGGACCTCCGCTGCCTCATGGCCCGGGCCCAGGATCTTCGGGTCCGGCTCCTTGGTTGCGTGGAGAAGGACGCCGTAGCCTTCGAGCCTCTGAGCCGGGCCTACGGCATCCCCAAGGACGACCCCGCCCGGGACGGGATCATGGAAAATTGCCTCCACGACGCGGCGGCCGTGCCCCTGGAGATCTTCGATCTCGTGTGCGAAGCCATCGAGATACAGCGGGACTTCGCCGAAAAGGGCAGCAAGCTGGTCATATCCGACGCGGCCACCGGCGTCAGCTTCTGCCGGGCCGCCCTCATGGGCGCCGCCGTCAACGTGAAGGTGAACACCCGTCTCATGAAGGATCGGCCCTATGCGGACGCCATCGACGCCCATGTAAACGAAGCTCTGACCCACTATACCCAGATGGCCGATGGCGTATTCAACGGCGTGTATCAGCGTTTCTGCTGAGACCATACAACACATTCTTTCGGAGAAGGAGCTGCACATCCTGGAGGGCGACATCCCCAGCCCCGTGAATCCCCCCGACGGCTGCAAGTTCCACACCCGCTGCGAGCATTGCACGGAGATCTGCCGCCACGTGGTCCCCACCTGGGAGGAGGTATCCCCCGGCCACTACGCCGCCTGCCATCATATGTATGAGCTGCAGGACAAGTGGAAGGAAAAGAAGGACTGATCGACCCTGGACGGGAGGAAACGGATGGACCCCTTGGAGAAGAACACAGCTGAACAGGAGCCGGCGCCCGAGGGCGCAAAGGCGGAAAAGCCCAAGGTGAAGCTGGAGAAGGGCGATTTGCCCGCCCTGCTCATCGCCGCCTTCCTCAACTTCATCCTGCCCATCATGCTGGTGCTGGCGCTCATCTGTTTCCTGGCCTACGCCTTCTTCACCCGATTCCAGTGATATAGGACGAAATCATGAAGGACGGACTGCAAAGCAGTCCGTCCTTTGTCTGCGGTTGACGGCAGGCAGGGGCCATAGTACAATATATAAAAATCCCAAAGGAGCGACGAACATGATCACAGCGGACACCATGCTGACGCGCAAGAGCGTGCGCACCTTCGACGGACGACCCCTGGAGGAGGCGACAGCGCAAAAGCTCAAAACCTTCGCCGCCGGGGCGGAGAACCCCTTCGACATCCCGGTGACCTTCGTGTTCCTGGACGCCAAGGAAAAGGGCCTTTCCAGCCCGGTGCTGACCGGCGAACCCCTGTATGTGGCGGGGAAGGTCCCCAAGGTTCCCTATGGGGACGTGGCCTGCGGCTTCTCCATGGAGGCGCTGCTCCTATACGCCTGGTCATTGGGCGTGGGCTCCGTGTGGATCGGCGGCACCATGAAGCGGGAGCTGTTCGCGGCGGCCGCAGAGCTGGGGGAGGGGGAGAGGATGCCCTGCGTCAGCCCCCTGGGGTATCCGGCGGCCAAGCGCTCGCTGCGGGAGGCCATCATGCGCCGGGGCGTCGACGCGGACAGCCGCCTGCCCCGGGAGAAGCTGTTCTTCCAGGAGAACTTCGACACCCCCCTTTCGGCGGCGGACGATCTGCTGGAGCTGGTCCGGTGGGCCCCCTCGGCGGTGAACAAACAGCCCTGGCGGGTGATCCTACGGAACGGGACCTATCACTTCTATCTCAAGCACGACAGGGGCTACGTCAGCGACGCCGTGGGGGATATGCAGAAGATCGATCTGGGCATCGCCCTCTGCCACTTCGTCCTGGGGGCCAGGGAGAAGGGTCTTTCTCCCGCCGTGGACGTCAGCGACCCGGCCATCGCCGCCCCGGACGGGGTGGAATACATCGCCTCCGTCACGCTTGCATAACAAAAGGGGGAGGGGACTTTGCGGTCCCTTCCCCCTTGTCATTTTGGCAGCTGCCGCTGCGAATCAAAAGCCGAAATACGCCTTGGCGTTGTTGTAGCAGATGCCTTCCACGATGGTTCTCAGAGCCTTCTCGTCGTTGGGGAACTCGCCCTTCTCCACCCAGTTGCCGATGAGGTTGCACAAAAGCCGGCGGAAATACTCGTGCCGGGCGTAGGAGAGGAAGCTGCGGGAATCGGTGAGCATGCCCACAAAGGCGGCCAGGGCGCCCTCGGAAGCCAGGGTGGTCATCTGATCCAGCATCCCCTTCTCATGATCGTTGAACCACCAGGCGCTGCCGTGCTGGATCTTGCCCCGGGCTTCGGGACCCTGGAAGCAGCCGATGATGGTGCCGATGGCCGCGTTCTCCGTGGGGTTCAGGGAGTAGAGGATGGTCTTGGGGAGCTCGTTTTTCTCCGCCAACGCGTTCAGCAGCCCCACCAGCTCCTTCATCGACGAGGGGTCGCCGATGGAATCCACGCCCGTGTCGGGGCCCAACAGCCGGTAGATGTACTGGTTGTTGTCCCGGATGCAGCCGAAGTGGAGCTGCATGGCGATGCCGTATTTGGCGTAGCACCGGCCCAGCATGAGCAGCAGGCCGGTCTTGAACTGCTTCTGCTCCTGGGCGGTGGGGATGGTCCCGGAGAGCCGCTTTTGGAAGATGGCCTCCAGCTCCGCCTCGGTGGCGGGGGCATAGGGCACGGACTCCACGGCGTGGTCGCTGACCCGGCAGCCGAGGGACACGAAGAAGGCCAGTTTTTCCTGGAGCACCTGCACCAACTGGGCGTAGGTCCTGGGGCTGCCCAACTTGGAAAGGTAGTCCAGATACTCGGGCTTCTCCAGATTCATGGCCTTGTCGGGCCGGAAGCTGGGCAGCACCTTCACGGGGAAGCCGTCCGCCGCGATCTTCTGATGCCATTCCAGGGTGTCCGCCGGATCGTCGGTGGTGCAGACCACCTTCACGTTGGACTTGACGATCAGATTCCGGGCAGAGAAATCCCTCTCCCGGAGCTTGGCGTTGCACAGGTCCCACACCGCCTGGGCGGTGTCGCCGTTCAAAATCCCCTCATAGCCGAAGTACCGCTGAAGCTCCAGATGGCTCCAATGATACAGGGGGTTCCCGATGGCCAGGCTCAAGGTCTCGGCCCACTTCTGGAACTTCTCCCGGTCCGAGGCGTCGCCGGTGATGAACCGCTCCTCCACGCCGAAGCTGCGCATGAGCCGCCACTTGTAGTGGTCGCCCCCCAGCCAGACCTGGGTGATGTTCTCAAACTGCCGATCCTCATAGATCTCCCGGGGGATCAGATGGCAGTGGTAGTCGATGATGGGCATGCTGTCCGCGATGTCATGGAACAGATGCTTCGCGGTGTCCGTTTCCAGCAGAAAATCCTTGTCCATAAAGGGCTTCATAGCTTAGTTCTCCTTTTCAAAGCGCTCCCGGTCGATCCAAAGACCCAGGGCCGGGTTGGGGATAAAGTAGATCTGCTCCCCGTCCACGGTGTTGTAGCCGTACTGCAGGGCATGGGGATCGTATTTCTTCGCCATCTCGTCGTAATCCGCGGCCACGAAGCCCACGCCCTCCACCTCTTCCTTAGTGATGTTTTTCACGGCGTAGGTGATGGTGAACCGGCCGTCGGAGGACCCGTGGATCAGGTGCGCCGCGGCGCCCATGTTGTCCCGAAGGTCCTGATTCTCGGGCTTCCTGAACGCCTCCAGGGTGTGGAGCCGCCCCCGATAGCCGTACTTGCGGATGAGCTTGTCCACCTGGTCGTCCTCTCCGAAGCGCTCCACGCCGGGGGCCAGCACGATGAGCTCGCCGCCGTCGGCCATGGCCATGCGGGTCCGATACACCGCCTTGTTGCCCAGCCAGGTGCTCTTGAACTCCGAGGGGTCCAGATACACCACGCACTTCCTGAGCCCGTGGGGCACGAAGTCGATGTTCTTCTGTTGGGCCAGCTTCACGGCCTCGGTGAGGCAGTCCCGGCCCTCGCCGATGAACAGGCCGTGGGTGTGGATGTGCCCGCCGGGGGCGGTGTTCACCGTCAGCACGAAGAGGAGGGGCCGCCGGTTCAAAAAGTGCGCCATGCCATAGTCGAAGAGCTTGCGGACAGGGGTGTTGTCCTTGCCCATCATCCGCTCCATGCCGTAGACCGCGCCGATCATGTGGGACTTGTTGATCATGTCACTGCCGCCCACGCCCACGAACAGGTTCTTGGCATGGTTGGCCATGCCGATGACCTCGTGGGGCACCACCTGGCCCGGGGAGATGATGAGGTCATAGCTTTCGTCCATGACCCGCCGGTTCACCTCCGCCACCACGGGGTCGGTCCAAAGGCCCTCGGTGATCTCGGACACGAAGTCCGCCGGGATCTGGCCAAGCTGGACCACGTCCGTCCGCCAGTTGTGGACCAGCATCCGCTCGTAGGGAATATCTCCGAACATGGTCGCCCATTGCTCCCGGGTCACGGGCACGTGGGTGCCCAGGGCCGGCAGGATGTCCACCTGGACGCCGCTGTCCACCAGGGCGTGATAGTAGACGTTGGTGATGAAGCCCGCGTTCGAGTGGAAGCGGGTGAAGTCCGGGGGCAGGATCAGCACCTTGTGAAGGTCCCGGCCCTCCAGACTTTCCAGCAGGGCGACGCGGATCTCGTCCAGGGAGAGACCCGCGTCGGTTTTTGCATAGAGATAGATGTCGTTCATAAACGGCTCCGCTTACGCGTTATAGGTGGTGGCCGCCGTGTTGCCGCCGTGGCCGGTCCAGTTGGTGTGGAAGAACTGGCCCCGGGGCGCGTCCAGCCGCTCATAGGTGTGGGCGCCGAAGTAGTCCCGCTGGGCCTGCAGCAAGTTGGCGGGCAGCCGCTCGGTGGTGTAGCCGTCGAAGTAGCTCAGCGCGGAGGTCATGGCCGGGGCGGGCACCCCGTAGGATAGGGCGGCGGCGGCCACGGTGCGCCAAGACGGCACCAGCTTCTCGATGGTCTCCTTGAAGTAGGGGTCCAGCAGCAGATTGCTGAGGTCGGGGTTCTTGTCGTAGGCTTCCTTGATCTTGCCCAGGAAGACGCTGCGGATGATGCAGCCGCCCCGCCACATGAGGGCGATGCCGCCGTAGTTCAGATTCCAGCCGTAGTGCTCCGCCGCCGTGCGCATCAGGGTGTAGCCCTGGGCGTAGGAGATGATCTTGGAGGCGAAGAGGGCCTGCCGGATGGCCTCGATGAAGGCTTCCTTGTCGCCGGTGAAGGCGGGAATCTTCCGATCGAAGACCTTGGCGGCCTCCACCCGCTCCTCCTTCATGGCGGACAGGCACCGGGCGAACACGGCCTCGCCGATGAGGGTCAGGGGCACGCCCTCGTCCAGGGCCGCGATGCCGGTCCACTTGCCGGTGCCCTTCTGGCCCGCGGTGTCCCGGATGTGCTCCACCAGGGGGGAGCCGTCCTCGTCCTTGAAGCCCAGGATGTCCCGGGTGATCTCGATCAGATAGGAGTCCAGCTCCGTCTCGTTCCACTTGGTGAAGATGTCGTGCATCTCCTCATAGGAGAGGCCCAGCAGATCCCGCATGAGCTGATAGGCCTCGCAGATGAGCTGCATATCGCCGTACTCGATGCCGTTGTGGACCATCTTCACGAAGTGGCCCGCGCCGTTCTCGCCCACCCAGTCGCAGCAGGGGGAGCCGTCCTCCACCTTGGCGCAGATGGCCTGGAAGATGGGCTTCACATAGGGCCAGGCCGCGGGGGAGCCGCCGGGCATCATGGAGGGTCCCTTCAGGGCGCCCTCCTCGCCGCCGGACACGCCGGTGCCGATGTAGAGCTTGCCCTTGGATTCCACATACTCCGTCCGCCGGATGGTGTCGGGGAAGTGGCTGTTGCCGCCGTCGATGAGGATGTCCCCGTCCTCCAGCAGGGGCAGCAGCTGGTCGATCATGCTGTCCACGGCGCTGCCGGCCTTCACCATCATGAAGACCTTCCGGGGCTTTTCCAGGTTTGCCACCAACTCCTCCAGGCTGTGGCAGCCGATGATGTTCTTGCCGGCGGCCCGGCCTTCCACAAAGGCGTCCACCTTGGAGGTGGTCCGGTTGAAGACGGCCACGGTGAAGCCCTTGCTCTCCATGTTCATGACCAAATTTTCGCCCATGACGGCCAGGCCGATAAGGCCGATGTCTGCTTTCTTCATAAAACTTTTCTCCTTTTCTTTATCGCTGAACACGGGCGTTGCCCTTATACACATCCCAAACCTGCTTCTCGTCGGCGGGCTCGGCGTAATCGTTGAGACTGGAGGCCGCCAGCACGCCCGAGGCCCAGCCGAACTGGAGCCACTTCTCGGCGTCCCAGCCCTGGAGCACGGCATACAGCAGGCCGCCGGAGAACCCGTCGCCGCCGCCGATCCGGTCCATGACCTGGATGGGCCGGGGCTCCTCCACGAACCACTGGCCGTCCGCGTAGAGGATGGCGCCCCAGAGGTGCTCGTTGGCGGAGATCACCTGCCGCAGGGTGGTGGCGTAGGCCTTGGCGTTGGGGTACTTGGCCCTGACCTGCTCGATCATGCCCTTGAACCGGTCGATCTTGCTCCCCAGTTCCTTGCCGCCCGCTTCGGGACCGGCAAAGCCCAGGCACAGCTGGAAGTCCTCCTCGTTGCCGATGAGGATATCGGCCACGGAGGCGATCTCGTGGAACGCCGCCTTCAGCTCCGCCTCCCGGCCGGCCCAGAAGGTGGCCCGGTAATTGAGGTCGAAGCTGACCAGGGTGCCGTACTTCTTGGCCACGCGGGCCAGCTCCAGGCAGCACTTGGTGGTATCTTCGCTCATGGCCGCGATGAGGCCGGAGAGATGCAGGATGCCCACGCCCTCCTGGCCGAAGATCCTGTCGAGATCGAAGTCGTCGGCGCTAAGGGTCCGGCCCACTTCACCGGCCCTATCGTTCCACACCCGGGGAGCCCGGAGGCCGAAGCCGGAGTCGGCGATGTTGAACTGGTGGCGATAGCCCCAGGGGCCGCCCTGGGCCACGTCCAGGCCCTCGTAGCGGATGTTCCGGGCCCGAAGCTGGGCCTTGATGAAGGCGGCCATGGGGCTGCCCTCCACGAACTTGGTCAGCACCAGACACTCCTTGCCCAGGGAGGAGGACACGTTCAGCACGTTGCTCTCGGCGCTGGTGGCCTGCAGATAGAACAGGTTGCTGTTGTGGACCGCCATGCGATCCTGGGGGGTGATCCGAAGGCCCATGCTGGTGGGGCAGGCGATGGCGTACTTGTAATTCTTTTTCATGGTGATACACATGCCTTTCTTAAATCAATCAAACTTGGAAAATGTAATGTATCTTTGGCGGGCAACGCAAGGGCGTTGTAGACGCCCGCTGGTCAGCTGCAAAGGAAGAACGTCTGCTGCCGATCCGTAAAATCCAGCGACATGCGCGGTGAATTTTACACCTTTCGCCGTTGCCGCCCGAAAATGCACAGCATTTTAGGCAACGGTGCAAAGCCCAGCCGCAGCTGACCCCATCGAAAAACTTGTTTTTCGATGGATCTTAGACGCCGGAGTAAGCGGAGAAACCGCCGTCGATGGGGATGGTCACGCCGGTGACGAAGCCCGCGGCCTCGTTGTTGAGCAGGAACAGCAGGGCGCCGTTCAGCTCCTCGGGCTGGCCGAAGCGGCCCATGGGCGTGGCGGCCAGGATCTTGCCGGTGCGGGCGGTGGGGGTGCCGTCTGGGTTCCACAGCAGGGCCGCGTTCTGGGCCGTGGAGAAGAACCCGGGGGCGATGGCGTTGACCCGGATGCCCACCTTGGAGAAGTGGACGGCCAGCCACTGGGTGAAGTTGCTGATGGCGGCCTTGGCGCCGGAATAGGCGGGGATCTTGGTCAGCGGCGTATAGGCGTTCATGGAGCTGATGTTCAGGATGTTGCCCCCCTCCCGGCCCACCATCTGGCGGGCGAAGGCCTGGGTGGGGATCAGGGTGCCGATGAAGTTCAGGTTGAACACGAACTCCACCCCGGACTTGTCCAGATCGAAGAAGCTCTTGGTGTCCGCTTCGATGTCGCCCAGCTCGAAATACTCCTTGTCCGTGGTGGCCCGGGGGTTGTTGCCGCCGGCGCCGTTGAGCAGGATGTCGCAGGGGCCCAGGTCGGAAAGGACCTGATCCGCCACGGCGTAGCAGATATCCTTGTCCAGCACGTTGCACTTGTAGGCCTTGGCCACGCCGCCCTCCGCCACGATCTCCTGGGCGAATCTGTCCGCGGCGTCGTAGTTCAGATCCAGCAAAGCCACCTTGGCGCCGGCCCGGGCCAGGACCTTGGCAAATGCGGAGCAGAGCACGCCGCCCGCGCCTGTGACCACGGCCACCTTGCCGGTCAAATCGGTGTTGAGAACATTGGGCATCATGATATAAAACCTCCTCTTGGTTTATGAAAACATTGTATCGAAAAGAATCGTCACAATCTATTGTTTTGATTGTTGCATATATTGCAAAAGTTGCTATAATGGGGGGTGGAAAGGACGGTGGCCCATGCCCAAAAGACAGAGCAGCAAGTTCAACACCCGCCAGTATATGCTGAGCGAGCAATACGAGGTGTACTACTACAGCGACACCCATTTTCGCAGCGTGGGCAGCCACAGCCACGACTACTACGAGCTGTACTTTTTCGAGGAGGGGGCCGTGACCATGGTCATCGGCGCAAAGGCCTACCCCCTGCGCCCCGGGGACGTGATCGTCATCCGCCCGGGCATGGATCACAGGGCCATCCTGTCCGACTCCGAGACGCCCTATCGCCGGTTCGTCTTCTGGCAGCGCAAGGCGTTTTTGGAGGCCCTGGAGAGCCGGTCCCCGGACTATGGGTATCTGCTGCGGCGGGCGGAGGACCGGGGCAAGTACGTCTACCACTTCGACCCGCCCACCTTCAACGCCATTCGGACCCGGCTCTTCACCCTTCTGGACGAGATACACGCGGACCGGTTCGCCCGGGAAACGGCCATCGACCTGACCATCTCGGAGCTGCTGCTGTTTTTGTCCCGGACCGTCCACGAGCAGGAGCAGCGCCGGAACCGGAAGGAGCAGCTGAGCCGGTATGAGGCCATTACCCACTATGTGGACGAGCACCTGGACGAGCCCCTGTCGCTGGACGCCCTGGGGCGGGAATTCTATCTCAGCAAATACTATCTGGTCCACCTGTTCCGGGAGAACACGGGCCTGTCGGTCCACCAGTACATTTTGAAAAAGCGGCTGGCCGCCTGCTGCGACGCCATGCAGGGAGGCGCCGCCGTGGGGGAGGTCTATCGGCAGTGGGGGTTCGGGGACTACTCCGCCTTCTACCGGGCCTTCCGCAAGGAATACGGCATGTCGCCGTCGGCATATTTAGAGCTGCACAGCTTATAAACAGAGCATCCAAAGGAGGAAAAACAGATGGAATTTGTGGCACTCATGAAGGAGCGGCGGAGCGTCCGCGCGTACAAAAATGCGCCCGTGGACCGGGCGCTGGTGGAGGAAATCCTTCGGGCGGCTCAGTTGGCTCCCAGCTGGAAAAACGCGCAAACGGGCCGCTATTATGTGGCGCTGACCCCCGAGGCCCAGGAGAAGATCCGCGCCTGCCTCCCCTCCTACAACCAAAAGAGCAGCGCCCAGGCGGCCCTGATCGTCACCGCCTATGAGAAGGGCGTGTCCGGGTTCAGCGGGACGGAGCCGGTGAATGAGCTGGGGGACCAGTGGGGGGCCTACGATCTGGGGCTCCAGAATATGCTCCTGTGCCTGCGGGCCCGGGAGCTGGGGCTGGACACCCTGATCATGGGCATCCGGGACGGGGACGCCATCCGCGCCGCTGCCGGCATCCCCGACAGCCAGGCCGTTTTCTCCGTCATCGCCCTGGGCTACCGGGACCAGGACCCCAATCCCCGGCCCCGGAAGCCGCTGGAGGAAATCGTACAGTACGTATAAGTAAACAGTTCCCGATCAGACCGGCACCTTCACCACGATCTTGCGGACCTCCATAGCCCCGTTCACCAGACAACGGGGCTTATGAGCGTCCTCGGGGGCGAAGATCACGTAGTCCCCGTCCCGGAGCAGCACCTGGCCCGCCTGGGCCGGGTCATGGTAGAAGGTCACGTCCCGGGCCGCCTCATACCCGGTCTTGGGCACGAGGCCCTTGCGGGTGCAGACGCCCAGATACTCCTCGCCCTCGATGAGGTACTGGATGTCGAAAAACTTCTCGTGGGTCTCGAAGGACAGCTCCCCGGCGGGGCTGGTGGTGTACCGCTGCACGTCCGCCCGGACCCCGTTGCCCAGCTCCACCCAGCCCTCGGGCAGGCTGGCCAGATCGTTCCGGTTCAAAAAGGCGAAGGCGGTCCGAAAGGCCGCATTGGTAAAATCATACCTGTATTCGGTGCCGATGGTTCCAAAGTTCATGTTGTTTTACTCCGTTTCTATAGATTTTTTGGTTGCAAACGCCCGCAAAAAGGGCGGATACGCGTGGAGGAACAGGACAAGGCACACCCCGTCGGACACGATCTCCGAGATGGGCCAGCACCACCAAATCCAGTCGATGACCCCAAGGGTGGCCAGATACACCGCCACGGGGATGCGGATCAGCACCTGCCGGGACAGGGTGATGATCAGCGGGTACAGGGGCTTGCCCGAGGTTTGGAAATAGGAGCCGCAGCCGCTCATGAGGGAGGAGAAGAAATAGGTGGTGCCGATGAGCCGAAAGCAGGGGATGCCCACCCGCAGCATCTGCTCCGAGGGGGAGAAGATGGCCATGAGCGCCCCGGGAAAGACCGTGAACATCACCACGCAGAACAGGCCCCATATGCCCAGATATGTCTCGCCCATCCGCAGCGTGCCCCGGAACCGGTCCCTGTCCCGCCGTCCGTAAAAGAAGGAGAGCAGGGTCACCAGGGCCATGGACAGGCCCTGGACGGGCAGCACGGCCACGGCCTGGACCTTGGTGTAGACCCCGAAGGCGGCGTTGGCGGTGGCGGAGAAGTCGATGAGGATCCGGTTGATGCAATAGTTGCCCAGGGAGGAGCCCACCCCCGCCATGGCCGAGGGAATGCCGATCCGGCAGACCTCCCCCATGAGGGCCGGGTCCGGCCGAACGCCCTCCAGCAGCCCCCGAAACAGGGGGCCGTTGTGCTTTTGGTTGAAGTACAGGGCCAGGGCCGCGGCGGTGAACTGCCCCAGCACGGTGGCCCAGGCGGCGCCGGACATGCCCAGGGCCGGGCAGCCCAGATACCCGAAGATGAGGGTGGGGTCCAGGATCAGGTTCACGGCGGTGCCGGCGACCTGGATATAGAGCACATACTTGGTGATGCCCGTGGCCTGCAGCGTCCGCTCCAGCGTCACCTGGGCGGCGGAGAAGAGGACCAGCGCCATGCAGGGCCCAAGATAGCGCATGCCCTGGGCCACGACCTCCCCGTCGGTGGTGGACCGGGAGAAGTAGAGCCGGGTGCCGAAGAGGCCGAACAATGTGAACGCCAGCACGAACGCCCCCTGGATCAAAAGCCCGCTTACCACCACCCGCCGGGCGCCCGCCTCGTCCCGCCGCCCCAGGGCCCGGGACAGCAGGGCGTTGATGCCCGTGGCGATGCCGGAGAAGAAGGCGGCGGCCAGGCTTTGGACCACGAAGGACAGGCTCACCGCGGACAGGGCGTGCTCTCCCAGCCGGGACAAAAACACGCTGTCCACCAGGCTGTAGAGGCCCTGGACCATCAGCGACGCGATGATGGGCAGGGCGAGGCGCAGCAGCAGCCGTCCGTCGGACAGATGCAGCATGGATTCCAAGTTTTGGCTGGAGCGATCGGTTTGCATCGGACGTAAAAACCACGCACTCCTCTTGGCGAAGGGCGCACAAAAACTGTTTCAGTGAGGGATCAAATCAGGCCCGGTCCCGCTTCAGCAGGGAACAAAGCAGGACGGCCGCCGCGGCCAACCCATAGAACGCCAGCCCCACCCCGAAGGAGAAGCGCTCCTGACCGCTGCCCGCCAGCTGCCGCAGGAAGCTCAGCACGAAGGCGGAGCCGAAGGAGCCCAGGGAGGAGCAGATGTGGTACACGGAAAGGGACGCGGCCCGCAGCTCCGGCTTCAGCGGCACCCCCAGATAGTAGGTGAACGTGGGCGCCAGCAGGCCGTACCCCACCCCGAACACCGCCGCCGCCAGCAGCAGCCCCCATGCGCTGCCCGCCAGGAGCATGAGCACGTACCCGGCGGCGCAGAGGCCGAAGCCCACGCTGAAGGTGATCAGGGCGCACCTTCGGTGGATGGGATAGAAGAGATACCCGCCCAGCACCCCCGTGCCCGTCATCACCGACAGGATCAGGGCGGTCATGGTGGCGTCGCCGTACCCGTTGTGCAGCACGATCCCGGACATCTCCGTGACGATGGGGTAGAAGAAGATCATGTGGGCCGCGTAGAACAGGCCCCAGCCCACCACGTGGAAGGTCACCACCTGCCGAAGCTGGATCTTCTGTCGCGCCTGCTCCGGTCCCTTCTCGGGCTCCGGCAGGCAGAGGATCACGATGAGCAGTACCGGCAGGATGGCCAGATACGCCAAAAACGGCATCCGCCAGCTGTAGTTGCACAGATACCCGCCCAGCAGCTGGAAGATCACCGCGCCCACGTTGGTGGCCATGGCGTTTCGACCCAGCTGCTTGGGGACCTCGTCCCCGGAGAACAGATACAAAACCAGGGTGCTGGTCAGCGGCGCGATGAGCCCCGTGCCCACGCCCAGGATGGCCCGGCCCAGCAGGATCTCATAGATGCTCCCGGCGAACACGGGCAGCAGTCCCCCCAGGAACGTGACGATGAGCCCGAGGGCGGTCAGGGTCCTGAACCGCACCCGGCGTCCGGCGATCATGCCGGAGAGGATGGTGCAGGGGACCGCCGTCAGACTGGACAGGGTCGCGATGGAGGCGATGGCCGTGGGCGACGCCTCCGGAAAGCTTTTGGAGATCGTCGCCAGGGCCGGTGAGGTGGCGGAGGCGGCCAGGGTGATGAAGGACATGGCCAGGATCGCCAGGATGGATTTGAGCTTTTGATTGTTTCGCATATAGATAAAGGGCCCCGGGACGGGGCCCGCTCCTTCTGCAGAATAACCGTCCCGTTATTTCCGGGCTTGTCTCAACTGCTTTTCGTAGGCGATATACTTCTTATCCCGCTCGATCCAGCTCTCCATCTTGAAGGGCGTGAACACGTGGCCCAAGCCGAACTCGTCGTTTTCAGAGTAGACGGAGTTGCGGTTTTTGAAGTTGTTGCTGAAGTATTCCAGCATGCCCTTGGTGGCGCCCTTCATGGCCGCATGGTTGGAAACCAGCTGGAAGCCCCATTCCTGCATCTCCTCCAGGGTGGCATCCGGCACCCCGTTGGTGGCGTGCACATCGGGATAAAAGTGATATCCCGGAACCTCCCGCGCAATGCGCAGGCACTCATCCTTGCAGCCCGCATGGCAGATGTTCTGGATCATGGTGATGGGTGCGCCTGCCGCAACGCCCATTTGGGCCCGCAGGATGGCTTCGTCCAGCCCCAGGCAAAACTCGTTGTCAGCGATGGCGCCGGTCTGGGCCGCGCCGCCGCCCTTGCAGTCGGTCCGGGCGATGATCATGCACTCCGTGCCCTTCACGGCGTCGCAGGCAGCCGCCACGTTGGTGGCCCACAGCTCCCTGTCCATATACCCGCGGCCGTGGCCGTAGGCGTAATCCACCGCCACGGCACCGGAGAGGGTGTCCTCAATGGAGATGGCCATTACGCCGGCCTCCGCCAGACGCTTGCAGTTGCGATAGACCTGCATGGGCGTGCCGCCGCCGTTTTCTCCGTCCATGATGACGGGAAGCTTGGTGGCGTTGCAGATGCGCTCTGCCGCCCAGATATACTCCTCCCAGTTATACAGGCCCGCGGGAATGCCGTTCATGGCGAACTCCAGCTCGCAGCTTGACACCAGGCAGGCGTTGTAGCCAACCATCTCCACGACCCGGGCGCTGACGCAATCATAGATGCAGGGCGCCCAGACAAATTCGCCCGCTTCCAGAAGCTGTTTGATCGATTTTTCTGCTGCCATTTTCGTTTCCTCCTTGGATTCAGTTGTTTTCGCCCTTCAGGGTCAAAATGGTATTCACCCAACGATCGGACATCTGGGCGATTTCCGGATTGGTGATGGGGCTGATCTGATAGATCGGATAGCCGAAGTCGTCGTTTTCGGTGAAGATCGTGTTCTTATCCTCAAAGACGTGACGGCCGTATTCCAGCATGCCCTTCCAGGCGCCCTTCATGAAGGCGTGGCAGGTGATCATCTGGAAGCCCAGATCGTAGAGCTTGCTCACGTCGTCCACATCGCTGACGCCGTTGTCGCCGTGGATGTCGGGATAGCAGTGGAAGCCGGGGACCTCCCGCTGAATGCGCTTCCATTCCTCGTCGCCGCCGGGATAGCATATGTTCTGGATCATGGTCATGGGGGCGCCCATCTTCACGCCCAGCTTGGCCCGCTCGATGGCCTCGTCAAAGGAGATGCCGGCCCTGCCCCGCATCTTGATGGGGCCCCGGTCCATGGTCTCGGTGGAATCCACCCGGGCGATGACCATGCAGTCCGTGCCCTTACAGGCCTCC
This sequence comes from uncultured Eubacteriales bacterium, assembly GCA_902798825.1. Taxonomy (GTDB): domain Bacteria; phylum Bacillota; class Clostridia; order Christensenellales; family CAG-138; genus RUG472. The sequence continues at coordinate 32,300 of CADBYI010000009.1, read as the reverse complement.
ACCGCCGCCTGCACGTTGGCGGCCCAGATCTCCCTGGGGATGATCCTGTCCCGGATGGAGTAGGTTTTGCCGGAGGTCTTGACCCCGATCACCCTAAGGCCGATGGCGGAATCGTTGAACATGTCCTCGATGGAGATGGCCTTGGCGCCGGCTTCCGCAAAGCGCTTCACGTTTTTGTAGACCTCCATGGGCGTGCCACCGCCATCCTCTCCGTCCACCAGAATGGGCAGATTGGAGCAGCGCAGGATATAGGACGCGCTGACATACATTTCATCCTGGGTCATGCTGGGGAAGCCCAAATAGGAATGCCGCTGCTCATAGCTGGAAATGGTCAGAGCCTCGAAGCCGATGTCCTCCGCCGTCTTGGCGCTGACGCAGTCATAGATGCAGGGGGCCCAGAGAAGCTCCTTCTTCTCGGCAAACAACTGCTGAAAACTCTTTTGTGCTGGCATACTGTTTTTCCTCCTTGAAAGATTATGGCTGCTTGACGGGCAGCAGTTCCTTATAGTGATGGCAAGCCACCTCATGGTCCCCAAAGGCAACTTCCCTATCCGGCATCTTTTCCCGGCATATATCCGTGGCGTAGGGGCAACGGGGATGGAAGGGGCAGCCGCTGGGGCAGTTGATGGGGCTCGGCACCTCGCCGGAGAGCTCGATGCGCTTGCGCGTCTTCTCCACCTCGCAGTCCACCACGGGGATGGCGGAGAGCAGAGCCTTCGTATAGGGGTGCAGGGGGGAGCTGAACATCTCGTCGGAGCTCATCTTCTCCACGAACTGGCCCAAATACATCACGTATACCGTGTCAGCAATATGCCGCACCACCGCCAGATCATGGGCGATGAACAGGTAGGTGAGGCCCAGCTCCTTCTGGAGCCTGGTCAACAGATTGATGATCTGAGCCTGGATAGAAACGTCCAGGGCGGAGACCGGCTCGTCGCAGATGATCAGTTCGGGGTTGCAGGCAAGAGCCCGGGCGATGCCCACCCGTTGACGCTGGCCGCCGCTCATCTCATGGGGATACCGTTCGCCAATCTCCTCCGAAAGGCCCACCATGGTCAGCAGGCGCAGGGCCTCGTCGTCCAGCTCCTTGGCCGTGTGATGGGCCCCATCCTCCCTCAGTATTTCACGAATGATGGAGCTGGCCTTCTGCCGGGGGTCCAAGGAACCGTAGGGGTCCTGGAAGATCATCTGAACCTTTCGCTTGATCTGATCGTGCTCACGGGGCGTCATGGTCAGCAGGTTCTGCCCGTTCAGATAGATGCTGCCCTCGGTGGCTTTCACCATGCGCAAAATGGCCTTGCCCGTGGTGGTCTTGCCGCAGCCGCTTTCCCCCACGATGCCCACCGTCTTGCCCCGTTCCACATCGAAGGAGATGTTCTCCACCGCGCGCACGTAGCCGATTTGCTTCTTTGCGATGCCTTTGGTCAGGGGGAAGTGTACCTTCAGCCCCTGTACGCTGAGGATAATGTTGTTCTGTGCATCCATGGTCACTCCTCCTCCGCGGCCAGATGGCAGGCTGCATAATGATTCTTCCCCACGGGGCGGAGGCAGGGATAGCCCTGCTTCTCGCAGGTTGCGTCGGCGAAGGTGCACCTGGGATAGAATGCGCAGCGATCCGGCAGATCCACCAGGCTGGGCGGCGCTCCGTCGATGGGAACGAGAGCATCCCGCTTCTTGTTCTCCAGCTTGGGGACTGCCGCCAGCAGTCCCTTGGTGTAGGGGTGCTTGGGATCGGTGAGTATCTGCTCCTTGGTGCCCGACTCGATGATGCGGCCGGCGTACATGACGTAAATGCGGTCCGCATACCGGGACACCAGGCCCAGGTTGTGGGTGACGACGATGATGCTGGAATTGTTCCGGCGCTTGATGTCCATCAGCAGCTCCATGACCTGAGCCTGAACGGTCACGTCCAGGGCGGTGGTGGGCTCGTCCGCGATGATCAGCTCCGATTCCAGCGCGACGGCAAAGGCGATGAGCACCCGCTGCCGCATACCGCCGCTCATCTCAAAGGGATAGTTCTTCATGCGGGCGGGCGCATCGGGAATGCCCACGGCCGCCAGAGAGCTTTCGCCCAGTTTCCACGCTTCCCGCTTGCTGAGCTTTTTGTGTTGACGGATGATATCCACGATCTGCTCGCCCACGGTGAACACCGGGTTCAGGGAGGTCATGGGCTCCTGAAAGATCATGGCGATCTGGTTGCCGCGGATCTTGTTCATATCCGCCACGTGCTTTCCGTCCTGCATCAGCGGCGCGCCGTTGAAGGTCACGTTTCCGGACAGCACCTTGCCCGGCGCCTTGATGAGCTGCATCACGGACATCTGGGTCACGGACTTGCCGCAGCCGCTTTCGCCCACCACGGCGACGACCTCCCCCTTATCTATGTAGTAGGAGACGCCGTTGACTGCTTTGACCTCGCGATCTCCCTCCATAAAGAAGGAGGTGTGCAAATCCGTGCATTCCAATAATCTCTCTTTTTCCATATCACAGTTTTCCTTTCAGGCGAGGATCGATCGCATCCCGAAGGCTGTCGCCCAGGATGTTGAACGAAAGCACCAGCAGCAGGATGCAGATGCCCGGAACGAAGGCCAGGAATGGTCTTGTGAAGATGTAGGAATAGCCGTCTGAAACCATGCTGCCCCAGGACGCCGTGGGCTGCTGTATGCCGATGCCAAGGAAGCTCAGCGTGGATTCCAGCATGATGGTGGACCCCAGGTTCATGGTGAAGGTGACGAGCATCGTGGGGAACGCGTTGGGCAGAAGATGGCCCAGAATGATCTTCCATGTGGGTATCCTGGCAAACTTCAGCGCCACGATATAGTCGTTTTGCTTCAGGCTGAGCACCAGGCCGTACATCAGCCGGATAAAGCCGGGCAGCATGCCGAAGCTCAAAGCGAATACCAGGCCAAACATGTTGTGCCCCGCCAGCATGCCGATGATGATGGTGAACAGCATGGGCGGAATGGCCAGCTGCAGATCCACGTACCGCATGATGAGCGTGCCGATGAATCCCTCCCGGTATCCCGCGACCAGGCCCAGCAGCATGCCGATAATGGCGCCTACGATACAGGAGAACACGCTGATCAGCATGGAGATGCGCGCGCCGTAGAGGATGCGGGCGAACACGTCCCGGCCGTGCAGATCACAGCCAAAGATATGCTCGGAGCTGGGCAGGGCTAGGGACTGCATCAGATCGATCTCGTTGGGATCATATTTGCTCAAAACGTCGGCGAAGATGGCGAACAGGATGAACATCAGCGCGATGAGGGCGGCTGCATACACGATAAAGCCACGGCCGAAGAAGGTCTTGAGGAAGCTCTGAACTTTTATAGATCGTTTCGTCATGGTCATTTCCCTCCTGTCAGACGGATGCGTGGATCAACGAAACCGTAGGCAATATCCAGCAGAAGGTTGGCCACGACCACGAACGTTGAAATCACCAGGACCAAAGCCTGTACGGTCAAAAAGTCGTTGTTCATGACCGACATGGTGATGAGCCGGCTGATGCCGGCGATGGAAAACACCTGCTCCGCCAGCAGGGAGCCGCCCACGATGGAGCGGATCTGCAGGGCGATCAGGGTGATGACGGGGATCAACACGTTCTTCAGCGCGTATTTATATCGAATCTTCGATACCGGCAGACCATAGGCGGTGGCGGTACGAATATAATCCTGGTTGATCACGTCCAGCATATTGGTGCGCACCTGTCGCGCGATGGAGGACATGGGGCCGAAGCACATGATAAAGACGGGCAATATGGCGTGCTTCACATAGTCCGCAAAATCTGCTTTGGGGCTCACATACCCCATCAGGGGCAAAATCTTCCAGTTCACGCCCAGCAGGTACATCAGCATGATTCCGATCCAGAACACAGGCACGCCGTTCATCGTCGTCATCAAAACGGTGAGAAGCTGATCGATGAAGGAGCCGCGATGCGTGGCACAGACGATGCCGATCAGGATGCCGAAGACGATGGAGATGACCATGGCGGGCACGGTCAGAGACAGGGTCACCGGCAAGCGCTCCGCGATCAGGCTGCGGATGCTCAGGTTGAGAACCAGCGATTTGCCAAACTCCCCCTTGAAAATGTTGCCGATCCATATGAGGTATTGCGTGACCAGGGGTCGGTCCATGTGGAGCTGGATTCGCATGGCCTCTACCGCCGCTTCATCCGCTTCCGCGCCCAGCATGACGCGGACCGGGTCGCCGGGCATGAGATGGACGATCAAAAAGGCAAACACGGAAATGGCAAAGATCGTCAGCAGTGCCAGAAGCAGCTTTTTAGCTATAAACTTGAAATAAGATCCCATATCTTAACTCCTTATGGGCAAAGGTCCTTTGTGAAAAGGGGGCTCTCCGATCCTCGGAGAGCCCCCGCGAATCACATTGGATGGTGACGCATGTCGAGATTCTTATTTGACGCGATACAGGTTGGTCCAGGTATGCATCTCGTTGAAGTCGGCGAAGAAGCCGCTGTCAATGATGTCGGGCTGGGTGATGATCTCGCCGCCGTAGCCCATGACCACAGGATAGCCAAGGCAGTACTCGTCGATGATCAGGCGCTCGGCCTCATGCATGTTCTCCAGCATGATGTCGTTGTCGGCGGCGCTGAGGGCGGCCATCAGGGCGGCATCCAGATCGTCCGGATGGAGCTTGCTGTTCTTCAGCATGCCCACGCCGGAGATGGCCCGCTTGGAGAAGTTGTTCACAGCCTGGTTGACCAGATTGGCGCCGAAGCCATGGCCGGCCAGGATCATGCCTTCGTCGGTCTCATAGATGCCCTTGGAGGTCCAGATGGCGGTCTCCTGATAATCCAGCTCCACAGTGATGCCCACCTTCTGCAGATAGCCCTGCAGGGCGACCATGTAGCGGTCCAGTCTCTGGTCCACGCCCACGGAGATCTTGGTGGAGAAGCCATCGGGATAACCGGCTTCCGCCAGGAGCTGCTTGGCCTTTTCCACGTTGTACTCATAGCCCTTGACTTCGCTGCTGTAGAAGGGGGTCCCCTCCACGGCGTACTGGTTGGACACGAAGGACATGCCGTAGTCCAGGTTCTTGGAGATGGCGTCGGAGTCGATGGCGTAGGCGATGGCCTGGCGCACCTTCACGTCAGCCAGGGGGGAGCCTTCCACGGCGCTGCCGAAGATCAGGAAGTAAATGGTGTACCACATCTTGTTGTGATACAGATTGTAGCCCATGGACTGAAGAGTGTCCTTCATCTGATTGTCGCTGCCCAGATAGAAGTCGATTTCTTTGCTGAGCAGAGCAGCCTGAGCGGACATGGTGTCGGCGATGATCTTCAGCGTGATCTTGTCGAAGGTGGCGGGTTCAGCTTCCGCATTCCAGTAGGTGGGGTTCTTCTCATAGGTCTTGTGATCGTCGGAGATGTACTCGGTCATCACATAGGGGCCGGTGCCGACGGCGTGCTCGAGGCACCAGTCGTAGCCGTTCTCGTCAAAGGCCTTCTTGGAGTACATGAGGCCGGCAACGGAGTTCAGGGAGAAGGGAATCTGGGTGTTCCACTCCTTGAGGTGGATGACAACGGTCAGATCGTCGGTTTTCTCAAAGTGATCCACGCTGCCGAAGTGGGTCGCGGAGGTCTGAGAATTCTCCTTGAAGTTCTCGAAGTTCCAGAGCAGGGCGTCCCCGTCCAGCTTGGAGCCGTCGGAGAAGGTGATGCCGTCACGGAGCTTCACGGTGTAGGTCAGGTTGGCCTGGTCAGCCGTCAGAGACTCCGCCAGATAGGGCTGCAGGTTGCCTTCGGCATCGAAGCGCATCAGCGTTTCGTACACAGGGGACAGAGCAGTCTTCTCCTGCTGGCTGCGGATACGCCAACTGGCATAGGTGTTGACGTCCACGTTCATAGCGCCGGTGACGGTGCCGCCCATGACGCGTTCCTCAGCGGAAGCGGTGCTCGCAAAGGCGAAGCAGCTGAGGACCATCACCAGAGCGATGAGCAGAGATAGGGTCTTTTTCATGTTTCGTTCCTCCTTTGTATTTTGGGGTATTCCCAAATGTTCATCCGGATATCTCCGGTTGGATACTGACGTTACTTGGAAAACTCGCCCAACCCCTCGATGGCGTAGACCCGCACGGGGCAGGAGTCCAGGCCGATGATGGGCAGCGGCGCATAGCTGATGAAGAAGGTGTCGGTCTTCAAAAGGTCCAGGTTCTGCAGCACCTCCAGGAACAGGCAGTTCTGGGCCATGAGGATGTCGTGGAAGGGCCTCACGTTCTCGTTGGAATCCTCGATGGACACGCCGTCGCCGAAGCCCACGCACTTGGCGCCCCGGGCGGCCAGCCAACGGGCGGAGTCTTCGCCGATCAGGAGCCGATGGTCGTCGGGTCCGTTGGTGGCGGGGGTGAAGGGGGGGAGCTTGTGGGGGCTGTCGAGAATGACCGTGTCCCCGGGCTGCATCCTGTCCCCGATGGCCTTTTCCAGGTCCTCACCGGTGATCTGATGATTCTCCGGCAGATCCAGAGTCACATAGATGCCCCGGCCCATGAAGTTGGTCAGGGGCAGCTCCGCCACGCTGGGCCAATCCTCGCTGTGGTGATAGGGGCACTCGCAGTGGGTGCCCAGATGACTGGTCAGGTCCATGATGGTGTGGAAATCCGGGATGGAACCGCCGGTGTTGAACCGCCACAGACGGCAGCGACGGCTCTCGCTGGCGGGGTCCAGGACCTTGGTCAAATCCACGATGTGCAGATTCCCCAGGGTGTACTCCTTGGGGGGCATCTCTTGGGGGCGACGGGTGGGGTATCCTGCGACCCAGTTGTAGTCTGACATGACAAAATCTCCTTTTCTATTATATAGTCACGGATGGTTACGGAATGGGCAAAACAAAATCACGCCCGGGGCCGGCGCTCCAGGGCGTGAATAAGGGATACGATCATTTCATGGCAGGGCACGGACACGCCTAGGGCATGGGCCGCGTCCACCACGCTCCCACTGATGGTGTCCACCTCGGTCCTTCGGCCGTCCCGGACGTCCGCATAGATGGAGGTGTAGCCGTTGGGGGCGTTCTTGCAGACGGTCTCCACCCCGGCGATGACCTCGGCCTCGTCGAATCGGGCAAAGCCCTCCGCGTTGGCCACGGCCACGGCCTCTTTGCAGAGCTTGATCATGAGCTCGTGGGCGGCGGGGTCGCTGTAGATATACCCAAGGGGCACCTGGAGCACGGCCGTCAGGGAGCTGGCGGCGGTGTTGGTGAACAGCTTCGTCCAGATCTGCTTCTTCACCTCGTTGCTGGTGACGCATTCGAATCCGCAGGCGGTGAAGGCGTCCGCGATGGGCTGGAGCACCTGGCTGCCGCCGCCCGGCAGGCCGATGCTGGTCTTGCCGGAGCCGCCGTGGTTCACGTGGCCGTTCTCGATGATGGAGCTGTTGTGCTGGGTGGAGCCGATGATGACGTGCTTTTCGTCGGCGAACTGCAACAGCTTCGCCTCGTGGCCGGCGCCGTTCTGCAACGTCATGATATAGGTGTCCGGCCCGATGAGACCCCGGTTGCTGGTCAGGGCGTCCACGGTGAACATGGCCTTCACGAAGACGATGATCAAATCCACGGGACCGATCCCGTCGGTATTCGACACGGCCTTGGGGTAGTACCGGCCGTCGCTCCCGTCCTTCTCCCGGACCTGGAGCCCGTTTTCGTTGATGAACCGGACCCGATCCTCGTTGACCTCGATGAGATAGACCTCGTTCTTCTGGGACAGATACCCCCCAAAGAGCATCCCCATGGCGCCTGCGCCCAATACCGCAATCTTCATATGGCCTCCTGTACAGTTCATGGTGGAACGAAACGAAGGGTTGTTTGCAATCGCTTGCAACATCATTATAAGACCGTAGTCACAATTTTGCAACATTTTTTTACAACGCCGGAACAGGGAAAAAACGGAAGGGGCAGGGCGGACCCCTGGGAGCCCGAAAAGGCAGGAGGGGGCTTGCTTTTTTTGTCGCACCGTGATACCATACCCGTATAGGTTGGTATCGATTGCATCGTCCCGTATCTCCGGCGTCGAAGCTCGATCCCACGACAGAAAAAAGCAGGGGGGATATACACACATGAGCATCGCGACTTTACGTTCCGTGCTGGCCCAGGGGCAGCAGTTTGCGCCGGATACCTGGGACGGCATCTCCACCCGGGCGGCGGAGAAGCTGGGCTGCACCCTGGCCCGCTTCAGCGCCCGCGCCCTTGCCCACGCGGTCCGGGGCATCCCCGACGAGGGGGTCCTGGGCGTGGCCGAGATGGTTTGGATGGTGTCCCGGGTGGTGGAGGACAACTGCTCCATCCCCCTCATCATCGACGTGCGCAGCGGCTTTTCCGACAATCTGCGCATTCTCCCCTACGATCTGGAGCGCATCGTGAAGGCGGGAGCGGCGGCCATCCTGCTGGACGATCGGGCCTATGGCTGCGGCTCGGATTCCCCGGAGCTGACGCTGGTTTCCCGGGAGGTGTTCGCCCGGAAGGTGGCCATCGCGAAGCAGGCGGCGGAGAATACCGACTGCATGATCCTGGCCCGTTCCTTTGCCCCGGAGGCCCAGGAGGCTATCGAGCGGGTCAAGCTGGCCCAGGCGGCGGGGGCCGAGATCGTAGGCGCGGCCTACGCCCACACACCGGCGGACGCGGCGGCCTTTGCCGCGGCGGTGCCGGGGGAGAAGCTTTGGAACGATCTGACCGTTGTGGACGGGGAGCCCGAGGTCACGGCCAAGGAACTGAAGGACCTGGGCTACGGCCTGGTGTTCATGACCTTCATGGAGCAGGCGGCCTGGTTCGGCGACATGGACTTCGGCATCAAGAACTTCAGAAACGGCAACACCATGTACGCCGACCTCCACGACTTCGACGGGTATCTGCGGGACGAGAAGGGGAACCTGGTGGACTACCACGTGATCTTCAGCTATTGGAAGAAGTGGATGCCCATGGAGAAGGCATTCATGGATTTAGACGCCCTGGGCCAGCGGGCCTATCAGTTCAAGCGGGACTAAGAGCGGGAGGTGCAGCATGAAACGGAAAGTAACGGCCAAGGAGCTTTTTGAAAGCGGCGAACAGATCTTCGCCCCCTGTGTGTACGACTGCATGAGCGCCCGGGCGGCCCAGAACAGCGGCTATAAGTGTCTCATGCTCTCCGGCGGCGCCATTGCCTACAGCATGGACGGCCAGCCTGACATGGCCTTCGGCACGTTGGACGAGGTCATCACCGTGGTGGAGGCCATCACCAACGCCGTGGACATCCCCCTGATCGCGGACTTTGACGACGGCTACGCCGAGAGCCCCGCCGTCATCTATCGAAACGTGAAGCGGCTCATTCGGGCCGGCGCCTCCGGCTTCACCTTGGAGGACGCCACGGGCATCCGGGGTTTCGAGCGGATGGAGTACTATATGGCCAACCCTCAGGAGGAGAACCCGGCCCGCAAGCACCCCGAGACCGTCATCATCTCCCGGGAAGCCTGGCTCGCCCGGATCAAGGCGGCCCTGGCGGCCTGCGAGGGGACCGACTGCGTCTGCATCGCCCGGACCCATGCCAAGAGCGCCTACGGCGAGGAGGAGGCCCTGCTCCGGTGCCAGCTGGCCCGGGAGCTGGGGGCGCCCATGACCATGCTGGGCGGTACCCGGGTCCTGGCGGACGGCGTGAAGCAGGCGGCGGTGGACAAGGGCTGGAAGATGTGGCCCGACGTGACCTTGATCGACGGCAAGCCCGCGGTGGAACTGGAGGACGTGAAGAAGCTGGGGTACAACTTCGTCACCATGCACGTGTTCGAAAAGTCCGCCCTCTACGGCATGCTCAAGTACGGCCTCAAGGACTACCCCAACCGGAACACCGTCTTCACCAATACCTATGACATGGACGGCCTGCTGACCCATGATCAGCTCAAGACCATCATGGGTATGGAACGAGATTTTTAAAGGTAGGAATAAAAAAGGCACGCACCTTTCTTGTAAGAAAGGTGCAACCACTTTCAAAAGGGGATCAGGCTTTCGCACGAAACCATGATCCCCTTCTTTTATCTTCTTGCTCTGCTTTTTCCTAAAGAGAAAAAGTGGCTATAGTCTTACTCGTACAGGATCAGCGCGATGAGCTCCAGGGGCTCGTCGCCCACGCACATGACCCCGTGGCCGGAGCCCGCGGGGCAGAAGGTCACGTCCCCGGCCTCGATGGGGACGATGGTGCCGTTGTCGTTGTATTCGCCCTTGCCGCTGTAGACATAATAGATCTCGGCGTCGCCCACGTGCACGTGGTAGCCGATGCCGTTGCCGGGAAGGACGGTGGTGTGGGCGAAGACCCGGCCCTTGCCGTTGAGCTCGGCGGGGTCGTTGATGAGCTGTCGGACGGTGATGAACCCGGGGGCGCCAAACTTGCGCTGGGGCTTTTCCACGATGCGGTCGCTGCCTTTGCGGATCATGTTCAATTCCTCCTGATGATCGAAAATCGAATAGAGTATACCCGCCTTTCGGCGGCTGTGTCAATATGCAGCCTGGGGCAGGGTGGACGCGCGGACCACCACCTCGGTGCTGATGAACATCTTCTTGCTGACCCGCTGGCCCAAAAGCAGGGCCAGCACGTGGCGCACGGCGGTCATGGACACGTCGTAGAGCATGTTGTCCAGGGAGGTCAGGGAGGGGATGGTGAGGCTGGAGAAGGGGGCGTTGTTGATGCCGATGACCTGCACGTCCTCGGGCACCCGCTTGTCAAGGTCCACCAGGGCCCGAAGCCCCACCATGGCCATGTTGTCGTCGGAGAAGATGATCCCGTCCACGTCCGGATGCTCCCCGAGCAGGGCCCGGGTGCCGGCGATGGTGGATTCGGCCCCGGGCTCGATCTCCCGGGCCAGGGGGGCAAGGCCCGGAAAGTATCGGCCCATGCCGTCCAGATAGCCCTGCTTCTTCAGCTCGTTGCTGGGGGTGGACCGGCTCATGAGGAAGGCGGGGCGGCGGCAGCCCGTTCGCTGCAGCAGGCCCGTGCACTCCATCACGCCGCCCTGCTCGTCGGACACGATCCCGTATACGTTGGGGGCGGAGAAGTAGCCGTTGCAGATGACCACGGGCAGATCCGGCAGATACAGGGCGATGGCCTCCTTCATGGTGTCGCTCTGGTAGATGGACCCCATGAGGATCAGGGCCTCCACCTTCCGCTGGCGCAGCTCCTGGATGTAGTGGACCCAGTTCTGCTCGTCCCGGCCCGTGTTGTGGATGATGCAGGAATACCCATGGCGGCTCAGTTCCTGCTCGATATAGTAGACGCCCTGGGTGTGATGGGTGGTGCGGATGTCGGTGAGAAGGATGCCGATCATGTGGCTGTTCTGGGTGACCAACCCCCGGGCGGCTTCGTTGGGCACATAGTTGTGCTCGGCCAGGAGCTTCAGGATGCGGGCCCGGGTCTTGGGGTTCACGTTGGGCTTGTTGTTCACCACCCGTGAAACCGTGCTTGCCGAAACATTCGCCATTCGGGCGATATCGTAGATCGTGATCTGCATATCTGCCGCCTTTTTCAGTTATTTCTACCCCATTTTACAGGGAAAATTTGGAATTGTCAACACGTGCAGAAACCTGTTGCACCGGGGGGCCGGCCCCGGACGGCGGCCCCATGGGCGCTCTTGACTTTTTTGCCGGGATTCCCTATACTGATCGTATAAAATCGATTGCAAAAGGAGACGAAAAAAGATGACCGTGGATATGTTCCGGGCCCTGCTGGCCGAGACCGATCTGTTCGTATACGAGCGCTCCGTGGACGAGAGCGAGGGGACCGTGGCCGCCCTGGTCCGCCGGGGCCTTGACAAGTGCCTGGCCGTGGCGGGGGAGAGGGCCGACGCCTTTTCCGGCACGGAGGAGAAGGGGCTCAGACTCTGCCCCCTGTCCAACGAGAACGCCGCGGCGCTGATGGGGCTCTTCCCCTACACCAAGCCCGCCAGCCACAAGGGGCACAGGTTCACCATGGGCTTCGGCGATCGGCTGGGCCTGGCCAGCCCCGGCCATATCCGGGCCCTGGGGGACCACGACATCTATCCGGTCCTGGCCCAGCAGTCCATCCGGGAGCTGAATTTGACCCACCGGACCTTCCAGGACGTGATCAGTGCCGCCGCCTTCAACGTGTTCCAGGAGGGCTACAAGAAGGGCTACGGCGCCGACGGCGACCATCTGAAGACCAAGGCTGAGATCCAATACGCCCTTTCCGCCGGCTGCACCATGGTGACGCTGGACTGCTCCGAGCAGATCAACCAGAAGGCCGTCACCTTCCCCCAGGCGGAGATCGACGCCCTCTACGCCGCCCTGCCCGAGGCCGTCCGCGCCCACTACGAGGATGTCTATCTGGACAAGGACCTGCCCATCATCGGGAGCCTGTCCGCCGAGGAGCTGCGCCGGATCGTCATCGTGTTCCATAAGGGCATCGACCACGCCATAGAGTGCTATCGCTACATCGACGAGATCAAGACCGTGCCCGTGGACTTCGAGCTGTCCATCGACGAGACATTGACCATCACCACCCCCGCCGAGCATTTCGTGGTGGGCAACGAGCTCCACGCCGCGGGCATCACCCCCATCAGCGTGGCGCCCCACTTCTCCGGCGCCTTCGAGAAGGGCATCGAGTACGCGGGCAATCTCAACGACTTCGCCCGCGATTTCGTGGTCCATCAGCAGATCGCCGACCACTTCGGCTACAAGCTGTCCCTCCACTCCGGCTCCGACAAGTTCGCCGTGTTCTCCACCGTGGGCCGGGTCACCAAGGGGCACATCCACGTGAAGACTGCCGGCACCAGCTGGCTGGAGGCCATGCGGGTGGTCAGCGAGGTGAATCCGGACCTGTATCGCCGGGCCCACAAGTTCGCCCTGGAGCATCGCCCCGAGGCGGAGAAGTATTACCACGTGTCCACCGACGTGAACGAGATCCCCAACATTGATCTTGAAAACGACGCCTATCTGCCCGAGTATATGAACCTGCCCGCCGCCCGCCAGACCGTGCACATCACCTATGGCCTGCTGCTGGAGCAGCCCTGGTTCAAGGACGCCTTCTTCCGCACCATGGCGGAGCACGAGGAGGACTACTACGCCGCCCTGGTCCGGCACCTGGGCAAGCATGTGCGGATACTGACCGCCGAGACGGATATATAAGAAACAGTATTTCTTTTGCCGCTATTTCTCTTTGGAGAAAGAGGAAAAAGCGGCGCAAAAAGAAAAGCCTATTGGGATAATAGGCTTAGCAATTCAACAGCTTATCTCAAATAAAAGTTCTTTGGGGCCCCCTTTCTTACAAGAAAGGGGGCATGCTTTCAATCCTTCCTCTCAATTATCCGCCCGGTCGTAGCCGTCCCGCATGCGCTCGCTGGCCACCTGGACGATCCCGTTCAGGGCCTTGGCGGTCTCCCGGCGGGCCATGGCGGCCAGGGCCTCGTTGGCCTCTGCGGTCAGGGAGAAGTCCCCGGATTCGGCCACCTTTAGATCGTATTCCCTCACGATCTGCCGACCTTTGGTGATCACCGCGTCCTGATACCGCTCCATGAGCTGGGCCGTCTGGGCGAAGTGGGGGTCCGAAAGGGCGGCCAGCAGCCGGCTGGACCAATAGAAATTGTCCGTGGACACGTCCATGGTGACCTGGGACAGATAGGCGGGCATCTTCGCCACGTTGGTGTACACGGGCAGCAGCGCGTCGAAGGTGGTGGGCCCGAAGCAGACCCATTCGAGACCCTTGATGGGCTCCGGCACATGGCTGCGGACCTGGCACAGGGCGGCCACCCCCGTCCGGTTGATGCCGATGGACCGGTACATGCCCCGCTTGCCCGTGTCCCGGTTGGTGTAGGGGTCATATTCCGTGCCCTGGAAGTGGGCGGACAGCAGATACTTCACGTCCTCCACGCACACCTTCCGATCCGGCACCAGGGCCCAGGGGATGTCATCGCTCTCCGGGCCAAACTCGGCGTCAGGCCCCTCCCAGCTGTGGGAGAAGGGGCACAGATACCTTCCCATGAACCAGGCCCGGGGCGTGTTGTAGATGTGGTCCATGTCCCGATGGGAGCCGAACACGTCCCGGGGATTGAACCGGCCGCCCTGGTTGCAGTCCAGCCGGTTCTCGGCGATGAACGCCCGAAGGTCCGCCGAGCACAGGTGGGCCTTTTTTTCACCGAAGGCGTCGTCCAAATTGAACCCGTCCATGCCGAACTGGTTGGGGGCGATGACCACCTGCTCGTCGGGGACCCGCCTTGCCAGCCAGTGGTGGCCGCCCACGGTCTCCATCCACCACACCTCGTTCTCGTCGTTGAAGGCGATGCCGTTGCTTTCATAGGTGCCGTACTTCTCGAGCAGGGAGGCAAGGCGCAGCACCCCCTCCCGGGCGGTGCGGATATAGGGCAGCACCAGCACGATGATGTCCTCCTCGCCGATGCCGCCGGGCACGTCCTTTTCGCCCCGCTTTTGGGCCTTTTGATAGACCACCAGCGGGTCCGCCGCCAGGACCCGGGGATTGGAGGTGATGGTCTCGGTGGCGGTCATGCCCACGTTGGCGGCGTTGATGCCCGTGGCCGCCCAGACGCCGTGGGAAAGGTCCACGCTGGGGCAGGCGGTGTAGCGGAGGGGTTCTTCGGGCAGGTCCACCTCCACATGGGAGATGACGCTCTTATACTTTTTCTTCTGGTCCTTCGGCTCCACGACGACCAGCTTCTTCACGTCGAAATGGCCGTCGTCGGTCCGGGCGATCATGGTGGACGCGTCGTTGCTGGCGCGCTTGCCGACTAAGATGGTGGTGCAGGGCATGGGTGCCTCCTTTTTCTTTGCTTTTTCGCCATCAGTATACGCCCTTTTGACAGCAATTTACAAGTCAACTTTTCCCGTTTTATTGACATCGGGGGCGTTTTCTTCTATGATAACGAAGTCAAGATTTGGAGGCGGCGGTGGAAGACGTACAGGAGCGACAAGCGCATAGGGTTCAATGGCCATGGCTCCTGCTCATGGGCCTGCTGCTTTTGGTGGCCGTGCCGGTGGGGGCCTATCGTTGGCTGTATCGGCAAGTCCGGCCCCTGACGGTGCTGGAGCTCACCGGCGCCCTGCCCTCCGCGTCCGCCCTGTTGAAGGACGGGGGCGAGGGCCGCTGGTGCTTCGACACCGATCGGATCGACTGGACCCGGCCCGGCGAGGCGCTGGTCCTGGTGGCCGGGAAGGACGGCCCCCGAATCGCCAAGGTCCGCCTGGTGGACACCACGGCCCCGGCGGCCCGGGGCGTAGAGCAGGTGCTGGGGGTGGACGAGGAATGCGGGGCCGATCGGTTCATCGCGGACCTGGCGGACGCCCAGCTGGTGGGCGTGTCCTTCGAGACAGCGCCGAAGTTTCATCAGGCGGGGGAGTGGCCAGTGGTGGTGCGGCTCGAGGATATGTCCGGGAACGTGAGCTTCGTGGACAGCACCTGCACCGTTCTGGGCCCGGTGGCCCGCCTTAGCATCGAGGCCGGGGAGCCGGTGCCGCCCCTGGAAGATTTTTTGCCCAACGACACCATGGCCGGCCGGTTCGTCACGGACCTTAGCACCGTGGACACCGCCGTGCCCGGGGTCCATATGATCGAGGTGGAGGCCGAGGGACAGGTGTACGAGACCGCCCTGCTGGTCGCTGACACGGTCCCGCCGGTCTGCGCCTTTTCCGCCGAGATACCCTGGACCAAACCGGGCCAGGCCCTGTCGGCCGAAAGCCTGGTGACGGATGCCGCGGACGCCTCCGCCCTGACCGTGGCCTTCGATCCCGACCCGGACTGGACCCGGCGGGGGTATCAGACCCTGACCGTGGCCGTGACGGACGCGGGGGGCAACCGGACCGAGGGACAGGTCACCGTCCTCATCTCCGATTTAGCGCCCCTGGTCTGGGAGGCCAGCCGCCGGAGCGTGACGGGCCCCGCCCTGGCCCAGCGGCAGCGGGAGCTGGACGCCGGCTTCACCGGCGAGGTGAAGGTGGCCCGGTTCGTGCCCAAGGCCGTGGGCTGCTACGACATCAACGCCATGGTGGACGAGGAGCTTTCCATCCAGCGGCTCTACGTGGTGGACACCACGGCGCCCCTGCTGGCCTTCCCGAGACAGCTTCGGGCCTATGTGGATCATCCCCTGGCCCCGGAGGCCCTTTTGTCCGTGGCGGAGGACGAGACCGCCCTGACCTTCTCCTATGTGGCGGAGCCCGACTGGACACGGGAGGGCCCCCAGCCCGTGACCGTGGCGGCGGTGGACGGCAGCGGCAACCGCACCGAGATCGAGGGCACGGTGGACGTGATACAGGACACGGAGCCCCCGAAGATCCTGGGGGCCGTGACCCAATACGTGTATATGGGAGAGGCGGTGGCCTACTTCGCCCAGGCCACGGCCATGGACGAAGCGGACGGGCCGGTGCCCCTGACCGTGGACAACTCCGCCGTGGACATGTCCAGGGTGGGCGTGTACCCGGTGACCTACCGGGCCACGGACCGGGCGGGGAACACCGCCGAGAAGCGGGTGTATCTGTACATCATCCGCCCCACGGTCACCGACGAGGAGCTGCAGGCGGCGGCGGACAAGGTCCTGGCCAAGATCGTCACCGACGACATGACCCGCGGGCAGAAGGCCTACGCCATCTATCGCTACGTGTACGACACCTTCACCTTCCGGGAGCGGTCCAACAAGCGGGACTGGAAGTACGAGGCCTGGCGGGGGCTCACCACCCGGAGGGGGGACTGCTTCACCTTCTGCGCGGCGGCCAAAAAGCTGCTGGAGGATATCGGGGCCAAGGTCATGTTCGTGACGAGATACAGCGCCAACCGCCACTACTGGCTCATGGTGGACCTGGGCTCGGGCTGGTACCACTTCGACCCCCTGAACAGCGGCCCCAGCCGGAAGTTCGAGTGCTTCATGCTCACCACGGAGGAGGTTCTGGATCTGTACCCCTTCTTCTGGAAGTACGACCACAAGGTCTATCCCGAGACGGCCACGAAGCGGTTCGTCAGGGATTGGTGAAAATTTGGCCGGAAGGCTTATCTTTATAGGACGCTGCGCCTTTGGCGCATGATGGGAGACATCTATGAAACGTAACCGTTGGATCGCCCCGGTGTTCACCCTGGTGCTGGCCGGTCTGCTGCTGTGGGGCCTGGGCCGCCTGGTCCGGCCCAAGTACGCCTCCGGCGTCACGTTGGAGGGGAGCATGGTGGAGAACTGGTACACCCACCGGAACGAGGGGCACCAAGTCCTCTTCGTGGGGGACTGCGAGGTATACGAAAGCTTCTCCCCGGTGACCCTGTTCGAGGAGTTCGGGGCCACCAGCTATATCCGGGGCAGCGCCCAGCAGCTCATGTGGCAGAGCTACTATCTGCTCAGCGAGATGCTGAAGGTCGAGACCCCCCGGGCGGTGGTCCTGTCCGTCTGCTCCCTGCGCTATGCCGAGCCCCAGAGCGAAGCCTACAACCGGATGACCCTGGACGGCATGCGCCTGAGCAAAGAAAAGTTCGAGGCCGTCCGGGCTTCCCTGACGGAGGGGGAAAGCGAGATCAGCTATTATCTGCCCCTTTTGCGGTATCACGACCGGCTGTTCGAGCTTACGGCGGAGGACACCCTGTACCTCTTTCAGGGGCCGGAGCTCACCTACAACGGCTATCTCATGCGGACGGAGCAGGTGCCCTACACCCGGCTCCCCGCGGCGCCGGCGCTCCAGGAACCGTCCTTCGGGGACAAGCCGGTGGAGTATCTGAATCGGATCGTCTCCCTGTGCCGGGAGAAGGACATCGCCCTGATCCTGGTGAAGAGCCCCTGCCTGTATCCGGCCTGGTATCCGGAGTGGGATTTGTGGCTGGCGGATTACGCCGAACAGAACCGGGTGGAGTATATCAACGCCATCCCCCTCATGGAGGACATGGGCATCGACCTTAGCACCGACACCTACGACGGGGGCATTCACCTGAACGTATACGGGGCGGAGAAGTACACCCGTTGGCTGGGGGAGCACCTGAAGGAAAGGGGACTCATCGAGGATCAGCGGCTGGACCCGGTGGCGGCCGCCCAATACAGCGATTTGTCGGAGCGATATGCCCGGGAGAAGCGGGCGAAAGCGGAGGTAGACGGATGAAAAAAGGGATGATCTGGGCCCTGGCCCTGGTGCTGCTGGCTTGTTTAATAGGCTGCGGCGGCGAACCGGCCCCCCGGCCCGCCGAGAAGGAAGGGGTGGTCTATCTGGACCCCAACGCCGTCCAGGCTACGGCGGCCCCCACGGAGGCCCCGGCCCCGGCGGCCCAGCCCCAGGCGGCGGAGGCGGTCCCCCAGGCGGCGGCTGAATCGGCCGAGCCTGCGGCGGCAGAGGAGTCGGAAGCGGAGCCCGCTTTGGAGCTGTACTTTGAAAGCAAGGGCGTGCGCATGGAGCCCATGATGGAGGCCGCGCCGGTGCTGGAGGCCCTGGGGGCCCCCATGGGGAGCTTCGAGGCCGACAGCTGCGCCTACATCGGCAAGGACCTGTTCTACTACTATCCGGGCTTCGAGCTGACGGTGAACGAGGTGGAGGGCGTGGAGCGCATCACCGCCATCACCGTGGCGGACGACACCGTGACCATACCTCAGGGGCTGCGCATCTACGACGAGGAGGAGAAACTCCTGGACACCCTGGGCGGGGAGGACGTGAACGGGCTCTACACCTACCGGGCGGGCGGCGTTCTGCTGCTGGTCCAGGTGAAGGAGATCGACGGGGGCCCGCGCCGCATCGCCTCCATGGAGTATCGGGTGGCCGCGGACCAGTAAGGCCCCCTCTTGTCATCCCGAGCGTCGAGCGAGGGATCTCTGAACGTAAAAGCTTATAAAGAATGGGGATTCATATGAAAAGCTTTTTATCCTATCTCAACGCCACCGCCGATCGGCTCCCGGACAAGCTGGCCTTTGCCGACGGGGAGCGGGGGCTAAGCTTCCGTGAGCTGCGGCAGGCGGCGGCCAACGTGGGGGCCTGCCTGAAAAACGGCGGCGCCCAGGGGGAGCCCGTGGGGGTCCTCATGGAGCGCAGCGCCCACCAGATCGCGGCCTTTCTGGGGGTCATGGAGGCGGGCTGCTTCTATGTGCCTCTGGACGAGCAGATGCCCCGGGAGCGGCTGGAGCGGATCGTGCGCACCCTGAGCCCCCGGTTCATCCTGACGGACGAAAAGAATCTCACCGCCGCTCAGGGCCTTTGCCCGGCGGCCCGGCATATGGTTTACACCCAGGCGGCGGCCTTCCCGGGCCCGGCGCGGCTGCGGGAGGAAAGCGACGGGGACGCCCTGTCCTACGTGGTGTTCACCTCCGGCTCCACCGGGGAACCGAAGGGGGTGTCCATCCGGGAAAGGAGCCTGCTCGACTACGCCGCCACCCTGCCGGAAGCTTTGGGCTTCGACGAGAGCCTGATCTTCGGCATCCAGTCCCCCCTGTATTTCGACGCCTGGCTCAAGGAGCTGCTGGGGGTCATGGTGAAGGGGGCCACGGCCTACCTGCTGCCCCGGGAGCTGTTCGTGAACCCCATGGCCCTGATCGAATATATCAACGAGCGGAGGATCAACGCCCTGTGCTGGGTGTCCTCCGCCTTCAGCCTGGTGGCCCGGCTTCGGACCTTCTACGCCATCGTGCCGGAGCATCTGAAGCTCATGTGCTTCGGCAGCGAGACCTTCCCCCCAAAGCACCTGGCGGCCTGGCAAAAGGCCTGCCCCGACGCCCGGATCTTCCAGCTGTACGGGGCTACGGAGTGCACGGGCATGAGCTTCTATCACCCCGTCGTGGGGCCACAGGATGCGGCAAAGCCCATCCCCGTGGGCAAGCCCTTTCCGGGCACGAAGCTGTATCTAATCAACGACGAGGGCAAGCTGGACAGGGAGGGGGAGATCCTCATCGGCGGCCCCTCGGTCATGGCGGGCTACTATCACGACCCGGACCGGACCGCCGCCGCTTTGATCCCCGACCCTGAGGACCCGGACAGCGGGGCGGTCTGCTACCGCACCGGGGACAGGGGGCGCCTGGACGAGAACGGGGATCTGATCTTCATCGGCCGCCGGGACCAGCAGATCAAGCACATGGGCCATCGGGTGGAGCTGGGGGAGATCGAAAGCGCCGCCCTGAGCCTGAACGGGGTCCACGAGGCCGTGTGCCTCTATGTGGCGGACCGACAGCGGATCGACCTTTTCTACACCGGCCCGGCCCAGCCCTGGGACCTGGTCATCGGCCTCAAGCAGAAGCTGCCCGGCTACATGACCCCCAATCGGACCGAGCAGCGCAGCGAATTGGCCCACCTGCCCAACGGGAAGATCGACCGGCGGGCCATCGAACAGAAGGAGTATGGAAAATGACCTTTGAACAACTGTTGGACATGCTGCGGGACATGCATCCCGACATCGACTTTTTGACGGCGGAGGGGCTCATCGACGGCCATATCCTGACCTCCTTCGACGTGGTGTCCATCGTGGCGGAGCTTTCCGAGACCTACGGTGTGGAGCTGGGGGCGGTGGACATCGTGCCCGAGAACTTCAACAGCGCCCGGGCCCTCTTCGCCCTGATCGAGCGCATCGAAGAGGAATGATCGAACCATAAGCCTTCCCCTAAGCATTGCGAAGCATTGCAGGGAAGAGGGGACCGCCACAGGCGGTGATATATAAGCCTTCCCCTTGAGGGGAAGGGGGACCGCCACAGGCGGTGGATGAGGTGCTTTCCTACATGACCTTTCTCTCCGGCGGCTTCCTCCTGCTGGTGCTGGGGCTGCTGACAGTCTACTATATCCTTCCCAGGCGCTTCCGCTATCTCGTTCTGCTGGCGGGGAGCCTGGCGTTCTATGCCCTGGCGGGGAAGGGGTATCTGCCCTTCCTTTTGGTCACCGTCGTCACCGTCTATGGCACCGCTCGGCTCCTGGGTCGGAGCCTGCAGCGGCAAAAGGCCTATGTGGCCGAGCACAAAAAGGACCTGTCCCGGGAGGCTCTGACCGCCTATAAGAAGGCCCAGGGCCGAAAGCGCAACATCCTGTTCCTCCTGTGCCTCCTGGTCAATCTGGGGCTCCTGGGGGCGTTGAAATACACGGCCTTTCTGCTCTCGGCCCTTCGCGCCCCCTTTCAGGTCCACTGGGTGCTGCCCCTGGGCATCTCCTTCTATACCTTCCAATCCCTGGGCTATCTGATGGACGTGAAGCGGGGCAAGTACCCGCCGGAGGATAACTTCCTCAAATACGCCCTCTTCGCCTCCTTCTTCCCCCAGATGATCCAGGGCCCCATCAGCCGCTACGACAGCCTGTCCGAAACCCTCTATGGGGGGGCAAACTTCGATTTCGACCGGCTGGGCCGGGGCCTGGTCCGCATCCTGTGGGGCGCGGCCAAGAAGCTGCTGGTGGCCGATCGGCTGGCCCCCGGCCTGGCCCTGCTCTTTGGGGCGGAGGCGGACAGCTTCCGGGGCGGCTGGGTGCTGCTTGGCATGGTCCTCTACGCCCTTAGGCTCTACGCCGACTTCACCGGCGGCATCGACATGGCCCTGGGGGTGGGGGAGCTCTTCGGCGTCACCCTGGCCGAAAACTTCGATAGGCCCTATCTGTCCAAAAACATCGAGGAATACTGGACCCGCTGGCACATGACCATGGGCAGCTGGTTTCGGGATTACCTGTTCTATCCCCTGAACGTGTCCAAGCCCTTCCTCCGCTGGACCAAGGCCCTCCGGGGCCGGTTCGGCAACGGCTTTTTGTCCCGCCTGCCCCTGTATGGGGCCACCCTTCTGGTGTGGCTGGCCACCGGCGTCTGGCACGGGGCGGGCTGGAACTATGCCCTGTGGGGACTGACCAACGGCCTGGTCATCCTCCTTTCCCTCACATTGAAGCCCCTTTACGAGGGCTTCCACAGCCGCTTCCCGGGCCTGAAGGCCACCGGGGGCTACGGGGCCTTCGAGACAATTCGCACCTTTTTGCTCCTGTGCCTCATCCGCCTCTGGGATTGCTACGCCGGCCCCCGGGGCGTGTGGCGGGCCTTCTCGTCCCTGTTCACCACCTTCAACTACGGCGCCGTGGCCCGTGGCCTCTCCGTCCTGGGCCTCTCCGGGGGCGCCTGGGCCATCGTCCTCTCCATGGCCGCCCTGATGCTCCTGGTCAGCCTGCTGAAGGGGGAGGGCTCCTTCCGCACCCGCTTTATCAACACCCCCTGGAAGCTCTGGCTGGCCGCCCTGGCGCTGCTGCTTCTCTGCCTTCTGCTGGGGGCCTACGGACCCGGTTACACCGCCTCCGACTTCATCTACGGGCAGTTCTGATCCCCCCAAGGGGGCCTGGTTTTTCTTTTCTCCCATAGAAAAAAGAAAAACTTTTCCTTCTCCTTTTCTTTTTCTTTTTCATTTTCATTTTCATTTTCCTTTTCCTTTTCTTTAGGTTTTTTATTTGCAAAACCACTGGTTCTTCATTTGGCAAACCACTGGTTTTCTCCTTTTAGGAACCATAGGGGTCGGACATACAAAAAGCACGGCCGGAGCCGTGCTTTGCTGTCGTTGATCGCTCATTTATTCCATATCGCAGGAGGCGCAGGAGGGGGCGTCGGGGAACTGGGCCGGGTCGTAGGGGATGTTGTTCTTGTCAAAA
The DNA here is from genome assembly GCA_902798825.1 of uncultured Eubacteriales bacterium. Classification (GTDB taxonomy): domain Bacteria; phylum Bacillota; class Clostridia; order Christensenellales; family CAG-138; genus RUG472. The sequence continues at coordinate 9,774 of CADBYI010000009.1, read as the reverse complement.
TAGTCCTTCAGGGCCGCCTTCACCGCCTCCTCGGCCAGGACCGAGCAGTGGAGCTTATAGGCCGGGAGCCCGTCCAGGGCCTCCACCACGGCCTTGTTGGTCAGCTCCATGACCTTATCGATGGGCTGGCCCTTGATCATCTCCGTGGCCATGGAGCTGCTGGCGATGGCGCTGCCGCAGCCGAAGGTGGAGAACTTGGCGTCGGTGACTATGCCGCCCTCGATCTTCAGAAAGATCTTCATGATGTCGCCGCACTTGGCGTTGCCCACCTCGCCCACGCCGTCCGCGTCCTCGATGACGCCCACGTTCCGGGGGTGCAGGAAATGATCCATCACTTTTTCACTGTATAATGCCATAGGTTCCTTCCTTTCTTCTCTCAAAGCAGGTGCTGACGGCGTCCGGCCTCAAGGTCCTGCCAGATGGGGGAGAAGCCCCGCAGATACGACACGATCTCGGGCACCGCCTTTATGATGGCGTCCACCTCCGCCTGGGTGTTCTCCTCCGACAGGGTCAGTCGAAGGGACCCGTGGGCCACCTCGTGGGGCCGGCCGATGGCCAGGAGCACGTGGCTGGGGTCCAAGCCCTCGATGCCCTCGAAGCAGAAGTTCACGTTGCCGGGGAGCCGGTTCACCCGATCCCCGTTCAGGGCGCTGTGGGGGATGGCGGAGAGGCCGGCGATCAGCCGATCCCGGAGCCCTTGCACATAGGCGGCGTTTTTGTCCATGTCCTTTGCCATGTCCTCCAGGGCCGTGACCATGGCCCGGATGCCCATGAGGTTCTCCGTGCCCGCCCGGCGGTTGCGCTCCTGGGCGCCGCCCTCGATGAGGGGGTAGAGGGGGAGGCCGGTCCTGCAGTAGAGGGCGCCCACGCCCCTTGGGCCGTGGAACTTGTGGGCGGAGAGGGAGAGAAGGTCGATGTTCATGTCCTTCACGTCGATCTTCACGTGGCCCGCGGCCTGGACCGCGTCCGTGTGGAAGGGGACCTTGGCCGCCCGGCACACCGCGCCGATCTCCCGGATGGGCTGGATGGTGCCGATCTCGTTGTTGGCGAACATAATTGTGACCAGGCAGGTGTCGGGCCGGATGGCCGCCGCTACCTCCTCTGCGGTGACGATGCCGTTCTCGTGGACGGGCAGATAGGTGACCTCATAGCCCTCCTTTTCCAGGCGCTTGAGGGTGTGGAGCACGGCGTGGTGCTCGAAGGCGGTGGACACGATGTGCTTCTTATCCTTGGCCGCCCCCAGCCGGGCACAGGAACGGATGGCCTGGTTGTCGCTTTCGCTGCCGCCGGAGGTGAAGTAGATCTCCTTTGCCTCCGCCCCCAAAATCTTCGCCATGCGCGCCCGGGCGTCGGACAGGGCCTCCTGGGCGGCTTGCCCCAGCCCGTAGAGGCTGGAGGGGTTTCCCCAGGCGGTCTGGGCGGTCTCCACCATCACCTCCAGGGCGTGGGGGCTCAGCTTGGTGGTGGCCGCGTTGTCTGCGTATATCATACAATGGGTCCTTTCTGTTTTCGGTCAGCTACAGTATACCATATTAACCTACCTTGTCAATAGGTTTATTTTTTCTCTGCAAAGAAGTCGACTCACCGGGCGACATAAGCGAGGTGTAGCCGAGCGAACTCAACTTGCGGAGGAAGAACAGGCGGCTTCGAATATGTCAAATCCAGCGACATGTGCGTGTGGATATAAGAACGCAATGCGTTCTTATCGACACACCTGCAGGACCAGGTCGCAATCATAGATTGCTCCCCGCTCCGCTACAAACATGCCACTGGCATGTTTGCTTAACGCATCGCGTGCCCGGTGGCCTTTAAGGTCATAGGCGGGGCCTGCGAGCGAAGCGAAGGCGGAGCCTCAGTCTGATGAAAGCGCAGTTTTCATCAGACTGACTTGCCCTTCGGCAGCAGGTCCGCCAGGGTGTGGGCCATCAGGTAGTCGTCGATGACCCGGTCCAACCCCTGCCAGAAGGGCAGGGTCAGGCAGTCCGCCGCGTGGGGGCAGGCAGCCCCCGATTCGAGGCAGGTCACCGGGGCCAACGTCTTTTCCGTCAGCTGCAGTATCTCGCCGATGGGGTACTCCGCGGGACGCCGGGACAGCATATAGCCGCCGCCCTTGCCCCGCAGGGCCTTCACGAGACCCGCCCGGCTCAAACTCACGATGATGTTCTCCAGATATTTTTCCGAGATGCCCTCCCTTTGGGCGATGTCGTCCAGGGGCACGTAGCTGCCCCCTTCGTTCATGGCTAAGTCCAGCATCACCCGCAGGGCGTACCGCCCCCGTGTGGAGATCATCATGGCCGTGGCCTCCTTCCTGTGGCTTTCTTCAACCTACTATATCACAAGGTTTATGGGTTGGCAAGGGGGGCTACACCATTTGGACTCCAACGCACCCGTAGGGGAGGGGCTTGCCCCTCCCGCTGTTTTTGCAAATAAATTGCAAAATGAGTGTAAGAATCCTGTTTATGGGACAGATAGTGTGCTATAGTATAGAAAAACGAGGGACGAGGGGAAGCGTATGGACAGTTTGGCGGGATTGAACAGGGAGCAGCTGCAGGCCGTGCAGGCCACCGAGGGGTATATCCGGGTGGTGGCCGGGGCCGGCACGGGCAAGACCCGGACCCTGACCCGGCGCTATGGGTATCTGGTGGAGGCGGGCGGCGTGAGCCCCGGCCACATCCTGGCCGTGACCTTCACCAACAAGGCGGCCAACGAGATGAAGCAACGGGTCCGGTCCATGGTGGGGGACGGGGACACGGGCTATATCTGCACCTTCCACGCCCTGGGGCTCATGATCCTGAAGGAGGATCTGCATACCCTGGGCTGGCCTCAAAATTTTCTGGTCCTGGACGAGGAGGACAAGGATTCCCTGCTGCGCACCGTGTTCGAGGACATGGGCATGACGCTGAAGGAGATGAGCCTCCACAAGGCGGCGGACTTGACCGACGACATGAAGTGGGATCTGGCCTATGTGCCGCTGCTCACCGGGGAATCGGACGAGCCCCTTTTGGACCTGATCCAGCGGGAGCAGAACCGGAAAAAGCAGATGTTCTACCGCTACCTCTATGAGCAGCGGAAGATCTACGCCCTGGACTTCGAGGATCTGGTGGACATGGCCGTGGCCCTGCTGCGGGGGAATCGGGAGGTCCGGGAGAAGTGGGCCCGGCGGTTCGAATACGTGATGGTGGACGAGTTCCAGGACATCGACGGCAAGCAGTACGAGCTCTGCGACATGCTCTCCTCCTGCCACAAAAACCTCTTCGTGGTGGGGGACCCGGACCAGACCATCTACACCTGGCGGGGGGCGGACGTCCATTTCATCCTGGACTTCCCCAACAAGTATCCCGACGCCCAGACCGTGGTCCTCACCGAGAACTACCGCAGCACCCCCCAGATTTTGGCCGCTTCCAACGCCCTCATCGAGAAGAACCAGCAGCGGGTGGAGCGCCAGCTTCACGCCGTGAACCCGGCGGGCCCCGTGCCCCCCTACTACCACGCCAAGGACGTGGGGGCGGAGGCCAAGTTCATCGTCTCCCGGCTGAAGGAGCTGAAGGAACAGGGGAACGACTGGCGGGACATGGCCGTCCTCTATCGGGCCCACTACGTGTCCCGGAGTTTGGAGGACGCCCTTTTGCACGCCAAGATACCCTACGCCGTCTACGGGGGCATGGAGTTCTACGGCCGCAAGGAGATCAAGGACGCCATCTGCTATCTGCGCATGCTGGTCCAGGGGGACGATCTGGCCTTCGCCCGGGTGGTGAACGAGCCTCGGCGGGGCGTGGGCAAAAAGCGCATGGCCTTCCTTCGCTCCTATGCCCAGGCCAGGGGCCGCACCCTCTATGGGGCCCTGCTGGACAATCTGGACCATCCCCTCATCGCCTCCTCGGACGCCGCCGCCTTCGTGAGCCTTCTGAAGGCCTACGAGGGCTATGGGGAGATGAAGATGAGCGAGCTGCTGAGCCACCTCTTGAACGAGAGCGGATATATGAAGATGCTCAGGACCCTGGGGGACGGGGATCGGCTGGACAACATCGCCGAGCTGCTGCAAAGCCTGGAGGAGTACGAGAGCAGCGCCGGGGAGCACACCACCTTGGAGGACTTTCTCTCGGAGGTGGCCCTGTTCACGGATCGGGACCGGGAGGATCGGAAGGACTCCGTGAAGCTCATGACCGTTCACAACGCCAAGGGGCTGGAGTTCCCCCACGTGATCGTGGCCAGCCTGAACGAGGGCGTCTTCCCCAGCCGCAAGACCGACACCCGGGAGCGCATGGAGGAGGAGCGCCGCCTCTGCTACGTGGCCGCCACCCGGGCGGAGAGGACCCTGACCCTCACCGAGGCCGCCGGGGTCTCCCACGAGGGCACGGCCCGCTACCCCTCCCGGTTCCTGTTCGAGATGGGGAAGGAGAATCTGAACTATCTGGTGGAGCTGGACCCGGCCTGGGTCCGGGAGGCCCAAAGCTACATCCGGGGCACCCAAAAGCGCATGGCGCCCCCATCGGACCCCCTGGGGCCCGGGGTCCGGGTGGAGCACGCCCTCTTCGGCAAGGGCACCGTGCTGGAGGTGGACCGGGAGCAGCAGTGCCTTGCCATCCGCTTCGACTCCGGCCGAGAGCGGACCATCCGCGCCCACGGCCCCATTCGACTCATATAAGGAGGAAGGAACCATGCCCAAAACGACCAACCAAAAGGGAAAGCTGCTGTACGTCATGCGCATTTTGCTCCAGGAGACCGACGAGGAGCACCCCCTGTCCACGGAGGAGATCATCGACAAGCTGGGGGAGCAGGGCATCAAGGCCGAGCGCAAGAGCATCTACAGCGACATCGAGACCCTGCGCGCCTTCGGCCTGGACGTCCACGGCACCCGGGGCCGGTCCGCCGGATACTACGTGGGCCTCAGGGACTTCGAGCTGCCGGAGATCAAGCTCCTCATCGACAGCGTCCAGTCCAGCAAGTTCATCACCGAGCGCAAGACCATGCAGCTGATCCGGAAGCTGGCCGGCCTCATGAGCGTCCACGAGGCCGCCCTCATGAAGCGGCAGCTGTACGTGAAGAACAGGATCAAGAGCATGAACGAGTCCATCTACTACAACGTGGACGCCATCCACCAGGCCATCGCCGAGGACAGGCAGATCGAGTTCCGCTACTATTCCTACACCGTCACCAAGGAGAAGAAGTTCCGCCGCAACGGCCAGCCCTACCGGGTGAGCCCCCTGGCCCTTTCCTGGGCGGAGGAGAACTACTATCTCATCGCCTATGAAGCCGAGACCGACAAGATCAAGCACTTTCGGGTGGACAAGATGGACGGCATCCGGGTGACGGAAAAGTTCCGGGAGGGGCAAAAGCTCCTGAAGGAGACGGACATGGCGGAATACACCCGAAAGAACTTCTCCATGTTCGGCGGGGAGGAGCAGACCGTGACGCTGCGCTTCTCCAATCGGATGATCGGCGTGGTCATCGACACCTTCGGCAAGGACGTGCCCATCTTCTCCGTGGACGCGGACCACTTCCAGATCCGCGCCACCGTGGCCGTCAGCCCCCAGTTCTTCGGCTGGCTCTTTGGGCTGGATGGGGAGGCCGTCATCACCGCCCCCCGGGAGGTCATGGAGATGTTCAACGAGCAGCTGAACCGGGTGAAGAGCTCCTGTACCATGTGAAATGGCCCGCCCCCTCGGGGCGGGCTGCCGGCGGATAAACAAAGGGCGAGGAAGCGGGGAAACAGATGCTTCTTCGCCCTCGCTCCGGTGTCCCGCATGAGGGGACCTTTGGAGCCCATGCTGTCGGAGGCGGAAGGAAGGAGAGACACCGTCCGGCCCGACCCTGTCCCTCCCTTCTGCGGCCATCTCCCTAAAGCCGCACGGGGAGGGAACTCTTTTTATGATCTGTCCTCGTCCCAGAGCCGATAGACGCAGTAGGCGGGGGACATCTCCCCCAGATACAGCCACACGTTCTCGCCCATGTCGATGTGTCGGTCGAAATAGAGATCAGGGATGAACAGCTTCACGCTGGACCTGCGGCCGCCACTGAGCACCACGCCCTCCTTCACCGGCGCCTGCCGAAACCTCTCGATGGCGGCCATGAGATCGGGGATCATAAGATCCTTGGCCAGGGCGGGGACGAGCTGCTCCTCCCGGCCGTATACCACGTTTTCCTCCTCCTGGAGATACCCCCACGTCAGCATAAACCCTCCTTTCTCACGCCTTCATGGTCTCGGCGCAGTGACCCATAATCATCCAGCGGATGGCTGGCCGCTCGCCCAGGCCCCGTAGCACGCAGACCGTGTCGAATCCGGCCCGCTGGAAGATGTTCTTCCAGGAATCCTTGCCGTTCCCGGCCATGTCGTTGGTGGCGTGGTCCCCCGCCACGATCATCAGCGGCAGCAGCACCACGCGATGATAGCTTCCTTGTTGTACCAGGGCCAGCACGTCCTCCACGGTGGGCGTAGCCTCCACGGTGCCGATGAAGACGTTATGGTGGCCGGCGGCGAACAGCTTTTCCTGCAGGTGGGCATACCCCCTGTTAGCTTCGTGGTCCGTACCGTGACCCATGTAGACCAGGGCCGTATCGGGGGCCACCATGGCGGCGTCGGCGGCGAACACGGTCTCAATCAGGGCGTCGTAGTCATGATCATCGGAGAGCAGCGCCCGACCGATCTTCAAGCTTTGGAATCGGCCCTCATAGGCCCGGACGATCTCGACCATCTTGTCAAATTCCCCGCCGTTCATCACATGGGTTGGCTGGACGACCACCTGCTGTACGCCTTCCCGGACCAGGCGCTCCATGGCCTCGGGGACGCTGTCGATGCAGATGCCGTCCCGTTCCCGAAGCTTTTTGAGGATCATGCCGCTGGTGAATGCCCGACGCACCTCATATTCCGGGAACGATACAGCGAGCGCATCCTCAATGGCGGTGATATTCTTTTCCCGGGCGTCGGCGAAGCTGGTGCCGAATGATACAACCAAAAGGACAGGCTTTTTCGTGATGTTCATTTTTTTCCTCCCGAAATCATGTATTGTTCGTCTCATTTTCTGTCGTTAGCATATAGCAGCGCTTCCAGCTTCCGATACGCCTCTCCCCAGCGCTTGTTGGGCTTCAAATGATACAGATGCCTATCCATATGATGGACGCGCCCGTTTTTTACAGCGGTGAGCCCCGGCCAGCCGGGAGTGGAGGTAAGCTCCGTTTCCAGCAGCTTCTCCGCGTCCTCCATATGGCTGCCCTGAAGCACGATGAAGATCCGGTCGGGATCGTCCATCAGGATCTTCTCCAGGCTCAAACTGCCCTCCAGGATCGAACCGTCGGCGATGTTGACGCATCCCAGGTCCCTGAGCATGGCCCCCAGGACGGAACCCCCTGTACCTACGGCATGGATGCCGCGGGTGGAGGCGCGCAGGATGAGGACGCGCTGAGGATCGGAGCCTTTGGCGGCGTCAGCCGCGTCCTGCCTGGCTCTCTCCACCTCCTTCTGGACCCGCAGACCGTTCTCTGCATACAGATCGGTCCGGCCGGTGATCCGGGTCAGGACCGAAAGCATGGACAGGTATTCCTCGAAGGACCCCACGCTGAAGTAGAGGACCGGCAGGCCCATCTCCTCAAAGGATCCCATGAGATCCACCTGGGCCTTGGTGTTGGCGCTGGCTATGACCAGATCCGGCTCTGCCTGGACCAGCAGTTCCATGCTGACCCCGTTATAGGGCCCCAGGTCGACGGCGCTATCGCTAAGGGCAAGATCGTAATCTTCCCAGGCGTCATGGACAGTGGCAGCGACCTCGCCGCCGGCCAGCTGCCAACAGTCAGCGAAGCTGGCCAGAAGGACAGCAGCCCGCAGCTTTCCTTTGGGGAGAGCAACCTCTCTGCCAAGATCGTCCGTCACGGTCATCCGTTCATTTGCTTCTTCCGGTCCTTGTGAACAGCCGGAAAGGAGCAACAGAGAAGCCGCCAACAGGATCGTAATTACTTTAACGCAAGAGACTGTCATGGATCAGTGAGTCCCCCGAACGATCTGCACGCCGTGGGTCTCCAAATAGTTGGCGGCCTCAGTAATGGTTTTGCACTCCTGTCTCGTCTCCGATTTGATCGTACAAACACCAAGATGACAAACTTCGGCTCCCTCCTCGATGATGCGGTCGAGCTTCTCCTGAAAGCCCTCGTCGATACCGACCTCACAGCCGTTGCACCGTCCCATAGCCACAAGTTCAATGGGCTCTGCACCGTATTGCTCAAAATGGCGGCTTCGGCTGTTGAACGCCTTTAGGCAGGCTGCACCGGCGCAGACATCGTTGGCCTTCAGGCAGTTGAGTATGGCGATCCTCTTCATGGGGCCTCCTTATATCCTGGAAAAAAAGTCACGTTGAGCTTGCCGCTCACGGGGTTCCTGGCTACCGAGCAGTCCACCTCGTACACGTCCTCGATAAGCTTCTCCGTGATGACCTCCTCGGTGGGTCCGTGGGCCACGATCTGGCCCTCCTTCAACACATACACATAGGTGCAGTACATGAGGGTCAGATTGAGGTCGTGGAGGGCGGCCAGGACTCCCACACCCAAGGACTTGACCACGTCCATGATCTGGATCTGGTACTTGATATCCAGATGGTTGGTGGGCTCGTCCAAAATGAGCATCTCCACCTGCTGAGCGAGGGCCCGCGCCAGGATGATGCGCTGCTTCTCGCCGCCGGAGAGGGTGAGGAAGCTCCTGTCGCGAAAGTCCAACATGTCCACCCGGCGCAGGGCATCCTCAGCGATCCGATAATCCTCCTCCGTGTCCCGATCCAAGGCACGCTTGTGGGGGGAGCGGCCCATGAGCACCATCTCCATGGCAGTGAAATCGAAACTCAGGTTGTTGAACTGGCTGACCACACCCATGCGCCGGGCGCTCTCCCGGTAGGTCATGGCCTTCATGTCCGTGCCGTCCATGAGGACGACGCCGCTCGACGGCTTCAGGACCCGATAGATGCTCTTCAGCAGCGTGGTTTTCCCGCTGCCGTTTGGGCCCAGGAGCCCTACGAACTCCTTCTCTTGGACCTTCAAGGAGGCGTCCTTGACGATCTGCTTGCGGGAGAGGACGACGGATACGTCCTTGACCTCGATGTTCATCGCTCGCCACCTCCGAAGCCGTAGGACTTGCGGACCATCATATAGACGAAGATGGGCGCGCCGATGGCGGAGGTGATGACGCCCAGGGGGATCTCCGCGTTTTTGAGCACGATCCTGGCCAGCACATCCGCCCATATGAGGAAAATGCCCCCCGAAAGGGAAGCGAGCGGCAGCAAAAACCGATGGTCAGACCCGGCGAACCCCCGCACGATATGGGGGATCATAAGCCCCACGAAGCCCACGATGCCGCAGGTGCACACGGCCACGGCGGACAGAAGGGATGTGACCACCATATAGATGCGACGCCACTTGGTGAGGTCCACCCCCAAGGTCATGGCCGCTTCCTCGCCCACTAAAAGCGTGTTCAGAGTTCGCATTTGAGTCAGGAAAAAAAGTACGCCCGCGCCCATGCAGACTCCCGGCAGCAGGAGTTTGGGCCAGCGAGCGGAGACCATGCTGCCCAAGAGCCAATAGGTGACGGACTTCATGTTTTCGGCATCCTTGCCGATATAGATCATCATGTTGGTGAAGGCGGAGCAGAGGCTCCCCACCACGCAGCCGGCCAGCACCAGCTTGGCGCTGGTCACCCGTCCTCCGCCCATGTGGGAGAGGAGCATCACCAGACTCATGGCAGCCAGAGCCCCAAAAAAGGCCCAAAACGCCGTGCTCATGGTGGCCAGCACGCCGCTG
>CADBYI010000008.1 GCA_902798825.1 uncultured Eubacteriales bacterium | reverse complement strand
CTCGGCGGTGATCTTGCCGGTCACGATGTTCTGCACGTTGGCGAAGAGGCTGCCGCGGGCTTCGGCGGTGAGCAGATCCTGCACGGCGCCGGCGATGGCCAGGCCCAAATCGCACCGGCTGTCCGTGACGAAGGTGGACAGGGGCCGCAGGGTGGCCGCGTTGGGGGCGGGAAGCTTGCCGCCGAACAGGGTGTCGTGGCGGTCGTGGATCACCTCCAGCTCGCAGCGGCAGGTCATAAGGATGGTCCTAAGGCTGGTCTGGCTGACGCCGTACATGGGGTCCAGGGCGATCTTGAGCCGGGCGTCCTTGATGGCCTGGGTGTCGATCATGGACAGGATGCTGTCGATGTACTCGTTGGCCGTGGTGTCCTCCCGGACCAGGCCTTGGGCCATAGCGTCCTCATAGGGCATGGCCCGGATGGCAGAGGGATCGATCTGGGCGATCTTCGCCTCCAGCCGGTCGGTGACGGCCTTGTCCGCGTCCCGGCCCCCGGCGGTGAACACCTTGACCCCGTTGTAGATGGCGGGGTTATGGCTGGCGGTGACCATGGCCCCATAGGGCATATGGTGGGTCTTCACGGTGAACATGATGAGGGGCGTGGGGCTGGACCTGTCGATCATCAGCACCCGATAGCCGTTGGCCGAGAGGACCTCTGCCAGCCAGTGGGCACTCTCCTTGGCCAGGAACCGCCGATCATAGCCCAGGCACACCTCAGCGCCCTGGTGCCCCTCCTCGTCCATCAGCCGGCATAGGCCCGCGGCCAGAAGCTGCAGATTCGCCTTGGTGAATTCGTCTCCGATGATGGCGCGCCAGCCACCCGTTCCAAAATGGATCATGCTGTTTCTCCTTTATTATCCCATGATGACCAACACATCCGCCGTGCTGCCCGCCGGCAGGGGCGGGAGCTTTCGGCAGGGTTGGCCGTTCATTCGCATCTCTTTCACGCCCTTCTGGACCCCGTCAGGGTTCTCCACCCGGATACGATAGACCGCGCTCCGCCAGCGCCGGACGGCGGAGAAGGCGCGCCAGTCGCCGGGGATGCAGGGGTCAACGATCAATCCGTCGAAATCGGGCCGGATGCCCAGGATGTATTGGGTGGCGGCAAAGTAAGCCCAGCCGGAGGAGCCCGTCATGAAGGGGTGCCGGGCCCGGCCGAAGGCGGGATGGTCCCGGCCCACCACGAACTGGCAGTAGGAATAGGGCTCCGATTGCCGCACCTCGATCCGATCGTTCTGGAGGGCGGGGCAGAGGGCGTTGTAAAACTTCATGGCCCGATCCCCTCGGCCCAGGATAGCTTCCGCCACCCAGGCCCAGGGGTTGGGGTGGCTGAAGATGGCGCCGTTCTCCTTGAGCCCCGGATAGACCCGGGTCACGAAGCCGATGCCGTCGTCGGGCCGGGTGAAGCAGGGGGCGTTGAGCATAAGGCCGTAGGGGGTGAACAGGTATTCGTCCACGCTGTCCATGGCCCGTTTGCCCTTTATTTCGTCCGCCGCGCCGGAGATCACGGCCCAGGTGTTGGACTCCATGTGGACCTGACCCTCCGCGTCCGCCTGGGTGCCGATTTTTCGACCGTCGGCGGTGATGCCCCGGATGTACCACCGGCCGTCCCACAGGACCCGGTCGGCGGTCTCCTTCACCCGGGCCGCCAGGGCGGCGTATCGATCCGCATCGTCCAGCCGGCCGAGCCGCCGGGCAAGGGCCACGAACCCGTTCAGGGCCCACAGGTGGAGGAAGCTGACCATGGCGCTCTCCCCGCCGCCCAGGTTCAGACAGTCGTTCCAATCGGCCCGTAGACCCTTGCAGATGCCGTTTTGACCCACCTGCCGGGCGGAGAAGTCCAGGATGCGGGTGAGGTGCTCATAGACCGTGCCCTGGCCCCCGTCGGCGTAGGTCACTTTTTCGTCAACGAAGCCGAAGTCGCCGGTCTCCTTCACATATTGGACCACGGCGGACACCAGCCACAGGGCGTCGTCGGCGCAGGCGTCCTTGATCCCGTGGACGATGTCCCGCCTGTCCGGCGTGGGGATCACGGTGGGGGAGCGGAAGGATTGGCCCGGGCCTTCGGGCTCGAACCAGCGGGGCTCGAAGAGATGGAGCCCATAGCCCTCCCGGGTGAGGGCCCGCAGCAGCTCCACCATGCGGCTTTTGCACTTTTCGGGGTTGGAGTGGACCGCCGTCATGGCGTCCTGGGCCGTGTCCCGGTAGCCCAGGCCCACCCGGCCCCCCACCTCGATGAAGGAGGTGAACCGGGAGAACATGACGTTGATCTCGCTTTGATACAGGTTCCAGATGTTGATCTCCGTGTCCATGCCGGCGTTGGGCGTCTCGATCTGCAGGGCGGAAAGCTTCTCGTCCCAGAAGACAGCCAGGCGCCGAAAGTCCTCGTCCGCCCGGGCCGCGGTGTATTTTTCCCGCATCCGCCGTCCCTGGGCAAGGTCACCCTCGCCCAACAGGAACAGGAGCCGGACCTCCTCCCCGGGGGCCAGGGTGAGGCGCTTTTGCAGGCAGGCGCAGTGGTTTCCGCCGTTTTCGAAGGAGTTTTTGCAGCGGCCGGTCTCCACGGTCTCGGGGTTTCGCTCCGTCCGATAGGGGCCTATGAAGGCGTCCCGCAGGCAGTCGAAGCCGTCCGGTTCGAAGTCGGCGGTGAAGAACTGGTAGCCGTCCTCCTCATAATGCAGATCGTATTCGATGATCCCATCCTCGCAGCGGCTGCCGGCGGCGTACAGGCTCATCTGAAAGTTTTGGTTGTCCATGGCCACGTGGTGGAAGCTGAACTCGGCGTAGGAGTAGACGGACAGCCGCCGGGGTCTGTCGCCCCTGTTCTTCAGCGCCACGTCCCAGATTTCCACGGGATCGTCCATGGCCACGAACAATGTCTCGGTGGCGTCGATGCCGCCGTAGGTGCTCCCGTATGTCACGTACCCCAGCCCATGGCGGCAGGAGAAGTGCTCCTTCGGCTTGCCCACCGGCTGCCAGGAGACGGTCCAGTAGTCCCCCGTGTCCTCGTCCCTAAGATACACATAGTGCCCAGGCCCGTCCATGGGTACACCGTTGGGGCGGAAGCGGGTGATGCGGTGGTATTCGGAGCTCTTGTACAGCAGATACCCTCCCGCCGTGTGGTTGAAGACCCCGTACATGTCCTTGATGCCGATATAGTTGGTCCAGGACACGGGCACGTCCACCCTATCGATCACATACTCCCGGTGCGCATTGTCGAAATGACCGTATTGCATATTCCGATCCTTCCTTTTCGCCTGTTTCTCTCACTGACAGTATAAGAAAAACAAGGCCTTTTGCAAAGGCCTTGCTCTGCCGATTCTTGCCTTTGGTTGTGATGTTTGCCGAAGTTCGTTGGCGCATCGCCGTTGGCGTCAGCTTCGGCGGGGCTGGGTGCGGTCAATCAACCCCTCGCAGCCTTCGAGCACATCCCGCCAGGTGGCGGAGAAGTCGCCGGTATACCAGGGGTCGGCCACCTCCTGGCCGGATCGAGGGGTGAAGTCCAGGAGAAGGGCGACCTTGCCCTCCGGGTCGCCGCCGGTGATGCGAAGGACGTTCAGAAGGTTGTTTTTGTCCATGCAGACGATCCGATCGTATCGATCGTAATCCGCCCGGGTCATCTGGCGGGCCTGGTGACCGGCACAGCCGATGCCGTGCTCCGCCAGCTTCCGCCGGGCAGGGGGATACACGGGGTTCCCGATCTCCTCCCGGCTGGTGGCGGCGGAGGCGATGCGGTACCCATCGGCCAGTCCCCTCTTTCGGACCATGTCCTTCATCACGAATTCCGCCATGGGGCTGCGGCAGATGTTGCCGTGGCAGACGAATAGGACCCGTATGGGCATCGATCCGCGGCTGTCGGTCATTTGTCCAGCTTGGCGGCCAGCTCCTCCAGGGCGCCCGTCAGGGCCTCCTCGAAGGTGGGGTGGGGGCGCATGGCGCGCAGCAGCTCGGCGGGGGTGAGGCCGCCCGCGATGGCTTCGGAAAGCTGGGAGATCATGTCCGAAGCGTTGGTGCACATGAGCTGGGCGCCCAGGAGCTTTCGGGTTTCGGCGTGGGCCACCAGCTTCATGAAGCCCCGGTCCCCGTTGAGGATCACGGTGCGGCCGTTCGACGACATGAGGGCCTTGGCGGTCTTCACGGGGATGTTCCGGTCCTTCGCCTCCGCCTCCGTGAGGCCCACGGCGGCGATCTCCGGCCGAACGTAGACGCAGCCGGGGACCAGGGACAGGTCCATCCCGTTGGCTTTGCCCGCCATCTCGTTCACCGCGCAGATGCCCTGGGCCGTGGCCACGTGGGCCAGCTGGACGGGGGAGCTCACGTCGCCGATGGCATAGACCCCGGGGAGGCTGGTTTCGAACTTCTCGTTGGCCCGGATGCGGCGGCGGTCCATCTCCACCTGGACGCCTTCGCCGAAGAGGCCCACCGTGTAGGGGCTGCGGCCGATGGCGCAGAGGACCTTTTCGCCGGTGACGGACTGGAGCTGGCCCCGGGCTTCGAAGTTCACCTGCAGACCGACGTCTGTGGCCTCCAGATTCTTCACCATGGCGCCGGTGAAGATTTGGACGCCCCGCTTCTTCATGATCATGCCCAGGTTCTGGCCCAGCTCCCGATCCATGTTGGGCAGCAGCCGATCCAGGCCCTCCACCACCGTCACCTGGACCCCCAGGTCGTTGTAGAAGGTGGCGAACTCCATGCCGATGACGCCGCCGCCGATGATGACCAGGGAGGAAAAATCCTCGCCCTCGCCGTTCAGCAGCTCGTCGGAGGTCATGACCCCCGGAAGGTCCAGCCCCGGGATGGGGGGCCGGGCGGGCACGGAGCCCGTGGCCAGCAGGATGTTCTGGGCGGTGTAGGTCCCCTCGTTCTCGCCGGCCACACAGATCGTATGGGGGGCGGTCAGGGTGCCGGTGCCCCGGAGGAGGGTGATCTTGGCGGATTTAAAGAGACCTTCCACTCCCGCGCGGAGCTTTTCCACCACCTGCTGTTTGTAGGCGAACATGGCGGAAAGGTCATAGGAAAGGTCCTGGGCGATCACGCCCAGGCCGGCGCCGTCCTTGGCCTCCTGGTAGACGCCGGAGGCGTGGAGGAGGGCCTTGGTGGGGATGCAGCCCCGGTTGAGGCAGGTGCCGCCCACTTCCCGGCGCTCCACCACGGCGGTCTTGAGGCCCAGCTTGGCGGCATGGAGGGCGGCCTCGTAGCCCCCGGGGCCTGCGCCGACGACGATGAGATCAAAATCGAACATAAAGCTAAATCTCCTGTTGTTGTAATAGGGAAAACACATCCGTGCCGTGGGGAACGGGCTGCAGGGCCGTGTGCAACGCCGGCAGCGCGAACCGGCAGCCGGTGAGGGCGGTTTCAAGGGCCGGGGGGAAGGCAAAGTCCATATCGTCGGAATAGACGGCGGCCTGTTTCACGACGCCCTCGTCGATCCGAAGCTGAATCTCCACGCCGCCCCAGGGGAACCGTCCCTCGCAGCGGAAGGTGAAGGGCAGCTTCTGGCCGAAGCGCCATGGCCAGCCGGCGTACTGGGCCCGCAGCGCCGACACCCGCGCCTGATCCTCGCCCGTGAGGACCCGGGGGGTGCTTTTGCGCCCATACACTGCCTCAAAGGCAGCCGTCAGGGCCCCCTTGAGCTCGTCGACGGTCAGGGAGGGGCAAAGCTCTACCAGGTTCACCACCCGGGCTCGGACCGAGGGGACCCCCTTGGCCTCCAGCTTGGCCTTGGCGGGGGTGAGGTAGCGGGAGAGCCTCTCCCCGTCCGTGTCCACCAGCAGCGTGCCGTGGTGGTAGGACCGGGGCCCGTTGTGGTAGAAGGCGTTGCCGGAGAACTTGCGGCCGTCTGCGGTCAAATCGTTTCGCCCGGACAGCTCCGCCGGGATACCCAAAGACCGGCAGCCGGTGAGCAGCACCCGCTGCTGCTTTTCGAGGTCATAGTCCTCGGTGGGCATGAGGAAGGTGAAATTCAGATTCCCCACGTCGTGGAACACCGCTCCGCCCCCGGAGAGCCTTCGGGCCAGGTGCCCGCCCTCCTCTTCCAAAAGGGATACCCGGCATTCGGCCCAGGGGTTCTGGTTCCGGCCGATGACCACGGTGTTCTCGTTCTGCCACAGGTACAAAAGGCAGCACCCGCCGTCGACGGTCTCCAGCAGGTGCTGCTCCATAGCCAGGTTGAGAAAGGGGTCAAGGGACCCGCTTTCATAGGTAAAGAGCCGATCGATCACGGCCGAATGTAGCGGACCACGGGGTTCCGGGCCGCTTTCACCTCGTCGGGTCGACCGATCTGGGCGTTGTGAGGCGCGGCGTGCATGAATTCGGGGTCCTTGTAGCCCAGCTCATACAGGGCGCGGAACACCTGGGCCGCCCAATCCAGCGTCTCCTTGCTCTCCGTCTCCGTGGGCTCCAGCATGAGGGCCTCATGGACGATGAGGGGGAAGTACATCGTGGGGGGATGCATGCCGTAGTCGATGAGGGACTTGGCCACGTCCAGGGCCGATACGCCCGTGGCCTTCTTGAACTCACTTAGATCCAGCACGAACTCGTGCATGCATATCCGATCGAAGGCGGGGGTGAAGGTGCCCTTGATCTTGGCCATCAGGTAGTTGGCGTTGAGGACGGCGTTCTGGGCCGCCTCGGGGATGCCCTCCCGACCCAGGGTCAAGAGGTAGGCAAGGGCCCGGACCACCACCAGGAAGTTGCCCCTAAAGCCCCGAACCTGGATATGACCCGGCTCCTCCATGAGGGCCGAGTGGGGCAGGAAGGAGGCAAGGAACGCCTTGCAGCCCACCGCGCCGGCCCCGGGGCCGCCGCCGCCGTGGGGGGTGGCGAAGGTCTTGTGCAGGTTCAGATGCACGCAGTCGAAGCCCATGTCCCCGGGCCGGACCACGCCCATGACGGCGTTCAGGTTGGCCCCGTCGTAGTAGCAGAGGCCGCCGGCCTCGTGCACCAGGCGGGTGATCTCCAGGATGTTCTCGTCAAAGATGCCCACGGTGTTGGGGTTGGTGAGCATGAGACCGGCCGTGTCGGGGCCGAGAACCGCTTTCAAAGCCTCCAGATCCACGCAGCCGTCGGGAGCCGAGGGGATGTTCACCACCTGGTAGCCGCACATGGCCGCCGTGGCCGGGTTGGTGCCGTGGGCGGAGTCGGGAACGATGATCTTGGTCCGGGCCTTGTCGTTGCGGGAATCGTGATACTGCTTGATGAGAAGGACCCCGGTGAACTCGCCGTGGGCGCCGGCCGCGGGCTGGAAGGTCATGTCGTCCATGGCCGTGATCTCGCAGAGATACTTTTTCGCAGTGTCGATGACCTCCTCGCAGCCAGCCACCGCGGCCTGGGGGGCCAGGGGGTGGACAGCGGCGAAGCCGGGCAGGGACGCCATCTCCTCGTCGATGCGGGGATTGTACTTCATGGTGCAGGAGCCCAGGGGATAGAAGCCGCAGTTGACTCCGTGGACGTGCTTGTTGAGCTCGGTGTAGTGACGGGACACGTCCACCTCGCTCATCTCGGGCAGCAGGGGGGCGACCTCCCGCTTCAGCTCCTCGGGCAGCTCCACCTTGGGAACGTCACAGGCGGGCAGGATGGCGCACCGGCGACCGGCCACGCTCTTTTCAAAGATCAGCTTCATGCCAGCACCCCCTTTACGACGGCGACCACGTCGTCCAGCGTTTGTTTGGATACCTTCTCCGTGGCGCACCAGAGGACGCCGCCTTCATAGGGCAGGCCGCCCAGAACGTTCTTTTCGTCGAGAGCCGCCAGGATTTCGTCCGCCTTGGGCATATCCAGCAGGAACTCGTGGAAGAAGGGCCCCTCATAGCGGAGCTTCACGCCGGGAAGCTTGCACAGCTCGCCGCACAGGTAATGGGCCTTGGCCATGGAGGCTTCGGCCACCTCCTTGAGCCCCGCAGGGCCCATGGCCGCCAGGTAGACCCCGGCGGTCAAGGCGCAGAGAGCCTCGTTGGAGCAGATGTTGCTGCCGGCCTTCTCCCGGCGGATGTGCTGCTCCCGGGCCTGGAGGGACAGAACGTAGGCGCGGTTCCCCTGATCGTCCGTGGTCTCGCCCACGATGCGGCCGGGGAGCTTGCGCATATGCTTCGTGGTGGTGGCCATGAAGCCCAGGTACGGGCCGCCGTAGCCCAGGGGAAGCCCCAGGGGCTGGCCTTCGCCCACGGCCACGTCCGCGCCCATATCCCGGGGGGTCTTCATGATGCCGAGGGCGATGGGGTTCACGCCCAGGATGTACAGGGCACCCGCCTCGTGGACGGAAGCGGCCATGGCCTCGGCGTCCTCAAAGAGACCGAAGAAGTTGGGCTGCTGCACATAGACCGCGGAGACCTCAGCTGTCAGCATGGCCTTGAGGGCGTCCATGTCCGTCTTGCCGTCCTTGGCGGGGATGACCCGCACCTCATCGTTGGTGCCGTAGCAGTAGGTGCGGACGGTGTTGATGACGTCGGGATGGGCGGCGCCGGAGATCAGGGTGACGCGGCGCTTGCGATCCCGGACCATGGCGCAGGCCTCGGCGGCGGCGGTGGCCCCGTCGTAGACGGAGGCGTTACTTACGTCCATGCCGGTGAGCTCGCAGATCTCGGTCTGGTATTCGAAGATGGATTGGAGCACGCCCTGGCTCATCTCGGCCTGGTAGGGCGTGTAGGCGGTGAGGAACTCCTCCTTGGCGGGGATGTACTTGACGATGCTGGGGATGTAGTGGTCATAGGCGCCGGCGCCCCGAAGGATGGCGTCGTAGACCCGGTTCTTTTTCGCCATGGCGTTGAGGGCCCGGCTCACCTCCAGCTCGCTCAGGCCCTCGGGCAAGTCCAGGGGACGGTCCAGGTACATGCTCTCGGGCACGTCCCGGTAGAGGTCCCTGAACTCCTTGAGCCCGATGGCGCTGAGCATCTCCTGCCGCTGTTCCCGGGTGGAAGGAACGTAGCTGCCCATCTTATGCCTCCGCGGCGCAGTGGGCTTCGTAAGCGGCGGCGTCCAGCAGCTCCTCGGTGCCGGTGATGTTCTCCACCTTGATGATCCAGGCGCCGTAGGGGTCGTTGTTGAGGGCTTCGGGGGCGTCCAGCAGCTCCTCGTTGATTTCGCAGACGGTGCCGGTCACGGGGCTCATCAAATCGGACACGGCCTTGACGGACTCCACGTCGCCGAAGGCTTCGCCGGCGGTCACGTCGTCCCCCACCTGGGGCAGATTCACGAACACCAGATCGCCCAAAGCGTCCTGGGCAAAGTCGGAGATGCCGATGACGGCCACGTCGCCGTCCATGCGGACCCACTCATGGGACTTGGAGTACTTGAGATCGGGATTGATAGTAGCCATGATAAAATCCTCCTAAAATGATTTTTATTTCTGAATGAGGGTGGAGAGCTTCCCGAGGGCCTTCTCGAACTCGGCGTCGGTGAAGCAGTACTGCATGTCGAGATGCTCGCTGCGGAGAGCGACGACCTCATCCCGGATGTCCTTGTTCCGTAGGATGCAGTCCGCCATGAGCTCCGCCAGCTTTTCGAATTCCGCATGGCCAAAGCCGAAGCGGGTCATTTCGCTCATGCCCATGCGCAGGGCGCCGGAGGCGGTGAAGCCCTCCTCGTCGGGGGTGGCCTGGTAGTTGACGATGATGTTGTTCCTTTCCAGGCGCTCCGCGATCTCGGGGCCCTCGCCGTAACCCACGCCCACGATGACTTGGTGAGTCTCGGTGTAGTCGATGGCGGGATCGCCCTTCACGTCCAGCCCCTGGGCCTTGAGGGCCTTGGCAAAGAACTTGGCGTTGTCGATGATGGCCGCCTGGTAGGCGTCCTTGAACTGGTTCATCTCATAGGCCGCCATGAGGAAGCCCAGCTGGGTGCCCAGGTGGTGGTTGGAGACGCTGCCGGGGAAGGCCCGGGTCTCAATGGTGTTCCAGAGGCCGTACTTCAGGTCCTCCTTGGTCCAGTTGGTGCCGATGACGCCACGCTGGGGCCCGAAGAAGGTCTTGTGGGTGGAGCCGGTGACGATCTCCGCGCCTTCTTCGAAGGGCTTCTGGAAGTGGTCGCCGATGAGGCCCAGCACGTGAGCCATGTCGTACATGATGGTGGTGGGGATGCCCTGCTCGTCCACGAACTGGCGGATGGCGGCCACGGGCTCCTTATGCAGCACCATGCTCTTGCCGAAGATGATGAGCTCGGGCCTATACTCCGCGATGACCTCCTTGGTCTTCTCCACGTCGATCTTGAAGATGTTGTCCTTGCAGACGGGGAAGTTCACCACGGCGCTGCGCTCGGTGACGGGGTCCACGGCGATGTAATCGTGGAGCGCCCCCATGGGCTGGGCGGACAGATGGCCGCCCTTGATGATGTGGTTGTTGAGGACGTAGCCCAGACGCTGGGGGGTGTGCTTCCGATCCAGCCGGTTCTTCCAGTCCATGAGGGCGGAGAACACCGCCATGTTGGACATCTGGCCGGAGATGACCCGGGTCTCCACCTCGGTGCAGCCGAAGTAGCGGCGCATCTCCTGAACCAGGAGCTGCTCCACCCGGTCGATGAACTTGGTGCCCTGATAGTAGAACACGTCCGCATCGTAGAAGGACTTGATCTTCTTGTGCTCGGCGTACCGGAAGGAGGGGTCGCTGGCCGAAAGGAGCTGGACCGCCTTGCTGGGGGTGTTCTCCGAGGGGATCAGGTTGATGCAGGCGTTCTGCCGCCACTCGTGATTGGTGATGGCCGCGTACAGCAGGTCGATGGCCTTCTGGGTGTTGTCGCCGGTGGACTTGCTGTTCTCCTCGATGAGGAGCTTGTCATAGAGGATGGGCCGGGCGAAGGGAGGCGCGTCCACCCGCATATGGTAGGGGGGGATGCCGGCCCGAAGGCGCTTGCCGCGAACGTCCACGGTGACCTCCTCGAAGTCCAGGATGTCGCTGTCGATGAAGGCCATGCCGATGGACCGCTTGGCGGTGGTGTCCAGGATGGCGGTGAAGAGGCCCTCGCCCTCGGCCTGGTAGTAGGGGACCATGGTGCCGGAGGTGACGAAGCCAACCAGTTTTTCGCCCTTGTAGACGGGCATGCCGGCGCGGATGACGCCCCTATCCAGCAGCGTGATGGGCCGGATCCGGCGGGGCAGGGCACGAAGGGCATCGGGGGCGAAGTCCCGGTTCAAAATGCGCTTGTTGGCGGCCGCCTGGGCTTCCAGGGGCTTGCGGCCGATGAAGTCGCCCTTCTGCTCGGAGAAGGACACGGCGAACCGGGCCAGGGACACGGCGAAGATGGGCATGTTCTTGCCCTCGGCGTCCACGCCCATCTCATGGCCGTAGAGGGGCATGCCGGCCTCCAGGCGCAGCGTATCCCGGGCGCCCAGGCCAGCGGGCTTGGCGCCCAGCGCCAGCAGCCGATCCCACAGCCAGCGGGCGTCGGCGGTCTTCACGAACACCTCGTAGCCCAGAGGCTCGCCGGTGTAGCCGGTCTTGGCCACCCAGGCCTCGTGGCCCTCCAGAGGCAGCACCCCCAGGGCGTTCTTCATGGGCTCGGTGACGGCCACGCCGCCGGAGAGGGTCATGAGCAGATCCCGGCTCTTGGGGCCCTGGACGGCGATGGAGGCGTAGTCGGCGGAGATGTTGGTGATCTTCACGTCGAAGTTCTTGGCGATGGGGAGCAGGTGGGCCAGGTCCTTGTCCGTGTTGGCGGCGTTGACCACCAGCAGGTACCAGTCCTCGAAGAACCGATACAGGTACGCATCGTCCACGGCGCTGCCGTCCGCCGCGGGGATGATGCAGTACTGGGCCTTGTCCGGGTCCAATCCCTGGACGTTGCTGGTCAGCACGTGCTGCAAAAAGGCCACTGTGTCGGGGCCTTCCACCCGGAGCCGCCCCATGTGGCTCACATCGAAGAGGCTGCAGCTGTGCCGGGTGAACAGGTGCTCGGCGACGATGCCCTCGGGGTACTGGATGGGCATCTCCCAGCCGCCGAAATCCACCATGGTGGCGCCCGCCGCAAGGTGGGCGTCGTAGAGTTGGGTCCGTTTGAGCTCGCTCATGAAAATCCTCCTGCTATACTATATTGGGTATATTGGATGCGCGTCCTGCGCGGGGAAACAAAAAAGCGCATACTGCCACAAAGAGCATATGCGCCTCCGTTCTGTGCCTGAGAGATTCCCGAGGCGAAGGCCCCCTTCGCCCGGTTGCACCTTCGGCGTGAGGGCGGTTTCCCCCACTTTCCGGAGCTTCGTCCCGGCCCGATCCTTTTGCCTGAGAGTTTTTGCGTGTCCCCTTCGGCGCCGCCTGCCGGCGGTCTCTCCCGGGCCGATCTTCCGAAGCATATTCGGTTTTTCCACTCTCAAAAGTACCATCTTTGGGCGGGATTGTCAAGGCTTTATATCCACCCTTTCAGGGTGTACCAGCAGATGCCCACACACTCCCGGAGGAAGTTGTTTATGGCGATGTACCATACGTCCGGCGCGCCCAGGCCCCGGGCGTCGATGCCGCCCTTCTGAGCCACCCGGGAGGCCCGAAAGACGTGGAATCGGGTGGTGACGAAGCCGATGGAGGCATCGGGCCCCAGCTTCTCGTCGATGAGGGCCTTGCTGTAGGCGAAGTTCTCCGCGGTGCTTTCGGCCCGGTCCTCCAGCAGGACGCGGGCGGGATCGATGCCCCGGCGGGTGAGGTAGCCGGCCATGGCGGAGGCCTCGGTGACGGATTCCCCGTCCCCCTGGCCGCCGGACACCACCAGAACGGTGTCGGGATGGGCGACGGCGTAGTCATAGGCCGTGTCCAGCCGGTTGCTCAGGACCCAGGTGACCCGGTCCCCATGGACCGCGGCACCGAGAACGATCAGGGCGTCGTAGTCCCCGTGCTCGCCCCGGTCGATGGCCCGGAGCATCAATGAGCCCAGGAACAGCAAAAACAAACACCCGAGGCCGTAGCAGACCAGGATCGTCCGGCGCAGAAACAGGAGAAGCCCGGCGTCCATGCTGCCCCAGAACAGGCCCAACAGCAGCAGGGGCAGCCCCAGCACGGCGGGCAGGATCACGCCCAGGTTATAGTTGGACAGGAAGCATACGATGATCGTGTCCAGCACCAGGAAGCTGCCGATGATGATGCACATTGCACGCATAAATTTCAAAGCAAACGTAGCCTATTCCCTTCCTGAATGTTCTTTGGCTGCACCTTTCTTTCAAGAAAGGCGCGTGCTTTCAATAATACCTTTCAAATATTGCCCCGTATAACTCCTCTCGCACTGGGCCACCTGCTCCGGGGTACCGACGGCCACCACGGTGCCGCCCTCGTCGCCCCCCTCGGGTCCCAGGTCGATGATGTAGTCCGCCGTCTTGATCACGTTCAGGTTGTGCTCGATGACGATGACGGAGCTGCCTCCTTCCACCAGCTTATTGAGGATGCCCAACAGCCGCTTCACGTCGTCGGTGTGCAGGCCCGTGGTGGGCTCGTCCAGGACGTACAGCGTCCGGCCCGTGTCTCGGCGGGAGAGCTCGGTGGACAGCTTGATCCGCTGGGCTTCGCCGCCGGAGAGGGTGGTGGCGCTCTGGCCCAGCTTCACGTAGCCCAGGCCCACGTCGTTCATGATCTCCAGCTTCCGGCGGATCTTCTCGTGGTTGGAGAAGAAGGGCAGGGCCTCCTCCACGGTCATCTCCAGCACGTCGTAGATGTTCTTGCCCTTGTACTTCACTTCCAGGGTCTCCCGGTTGTAGCGCTTGCCGCCGCAGACCTCGCAGGGCACGTACACGTCGGAAAGGAAGTTCATCTCGATCTTCAATATGCCGTCGCCCCGGCAGGCCTCGCACCGGCCCCCCTTCACGTTGAAGGAGAAGCGGTTGGGCTTGTAGCCCCGGACCTTGGCGTCGGGCGTGGCGGCGTACAGGTCCCGGATGAGATCGAAGAGGCCCGTGTAGGTGGCCGGGTTGCTCCGGGGGGTCCGGCCGATGGGGCTCTGGTCGATGTCGATGATCTTGTCCAGGGCCTCCACCCCGTCGATGCCGTCGTGATCCAGGGGCTTGGTGCGGGCCCGGTTCAGGGTCTTCAGCAGGGACTTTTTCAGGATCTCATTGATGAGGGAGCTCTTTCCCGAACCGGACACGCCGGTGACGCAGACGAATTCCCCCAGGGGGATGTCCACGGTGATATCCTTCAGATTGTGGGCCCGGGCGCCCCGGATGGTCAGCTTCTTTCCGTTGCCGGGCCGCCGAACCTGGGGCACGGGGATGGAGAGCCGGCCGGACAGGTATCCGCCGGTCAGTGAGCCCTCCGCCGCCATGATCTCTTCGGGCGTGCCCTGGGCCACCACCTCTCCGCCGTGGAGACCCGCCTTGGGGCCGATGTCCACGATGTAGTCGGCGGCCAGCATGGTCTCCTCGTCGTGCTCCACGACGATCAGGGTGTTGCCCATGTCCCGCAGGGATTTGAGAGTCTTCAGCAGCCGCCCGTTGTCCCGCTGGTGCAGGCCGATGCTGGGCTCGTCCAGGATGTACAGCACGCCCACCAGGCCGCTGCCGATCTGGGTGGCCAGGCGGATGCGCTGGCTTTCGCCGCCGGACAGGGTGGCCGCCGCCCGGGACAGGGTCAGATACCCCAGGCCCACGTTCAGCAGGAAGGTGAGCCGGGCGTCCAGCTCATGCAGGATCTGCTGGGCGATGATGGCCTGGCTGGGGGTGAAGGAAAGCCCCTTCAGGAACCGAAGCGCCTCCTTCACGGACAGATCGGAGAGGGCGGCGATGTTGAGATCGCCCACGGTCACCGCCAAGCTTTCGGGCTTGAGGCGCTTGCCGTGGCAGGCGGGGCAGGGGGTCCGGGACATATAGCCCTCGATCTCGCCCTTGCTCCAGTCGCTGGTGCTCTCCTTGTAGCGGCGCTCCAGGTTGTTGATGATGCCCTCGAAGTCGGACAAAAACCGGCCGCCGGCAAACTCCTTCTCATAGACCACCTCCATCTTGTCGGGGCAGCCGTAGAGGATGGCCTTTTGGACCTCCTGGGGCAGATCGCCGAAGGGTATATCCATGGTCACGGGGACCCCCAGCTTCTCCTGGAAGTGGCGGCAGAGGGCGCCCAGATACATATGGGCGATGGACCCGCTGTTGGCGCTGTTCCAGCCGGAAACGGCGATGGCCCCCTGGGCGAGGGACAGGCCCTTATCCGGCACCACCAGATCCGGGTCCACCCGGAACAGCTCTCCGAGGCCCGTGCAGGTGGGGCAGGCGCCGTAGGGATTGTTGAAGGAGAAGGCCCGGGGCTCCAGCTCCTCCAGGGAGATGCCGCAGTCCGGACAGGCGTAGTTTTGGGAGTACAGGGTGTCCTTGCCGCCCACCTCGCTGACGATGGCCAGATTCTTGCCCAGGCGGAAGGCGTTCTCCAGGGAGTCCGTCAGCCGGCTCTCCATGCCCTCCTTCACTACCAGCCTATCGATGATGGCCTCGATGGTGTGCTTCTTCTGCTTGTCCAGGGCGGGCGTTTCGTCCAGATCGTAAACCTCTCCGTCCACCCGGGCTCGGACGTAACCCTCCTTGCGGAGGCCCTCCAGCACCTTGGCATGCTCCCCCTTCTTGCCCCGAATGCAGGGGGCCAAAAGCTGGATGCGGGTGCCGGCGGGCAGGCTCATGACGTGGTCCACCACCGTGTCGATGCTCTGCTTTTCGATGACGCGGCCGCACTTGGGGCAGTGGGGCGTGCCGCAGCGGGCATAGAGCAGCCGCAGATAGTCGTAGATCTCCGTCACCGTGCCCACGGTGGACCGGGGGTTGTTGCTGGTGCTCTTCTGGTCGATGGAGATGGCGGGGGACAGGCCCTCGATGGCGTCCACCTCGGGCTTCTCCATCTGGCCGATGAACTGGCGGGCGTAGGAGGACAGGCTCTCCACGTAGCGCCGCTGGCCCTCGGCGTAGATGGTGTCGAAGGCCAGGGAGCTTTTCCCCGAGCCGGACAGGCCCGTGAAGACGATGAGCTTGTCCCGGGGGATGATAAGGTCGATATTCTTCAGATTGTGTTCCCGGGCGCCCCGGATGATGATGTTGTCCATGGTCCTACCTTTTGTCGCGTGAGTTTATCTTTCTTTGCAGAGAGTTCAATATGTAGAGCAGTATAGCAGAAAAAAAACGAAGGGACAATGGGCAACGGATATGTTTTACCCCATTGACGAAAGAAAACGGACAGGGTAATATGGTGAAAACTGCGAATTTTTGAAGCTTCATGGATCCGCAGATCGAATGTAAGGAAAGAAAGCTATGGAAACAACAAACACCATCACGGCCAGGACGCCCTGGGCGCCCTTCATGCGGGATATCCCCCTGCACCTTGACTACTTTGAGGGGTCTATGTTCGACAAGGTGGCGGACATCGCCGCCCGGTACCCCAACTACGTGGCCTTCGACTTTATGGGCAGGTCCACCACCTACAAGGAGCTCATCGGCGAGATCGAGCGCTGCGCCAGGGCCCTCAAGACCATCGGCGTTCGGGAGAACGATCGGGTCACCATCGCCATGCCCAACTGCCCCCAGGCCATCTATATGTTCTATGCGGTGAACCTGGTGGGGGCCGTGGCCAACATGATCCATCCCCTGTCGGCGGAGAAGGAGATCGAGTTCTATCTGAACGAATCCGAGTCCGTCACCGCCATCACCCTGGACCAGTTCTACCACAAGTTCGAGGCCGTCCGGGAGAACACCAAGGTGGTGAACATCATCATCGCCTCTGTGAAGGATGCCCTGTCCCAGCCCATCAAGGCGGGCTATATGCTCACCGAGGGCCGGAAGATCAAGAAGATCCCCAAGGAGGCCCCCGTCATCCGCTGGCACGAGTTTCTGCGGCTGAGCCGGGCCTGCTTCTATCGCTACAAGGTAGAGCGCCTATCCGACGATCCCGCCGTCATCCTCTACTCCGGCGGCACCACCGGCACCACCAAGGGCATCGTGCTGACCAACAAAAACTTCAACGCCCTGTCCCAGCAGATCGTGGCCACCAACCCCATGTTCCGGCCCGGGGACAAGATGCTCTCCGCCATGCCCCTGTTCCACGGATTCGGGCTGGGCGTGTGCATCCACTCCATGCTGGCTCAGGGAGGCCGGTGCATCCTGGTGCCCCGGTTCACGGCCCAGAGCTACGCCAAGCTCATCACCAAATATCGCTGCAACTTCATCGCCGGCGTACCCACCCTCTATGAGGCGCTGCTGCGGCTCCCCTCCATGGACGGGGCGGACTTAAGCTGCCTCAAGGGCGTGTTCTCCGGGGGCGATTCCCTTTCCATCGAGCTCAAGAAGAAGCTGGACAAGTTCCTTTACGACCACCACGCCACCATCCAGGTCCGGGAGGGCTACGGCACCACCGAGACCGTCACTGCCTGCTGTCTGACGCCGCCCACCATGTTCAAGGAGGGGAGCATCGGCATCCCCTTCCCGGACACCTACATCAAGATCGTGACCCCCGGCACCGAGGAGGAGTTGCCCTATGGCCAGGAGGGGGAGATCCTGCTGGCTGGGCCCACGGTCATGAAGGAATACATGAAGCATCCCGAGGAGACGGCGCAGACCCTGCGCCGCCACCCCGACGGCCTCATCTGGGTCTATACCGGGGACTTGGGCACCATGGACGACGAGGGCTTCATCTACTTCCGAGGCCGTGCCAAGCGCATGATCATCTCCTCCGGCTACAACGTCTACCCCGGCCAGCTGGAGAACATCCTGGACGCCCACGAGAAGGTGCAGATGAGCTGCGTCATCGGCGTGCCCGATCCCTACCGGATGCAGAAGGTGGAGGCCTTCGTGAAGCTGGCGGCGGACGTGCCCGCCACGGAGGAGACGAAGCAGGAGCTGCTGGACTACTGTCGCAAGCACATCGCCAAGTACGCCATGCCCTACGACATCGAGTTCAAGGACGACATGCCCAAGACCCTGGTGGGGAAGGTGGCCTACCGGGTGCTGGAGGAAGAGGAGCTTAAAAAGGTCCAGGCCGCTGAGAAAGCAGCCACTGAAGGCCACGCAAGCTGAAGCAAACCAAATCTCATATGCAAAGAAAAGCCTGTCGGAACGGATTCCGGCAGGCTTTTTGCGTGTTTGAAAAACGGAGAGCTACAGGACGGTGGCGACGGCCTGGGCGCTGATACACAGGCCCCGGCCCTCGTCGTTCATGCCCTCGGTGGTGGTGGCCTTGAGGGAGACCCCGTCTTCGGAAATGCCCAAATCGGCGGCTATGTTCTGCCGGGCTTGGGGAAAGTAGGGGGCCAGCTTGGGCCGTTGACAGATCACCGTCACGTCCACATGGATCACGGTGAATCCCCCCTCCCGGAGACAGTCTGCCACCTGGCGCAGCAGGACACGGCTGGAGATGCCCGCATACTGGGGGTCCCTGTCGGGGAACAGATGGCCGATGTCCCCCAGGGAGGTTGCGCCGAGAAGGGCGTCCATCAGGGCGTGCAGGAGCACGTCCCCGTCGGAGTGGGCGACGAGCCCCTTTTCAAAGGGGATCTCCACCCCGCCCAGGATCAATTTGCGGCCCTCGCCCAAAACGTGGGTGTCGAAACCCATGCCGGTCCGGGGAACGGACACCATGGCCTTGGCCCAGGCCCAGTCCTCCGGGGTGGTCAGCTTTCGACCCAGCTCGCTGCCGGGGGTGAAGGTCACGGGGCCGACGTATTTGGCGTAAAGGGCGGCGTCGTCCGTGGCGGCCTGGTCCCCGGTCTGCTCATAGGCGGACAGGATACGATCGAATCGAAACGCCTGGGGGGTCTGGGTGCGGACCATTTTGGACCGGTCCAGGGGCCGCTGGGTCTCCCGTTCAAACACGGAGTCCGCCATGGGTAAGGCCGCCACGCCGCTGCCGGTCCGTTGGGCGCTGTCTATGGCGGCGCGGACAGCGGCCTGGGTCTGGAAACATCGGGCGGCGTCGTGGATGACGGCGATGTCCCCCGGCTGGCTGTCGGCGGCGCGAAGGGCGTTCAGCACCGACTGCCCCCGGGTCTCCCCCCCGGCGCAGATGGTCACGGGCACGGCCACGTTCAGGGCTTCCGCCCCGGGGCGGGTGTCCTCGGTGACGGCGATCACCAGCCGGTGACAGCCGCTTTGCGCCAACAGGGCGGCGCTGCGCTGCAGGGCGCTCTCGCCCCCCAGGGGGGCGGTGAGCTTGTTGAAGCCCATGCGCTGGCTGCTGCCGCCGCAGAGCAGGATGCCGATGCAGCTCATGCTTCGGGCAGGACGGTGTAGAGCCCGTCCGCCTCCTCCTTGCGGACCACCTCGGGGGTGGCATTCACCTTCACCAGCATGTGCCGGCCCCCCAGCAGGATGTCCAGGGTGTCCCCGGGCTTGACCTCGCTGGCGGGCTTGGCCACCTTGCCGTTGATGCTGATGCGGCCCGCACCGGCCGCCTCGTTGGCCACGGTCCGCCGCTTGATGATGCGGGAGACCTTCAGGAATTTGTCAAGACGCATAGCTCTTTCCTTTTCTGTGTTCTTTGATCGATTTATCATACTACGAAATCGGTCCGGATACAATAGGAATAAACTGCGTGAGGGAGGCAAAGGAATGATCACCTATTTTGTGTTGAAGGACGAAGGGGGCAAGGCGGCGGGCTGCGTGCGGCTGGAGAACGGCAAGGTCAGAAGCACCTGCCCCTGCACGCTCCTGCTGGAGGACGATACCGCCCTTGTTCTCAGCGACGACGAAACGCCCCTGCCCGCCCGGGCCCTGGGGGCGGCGGTGCTGAACGGGGAAACGCTGGCGGCCTGGGGCGCGGTCCCCGGGGCGAAGCTCACGGAAGGGGAGCTGCTGTACCGGCTGAAGCGGGGGAAGCCCGCGCCGGACCCGGAACCCGCCTCGGCGCCTGCGCCGGCAGAGGAGCCGGAACCGGAGCCGCCCGTGGAGCCGGATAGAGCGCCCGTATCCGAGCCGAGCCCGACGCCCGCACCCGAGCCGGAACCGACCACGGAGCCGGAGGAAGCATCCGAGCCCGCCGACACCGCCTGGCGGGCGGCTGACTTTGGGCTGCTGGTCCGGCACGCGGGGGAGGCATACGAGAGCATCCTTCATCCGCCCCTGCCGGAGGCGCCGGAGGAGGAGAAGGAGACGGAAAAGAAGCCCGAAAGCGATTGGTTTTCCGAGACGGAGGGGCTGCTGACGCGGCTGCGGGGCCGCCGGTAAGGGCGGCCCGGCCAAGGATCGTCAGTCGTCGATGTATTCGAAGACCTTTCTTAGGGCCAGGGGGGAGTCGGTGTGGACGGCGGGGTCGTATTCCCCCAGACCGAAATGGCTGGCGTCGCAGGTGTGGTCGTAGTAGACCCCCCAGAAGAACCCGGCCCGGAAGAAGGCCAGCTCGTAGAGCAGATAGTTTTGGATGACGGTGGGCACCCGCTGATACTCCGTGCCCCAGTTGCCGATGTAGGTAAAATCGTAATACTGGCGGCCGTCCTTGGTTTTGATGCCGTTGTAGATCAGATTTTCGCTGATCTCCTTGCAGAAGATGTCCCAATTGTCCGGCGCCGGCTCGTTGGGGCCTATGCTGTGGTTCAAGTCCACCGCCAGGCCCAGCACGTGGGGGCTCAGGAAGGGGGTGTTCTCCTCCTGCCGGGCATAGTAGGGGCCGTTGTAGGCGGCCACCAGGAAGCTTAGGCGCAGGATGTTGGAATCCCATTTGCCGCCCACATGGACGTAGGTGTGGCGCAGATAGGAGATGGCCCGCTCAAAGGGCTCCACAGCGGCCCGGTTCACCCGCCAGGGGGCGTCGAAGGGGGTGTTGATCTCCACGATGTTGCGGCCCACCCAGGCGTTGTCGATCCGTATCTGGTTATAGGTGCCGGTCCGATAGGTGAAGGGCAGATTGCCCTCCCCCAGGTATGCCGCCGCCGACAGATAGGTGCCCCGCAGGTCGTTGGGCATCAGGGTGTGCAGGTCCGTGACCTTGGCCACGGTGAAGGGGGAAGAATAGAGGGTCACCTCCTGGCCGTCGCTGGCGGCCCGGAGGGTGAAGGTGTATCGACCCGGTGCCAGGGAGGCAAAGTCCATGCGGCCGGACAGGCTTTCATCCGCGAAGGGGTAGGTCCTGTCCCACAGGGGGAAGCTGGTGACGGGGTCCTCCGATGGGTCAAAGGTCGCCTCCTCCTGCAGCAGGATCTGGGCCTGCTCGTCGGTGACGGCGACGGACACCCGAACCAAAGGCGCCAGGGAGACCACCGTGCCGCCGAAGGCGAAGGGCCGCTTTTCGGTGAGGGCATAGGTTTCCGAGGGCAGCGGCAGGCTGTCCTCCGGCATGAAGCGGATGGCCGGGTCCGGCGAAGATTCGATCTCCCCCTGAACGCTTAGGGGCGAGAGGGCCAGCACCAGGATGAGGATCAGGGAAAAGGCACGTTTCATAACATTTTATATCATATCATAGGACGCGAAGCCGGGCAACGAAGGGCCCGGCTTTCTTTGTGAACAAATATGAACAAATTATCGGACGCACGGCTGCCCGTTTGGTTGTATGCTTTTCTCGCCGAAAGGGAAAGGAGGCAAGGACCATGGGCAGGCGGATGAGCGCAAAGCGGATGGAGGCAGCCGTGAGGGCGTATTTTGCCCAATGCGACGGGACCAGGGAACGGGTCCCGCAAAAGGGAGGCGGATTCGCGGAGAGACAGATCCCCTACACCCTCTATGGCCTGAGCGCGGCGGTATCCCTGTCCCCCCAGGAGGTCCTTCTGGCGGCCCACGGCCGGGGCCAGGGGGAGGGGCCGATCCTGATGCGGGGCCTGGTCCGGGTGGCGGGGTATCTGCAGGAGCGGGCCCTGCTGGGGGAGTTGAACGCCACCATGGCCCAGGCGGCCCTGAAGGAGCTGGGGCTGACGGATGGCGCGGAGGAGGAAGCCATGGAGCCTCTTCGGGTCGTCCTGGACGGGGAAGCGGAGGCGTACAGCCAATGAAGACCCTGCACCTCACGGGCCGTCCCAACCCCAAGCAGAGGGCCTTCTTCCTCTCCACGGCCCCCCACACCGCCTATGGCGGCGCCCGGGGCGGCGGCAAGAGCTGGGCCATGCGGCGGAAGCTGGTGCTGTTGGCCCTCCGGTATCCGGGGCTGCAGGAGCTGCTCCTGCGCCGGACGCTGCCGGAGCTCCAGGAGAACCACGTGCGGCCGCTGCTGGCGGAGCTTTCCGGGACGGTGAAGTACAACCAGACCCAGCGGTGCTTCCTGTTTCCCAACGGGTCCCGGATCAAGCTGGGCTACTGCGACCAGGAGAAGGACGTGTATCAGTACCAGGGGCAGGAATACGACGTGATCGGCATGGAGGAGGCAACTCACTTCACCGAGAGCCAGATGACCTTTCTCACCACCTGCAACCGGTCCGTGCGCACGGACTTCTCCCCCCGGATGTACTACACCTGCAACCCCGGCGGCCCGGGCCACGAATGGGTCAAGCGGCTGTTCATCGACCGGCGCTATGGCGAGGGGGAGCGGCCGGAGGACTATGCCTTCATCCCCGCCCGGCTGACGGACAACGCGGTGCTCATGGAACGGGACCCAGGGTACCTTCGGACGCTGCAGCGCCTGCCGGAGCACCTGCGGCGGGCGTATCTGGACGGGGACTGGGACGTGCTGTCCGGCCGGTACTTCCCGGAGTTCTCCCGGCAGGTCCATGTGCCGGAGCCCTTTCCCCTTCCCGGCTGGTGGCGGCGGTTTCGGGCCATGGACTGGGGCTACAAGGACCCCTGCTGCGTGCTGTGGGCGGCGGTGAGCCCCGAGGGGCAGCTCATCGTCTATCGGGAGCTGTACGTCACCGAGACCCTGTCCAGCCGGGTGGCCCAGAAGGTGCGGGAGCTGTCGGTGGGCGAGAAGATCGCCTACACCGTGGCCAGCCCCGACGCCTGGCAGCAGCGGGGTCTTCCCGGGGCGGAGGGGGACTGCATCGCCGACGTGTTCGCCCGAAACGGGGTGCCCCTGCTGCCGGCGGACAACCGGCGCATCCACGGCTGGCAGCGGCTGCGGGAGGCCCTGGCCCCCCAGGCGGACGGGCGGCCCGGCCTCGTGATCTTCCCCCAGTGCACCGAGCTCATCCGGACGTTGCCCCTGCTCACCTATGACGAGCACGACCACGAGGACGTGAGCGACACCTGTGAGGATCATGCCCCGGAGGCCCTGCGATACGCCGTCATGAGCCGCCATCCCAAGCCCCTGGAGCCGGTGCGCAAGGGTCCGCCCGCCTACGATCCCTTTGCCGCGCCAAGGGCGATGGGCGAGGGGTTCAGAAGCCTATAAGGAATGGAAAGGAAGGAAATATGGAGCGAACCAACGAAAAGGAAGCGTCCCGGCAGCTGTGCGAAAGGGCCTATCGGCTGTTCGACGAGTTCCGCAGCGCCTATCGACAGGAGTGGCTGCGCCTCGAGAACAACGAGCGGATCTACCGGGGAGACCACTGGTACGACGTGCCGGTGACGGACGAAAACGAGCCCCGGCCCGTGACACCCATCATCCAGTCCACCGTGGAGAACGTGAGCGCCGATCTCATGGACCAGGCCCCGGAGGCCCACATCCGGCCCGAAGCCGGGGCGGACGGGTATGTGGCGAAGGTGGTGGAGGCCCTGATCCGCCGGAACCACGACGTGTCGGCGTACACGGTGGAGTATCAGAAGCTGATCCACGATCTGCTGGTGGGCGGCTATTGCGTTCAGGAGGTGGGCTACGACCCGTCGCTGAACGACGGCTTGGGCGGCGCGTTCATCCGGCACGTGGACGATCGAAGCATCCTCTTCGACCCCCTGTGCGACGATATGCAGGAGGGCCGGGCGGTGTTCAAGCTGTCCCTTCGGACCCGGGAGTGGTTCAAGGACCGGTACCCGGAGAAGTACGCCCAGATGGGGGAGGACCCCTACGCCGCCGCCGACGCCCCGGCGGACGACATCCTGAGGGGGGACAGGCGCAACAGCGTGCTGCTCCTGGAATACTGGTGGAAGACGCCGACGGAGCGGGAGGGCGTGTTCGCGGTCCACATGGCTCTCATCGCCGGGGGCGTGGTGCTGGCGGACAGCCGCGAACTGAAGCCACAGGGCTACTATGCCCACGGCATGTACCCCTTTATCCTGACCCCACTGTACATGCGCAAGGGCAGCGCCCTGGGTTTCGGCATCGTGGATCTGTTCGAGAAACAGCAGCGGTATGCGGACAAGCTGGACCAGATCGTGCTGAAGAACGCCTTCATGGCCAGCCACAACAAGCTCCTGGTCACCGAGGCCTCCGGCTTCGACGAGGAGGACCTGAAGGACTGGTCCAAGGAGGTCCACCGGGGCGAGAGTCTGAACGGCGTCACCTGGTTCTCCACGCCGCCGCTGCCGGCCTACCTCATGACCTATATCCAGCGCATCCGCGAGGACATCAAGGAGGAGAGCGGCGCCAACGACTCCTCCCGGGGGAACTTCCGACAGGGCGTCACGGCGGCCAGCGCCATCCAGGCCCTGCAGATCGCCAGCACCAAGCGGGCCCGCATGGCCACCGCCCGGCTCTACGAGGCCTTTCGGCAGGCGGTGCGCATGGAGATCGAGGTGGAACGGGAGTTCACCTTCTTCCTTCGGCCCGTCACCGTCGTGGTGGACGGGGAGGAGCGGCAGGAGCTCTTTGACAGCGACTTGCTCACGCGCCGGGACAAGGGGGCAGAGGGCCTGCCCATGGAGTTCTTCATCTCGGTCAAGGCGGCCAAACAGGACCCGTTTTCCGCATCCGCCCAAAATGAGCTGATCTTACAGCTGGTGCAAGCGGGGGCCATCGATGCGAAGCGGGCCGTGGAGCTCATGCACTTCGAGGGGAAGGACCAGGTGATCAAAAGCATGAAAAACGACAATGAATGAATGGGAGGAAACCATGAAAGAGACCATGATGGAAGAGAATCCCTATCGCGCCATGGGCGAGCAGATCGCCCAGCTGGAGGCGGAGGGGAAGCTGCCCGAGGGCTTTGACCTGGAGGCAGCCTGTGACGACGATCGGTTCGTCGAGCTGTTGCAGGAGCTGGAGCCCTATGGGGCCATTCGGGTCTACGCCGCGGAGCGGGCGGCCGAAACCGCCCGGGAAGCGGCCCGGGAGGAGGTCCGGCGGGAGGCCATGGACCGGCGCAAGCTCCCCCAGCCCACCCGCAGCAACCGACTGCTCAGCGCCGAGGAGGACTACGCCGCCATGAGCCCGGAGGCCTTTCGCGCCCTGGAGAACCGTTTGAGAAACCACGCATAAACGCTTTAAGGAGGATATGAAATGAATACCACCGTTTCTACCGCAGCCAGCACCTATTTCAACAAGACCTTCTATGACCGCAAGCTCCTGGACACCGCCAAGACCCGGTTCGTCCATGCCAACTTCGGCCAGAAGCGCTCCATCCCCAAGAACAACGGCAAGCGGGTGGAGTTCCGCAAGTACAACCTGTTCACCCCCGACACCAACGCCCTGACCCTGGTGGAGGGCGTGACCCCCACGGGCCAGAACCTGACCCAGTCCAAGGTGGAGGCCGAGGTGAAGCAGTACGGTGCCTTCGTGGAGATCTCCGACCTGTTGGAGATGACCAGCTACGATCCCGTCATCGCCGACTCCGCGGAGCTGCTGGGTGAGCAGCTGGGCACTGTCATCGAGTGGGTCACCCGGGACGCCATGTGCCAGACCACCAACGTCCAGTACGCCAACAGCGCGGCGGGCCGGGGCGCCCTCACCGCCAGCGACAAGCTGACCGTGAACGAGGTCCGCAAGGCGGTCCGGACGCTGAAGAAGAACAAGGCCCGGCCCTTCGTGTCCGCCATGGACGGCTCCGGCCGCAAGCCCCACTTCATCTGCATCTGCTCCCCCGACGCCACCTACGATCTGCAGAACGATCCCCTCTGGCAGGACGTGTCCAAGTACAGCAACGCGGAGCAGATCTACTCCGGCGAGATCGGCCGCCTGTTCGGGGTGGTCTTCGTGGAGGCCACGGAGGCCAAGGTCTATTCCCAGAGCGTCCACAACGCGGTCAACGCCAACACCACCTCCTCCACCAGCTTCGTGCTGAAGACGTCCCCCTCCGCCAAGGAGGCGGCGTACCTGTCCACCGGCGGGAACAAGATCATGATCGGCAGCAACGAGTATACCCTGGCCGCCTCCAACTCCTACACCGCGGCCACCCGCACCGTGAAGCTGACCAGCTCCGTGAGCCTCACCGCCGACACCGTGGTGTACTCCAAGGACGGCGGCGCCATCGACGAGGTGACCAAGACGGCCCCCGACGTGCACGCCACGCTGATCTTCGGCGCGGACGCCTACGGCGTGGTGGACGTGGCCGGGTCCGGCGCCATGGAGACCATCATCAAGCCTCTGGGCTCCGCCGGCACCACCGACCCCCTGGATCAGCGGTCCACCGTGGGCGCCAAGGTGGCAGCCTACACCGCCAAGGTCCTGAACCCCCTCTGGCTCGTGAAGATCGAGCACTGCGTGTCCGCATAAGGACGGAAAGGAAGGGACCCTATGGAACACAGGGAAGAGACCATTCGTATGATCCTGCCGGAGGCAGGGAACGGACCCTTCGTGGAGGGCGCCCTGAACGGCTTGAACTTCCGCATCCCCACGGGGGTGCTGGTGGAGGTGCCGCTGCGCATCTACCGGGTGCTGGAGGAGAGCCGCCGGGAGGACGCCGCCTCGGAGCAGTGGAGGAACGGCTTCACCGCCGCCGGCGGGCAGAAGCTGAGCTGAGGGGCCTATGACGACGCAGAGACTGATGGAAATGACCCTGCGGAAGCTGGATCGGCCCATGGACAACGGCACCGTGGCCCTGTACAGGGAGCGGCTTTTGGGGTATCTCAACGAGGCCATGCTGGATCTTACGGCGGAGTTCAGGCCCTGGCGGCGGGACAGCCTGACCGTGGCTGACGGACAGGCGGACCTAAGCGGCCTTCCCTGTGCCTGCCTCAAGGTCCTGGGCGCCAGCGTCGAGGGCCAGCGCCGACTGTTCTACTACGGCTCCAGCCGGAAGATCCTTCGGTTCCCTGGTATGGAGACGGGGACGGTGGAGATCACCTATCGGTATCAGCCCGCCCTGCTGACGGAGCTGGGCGACGAGCCCCAGCTGCCCGAGCTCTGGCAGGGGCTGCTGGTGGAATACGCCGCCGCCCGGGAACGGAGCCGGTTCGACGCCGCCTCCCAGAGCGCGGCCTCGCTGGATTTGACCCTCTATCGGGAGATGAAGCAGCGGCTGAAGCGGGGATATTCGGCCCCGTCGCTGGCCCGGTTCTATAACCTGTATTGAGGAGGACGCTATGGCATTGGAAACGATCCGCCTCGGCAGCTTCGCCGGGGTGAAGCAGGGGGCCTGCGCGGGCGCGGTCCCCCTCAACTGGGCGGAGAACGCCCAAAACGTGACCACCGTGGGCGGAAAGCTGGGCCGGGTCAAGGGCTATCAGCCCCTCTATCCTGCGGTGCCGGGATTGGCCCGGAAGCTTCGCCGGCTGTTCATCTGGCCCCGGGAGAACGGGTCCATGGACTGCCTGGTGGCCCGGGAGGACTCCCTCTTCCGCTACGACAGGGGCACGGACGCGTGGCTGGACATCTACCACTACACCGACGATATGGACGCGGATATCTTCGACTTTCTCAAGACGAAGATCGGCAGCACGGAGACGCTGCTGGTGGGCAGCGGATTGGAATCCATCCTCAAGTGGGAGGGGGGCACCGCCTCCGTCGCCGCCTTCGGCTCCAGCCAGGGGCTGTCCGACAAGGCGGTGAACTTCCTGGAGCTGTACTTCGGCCGCCTCTTTGCCGCCGGGGACCCTGAGCACCCTGCCCGGCTCTATTGGAGCCAGGCCCCCGGCGACGGGCGGACCATCGAGGACTGGTCCGCCGACGAGAGCAGCGAGAACGTGTCCGGCGGCCACGTGGAGGTGGGGACGGATTCGGACCCCATCACCGGGCTCTTCGCCATGTCGAACCAGCTGCTGATCTTCAAGCGGGACAAGCTCTATCGGCTCCTGGGCGATCGGCCGGGGAACTATCGGATCGTGCCCGTGGAGGCGGCCCTGGCCCAGCCCATCCACACGGCCTGCGTGCTCTATGGGGACAGGCTGTTCTTCCTGACGGATCGGGGCCTGTACTTCTATGACGGCCAGACCGTTCGCCGGACGGCCCACGGGGCGGACCTGCTGCCCCTGCTCTCCCAGGTGGACTTTTCGGCGGCGGCCTCCGCCGCCTGCGGGGACACCCTGTACTTTGCGGTGAAGGAGAACGGGAGCAGCGTCCACAACGACCTGCTCATCGAGTACGACGTGGTGCGGGACTGCTTCCTGCTCAGGCGGGGGTTCGAGACCGTGGACATCGCCAGCTGCTACGGCACCCTCTATATTCTGACGGGCGGGGGAGAGGTGGCCGTCCTGAACCAGGGAACCACCTATGGCGGCGAGCCCATCGAGGCCTTCTGGGAGACCCCTTGGTTGGACGGGGCATCGGCCTTGACCGTGAAGCAGACCGTGGAGGCGGTGCTCACCGGCACCGGCGGCCCGCTGAAAATCTACGTCCTGGGGGAAACCCGGGAGGGGGACAGCGTGGCCCTGCTCACCGGGGCGGATCGGCCCACGGAGTTCCCCCTGCGCAGCATGGGCCGGCGGCTGAAGCTTCGGATCGAGAACGTGTCGGGCAGCGACTTCGACGTGTCCGGCGGGGTGGAGTTGCTGTTCGACGAGCAGCGGCGGGTGCTGTAAGGACATGGGGATGTCGATACAGGCAGCAGGACATATGCAGCAGATGGCAGTTGTATTCTACTGCACAGCTTAAAGGCGAAGAACGCGACTCCTGCTACGCTTTCTTGACATCCCCGGAAAGGAGAACGAAATGCAGTATGAGGCGACGGGGCTCATGGCCCTTTTCCCGGTGTATCTGGAGCGGGCAGACCACGAGGCGGATCTGGAGGCGGTCAACAGCCGCATCGCCCAGAACGAGAACAACCTGAATCAGGATCTGTCGATCCTGTACAACAAGCTGCTGGAGCTGGAAGCGGCCCTGGCGGCGAGAGGAGAATAGGAGAGAAACATGACCGAGCAGGAAAAGCAGAACTACTATGGCAACGAGGCCTTCGAGACCATCTTCGAGAAGACGAAGCGGGAGCACGCCCCCCAGCTTGTGAACTACACGCCCCTGGACGAAAAGACGTTGGCGGAGCGGATCAGCGCGGTGCTGCGGCCCGTATACGAGAGGGCCATTTCCGCCATCTTCCGGGGCAATCGGCGGCAGGACGCGGAGCTGGACGCGGACGCCATCTCCCGGGGCATGGGCAGCAGCACCTTTGTGACCGACGTCAAGCGGCGGCAGGACAACGCCGCGGCGGACGACGCCCGGGAGCTGGAAAGCGAATACGGCGCCGAGCTGGCCGATCAACTGTACAAGGCCATGGAGGGGGAGCGGAGCCGACAGTTCGAGGCGGAAAAGTTCAACGCCCAGCAGCGAAGCGAGTCGCTGGAGCAGGCGTTTTCGGCCGCCAAGACCCTGTATGACGCATATTTGGAAGCCAAGGCGGCCGAGGAGGCCAAGCGGTCGAGGGGCGGCGGCGGGGCCAAGCAGGAGAAAACCGACGGAGCCAGCACCAAGACGTCCCTGGCCCAGGCGGTGGCCGCGGCCCGGGGCCAGCTTCAGGCGAACCCCAACGGCCCGGCTTTCTACGCCGGCGGGGACAGGGAGACCGTGAAGCGGGTGACCACCAGCGATCTGCCCAAGTACGTGAAGCTGCGGGGACAGATGAACGGCTCGTATACATCCAGCCAGCTGGACAGCTTCCGGAAGCGGACCGCGAAATGACCGGCCCCAAACAGGGCGTATGAAGGGGATATACGCGCCGTTTTTTCGACAGATACGCCTTTAATTATTGAAGGATGTATGGATGCCGCGGAAAAACACGGGGGATATTCAGCCTCGGCGAGCGGGTATGCAAGGGCTTGATCCTGGGTATGCAGGCTCTTCATACGGTGGATAAGTCACAAAATCGCAACAATTTCAACACCGAGACTGTGGATAACTTTGTGGACGGTGTGGATAGATATGCGAGTATTCACCCCGCCATGGCCGGAATGAATATGCAAAAAGACAGTTGGGCGGTCGAAAGGCGTTTCGGCCGCCCGTTGTATAAGGAGAGATCATCAACCGGAAGGAAAGCATGAGCGAATATGGATATATCCGCGTGTCCAGCACCGATCAGAACGAGGATCGGCAGCGGCTGGCGATGAAGGAGCGGGCGGTGCCGGAGAAAAACATATATGCGGACAAGCAATCGGGGAAGGACTTCGACCGGCCCCAATATAAACGGCTGGTCAAAAGGCTGCGGCCGGGGGATCTGGTGTATGTGCTGAGCATCGACCGACTGGGCCGGAACTATGAGGAGATCCAGCGCCAGTGGCGGATGTTGACCAAGGAGATCGGGGCGGATATCTGCGTCATCGATATACCCCTGCTGGACACACGCAACGGCAAGGATCTGATGGGTACCTTCATCGCGGATCTGGTGCTGCAGATTTTGTCCTTCGTGGCCCAGAGCGAGCGGGAGAACATAAAAAAGCGCCAGGCCCAGGGCATCGCCGCGGCCAAGGCGCGGGGCGTTAAGTTTGGGCGGCCGGAAGCGCCGGTTCCGGAGAACTTCGCGGCCATCGTGGCGGCATGGGAAAGGGGCAAGCTGCCCCTTTCCGACGCGGTTCGCCAGTGCCGCGTCAGCGAGGCCACCTTCTATCGACGCTTGCGGGAGCTGCGGTCAGCGCAAAGGAAATAGCGGCTGTCATAAGGTACACCTTTTGATAAACGTCGTTTTCTGGGCATTAAGGATAACAGAAGTCCTGTTAGCTTGCTTATCAAGGCATTTTGGCGTTGATTAAAATGCTTTTTCTTTGTATAATAAATAATCAGATACGGTTATCAAAGGTGTGCTTATTGACAGTGGTCGACTGAAAAGCAAAAGAAGAGGTGGGAAGAATGAATCGGCGGCTGGATACCAAACAAACCAGAGGAGGCAGTCGATACATGCGCAAAAATATATGGTTGCTTGGCTTTCTCCTGTGCTCTCTGCTATGGCTTTGGGCTTGCTTTGATCGATATTCTCCCGCTTCGCGAGAGGCACAAGCGACAGCTACTCTGATTTTGCAGCCTACCACCCCCTCTGCCATCACAGCACCACTGCAAACCATATATATTTCGGCCCTTACGCCAGGACCAACGTGTACATATCAGCCCACGCCCACGCCGGAACCTACGATAGAACCAACGCCAGAGGGATTACTGGGCGGTCGCTTCGATGGCTTCTCGTATACGGGAGAAAGAATCACGGATAATGAATACAGCAGCGAACATGTGTGCATTCGGGTATATCATGCTTCCGATAAAACCAGCTACAAGGGCAGTATTGATTATCATGTGGCGGATATCTATTTGCAGGACGTGACGCTGCTCAAAACAGGTTCAGCTGGCCCGGACTTTACCTCTCCCTTAACTGCTAAGGTGGGAGATATGGCACAAAAGTATGGCGCCATTTTGGCGGTCTCCGGCGATTACTGCGCTGTGAACAATGGCATAGTGATACGAAATGGTATTACCTACTTTCAGCAAAAGCCCAAACGAAATATCTGCGTTCTGTATCGGGATGGATCTATGAGAACCTTCACGGAGGATGAGTATACAGTGGAAGCGCTTCTTTCTCAGGACATTTGGCAGGTGTTCAACTTCGGACCAGGCCTGCTAGACGAATCGGGGAAGGCAAAGAAAGGGCTGTATCTGGGAGTAAGCGCCAATCAGAACAATCCACGCTGTATCTTGGGATACTATGAGCCAGGCCACTATGCTCTCTGCCTTATCGATGGCCGGCAGATTCACAACTCACGAGGGCTAGACATCAGCGATCTGGCCAAATTTGCGGAGAACATGGGCTTTGCCGCGGCTTTCAACCTGGACGGCGGGAATTCCGCCGTCATGGTTTGGCAGGGTGAAGTGTATAATGTGCCGTCCAGTCCGGGTGGGCGCGGCATCAGCGATATCATATATATCGCCCCTGAAAGAGAACCGTTTGCTTGAATCGGGCGTACAGCTACCCTTAGTAAATAGTATGGGCCAGGAGCATGTAGAAGGGCGTTTCCAACTGCCCCTTCTGCGCCATCGGCCACGACAACAACGCCAAGCGCATCTACCGCATGAACGAGATGGACGCCGACCATGTGACGGCATGGAGCCATGGCGGGGCCACGGACGCCGCCAACTGCCAGATGCTCTGCAAAACCCACAATCGGGCCAAGGGCAACAAATAGGGCCAAAATCTGCCGAAAAACCCAGTATTCTTCAAAGATGGCTTGCATTTTGCAGGCCATCCTATATAATAGGCAATACCATACCCAGGGCCGGGCGGGGTCCGGCGGAAAGAGACAAGTCTTGATATTCGGCAAGCACATCAACCGGTACTATTTGAAATATGCGCCTCAGCTGCTGCTGGGGGCGGTGGCCCTCATTCTGGTGGACTATGTGCAGCTCATTTTGCCCGAGCTCTACCGGATGCTGGTCAACGGGCTGAACACGGGGGAGGTCCTGTATCGGGGGGTCACGGTGCCCTTTGACATGGACTTTCTGCTGGACCATCTGTGTCTGCCCATCGTGTACATCATCATCGTCATGGTCATCGGCCGGTTCCTGTGGCGGGTGTGTTTCTTCGGCTCCGCCATCCGGGTGGAGACGGACATCCGCATCCGGATGTTCGACCACTGCAAGGACCTGAGCCGGGAATACTACCAGGTG
This sequence comes from uncultured Eubacteriales bacterium, assembly GCA_902798825.1. Classification (GTDB taxonomy): domain Bacteria; phylum Bacillota; class Clostridia; order Christensenellales; family CAG-138; genus RUG472. Next base: position 34,695 of record CADBYI010000008.1, on the reverse strand, counting down.
AACAAGGTGGGCAACCTTATGAGCCTTTTCACCAACGACCTGGACACCATCCAGGAGTGCTTCGGGGACGGGCTGCTCATGTTCTTCGACGCCCTGTTCCTGGGCATCCTGGCCTTTTCGAAGATGGTGCGGATGGATCTGGTGCTGACCTCGCTGACGCTGATCCCCTTGACCATGCTGCTGCTCCTCGGCGTGTTCATGGGCAAGACCATGATGAAGAAGTGGGAGGTCCGGCAGCAGGCCTTTTCGAACCTTTCCGACTTCGCCCAGGAGAGCTTTTCGGGCTATGCGGTGGTGAAGGCCTTCGTGAAGGAGCTGGTGCAGCTCAAGGACTTCCAAAAGCTGAACATCGACAACGAGAACACCAACATCAGCTACGTGAAGACCTCCACCATGCTCCACGTGTTCATCACGCTGCTGGTGGAGACGGTCATCTGCGTCATCCTGGGCTACGGCGGGTATCTGGTCTATCGGGGCCGGTTCGACGCCGGGCAGCTGGTGGAATACATCGCCTACTTCTCCTCCGTGGTCTGGCCGGTCATGGCCGTGGCCATGCTGATCGAAAAGTCCGCCCGCGGCAAGGCCTCCATGAACCGGGTATCGGAGCTTTTGGAGGCGAAGATCGACGTGCAGGACAAGCCCGGCGCCGTGGACATGGAAACCGTGAAGGGCAGGATCGAGTTTCGGGATTTGACCTTCCGCTATCCCGACGGGGAGTTCGACGCCCTGGAGCACGTGTCCTTCACCATCGAGGCGGGGGAGAGCGTGGGCATCGTGGGCAAGACCGGCTCCGGCAAGACCACCATCGTGGATTTGATCCTCAGGACCTACAACGTGCCCGACGGGACATTGTTCGTGGACGATCGGGACGTGAACACCGTCACCATCCGCTCCCTGCGGGCGGGCTGCGCCTATGTGCCCCAGGACAACTTCCTGTTTTCCGACACCATCGCCAACAATATCAACTTTGCCTTCGATGAACTGAACGACGGGGACGTGGAGAATGCCGCCCGGCTGGCCGACGTCCACGACAACATCGCCGAATTCAAGGACGGCTACGGGACCATCCTGGGGGAGCGGGGCGTCACTGTCTCCGGCGGCCAGAAGCAGCGCATCTCCATCGCCCGGGCCCTCATGAAGAACGCGCCCATTTTGATACTGGACGACTCTGTCTCCGCCGTGGACACGGACACGGAGAAGGTCATCTTGGAGAACCTGCGGCAAAGCCGGCAGGGGAAGACCACCATATTGATCGCCCATCGGATCAGCACCATCGAGAGCCTGGACAAGATCGTCTTCGTGGAGGACGGCCGGGTCATCGCCGTGGGCAGCCATGAGCAGCTGCTCGCCGCCTGCCCGGCCTATGGGCGGATGGTGGAGCTTCAGCGGCTCGAAGACGAAGCGAAGGAATGAGGAGGTGAGGACCATGCATGCATACTATCCCCTGCTGCTGACGGGCGGCATCATCGGCTTCTTCTCCCTCGTTCTGATCGTGGCCTACGCCTCCATCAAGGACAAGAAGCAGAGCATGGGCTTCGACCGGCACATGAAGGACGGGGAGATCGTCCGCCGGCTCCTGGTCTACGCCAGGCCCTACCGGGGCCAGTTCCTTTTCGTGGGCTGCATCATGCTGGTGGGCATCGCCTACGACATCCTTTCCCCCACCATCGTGGGCAAGGTGACGGACCTCATCAAGGACGATTTTGAGCTTTCGGAGCTGTACCGCCTGGTGGCCGTCTATGCGGGCATCCTCATCGTGTCCATGGTCTGCGTCTACGTTCAGGCCATCGTGCTGCAGCGGGTGGGGCAAAAGATCATCTCCGGCATGCGGGAGGATCTGTTCACCCACATCGAGAGCCTGTCCCACGAGCAGATGAACGCCACCCCCGTGGGAAAGCTGGTGACCCGGGTCACCAACGACACCAACGCCATCTCGCTGATGTTCACGAGCCTGCTTGTGAACCTGGTGAAGAACCTGTTCGTCATCGTGGGCGTGCTGGCGGCCATGATCGCCCTCAACTATGAGCTGACCCTCATGGTCCTGTGCTTCGTGCCCTTCATCGTCCTGTTCACCATGATCTTCCGCAAGTTCGCCCGCCGGGCCTACCGCCGGGTGAAGGATCGGACCACGGACATCAACACCTACCTTTCCGAGAACCTGTCCGGCATCAAGATCACCCAGATTTTCAACCGGGAGGACGAAAAGCTTCGGGACTTCACCGAAAAGAGCCTGGGCCTGGGCAAGGCCAAGCGGGACCAGATATTGGTCTTCGGCATCTTCCGGCCCTTGGTGTACATGCTCTATATCAGCTCCGTGCTCTGCCTCTTCTACCTGGGGGGCAAGGGATATCTGGACGGGGCCTCCTTCCTGGGCCAGACCCTGAAGGCCAGCACCATCGTCAGTTTCTATATGTACATCAACAAGTTCTTCACCCCCATCCAGAACCTGGCCGAGCAGTTCAACTGGCTCCAGTCCGCCTTCGCTTCCGCGGAGAAGGTGTTCACCATCATGGACATCGAGCCGAAGCTCCAGGACGCCCCCGACGCCATGGAGATGGACACCGTCCGGGGTGAGATCGAGTTTCGGGACGTTTGGTTCAGCTATATCCCCGGCGAGTGGGTCCTGAAGGGCGTCTCCTTCCACGTGAAGCCCAAGGACACCGTGGCCTTCGTGGGCGCCACCGGCTCCGGCAAGACCACCATCCTTTCCCTGATCTGCCGGAACTTCGAGTTCCAGAAGGGGGAGATCCTGATCGACGGCATCGACATCCGCCGGATCAAGACCGCCTCCCTGCGCCGCCACTTCGGCCAGATGCTCCAGGACGTGTTTCTCTTCTCCGGCACCATCCGCTCCAACCTGTTGCTGGGCCTGGAAGGGGTGGACGACGGGGAGGTCATGGCCGCCTGCCGGTACGTGAACGCGGACCACTTCATCGACCGGCTGGAGAAGGGCCTGGACGAGCCGGTTCGGGAGCGGGGCAACAACTTCTCCGCCGGCCAGCGGCAGCTGCTGAGCTTCGCCCGGACCATCCTCCACAAGCCCGAGGTCATGATCCTGGACGAGGCCACCGCCAACATCGACACGGAGACCGAGGTTTTGATCCAGGACTCCTTGGAGAAGATGATGAACATCGGCACCATGCTGATCGTGGCCCACCGGCTCTCCACCATCCAGCACGCGGACAACATCCTGGTGCTCAGCAAGGGCGAGATCGTGGAGCAGGGCAACCACCGGGAGCTCCTGGAAAAGCGGGGCAAATACTACCAGCTCTACACCCTCCAGTTCGAAAAGGAGCGGCTGAAGCAGACGGCAAACTGAAGACACGGCAAAGGAACGGCGCCCCGTTTATGGGGCGCTTTTTCGTTTTCCAAAATATATATTCAAAAAACTAAAAATATTTGAGTAAAAATGTGAAAAACAGGATCAGCTGCCCGGCGTCACCGCTGCCAACTCCATGATGACCGTCACCGGCGCCTATGCCCCCGGCTTCATCACCGGTTTGGTGTCCGCGGCCATCATCTGCGCCACCATGTCCTCTGCCGACTCCAACCTGCTGTGCATGTCCACCATGATCATGAACGACCTGTACAAGGGCTTTGGCGGCAAGAAGGAGCTGTCTGAGCGTCAGATCATCTTCTGGACCCGGTTCTGCAATGTCATCGGCGCCCTCATCGCCATGGCCATCCAGCTTCTCGGCATCGCCGGCAGCATCATCGCCCTGAACACCTTCGCCTTCGGCATCCGCTGCGCGGGTCCCTTCGCGGCCTACGCTCTGGGCCTTGTGGTGCCCCGGGCCACCAAGAACTCCGGCCTGTTCTCCATCATCACCGGTACCGCCGGCTTCCTGCTTTGGAATGCCTTCGGCAACAGCGTCATCCTGATGCCCGTGGTGTTCGGCTGCCTGGTGTCCGTGGTCACCTTCTTCGTGGTCAACTGGATCGAGTGGGCCCGCGGCGTCAAGCCCGCCCCCTCCGCCTACCTGACGCCCGAAGAGGAGAAGGCTGTCCTCGCCAAGGAAGCCCAGGAGATGTAAGCCTCAGGGGTGACCCAAAGGGCATTTCCCAATCCAAAATGAACGATCGGAGAGCCCTCGGGCTCTCCGATTCTATCGTATTGAAACTCTCAGCGAAAGGGAGTATACTGCGGGCAGAAACAGAAAAAAGAGGCAAGTATGTTTGACATCGTCATTCGAAACGGAAACGTGTTGGACGGCAGCGGGGCCGAGGCTCGGCGGCTGGACGTGGGCGTCCGGGGCAGGAAGATCGAAGCCCTGGGAGACCTGTCGGAGGCCGAGGCTATAGAGGCCCTGGACGCCGGCGGGAAGACCGTCTGTCCCGGCTTTTTGGACCTGCACCGCCATGCGGACGCGGCCCTGTTCCGCCCCGGCTATGGGGACTGCGACCTGTTCCAGGGCATCACCACCATCGGCAACGGCAACTGCGGATTGTCCCTGGCGCCCCAGGCGGGGCCCTTCAGGGAGGCCATCGGCGGGTATCTCAAGCCGGTGACCGGCGACTTTACGGGCATCCCCGTGGACACCTTCGGCGCCTACATGAGCGCTCTGAAGGAACAGGCCCTGCCGGTGAACACCCTGATGCTGGCGGGCAGCGGCACCATCCGGGCCAGCGTCGCCGGATTCCAAAAGCTCCGGCTGGCGGACGAGGACTTTGCCGCCATCCACCAGCGGCTGGAGCAGGCGCTGGCGGACGGGGCCGGGGGCGTATCCCTGGGTCTCGGGTACGCGCCGGAATGCTATTACACCAGGTCGGAGCTGATCCGGGCCCTGCGGCCCATCCAAAACACGGACACTGTCCTGTCCGTCCACATGCGGGAGGAGGCCATGAAGCTGCTCCCCTCCATCGATGAGATGATCACCGTGGCCAAGGCCCTTCACGTGCCCCTGCAGATCAGCCATCTCAAGGCCAGCGGCCGGGAGAACTGGGGCAAACTGGCGCCCCAGGCCCTGGATCGGATCGCCCGCGCCAGGGAGGAGGGGGTGGACGTGGCCTGCGACGTGTACGCCTACACGGCGGGCAGCACCCAGCTCATCCATATCCTGCCCCCGGAGTTTCTGCAGGGCGGCCCCGCCGTCATCACGGAGCGGCTTCGGGACAGCAGCGCCAGGAAGCGGCTGCTGGATCGGCTGGAGAAGGGCCGGGATTTCGACAACTATGTGTATCTGGTGGGCTGGGAGAACATCTTCATCTCCGCCCTCAAGCGGCCCGAGGACGCCGTCTATGTGGGCAAGTCCATCGCCGAGGCTGCGGGGGACGCTGATCCGGCCACCTTCGCAATGGATCTGTTGATGCGGAACGATTGCGAGGTCACCATGATCGACTTCATCACCTCGGAGGAGGACATCGGGCTCATTCTGCAAAGCCCCTTCGCCTATTCCATCTCCGACGCCACCTTCCCCACCGGCGGGAAGCTCCATCCCCGGGTCTACGGCGCCTTCAGCCAGGTCATCGAGACCTATGTGAACCGGCGGCACGATTTGACCTTGGCCCAGGCGGTGAACCGGATGACCCTGCGCCCCGCAGACCGGTATGGACTCAAAAACAAGGGCCGCATCACCATGGGTGCGGACGCGGATATCCTGGTGTTCGACCCGAAGCGCGTCCACGTGACGGCCACCTATGATCGGCCGGATCAGCGGGCGGAGGGCATGGACCATGTGATCGTCAACGGACGGATCGCCCTCAGGGAGGGCAAGCTCACCGGCGTGCAGGCCGGAAACGTATTGGGAGGAAAGAAATGATCAGCGAAGCGTTACAGCAGGAGACGTTGAACCTTTTGAAGCGGCTCATCGCCTGCCCCAGCCTGTCCGGCCGGGAGCAGGGGGTGGCGGATATCCTCAAGGGATATCTGCAGGAGAACGGCTTTTCCACGGTGGAGATCGACCGCTACGGCGATCTGGTGGCGGGGACCAAGGGAAAAAGGCCCGGCGTCCGGCTCCTGTTCGACGGCCACATCGACACCGTCCCAGCGGACAACGCCGGGGATTGGACCACGCCCCCCTTTGAGCCGGTCCTGCGGGACGGGAAGCTCTACGGCCGGGGCACCAGCGACATGAAGGGGGCCGACGCCGCCTTCGCCGTGGCCGCCGCCCAGTACCTCAGGGAGAAGGGCAAGGACTTTTCCGGGGAGCTGTGGTTCGCCGGCGTGGTCCAGGAGGAGTGCTTCGAGGGGGTCTGCGCCAAGGAGGTGGCCCGGCAGGTGCAGCCCGATCTGGTCGTCATCGGCGAAGCCTCCGAGGGGAATCTGAAGCTCAGCCAGCGGGGCCGGGCGGAGATCGTGCTGGAAACCTTCGGCGTGCCCTGCCACAGCGCCAACCCGGAGAAGGGCGTCAACGCCGCCGCGGCCATGTGCGCCCTCATAAACGAGATTTTGAAGCTGCCGGTCACCAAGGACCCCCGCATGGTGGGGGACGGCATCCTGGTGCTGACGGACATCAAGTCCGAGCCCTATCCCGGCGCCTCCGTGGTGCCCCATTATTGCCGGGCCACCTTCGACCGGCGGCTGCTGGTGGGGGAGACAAGGGAAAGCGTCCTGGCGCCCATCCAGGCCATCATCGACGAGCGCAAGCGCCTGGATCCCACCCTTCAGGCCCGGGTGTCCTATCCCATGGGCAGCGCCGTCTGCGCCACCGGAGAAAGGGTGGAGGCGGAGCGGTTCTTCGCCCCCTGGTGGTTCGACACGGATGAGCGGGTGCTGCGGGTGAAGGCGGCCATGGAGGAGCGGGGACTCGCGCCTCAGATCACCGGCTACAGCTTCTGCACCAACGGCAGCTACTATGCGGGCGAGGCGGGGATACCCACCTTCGGCTTCGGTCCCTCCCGGGAGAATCTCGCCCACACGGTGGATGAACACATCGCCCTGAAGGACCTGCACGACGCCGTGGACGGATATCTGGCCATATTGCACGCGATCCTGGATTGACGACGGATACTGATTTGTTACAAAAAGACGGGAGACGCCATCGGGCGTCTCCCGTCTTTTCTTTTGCTTTTTTATTTCTTCTGCAGATACTTCTCCGGGTCCACGGGAAGACCGTTGATCAGCAGCTCATAGCGGATGCTGACCAGGCGGCTGTCGGTGGGCTCGGGCATGACGCCCACCTGCTCGCCCTTCTTCACCCGCTGATACAGCTCCACCAACGGCCGATCGCAGCCGATGATCCGGGACAGGGCGCCGGTCTCGTCGTGGAGGATGTCGATGACCAGCCCCAGGTTCCCCCGCCGGCCGCAGTAGACCACCACGCCCCCTTCGGGCGACGTGACCCGGGCAAAGCTGCCGGCGGCGATCTCCACCCCGTAGTGCATGGTCCCGTCCGCCATGCCGAAGGAGCCGATCACGGTCCCGTCCACCGGCCACACAGGCCCGAAAGCCTCTATTCTCACCGCCGGAGCGGAACCGTCCGCGGCCTGACTGCCGTCCTCAATGATCCGATCCGCCTTGCCGGGCCCCACCGCGAACTCGTTGGTCTTCACCTCGGAGAAGGCGGCATGGCCCCGATACACGGTTTCATAGTAGGAAAGGATGTAGGGATATACCCCCATATTCCGATAGATGCGGCTTCCTTTGGGCAATCCGGCATTCTCCCGGATCGCGGTTTCCAGCTCCCCGCGCTCCACCACGCAGCGGGCCACGGTACGCACGATGGGCAACAGATTGTCGTCCGCCTTCAGGGTATTCACGGCCTCGTCCACGGTCAGCAGCTCCCCCTGGCCCGAGGGCGCCTGCAGCGTCAGGCCCTGGTCGAACCCGGCCCGGATCAGCCGTTCGTTGGGCTGGAGGGCGGATCGGGCTTCCTCGTACAGATATCGCTCCAAAGCCTCTTGGGCCGCATCGGCGTCCTCCACCGTGAAGAGCACCTTCCCCTCCACCGCCACGTCCAAGGCTTCCGGCGGATAATTTCGATCCACCTGGACCAGGATGGGCGTAGGCGCCGCCGTCACCTTCAGTTGGGCGGGGGTGGGAGTGGACGTCAACTGGGGCGTGGGCGAGACGCGGGGCAGGCTGAACCCAACCTCCAGCTGGCCCTCCTCCCGCATAAGGATCCACAGGACCAAGCTTAGAAGCACGACCACCAGCGCCATCGTCAACGCGCCGTAGCGTATCCACTTTTCCCGGTTCAGCTTCATTTGAGAGCAGTATAGCATTTTTGTGTGGGCGGGGCAAGCCCTTGCCGCCCCAAGGCTGGGGCGCACGGTCTGCCCGGATCGGGTTTTTCCCTCGTTCGTGGAAGTTTGGTATTGGCAAAACCCGTGAAGGATGATATTATATGTATACACTTAGGGGCATATTGCGCATGGGGGGAAACATGACCGAACAAATCACCGAGTTTTATCAGGGAAAAAGCATCCGCGCCTACCGGATACTGGGCTGCCATCGGGCGGAGCAGGGTTTCCGCTTTATGATCTGGGCGCCCAACGCCCGGTTCGTTACCGTGGCCGGGGACTTCAACGGCTGGAGCTATACTCAAAACCCCGCCTGGCGTCGGCAGGACGGGCTTTGGGAAGCTGTGATAGATAACGCTCAGCCCTATCAAAAGTATAAATATGTGGTGACCCGGTCCGACGGCACCGTCGTCATGAAGGCGGACCCCTACGGCCGGATGGTGGAGCCCCACGGCACCGCCTCCATGGTCTACGACCCGGACCCCTATCCCTGGCAGGACGGAGGGTACCTGTCCGGCCTCGGGGACGTGCACACCGGCCCCATGAACATCTATGAATGCCATCTGGGCAGCTGGAAGGAGGGCCTCTCCTACCGGCAGCTGGCTGACGAGCTCCTTCCCTACGTCCAGGACATGGGCTATACCCACATCGAGGTCATGCCCCTCATGGCCTATCCCTACGATCCCAGCTGGGGCTACCAGGTCACGGGCTACTTTGCCGCCACCAGCCGCTATGGCTCCCCGGACGATCTCAAGTATTTCGTGGACCAGGCCCATCAGCGGGGTATCGGCGTCATCATGGACTGGGTCCCCGCCCACTTCACCCGGGACGATCACGGTCTGCGGCTCTTTGACGGCACCCCCTGCTATGAGTACGGCGACCCCCGCCGGGGCGATATGCGCCAGTGGGGCACCCTCCTCTTCGACTATGGCAAGCCCGAGGTCAGAAGCTTCCTCACCTCCAGCGCCGTCTATTGGCTGGAGGAGATGCACATGGACGGCCTTCGGGTGGATGCGGTCAGCTGCATGCTCTATATGGACTTCGGCCGGGAGAACGGCGACTGGCTCCCCAACAGCCAGGGCGGACGGGAGGACCTTTCCGCCATCGCCCTTTTCAGGCACCTTTCCTGGGCGGTCCACGGCCTTGCCGGCCGCAAGCTCCTTATCGCCGAGGAGTCCACAGCCTTCCCCCGGGTGACCGACAAGCAGGCCACCGCTGAGGAACCCGGCCTGGGCTTCGATTTCAAGTGGAACATGGGCTGGATGAACGATATGCTCTCCTACATGGCCATGGACCCCATCTATCGCCAGTATCACCACGACAAGCTGACCTTCAGCCTGACCTATGCCTTCTCGGAGTATTACGTGCTGGCCTTCTCCCACGACGAGGTGGTCCACGGGAAGAAGTCCATGCTCAACAAGATGCCCGGCACCTACGAGGAGAAGTTCCAGCAGCTGCGGCTGTTGTACACCTATCAGATGGCCCATCCGGGCAAGAAGCTCACCTTCATGGGCATGGAGCTGGGCACCTTCATCGAGTGGCGGTTCTACGAGAGTCTGGAGTGGTTCCTGCTCTCCTACCCCAAGCACGACGAGTTCAGGCGGTTCGTTCGGAGCCTGAACCGGTTCTACAGGGACAACCCTGCCCTCTACGAACGGGACGACGGCTGGGACGGCTTCGAGTGGAGCGTGGTGGACGACAAGGACACCTCCGTGGTGGCCTTCCTGCGAAAGAGTCGGAAGGAGACGCTGCTGTGCGTGTACAACTTCACCCCCGTGCCCAGGCTGGGCTATCGCCTGCCGGTGCCGGAGGCGGGCAGCTTTTCGCCGGTGTTCTCCACCGGAGAGCTGCCGCCGGAGAAGAACAAGCCCCTCGTCACCCGGGCGGTCACCGGCGCCAGATTCCCCTATGCCATCGAAACGGATTTGTTCCCCTTCTGCGGGATGTATTATAAATTCACCAAGAACAACGACGGAAAGGATGTGACTCAAGGATGAAAAAACGGATCGTGGTCATGCTCTTAGCCGGCGGCCAGGGCAGCCGACTGGGCGTACTCACCTCCAATATGGCCAAGCCTGCCGTTCCCTTCGGCGGCAAGTATCGGATCATCGATTTTCCCCTCAGCAACTGCGTCAACTCCGGCTTCGACACCGTGGGCGTGCTGACCCAGTATCGGCCGCTGGCCCTCAACGCCTATTTGGGCACCGGCCAGCACTGGGATCTGGATCGGAACTACGGCGGCGTCTTCGTGCTGCCTCCCTATGTGACCGAGGGCGAGAACGGCCAATGGTACAGCGGCACCGCCAACGCCATCTGGCAGAACCGGGAGTTCGTAGATCAGTATGACCCGGACTATGTGCTCATCCTCTCCGGCGACCACATCTACAAGATGGACTATGCCAAGATGCTGGACTTCCACCGCAAAAAGAATGCGGCGGCCACCATCGCGGTGCTGCAGGTGCCCTGGGAGGAGGCCCACCGCTTCGGCATCATGAACGCCGGACCGGACAGCGTCATCGAGTCCTTCGAGGAGAAGCCCAAGGAGCCCAAGAGCAACCTGGCGTCCATGGGCATCTACATCTTCGATTGGAAGAAGCTGCGGAGCTACATGGAGGCGGACGACGCCGATCCCAACTCCAGCAACGACTTCGGCAAGAACATCATCCCCGCCATGCTCAACAGCGGCGAGGTCATGGTGGCCTATCCCTTCGAGGGGTATTGGCGGGACGTGGGCACCATCCAGAGCCTGTGGGAGGCCAACATGGACCTGCTGGGCCAGAAGCCGGTGCTGGATCTGGACGACGACAGCTGGCGCATCTACACCCGCAACGCCGTCATGCCGCCCCATTTCGTGAGCCAGAACGCCCAGGTCACCAACGCCCTGGTGTCCGAAGGCGCGGTGGTGGAGGGAACGGTGACCAACTCCGTCATCTTCACCGGCGCCCACGTGCAGAAGGGCGCCACGGTGAAGGACAGCATCATCTTCCCCAACGCCACCGTGGGCAAGAGCGCCACCGTGGAGAAGGCCATCGTGGGTGAGAACTCCGTCATCGGGGACTTCTCTATCCTGGGCGGCCCCGTCCGTCCCGGCGAGAAGGTGAACAACAAGCTCACCGGCGACATCACCCTGATCGGCAACGACGTGACCATCCCCGCCCGGGCCTATGTGGCCAAGGGCGCCGTGGTGAACACCGAGAACCCCCACCAGCCTGCAAAGGAGGCGTAAGTAAGCTATGATCGACAACGCATTCGGCCTCATCGTCACCGGTGAGAGGACCACCCGCCTCAAGGACCTGACTCTGTCCCGCTCCACCGCGGCGGTTCCCTTCGGCGGACGGTATCGCGCCATCGACTTTATGCTCTCCAATCTGGTCAACGCGGGCGTCACCAGCGTGGGCCTGGTCACGGAGAAGAACTATCACTCCCTCATGGACCATCTGGGCTCCGGCAAGGAATGGGACCTTCACCGCAAGCGCGAGGGCCTGTTCATCCTGCCCCCCTTCATGACCAAGGAGAATTCCGGCGTGTTCCGGGGGGCCATCGACGCCCTTAAGTCCGTCATGGGCTATGTGCGCCGCACCTCGGACGATTACGTGATCCTTTCCTGGCCCCGGGTGATCATGAACGTGGATCTTGTGCCCATGATGGAGCAGCATCTGGCCACCGGCGCCGACGTGACCATCCTATACGCCGAGGACGGGTCCCTGCAGCTCGAGGAGCAGAGCCAGGATCTGCGGCTCATTATGGACGAGAGGGGCCGGGTCACGGAGATGGAGCTGGACGCCTATCGGCCCCGGAGCGTGAATCGGAGCTGTGACGTGATGATCCTCAAGAAGGAGCTGCTGGAGTATCTGGTGGAGGAGGCCTACGCCCGGGGCGAGTACGACTTCCATCGGGACATCCTGCTGAAGAAATACAAGACCCTCAACATCATGGGCTACCGGCACGAGGGCTTCCTGGCCCGGCTGGAGTCCATCGAAAGCTACTTCAACGGCAACATGGCCCTGCTGAATCCCGACGTGCAGGCGGATCTGTTCAACCCCAAGCACCCCATCTACACCAAGGTGAAGGACGAGGTGTCGGCCCGCTACTCCGTCAGCGCCCAGGTGAAGAACTCCCTGGTGGCCGACGGCTGCATCATCGAGGGCCAGGTGGACAGCTGCATCCTGTTCCGGGGCGTCCATGTGAAGCCCGGCGCCCGCATCTTCAACAGCATCGTCATGCAGGGCAGTGAGATCGGCGAGAATGCCCATCTGGAGCACGTGATCCTGGACAAGGGCGTGAAGATCCTGCCGGGTCGGACCCTCCAGGGGTATGACAGCTTCCCCATCGTGATCAGAAAGAATCAAACCGTATGAGCACTGCAGCAAAAGCCATCAAGCGGCCGCGTACCTCAGGTCTGAAGATCGTGGCAAAGGAGGATATCCCCGTCCCGGAGCCGGTTCGGGAGAAGGGGCCGTTGAAGGTGCTCCTGTGCGCCAGCGAGGCCATGCCCTTTATCAAAACCGGCGGCCTGGCGGACGTGGTGGGTGCCCTGCCCGTTTCCCTCAACCAGGAGGGGGTGGACGCCCGGGTGATCCTGCCCAAATATAGGCTGATCCCCTATACCTACATCTGCTCCATGGAGCACGTGACGGATTTCACCGTGCTCATGGGCGGGGACAGGCTCTACTGCGGCATCGACACCATCGTGGAGAACGGGGTGCGGTACTATTTCGTGGACAATCAGGCCCTCTTCGGAAGCGATCGGGTCTACACCGGCGACCAGGATGAGGGCTATCGCTATGCCTTCTTCTGCCGGGCCATTTTGGAGGCCCTGCCCCGGATCGGCTGGTTCCCCGACATTCTCCACGGCAACGACTGGCAGTGCGGGCTATTGAGCGTGCTCCTTCGGGCCCAGTACGGCATCGACGAGCGCTATCGGGCCATTCGGACGGTCTATACCATCCACAACCTGAAGTTCCAGGGCCTTTTCGATTTCCACTGGCTCAACACCTATCTGGGCCTCAACGAAGGGTATTTCTCCACGGAGAATCTGGAGTTCTACGGGCTTCTCTCCTGCATGAAGGGCGGCATCGTCTTCTCCGACCGGGTCACCACCGTGAGCCCCACCTATGCGGAGGAGATCAAGTCCGCCTACTATGGCGAGCGGCTGGACGGCCTTATGAAGAAGCGGCAGAACGTGCTCTCCGGCATCCTGAACGGCATCGACACCGACGCCTACGACCCGGAGAACGATCGGTTCCTCCGCGTCACCTTCTCGGGGGACAACCGGCGGGGCAAAGCCCTTTTGAAGGCGGATCTGCAGCAGGAGTGCGGCCTGCAGGTGCGGCCCGAGGCGGCCGTCATCGGCTTCATCGCCCGGCTCACCGCCCAGAAGGGGCTGGACCTGATCGAGCGGGTGCTGGACGACATCATGCGCCAGGACGTGCAGCTCATCTTCCTGGGCATGGGCGACGGGCACTATGAGGACTTCATCCGCAACGCCCAAAATAGATACCCCGGCCGGGTGGCTGCCCGGGTGGAGATGAATGAAGCCCTGGCCCACAGGGTCTACGCCGGCACGGATATGTTCCTCATGCCCAGCCAGTTCGAGCCCTGCGGCCTCTCCCAGATGATCGCCATGCGCTATGGGTCCATCCCCATCGTTCGGGAGACCGGCGGCCTCAAGGACAGCGTCCAGCCCTTCAACGTGTATACCGACGAGGGCAACGGCTTCTCCTTCACCAACTACAACGCCCACGATATGCTTTACACCATCGAGCGGGCGGTGGGCTATTTCCATGACGAGGCTTTGTGGGATCGGCTGGTGAAGCGGGCCATGGCCACGGACTTCTCCTGGCACAAGTCGGCGCTGGTATACAAGAAGCTCTATGAGGAGCTTATGGGACAATAAACGAAGGGCACCCCTTCGGTAAGGAAAGAAGAAATATCTATGGATAAACAAGTCAGACGTATCGGCATTCTCACCAGCGGCGGCGACGCCCCCGGTATGAACGCGGCCATTCGCTCCGCCGTTCGCAGCTGCCTCCAGCACAACATCACCCCCGTAGGCATCCGCCGGGGCTACAACGGCCTCATCCAGGGCGACTTCTTCGAGATGGACGCCCGGTCCGTGAACAATTTGAGCAGCCGGGGCGGCACCATGCTCTACACCGCCCGCTGCAAGGAGTTCACCACGGACGAGGGGGTCCAGCAGGCGGTCCGCACCTGCCACTATGCAGGCATCGACGGGGTCATCGCCATCGGCGGCGACGGCACCTTCCGGGGGGCCCAAAAGCTCTCCAACGCAGGCATCAACACCGTGGGCGTGCCTGCCACCATCGACAACGACATCGGCTGCTCCCACTATACCATCGGCTTCGATACCGCCGCCAACACGGCCATCCAGTGCATCGACAAGCTCTCCGACACCATGCAGTCCCACGAGCGGGCCAGCGTGGTGGAGGTCATGGGCCGGCACGCGGGCCATCTGGCCGTGTACGTGGGCCTCTCCGTAGGCGCCACCGCCATCCTGGTGCCCGAATTCCCGGTGGACTTTGAGCGGGACGTGATCGAGCGGGTCCGCCAGGGCCGCTATCGTGGCAAGCGCCACTTCGTCATCGTGGTGGCCGAGGGCGTGGGCCGCTGCAACGAGATCGCCAAGCGCATCGAAGAGGAGACCGGCGTGGACGCCCGGGTGTCCATCCTGGGCCATATCCAACCGGGGCGGCAGCCCCACGGGCCGGGACCGGGTCATGGCGGCCCGCATGGCCCACACCGCCGTGGAGGAGCTGGCCGCCGGCCATAGCAACCTGGTGGTCTGCTACCGGGACTCCCACATCGTCACCATCCCCATCAACGAGGCCCTGGCCATGAAGAAGGGCCTGGACCCCTATATGTACAAGGTGGCGTACGACATCTCGATATAAAAAAGGCCGCAAGGCCTTTTTTATATCGAGTGAAATTTCGCGCCAAAGCGCGAAGATAAATTCGTCTTCGACGAGCTAAATTCGGCGGCGGCTGCCGCCGAGCGAAATTGCCGCTGCGCGGCAGCTAAAGGAAGGAATGGGAAATGGCAGAAAGCGTGATGCTGGATCGGGCTAAGGACTTTGCGGTGGACATCGTGAACGTGTGCCGAGGCATTCAGGCCGAGAAGCGGGAGTATGTGCTGACCGGCCAGTTGATGCGCTGCGGGACCTCTATAGGGGCTAACATCCACGAATCCAAGTATGCCCAGAGTCTGGCGGATTTCATTTCCAAGATGCAGATCGCTCTGAAAGAGTGCTATGAAACAGAGTACTGGCTGGAACTGCTGAATCGCATAGCCTTTCTCCCCGACGAACGCTATGCTTCCCTTCGCTCCACTTGCGGCACCCTTCGTCGCATGCTCATCTCCTCCGTCACCACGTCAAAGAGCAAGCTTTAATTCTTCCTTTATTTCGCTCGAAGGGCGAATTTAGCTTGCCTTCGGCATATTTAGCTCTGTGGCTTTGCCACAGAATTCAGCTGCCGCGCAGTGGCAATTTAGCTTTCGCTCAACCGTCGGGAGAGTCCTCTCCCTTGAGAGACGCTGGTTTTTTGGCTGCGGGTCTGCTATGCTAAGGCCATCGAAACCAAGGAGGACAAGGAAATGGAAATGGGCAAGGAAATACGCCGCCTGCGGCAGGATCGGGGCCTGACCCAGGAGGGACTGGCGGCGGCCCTGAACGTGACCGCCCAGACGGTGAGCAAGTGGGAGTGCGGCAACAGCGTGCCGGACGTGCAGATGCTGCCCCAGATCGCCGTATACTTCGGCGTCAGCATCGACCAGCTCTTCGCCATGACGCCGGAGCAGCAGATGGATCGGATCGAAAACCGCATCTACGACAGGGGTCTCTTCGACGAGGCGGAGCAGCGGCAGCTGGAGGCGCAGCTGCGGGCCTTCGGGGAGAAGCCGGAGCTGAAGGGCCAGGCGGAGCTGCTGCTGGCCAAGCTATACAACAACCAGGCCGAGCAGTATCGGCTGCTGGCGGTGGAGCACGGCAAGACGGCCGTGGAGGAGACGAAGGGAGATTCCGACGCCATCAGCGAGCTGTGCAACGCCTGGGGCAGCTACATCCCCGACTGGAACATGCGCAACCACCACGCCCTCATCGAATGGCTCAGCGAGTATTGCCAGAAGAACCCCGAGAACCGGGCCGCCATTATGTGGCTGCTGGACAACCTGATCGACGACCGCCGCCTCACCGAAGCCAAGAATTGGCTGGGAAAGCTGGCAGCCATCGACAGCACCTTCCGCACCCCCATGTATCGATACTTAATCGCCCTGGCCGAAGGTAAGGGCGAGGCGGATGAGCGGCTAAAAGAGCTGGAAGCCCTGGAGGACGACTGGTGCCTGTCCCTGGTCCTGGGGGATATCTACACCCAGCGGCAGGAGTATGACAAGGCCGTCGATCTGTACAAGAAGGGTCTGGCGCTCCAAGCGTCCCCCAAGTTTACCGATGGCGCCATGTGCATCGCCCACATCCGGGAGATCCAGGGCGACAAAGCCGGCGCCGTGGAAGCCTATCGGGAAGTCCTGCGTCTCATGCGGGAGGAGTGGGGCATCGTCGGCGGCGAGGGACGGGAGGCCGTGGAGCGGGCCATCCGGCGGCTCCAATAAAACAGCATTGCACAAAAAAAGGACGCCGATGGGCGTCCTTTTCGGTTCTTTGAAAGGTTTATATGGTGATCAGTCCTGGGGCACGATGGGGGGCTCCTCCGTCGGCGCCTCTGCCTCCACGACGGGCTCCTCCAGGGGTTCCACGATGGGTTCCGCTGCCGGCTCCACCACGGGCTCGGGGGCAGGCACCGGCACCGCCACGGGGGCGGGCTCGACGGGCGCGGGCTCCGGCTCGGGCACAAACCCGGCCACAGGCTGGGCGGCCAGAGCTTCGCCCTGGGCCTTGCCGAAGCTGAAGATGCGGGCCGCGAAGAAGAACAGCAGAGCCACCAGCAGGGAGGACAGGTTCAGACTAAGGCTCACCTTGTCGCTGGGCAGGGCCAGACGGCGGATGAATTCGCTGCCCACGAAGTAGCTCATGGCCAGGCCGCAGACCCAGAAGACGATATACAGGGAGCCCAGCAGCCGCAGCCGGCGGATGTTGCCGCTGGTGAAGGGGGTGTCCTCCTTCTTCATGTGCTTGAACAGGTTTCCACCCACCAGCAGCAGGATGTACAGCCCCACCAGGACCAGCACGCCTGCGCCGACCAGCAGCAGCAGGGCCAGCTTGGCGTCCCGAAGGTCCAGCGTCAGCACGTTGTCCTGGATCAGGCCACCGATGTTGGGGACCTTGTCGAGGCCCACCTGGCTCAAGTCAAGGTCCTGCATATCTATGATCAGCTTGCCGTCCTTCACGGCGTCCAAGGGCAGATCGTTTTCGTTGACCACGGCCAGGAACACCAGCCCGGCGATCATGGCCACCGCAGCGATGATGAGCAGGATCCGCAGGATCTTCAACAGGACGAAGCCGACGGAAGCGCCCCGCTGTACCTTTTTCAATCTCTTTTCCATGTTTGCTATCTCCTTTTGTTTACTTTGCGTTTAGGCGCCGATACAGCATGAGAAGCTGTTCGGGCGTCAGCGCCTCGCCCCGTATGGTCTCGGCAAGGCCCATGTCCAGGAGGACGCCCTTCAGATCCGGCATACCCGTAAGGTTATTATACAGCGTCTTGCGCCGCATGCGCAAGCAGGCAGCGGCAAATTTAAGGAGGGATTCGGTCGATTCCTGGGGCGCATCCGGCCGCGCTTCCAGCTTCACCAGGGCGCTGGTTACCGTGGGTGGGGGGAGATACCCCTCGGGCGGCACCTCCGCCAGGAGGGTGGGGGTGTAGTAGAGCTGGGAGACCATGGCCACGGGGCCGTAGTTCTTCTGGGCTGGCTTTGCAAAAAACCGGTCCGCCGCCTCCCGCTGGACCATGAGCAGCATCCCCGCCGGCTGCAGGGTCAGCAGCATCGTGACGATATCCGCCGTGATGCAATAGGGCAGGTTTCCCGCGGCGATGAAGTCGGGGGGCAAAAAGCCGTACTCCGTCTTCAGGCAGTCCCCATGGATCAGGGTCAGCCTTTCGTTCTGCATATCCCGCTGCAAAAAGTCGAACAGCCGCCCGTCCTTCTCCACGGCGAAGACGGTGGCGCCGGACAGCAGCAGCTGCTCCGTCAGACCGCCGAGACCGGGGCCGATCTCCAACACCGTCCGGCCGTTCAGCGGCAGGGCGGTGGCCAGTCGGCGCAGGACCCCTTCGTCCACGCAGAAGTTTTGTCCCAGGTTCTTGTTGGGCAGCAGCCCCTCTCGGGACAGGGTCTGCTCCACATAGGCTCTCGTTGCTCTCATAGGTGCATCATATCATTCTTTCGTCCCGGATGCAAGCGGCCCACGGAAAGGGTCAGTTTTTGGCGAATCGGTTATATGTCCCATAAACGGACAGACAGGCAGGCGCTTCTTTGCTATACTGACGGCAGAACAAAGCAAGGGAGGTGAGCACCATGCAGCTCGACTTACGACATGCGGCGGAACAGAACGCGAAACGGTACAGGGAGAATCTAAGCTATCTTAGAGGCTATGAGGCGGCGGCGAATGCGGGTCGATCACTCCCGGCGAAATATGTGGAGAAGGCCGGCTGGGTCTGGGCCGTGGAGCGGGTGCGGGCGGATTTGAAGGCCAAGGAGCCGGAGAAGGAACGGTTCTTTGCCCGGCTCTATCATCTGGACGCGCCGGTCTCGGGGCACCCGGGGCGGGGAAACGAGATCATGAAGCTGGCTATGGAACTGAACGTGACCTCGTCCACCCTCTATAGGTGGCGGGAGATGATCCTGGCGGACCTGCTGATGGCGGCGGTGCAGATCGGCGTCCTCAAGCCCTACTAAGGACGGGGCTTGCCAGGGCGGGGGAGAGGAGGTATACTGTTTTCAAGACAGACGACAGGGGGGCAGGGCCATGGTGCATATCGGCAACGATTGGGACGAGCGGCTCAAAGGGGAGTTCGACAAGCCCTATTATCAGGAGCTTCGCAAGTTCCTGATCGAGGAGTACAGCCATCACGTGGTGTACCCCAATATGCACAACATCTTCAACGCCCTGAAATATACCTCCTTTTCGGACACCAAGGTGGTGATCCTGGGCCAGGACCCCTACCACGGCCCCGGTCAGGCCCACGGGCTGTGCTTTTCGGTGCAGAAGGGCGTGGAGCCGCCGCCGTCCCTGCAGAATATCTTCAAGGAGCTCATGCAGGACGTGGGCATCGACCGGCCCGCCCACGGGGAGCTGACCTGCTGGGCGAAGCAGGGGGTGCTGCTTCTCAACACGGTGCTGACCGTCCGGGAGCATGAGCCCAACAGCCACAAGGGGAAGGGCTGGGAGACCCTGACGGACAGGATCATCTCGGAACTGAACCATAAGCAGACGCCGGTGGTGTTCCTTCTCTGGGGCGCCAACGCCCGGAGCAAGAAGGCCCTGATCACCAACCCCCTTCACGTGAAGCTGGAGACCGTGCACCCCAGCCCCCTCTCCGCCTACAACGGCTTCTTCGGCTGCCGCCACTTCTCCAAGGCGAACGCCATCCTGGAGGCCTCGGGGCAGAAGCCCATCGATTGGAACGTGGTTTGATTTTTCGCACCTTTATTGACAGAACAGATGCGAACTTTCAATAAAACTAAAGAAAGGAATCCATTCCATGAAAAAGATTGAAACGAGCAACGCCCCCGGGGCCATCGGGCCCTACAGCCAGGGCATGGTGAGCGGCAAGCTGGTGTTCACGTCCGGCCAGATCCCCCTGGACCCGGGCACCGGCGCCATCGTGGGCGAGACCATCGAGGAGCAGAGCGAGCAGGCGCTGAAGAACCTGCAGGCCGTTTTGGAGGCCGGCGGCGCCTCCCTGTCCACCGTCGTCAAGACCACCTGCTTCCTGTCCGACATGGGCAATTTTGCCGCCTTCAACGGCGTATACGCCAAATACTTCACCGGAGATTGCCCCGCCCGCTCCTGCGTGGCGGTGAAGACCCTGCCCAAGGGCGTCATGGTGGAGGTGGAGGCCATCGCCGAGGCTCAATAAACGAAACCTCTTTTTCGGAGAAACCCTTGATAAGATAAAAGTATGCCCCCTTCCTTTCCGGAAAGGGGGCATTTTTTTGTGCACTCAATGGGGATCATTCTCTCCTCAACGCGTCGATGGGGTTCAGCCGCGCCGCCTGCACCGCGGGCACGGCGCCGAAGAAGAGCCCCACCACGAAGGAGAAGACCACCGTGGCGGCCACGATGTACCAGCTGATGAAGATGGGCACGCCCGAGACCCGGCTGACCATATAGGCAAGGCCGATGCCCACCAGGATGCCCAGAATGCCGCCGATGCAGGTGAGCACGCCGGCCTCGGTCAAGAACTGGCTGGAGATGCGGCGCTTGCGGGCCCCCAGGGCCTTTTTGAGGCCGATCTCCGGGGTCCGCTCGGTGACGGATACCAGCATGATGTTCATGACGCCGATGCCGCCCACCAGCAGGGAGATGCTGGCGATCCAGATGAGCTGTCGATTGGTGGCGGAGGACAGCTCCTGAAGCTGCTTGGCCTGCTCCAGCAGATCCTTGCTCTTATAGGTCACGTCCCCGCTGCCGATCAGGGTCCGGTTGAGGACGGCGGCGGTCTGTTTCCCGGCCTCGGTCATCTCGTCGGTGCTGCCCGCCCGAACCAGCACGGAGCTGGGCTGGTCATAGGCGAACAGGGTGGGCCAGGTGGAGGCGGGGACCAGCACCTTGCCGCCGGAGTGGTCGGTGTAGGTGAAGTAGTCGTCGATGGAGGTGATGGTGGGGGTGAAGGCGCTGTTCTGGGTGAATTCGCCCACCACCACATAGGGCTCAGAGGAGATCTCGATGGTCTCGTTGATGGGGTTTTTGCCCATGAACAGGGTCTCGGACACGGTCCGATCGATCAGGGCCACCTTCCGAAACGCCTTGAAATCCTCGGGCAGAAAGCCGCGTCCGCTGCGGATCACATACCCGTTGACGGACAGGAAATGCTCGTCCACCCCGTAGATCGATCCCTGGTTCAAGCCCTCGGTGCCATACCAGATCATGCCGTAGGCGTCCCGGCGGAAGAACAGGGAGGCGTCCTCCACCTGGGGGATCTTCGTGATCTCGGGCAGGATGGAGCTGTCCAGGGGCGTCACATACTCCGGCACCTGCTGGTAGCTGGGGTCCAGAACGTAATCCCCCTGATAGAGGGCCACCTCCACGGTGTTGTTGCCCGCGCCCACCAGATTCTGCTTGATCTGCTCGTTGGTGCCCATGATGGTGGAGGAGATGGCGATGATGGAGGCGATGCCGATGATGATGCCCAGCATGGTCAGGGTGCTCCTGAGCTTATGGGACCATATGCCGTCAAAGGCTTCCCGCAGGTTTTCCAGCATAGCGATTCACTCCTTTTGAAAAACGGTGTTTTTCATCACGTTACCAGCTGCCGTCGGTGATCTCGACGGCGGCCCCGTCCCGCACGTTCTTGTCGTAGGGGAAGGCGATGTAATCCTCTCGCTTGAGGTCGCTGCCCACCAGCTCGATATACTCCATGGTCCGGCGGCCCGTGTGGACCTGGATCTTCTTCAGGACCCCGTCTCGGGCCACGAAGATGCAGTCCTGCCCCTCGATCTCCCGCACGAAGGCCTCGTAGAGATAGATGGCGCCGCTCCGGGACAGGGGCTCGAAGGAGGTGAACTCCACATAGCTGAACAGGGGCAGCTCCACGTCCCCCTGGACCTCCAGAAGCATGGTATAGCCCGAGGAGTTGGGGTTGCCGCCGTTGGAGTAGCTGTCGGTGACGGGCATGGGGCTTACATAGGTCACCACGGCGGTGACGCTTTCACCGACGTCGTAGGAAAAGCCCGTGAGCTCGGTGCCGACGGGATACTTATTCAAATCCGTCTCCCCCAGCATACAGCTGATGAAGCTCTTGCCGTTGCCGCCCCGGATCTCCACCATGGTGTTCCCGGCCTTGGCCGTGGGGTCCAGCTTGGACACCACCCCGTCGATGGTGCTGGTGACGGTGCCGTTTTGGGCGTTGTTCGTGAGGACCTCTATGTCGTGCTCCAACTGCAGATAGGTGTGCTCTGCGTCCCGGATCTGCTCGGTCAGGGACTCCACCAGGGCCAGCCGATCCGCCTTGGACATGCCGCCCCGGCGGGGGGGGACGTAGGGGGTCTCCGGCGCGTCGGTCCATCCCTCCGGCGTGGCCGTGGGGGTGGGCGTAGGCGTGGGGGTAGGCGTGGGCGTGGGTTCCTCGGAGGGGGTGGGGGTGGGCGTGGTCTCGGGGGTGAGCTTCAGCCGCAGGATGCAGGTGCCCATGCTGGTGAAGTCCACGGCCACGGTCAGCTTCCGGCCCCGCAGCTCCGCATAGATATACTTGCCCGTAGCGCTGGCTTCCCGGCTGTACCGGGCGAAGAAGTCGCCGGGCACCTCCACTTCCTCGGTGTAGGAAAAGACGTAGGGGGTCTGGATGGTCCCGTCGCCCTCCCGGGGGGTCATGCCGTTCACGTCCATGACGCCCGTGGGATCGTGCTCCGTCAGGGTGGCGGCCAGCCGCATGCTTCCCTTGGGGAACTGGGTGTCGGGGGGCAAAAACCGCAGGTACAGCAAACCGATGTCCGTTTTGAACCAGGCAAAGACGGGCTGCCGAGTTGCCTTGTTCTGTAGTATGGTCAGCAACCGTCCTGGTACTGGATCTGGCCCCTGTACCTCATACCGATAGGGGTTCTCCT
This sequence comes from uncultured Eubacteriales bacterium, assembly GCA_902798825.1. Classification (GTDB taxonomy): domain Bacteria; phylum Bacillota; class Clostridia; order Christensenellales; family CAG-138; genus RUG472. The sequence goes on along the minus strand of CADBYI010000008.1, from coordinate 11,777 downwards.
GGGTCCCGTCTCCATCCAACGGCTGCAGCTCCCGCCGCACGGGGGCCGAGAGCCGGACGATGCCCAAAGAGCCGTCCCCTCGGGCGCTGACGCCGGTATAGCCCCTGGGCATGGGTGTGGCGGTGGGCGTGGCCGAAGGGATGGCCCGCTCATACTCCTCGTAGGAATATCGCTTATAATCCTTATAGAGGCCCTCCAGCTCATCGTAGAGCTTTTGGCGGCTCAGCAGCTTTTCGTCCAGATCGATGGCGTCCTTGGTGGTGTCGTACCGAAGCAGGGGGTCCCCGGCGTGGACCGTCTGGCCCTCGCTGACGAAGAACTCCAGGGGCATCCTGTTCCGCTCCGCGTAGAGGATCATGCTGGTGCCATAGGTGACGCTGCCCCCCAGATACGTCTGGTTAGGGGCGTACTCCAACAGCCAGTTCCCCACGGGCTGGACCTTCACAGGCTGGCTCCGGGTATAGCGGCTGTAGCCATAGATGCCGCCGGCCACCATGCCGCCGATGAGCAGAAGGACAAGAAGGGTTCTCAACAGGGCTTTCATGCCTGGGCCTCCTCTCTCAACCACCCGTCGTAGATGTAGAGTATCCGCCGGGCCCGCTCCGCCACGGCATGTTCGTGGGTGATCATGACGATGGTCATGCCCTGATCGTGTAGCTCGTCGAAGATGTCCATGATCTGCTGTCCGGCTTTGGAATCAAGGGCTCCGGTGGGCTCGTCGGCCAACAGGAGCTTGGGCCGGGTGCAGATGGCCCGGGCGATGGCCACCCGCTGGCACTGGCCGCCGGACAGCTGGCCGGGATAGAAGCTGATCCGATCCTCCAGCCCCACCTGCCGGAGGGCCTCCTCGGCCCGGCGCTTGCGCTCGCCCCGGCGCACGTTTCCGTACATCAGGGGCAGGGCCACGTTCTCCCAGGCCCGGCGCCGCTGCATCAGATGAAAGCTTTGAAAGACGAACCCGATCTTTTCGTTTCGGATGCGGGCCATGCGGGCGTCCCCGGCCTTGGTGTTGTCCTGTCCGTCGAACCGGTAGGTGCCGGCCGTGGGCACGTCCAGATAGCCCAATATGTTCATGAGGGTGCTCTTCCCGGAGCCGGAGGGCCCCATGATGGCGATATATTCCCCGTTCTCCACCTGCAAATTCACGTCATGCAGGACCGGCACCTTGTTGGCGCCCGTCCCATAGGTCTTTTCGATGTGCTCCAGCTCGATGATCATCCCTGGGGTCCTCCCAAGGGGATCTCGATTTCCTCCGCGTCCTTGTCCTCATACGCGTCGATCCCGTCCATGCCTTCGAAGCTGTCCATGGGCATCCCGGTCATGGGCATACCGTCCGCGGGCATCCCGGTCATGGGCATACCGTCCGCGGGCATCCCAGTCATGGGGCCATGCTCGTCCGCGTCCGCCGGGTCCATAAGCCCCGCCCCCTCCGGCACATAGGAGGTCTCGGAGGCCAGCATGCCCACCTGAACGCTTTCGTCGGGGAAGGCGATCCTGTCCAGATAGCCGAGGCCCTCCAAGATGGCCACGGTGCCGGTCTCATCGTCCCGGTCGCCCAGGACCACGGGCCGCTTCTCGATGCGGTTCTCGTCGTTGGCAGCGTAGACAAAGGGCTCCGCCTCTGTCTCCACCACGTAATAGAAGGGGAGGAGCAGGGCGTCGTCCGCCTCGTCCTCTTTGGCGCCGGGCTCGATATACACGTGCTGGCCCATGAGCAGGCCTTCGTTGGTGCCCAGCTCCACGAAGAAGTCGTATTTGCTGGCCTGCTCCCCGGAGCCGGCGTCATAATAATAATAGCGGTTGTTGTTCTGCTTGGTCTCCTCGGTGTTGATCTTGTAGATGGACCCTTCCCACACGGTGTCGTCCACCCGGCTCAAGATCCGCACGTCCATGCCCTCCTGGAGGGTGTGGATGGTCTGCTCGGAGACCGTCCCCTTTACGCAATAATCGTTGCCCGCCACGATGGTGATGTAGGCGTTGTCCTGGCTGCTGTCGCCATAGTAGTCCTGACTGGGGCTGTCGCCGGATCGGACGGACCGGATCGTGCCCGTCACGGGAGAGTAAACCTCGCTGTTTTCCAGGGTCTTCTCCATGGTCTCCGCCTGCTGGTTCTTGCCGGAGAGCTCGTATTGCTTTTTGCGGATCTCCAGCTCCTCGGTCTGGATCTCCAGCTGCAGCTCATACTTCTTGTACTCCGCGATCCTGGCCAGCCGCTTTTTCAGATTCTCCACCTTGGTCTCGCCGGCCTGTATGCCGTTCTCCAGGCCCAGGATGTCCAGCCGCAGCTGCTCCAGGGAGATGGCCATGCTTTCCACGTCATAGCTGAAGAGAGGGTCCCCCTCCTTCACCTTGTCCCCGGCGGAGACGAAGCATTCCTTGATGGCCAGATCCGCGTCCGGGTCCACGGTGATGATGTTCTTGGCCTCCACCACGCCGGAATACCGGGTGCGCTGCCCCGCGGGCCCCACCCCCGTGATAACGGAAACGGACTGAACGTAGACCGTGCCCTCCTGGGGCACCTCCGCGAAATATCGGTTATAGGCGTACCACCCGCCGTAGCCAAGGCCCCCCAAAATGAGCAGGGTCAACAGAATTTTGAAAAAGGTTTTCATCTCTCTCTCCTAACCTGAATAGGGTAAATTCTCGAAAAACGACGCCTCCGGCGCGCCATCGATGCGCCAGGTATCCGCCTCATCCGGGGTGAGCAGCAGCACGCCGCCCTTGCCCTGCTCCGTTTCGAACCACATCCGTTCGCAGCCGTCGCTGGCCAGGGGATAGATCTTCTCTCCCGGTTTCAGGGTGAAGGCCTGGCCAGGGTCCTTGCGGACGGCGGCGGCATACGCGGTCAGCTCCTTCGCCACGGTCAGGGGCCGCTCCGCTTCGATCTCATCGTCGAAGGTCCATACGGTGCTGGCGGGGCCGATGATGCCGTCCTCCCCCAGGGAGAAGTTTCGGACGCCCCAGTGGGTGCCCAGCATATCCACTGCGCCTTCGATGACGATGTGTCCGTCCTCGAAGCCCTCGATGCGCCCCGCGAAGACGGTGCTTTCCCGGGGGTCCTCCCAGCGGACGGCCCGCTCGTCGGGGGCAAAGAACAGGCTGCCTAAATCGCTGCGAAAACCATAGATCAGATAGTCGTCGGAGGCCATGTCCCCGTGGAAGAAGATCTCGTAGGCCCCGTCCTCATCCAGATCTCCCACCCACAGGTCGTGGGCCGTGTCATAGGGGATGTCGGTTTCGAACTGGGTTTCCACGCTGTCCTTCGTCACCGTCACCGCCCAGCGGGGGTATTCGTCCTCGGGCACATAGGTCACCAGATTCACCACCTCCGCCGCGCCGTCACCGTCCAGGTCCGCAGAATAGGGGAGGACGTCCACGATGCTGGTGCAGTAGCCCAATATGCGCTCGGCTTCCGGCTCCGCCTGTGAGTCTGCCGGGGCTGGCGCATCGGCCACGGGAACGGGGGCGGGGGCCGCCGTGATCACAGGCGCTTCTGCCGGGGCGGCTGTCTGCGCAGCTTTCGCCTGTCCCTTGCCGCAGCCCGTGAGCAGGGGCAGCAGAAGGAGCAGGCTTCCCATACGGACGATCGCCTTTTTCATGGACGTGGTCTCCTTTCCCTCTTCCTTCGGCAGTGCCGTAAGCAGGCCTGCGCCGGGAACGGCCCTTGCGCATAGCCTAACCGATATGCCTCAAATTTGCCCTCACTATATCCCGGGCATCAGACCTTGTCAACGAAAGGGGGAAAAGGTTAACAGAGGTTTTACAGGAAAGACGGATTTGCACCGGGATATAATGGGAAAAAGGGAAAAACTGGCACAGATTTGACATCCTGGGGCAGATGTGATATATCATATCTGTAGAGATTTCGAGTATAGACAGGCGCGGGCCTTTGTCCCCGCCGTTGGGAGGTAATACATATGAAAGGAAAGAAAACGCGGATCGGGCTGCTGCTGCTTTCGGCGGCGCTGCTGATGACGTCCCTGGTGGGCTGCGGACAGAACAACCCTTCCGTTTTGAAGCTGCCCGACGCCACGGATGTGCCAGAAAGCCAATCCCAGGCGACCATGGCCCCGTTGACGGCCCTGGGCGACAGGACCTGCCGGGTGGGCCAGGAGACCATTCCCGAGAGCACCCTGTTCTCCTTTATCCTGCAGGAGGAGACCTTCGACCCCCTCATGGGCCTCACGTTGAAGCTCACCTCCACCAACAAGTCCAACGTTCGGGACTTTGTGGTGTCGCTGAACTATCTGTCGGTGAACGGGTATATGCAGGACGGCGGCTATGAGGTCAGGGTGCCTGCCGGCCAGACCATGCTGGGGGAGATACTGATCCCCGCCGACGTGCTGCGCTCCGCCGGGGTGTCCTCGGTGGATGAGCTGATCCTCTATCCCCTCATCTACGATGATTCCGTGCCCATGGGCCAGGGGGACGTGGTGGACGGGGCCTTCAGCTTCTATCCCACGGGCCAGAGCAAGGGAAACGTGGTCTATCCCATCCGTCAGCGGAGCACCACGGAGCAGACCTTCTTTGACAACGGCTTCGGCACCCTGATCGTCCTGGGCGCGGGTCTGAACGAACAGGGCGAGCTGGCCGTCAATTGCTATCTGGAGAACAAGACCGATCGGTTTTTGAGCTTTGCCTGGTCCGACGTAACGGTGAACAATGCCCCCGTGAACACCACCGCGGAGTCCGTGGTGGCCCCGGGCATGCGCCGCTATGTGACGGTGCCTTTCACCGGCTTTCCGGAGAATCCCAGCGAGCTGTCCTTCAAGGTCAGCGCCACGCCCCTTTCCAGCACCGGTGCGGAGCTGTCGCCCCTTATGGAGCAGCGGGGCGTCTATCGCTTCGCCGTGACCGAGAGCACCCCCGCCGATCCTGACGATCCCGGCGACGGTGATGGCGGGTACACGGAAGGGGGGGATATCGTGGCCGCTACCCCTGCGGACATGGCAACCCCGGCGCCCACCACCATCGTCTATACCTCTCCCACCACCGCCCAGAAGAAGAACGCCAAAAAGGGCTATGTGAACGCGGACAAGGTGAACATGCGCGCCGGCCCCGGCACCACCTATAAGACCGTGGGCAAGAAGGTCGCCGAGAACAGCACCGCCACCCTCTATGAGCTGCAGGACGGCTGGTGGTTTCTGAAATGCAACGGCCATTACGGCTACATAAAGTCCAACTACATCACCCAGGGCAAGCCCAAGGCCACCCCCGTGGCGGAAGACGCAGTGGAGGGAGACGGCAAGAGCCTGGAGGGCACGGTGACCACCAAGTCCATCGCTGCCCTGCGCAAGGAGGCCGACAAGGAATCCAAGTGCCTCAAGGAGCTGTCCGACGGCACCAAGGTCTCCGTCCACTACAAGACGAAGGGCAAGGATGGGGAGAGCTGGTATTATGTCTCCTATGGCAAGAGCAAGGGATATATCCGCACCTCCCTGGTGAAGGTCAAAGGAAAGGTGCCCAGCAAGTAAGCCTCTGTATATCTATCACCTGAAACGCCGCACCGCGGCGTTTTTTGTACCTTTTTCGACAGCCTGAAACGTCGCGAAGCGGAGTTCCTTTTTACTCGGCCCCTTGCAGCGTCGGGCGAGGCTTGCTATAATAGGCTGATTATTGGGGAAAGGGAAGGAACGAAGCATGACGGAACGGGAGCGGCGGCTGTTGGTGAGCCGGGCGCTGGACGTGGGGGAACGGATGCTTCTCTGCGGCGGCGAGGTGAGCCGGGTGGAGGACACCATCTCCCGGATCCTAAAGAGTTACGGAGCCCAGCGGGTGGAGGTGTTCACCATCCTCTCCTTCATCTCCCTGACCGCGGTGTTCGAGGAGGACGTGGTGCTGACCGAGAACCGCCGGGTGAGCATCGTGGCCTATTCCAACGACTTCTCCCGTCTGGAGCAGCTCAACGCCCTGTCCCGGGAGGTCTGCGCCGCCCGGCCCGATCTTAGCGTCATCGGGGAGCGGCTGGCGGCCATCGATCTGCCGCCCCGAAAGAAGCAGTTCAAGGAGCTGTATTTGTTGCTGGGATACGTGTTGAGCGGCACCGGCTTCGCCATCTTCTTCGGCGGCAGCTGGCTGGACGCCCTGGGGGCGGGCCTGTGCTGTCTGGCGGTGTGGTTTTTGAACGGGGTTTTGAAGCGGGCCGCCCTGCAGCGGCTGTTCCACGCCTTTTTCGTGTCCTTCATGGCCGGGGCCCTGTGCTATCTCATGATCCTGCTGGGTCTGGGGGAGCATCCGGGGCAGATGATGATGGCGGTGATCATGGTGCTGATCCCCGGCATCGCCATCACCAACGCCATGCGGGAGATGCTCATCTCCGACACCATTTCGGGCATTCTGCGGCTGGTGGAGGCGCTGCTCATCGCCACGGCGGTGGCCTTCGGGTTCGCGCTGGCCATGTTCGTGTTCAAGGGCTATTTCCCCGAGGAACATTTCACCTCCCTGACCGGGGATCTTCCCTATCTGCAGGTGCTGGCGGCGGCGGCGGGCACCCTGGGCTTCGCCATCCTGTTCAACAGCCGGCCCCGGCGCCTGTTCCTGGGGGCGGTGGGCGGTGGGCTCACCTGGATGGTGTATCTCCTTCTTACCCGGTATCTGGCTTCCGACTTTGTATGCGTGGCTATGGCGGCTGCCTTCGGCGCGGTGTTCGCCGAGATCATGGCCCGGGTGTGCAAGGCCCCGGCCACGGTGTTCACCATCCTCTCCGAAATTGCCCTGATCCCCGGCGGAAGCCTGTACATCACCATGCACCATCTGGTGGGCGGGCGTCAGGCGGAGGCGCTCCAGTATGGGATGCACACGCTTATGGTGGCCGTGGCCATCGCCCTGGGCATCGTGCTGGTCACCGCGTTTACCACCAGCTTCTTCTCCCGGAAGAAGCGGGCGGCCACGAAGCACAAGCACTGAATCCCATTGAAACCCCGTCCCTTTTCCGAAAGAAAAGCGGCGACAAATTGACGCTACACCCAAACGATGCTATACTGATTCATCATGGTGTTTTCTGGCCTTACATTCCTGCTGCTGTTTCTGCCGACCCTGCTCATCCTGTACTTTCTGAGCAGGGGTCTCAAGTGGCGCAACGGCGTGCTGGTGGTCTTTTCCCTTGTGTTCTACGCCTGGGGGGAGCCGGTCATGGTCCTGCTTTTGATCGGCACCACCCTGTTCAACTATCTCGTCGCCCGCCTCATGGACAGGGCAACGCGGCCGGGGGCGAAAAAGCTGCTCCTTGTATTGGGCGTCGCCGGTTCCCTGGCGGGGCTCGTGTACTTTAAGTACGCCGGATTCTTTCTCTCCACATTGGCGTCCCTGTTTCATTTCCGGCTGGCGTTCGATGCCCCCCGGCTCCCCATCGGCATCTCCTTCTACACCTTTCAGATTTTGACCTATACCGTGGACGTGTATCGGGGCAAGGTGGGCGTCCAGAGGAGCTTCTGGCGGTTGCTGCTGTATGTGAGCTGTTTCCCCCAGCTCATCGCCGGGCCCATCGTCCAATACGCCGACGTGGCGGCGGCCCTGGACGAGAGGTCCACCTCCTTCGACGATTTCATCGACGGCATGAGCCGGTTTTTGCTGGGCCTTGGGAAGAAGGTGCTGCTGGCCAACACCTGCGGCAGCTTCCTGTTGGCTGCCCTGCCGGAGGGGGCCGCCCCCCGATCCATAGCCGGGGCGTGGCTGAGCGCCTTTCTCTATTCGCTGCAGCTCTATTATGATTTTTCCGCCTATTCCGACATGGCCATCGGCTTGGGACGGGTGCTGGGATTCACCTATAAGGAGAACTTCCTCTACCCCTATTTCTCCGCCTCCCCCACGGATTTCTGGCGCCGTTGGCACGTGTCCTTGGGCAGCTTCTTCCGGGAGTACGTGTACATCCCCCTGGGGGGCAGCCGCAGGGGCAAAGCCCGACGGATGCTGAATCTGCTGATCGTCTGGGCGTTGACGGGCCTCTGGCATGGGGCGGCCTGGAACTTTGTGCTGTGGGGATTGTTCTGGTTCCTGCTGCTTGTGGTTGACAAAGATTTGTCGAGCCTGTGGGAGAAGGTCCCCAAGCTCTTTCGCTGGCTGTTCACCCTCCTTGCGGCGGTGGTGGGGTGGACCATCTTCTACTATACGGACATGACCGCCCTTTGGACCCACATTCGGGCCCTGTTCGGCGGCGGTCTCCCCTGGCTGGACGGGGGCACCGTAAGCGCCCTGCGGCAGTATGCCCTGTTCCTGCCCCTTGCCTGCATCGCCGCTGCGCCGATCGCGCCGAAGCTTCGGCTGGCAGCCCGGAGGCGGCCGATCCTTTCGTTCCTGGCCACGGCCTTTGCGGTGGCCGTGGGGCTGTTGTCGGTGCTGTTCCTGGTGCAGCAGAGCTATAACCCCTTCATCTATTTCCGGTTTTGAGCCTATGAAACGCAAAGCTTCCTTCATCCTCATATACGCCGCGCTGGTCCTCCTGGGAGGGCTGGGGGCCTATCTGCTTCTGTTTGGGGCCAGGGAGCCCCGGGCCTCCCTGACGGAGAACCGAATGCTGGCCGGGTTCCCGGAGCTGACGCGGGAGTCGGTGAGGCAGGGGACCTTCATGTCCGGCTTGGAGGACTTTTTGAGCGACAACATGCCCGAGCGGGACGAGCTGGTGGCCCAGGCCGACGGCATCATGGAAAGGCTGGCTCTGCCCGACCCCCAGGGGGCCGGCTTCGAGGACGATCCTGTGGCCGCCCAGGTGGCGGATTTGGCCCAGCAGGAGGGGGAAATGCCGGAGGAGCTGCCCGCCTATACGCCGCAGCCTACGGCGGCGCCCACGGACACCCCGGTGCCCGCGGACACCCCCGTCCCCGAGGAGACCACCACGACCGTGACCCCGGAGGAGACGGCGGCGCCTGATCCTGAGCCCACCGCCGCCCCCACGACCCGGCCTGTCCCCACGGAAAAGGACTTGTCCGCCGTGGGCAACTGCACCTTCACCCTCACCAAGAAGAACGGGCAGATCCAGCCGGTCTACATCTTCCCCCGGGAAAACGTCCTTCACGCCATCCGTGTCCTGAACGCCTATCGGGCCTGCCTGCCCGCCGACGGCCACGTGTTCCTGGCCCAGCCCCCCTTCCATGGGGTGGCCAGCAACCTGATGGACGGCTCCTGCATCAGCTGGGGCGGCGATCTGGAGGACACCATCAACGAATACAGCGACGACGGCGTGTACATGGTCAGCGTCCAAAAGGCCCTGGAACAGCCCCTGTTGGACGGGGAAATCATGTACTTCACCACGGACCACCACTGGACCCCCCGCGCCGCCTGTTACACCCTGAACGCCATTTTGCGGACCATGGGCGTCGACCCCAGGCCCTACGACAGCTACGACTTCACCGTCTATCGGGACTTTTACGGCAGCGCCAGCAACGGCAACGCAAAGTATAAGCGGATCCACAAGCCGGACACCCTGGAGGTGCTGGTGCCCGACACGCCGGTGAAGGGATACCGCATTTACTGGGACGGGTCGGAGGTGGAGGCACCGCTGATCTTCACCAACTACAACAGCTATATGGCCTTTTTGGGCGGCACACTGGGCCCATGGCGCCGGTTCGAAACGGGCGTGGACAGCGGCCGCAGCTGCCTGGTCATCGGCGACTCCTTCGCCAACTGCTTCGTCCCGTTCCTGGCCTCCTACTATGAGACCATCCACGTGACGGACGTGCGCAAGGACTATTACGACGGCGCTCACGCCCGCTGGTCCATCTCCCAGTATATGGCGGACAACGGCGTGGACGACGTATACTTCATCCTGTCCACGGCCTCCGGTGTGAACACCGTGGGGCTCATGGAAAACCTGCTGCGGTATCTGTAGAGGCGGCCTATGGAACGAAACGTAAAGCGAGAACGCCTTCCCCTCTTCGGCATGCTCCTCACCACCGTCCTGGTGCTGGGGGGTCTCCTCGGCCTGCACTGGTGGATACAGCATCGATCGGACATCTACACCCAGCGGGCCCTGGCCGCCGGCTGGCAGGAGGATTGGGCCGAGGCCGAAGCCTGGGCCAGGGAAGCCGAGGCCGCGGGCGCATCCGGCGTGCTGGACAAGCTGACCTACGACAGGGCCACGTCCCTGTTCGAAGCCGGGGACTATGCCGCCGCCCGGCAGCTCTTTGCGGAGCTTGGCGCCTATCGGGAGGCGCCCCGACAGATCATGGCCTGCGACTATAAGCAGGCGGAGGCATTGGAGGTCGCCGGGGACTATGCCGCCGCCCGGGATGCCTTTTTGGCCGTGGCCGGGTATGAGGATGCCCTGAATCGGGCGGACCGCTGCCGCTACGCCCTGGCGGAGGCGCTGCTGGCCGCCGGAGATCGGGAGGCCGCCTTCCAGAGCTTTCTCGCCCTGGGCAACTTTCAGGACGCCCCCCAGCGGGCCCAGGCCCTGGCCCAGGAACTGACGGGGGAGAACGACGAATCACTGGCAGTCCAGCAGGCCCAGGGGTACACCCCGGAGACCCTCTCTCAGCAGGAGCAGCTTCAAAAGGCCCGCGAAACGCTGCAAAACCACCGCCTGGCCGCAGGCCGGGGCCACGCCCTGTTCCTCACTGAGGAGGGGACGGTCCGCGCCGCCGGCGCCAACGACCAGGGCCAATGCGACACGGCGGGCTGGCGCGATATGGTGGCCGTGGCCGCCGGATTCGCCCACAGCCTGGGTCTGACCCGGGACGGTCGGGTACTGGCGGCAGGGGACAACAGCTGCGGCCAGTGCGACGTGTCCCAGTGGACCGGCGTGGTCAGCGTCTTCTGCGGCCCCTGGGACAGCTTCGGCCTGACCGCCGACGGGAGCCTCCTGCACTGCGGGTTCATGGACCTCTCCGCTGCGGCCGGCTGGACGGGCCTTTCCGGCGTCGCCGTTGGGGACGGGACCCTGTTCGCCCTGCGGAGAAACGGCACCCTGCTCAGCAGCCGACCGGACCAGGCCCAAATCTGGTCCGATCTGGACGGTGTGGCCGCCGCCGGCTATGCCCCCGTGGGGCTCAAAAAAGACGGCACGCTCCTCTCCGCCAGCCGGGACGTATCCGACTGGACGGAGGTCCTGTCCCTTCAAAGCAGCGTCACCCTGTTGGTGGGCCTAAAGCAGGACGGCACGCTTCTGGCGGCACCGCTGCTCCCCACGGACGAGGCCCTGCTGGCCGCGCTGGAGCGGGAAACCGACGTGGTGGGATTCTCGGTGGCCGGCACCTATGTCCTGCTTCTGCATGGGGACGGCACCCTGTCCGCCCCTGGGGCCACCTTCGATCTTACCCCTTTTTCCCATTGACAAACGCCCCCTTCGCGGCTATAATAATCATGTCGCGTTTGTGCCTGTAGCTCAGCTGGATAGAGCGTTAGACTCCGACACTGTAGGTCTATTGTCCTTGAAAATTGAAGATTTTGCGCGTATGTGCCTGTAGCTCAGCTGGATAGAGTGACAGACTCCGACTCTGTAGGTCGCACGTTCGAACCGTGTCAGGCACGCCAAGAAAACCCCTGAAAACAAACGTTTTCGGGGGTTTTCTTTTACTTTATTCCTTACCACATAAATGAATGCTTTACCACATTTTAATCCATTATTCATTATCTGAGGCAACCCCGATTTTTCTTTGCAAATCCTGATAATGCTCTAAAAATCAACCCAAATCCCGAGGTTTACCACAATTTACCACATCTCATTTGGTATCCATGTTCATTTCACGTAAGCGTCAAATCTATTGACGTATAGCCGTGAGGTGTTTCGTGTGAGACAATAGGTATGGGAGTCTTAAGGATTCTCAAGACGTCTCAAGAAAGCA